>JAEUPP010000020.1 GCA_016790075.1 Rhodanobacteraceae bacterium | reverse complement strand
CCTGGTGGATAGCGCGGATGCAGCGGCCTGGCTGCCTGAACCAGATGCTCGAGCACACGGCACGGACGCATTTCAGCGCAACCGCCGCTCCTGCTGCCTCGGCGGCACCTCGCAAGCGCACACGGCGCAGCGGGTAGTGACGGCGGCCAGCGCCTGGCGGGCGTGCGCCACCTGCAGCGTCGCGGCGGCCGGAACACGACAGCACCTCACCTGCGGCCACCCACAACTCCGAAAAATCCGAGGACTGACCCCGGCATTTTCCCAGGCGTCTGCCACCAATGGAGCATGACAATGCGGCCATGGCCCAAGCGCGCTGCCAGCCGGTCGTGTCCGGCGCCCCCGGCGCTTGCCCCGACTGATACCACACGCAGTCCTGCCCCGCGGCTCTTTTGCGCTTGAACTGGAACACGCTCGAACTGGAACACATTTGAACTGGAACAGGCACGTCTTTCAGGACAAGGTCATGGCCAACCTTCTTGGTTTCATTCCCGCTTTGCTGATCGGCGCTGCGCTACAGGCATCCGCGCAATCACTGCCGAGTTTTCCGGGTGCAGAGGGCTTCGGCGCTGTCGCCAGCGGCGGGCGAGGCGGCCGGGTGCTCTATGTGACGACGCTGGCCGCCGATCCGGCCGGCATGATCGGCGGCGGGAACAGCGGCTCCCTGAACTGGGCATTGCGCCAGAGCGGTCCGCGTACGGTGCTGTTCAAAGTCAGCGGCGTCATCGATGCCATAGCGACCGTACGCGCCGGCGACGTGACGATCGCGGGCCAGAGTTCTCCCGGCGGGATTACCGTGCGCGGACTCGTCTGCGGCACTCACTATGGCGGCGTCAACTGCGACAACCTGATCGTGCGCCATCTGCGCTCTCGCCCGGCCTGCCAGCTGAACCCGCCGGGAGACTGCCCTGGTGCCGACGATGCCTTGCGCCTGGACGGCATACGCCGGGCAATGCTGGATCACGTATCGCTTTCGAACGCGAGCGACGAAGCCGTGCAGCTGAGCTGGGCGTCGCATGTCACATTGCAGAACTCCATAGTCGCCGAAACTGTCGGCGATCACGCCACCTATGGCGGCGCACTTCTGAACTATT
This sequence comes from Rhodanobacteraceae bacterium, assembly GCA_016790075.1. GTDB lineage: Bacteria > Pseudomonadota > Gammaproteobacteria > Xanthomonadales > Rhodanobacteraceae > Tahibacter. Next base: position 99,156 of record JAEUPP010000020.1, on the reverse strand, counting down.
CCAACACGCTGTTTCCTCTCGACGGCATCAGCCTCGTACGCAATCTCTGGTACCGCATCAAAGGCCGCCTGCCCGAAATTAGCTGCGAATCCAGCGCGCAGGACGACATTCCGCCGCGCGACATCACGGCCTGTCAGAACATTCCGCTGCGAATCGAAGTCAGCAACAACCTCTATTTCGACCCAGGCTATTTCATCGACTACGGCCCCTGGGTCGACGCCAGCAGCACCAATGGCCCGTTTCGCGTGCAGCTCAATCTCGTCGGCAATCGTTTCCTGACTCGGGCCGGTTTCAGTTACGGACTCGCCGCATTCACGTTGCTCGGCACAGGTACCGGCGAGCCTCCAAGCCAGAACATGCTGTATGTGCATGACAACCATATTGACCGGTTCGCGCCGCTGACCGACTACGCACTGTTTTATTGCTGCAACGACTTCCCGCCGGAACCCGGCGGCAACACGAGTTCCGGTACCGCGCTGCGGCGCAGTGAGCGGCACGTGTTTCCTGCCGTGAGTTACCGCAGCAGCGACCGCCTGCCGCGCGACCTGCCGCTTGAGGTCGGCGCGCAGCCACACGACACGATGGACCGGCGCTATGCCGCATCCGTCGCAACCGGCGCAATTCCTGCGATACCGCACGAACTGCCAGCAGCGAACGACGCACTCTCACTCGACTTCGCACCCGACACACCTCCCGCACCGCCGTCGGACCTCGATGCAGACGGCCTGCCCGATGCGTTCGAGCAACTACATACGAGCCACGGCCTAGGCACGGGCGCGGCCGACAACAATGGTCTGCAACTATCCCTGCCGCTGCTCGGCCAGCCGGGATATACAAACATCGAGGTTTACCTCGAGCTACTCGCGCGCAGCCGCAGCGAACGCGTGTTTGCGGACGGGCTCGAGTAGTTGCCGGCTCGAATCGTTGCGCCCCTGGCAAAAAACGTCAGGAAAACCCGTGGCCGCGCAGAATTCAGAAACATTCCACGCTGCCTGGGACACCCGCCCCAATGGCCCATGTCGCGTCGCGCGGGCTCCGCCCGCGCGCTGGCAGCCCTCCGGGCTGCCCTGCCGGGCAAGCTCCGCTTGCTCGCCCTATCTGGACGACCTCAGGCACCAGCGAAAGCCCAGATAGCCGAAGCGAAGCGACCCGCGGAGCGCGCCGCGAAACGCCGAGCGCGCGTCCCGCGCGTCGTAGAGCCACGAGCCGCCGCGCACGGCATGGATTTCACCCGGTGGCCCCTCCGGGTCCACTACCGCAGCCGCGGCGTAATCGCGCCGTCCATCCCTGCACCACTCCCAGACATTGCCATGCATTTCGTACAAGCCCCAGGGGTTGGGCGGCAGGCTGGCGACCGGCACGGTGCGCCGGCGAAAGGGCTGCTTTTCCTTCTTCTGTTGGTTCGCGAACGAACCGTCCCCGTAATTGACCTGCTCCAGTGTCACCGTATCGCCATACGCAAACGCGGTGCGGGTGCCTGCGCGGCAGGCGTATTCCCATTGCGCTTCACTGGGCAGCTGCACCTGAGCGACCTCGCCGAGGGCCGCCTGCAGGACAGGCAAGAAGCGCGTCTCGATATCCCACAGGCTGACCCGCTCCACCGGGCAATTCAGGTCCTGCGGGAAATGACTGGGATTGTCTCCGGCAACAACGGCCAGCCAGAAAGCCTGCGTGCAGGCTGTATCGGCTAGCCAATAGCCTTGGCTCAGCGTGACCGGATGTTGCGGTTTCTCATCCTCGTCAGCCAAGGCACCCTCCGACCCCATCAGGAACGTCCCCGGCGCTATCCAGCGCAAGCGCTGGGTGGCGTCGTTGCAGGTCAATTCCGCCCACAGGCCATAGGCATCATCGCCATAGGCACTGGCCCAGGCCGGGGGAAACACATCCGGGTAGCGGTTCACCGCGGCAACACCGAAGTTGGCCACTGGGCGGGCCTTCGCTCGGCATCCACCGATGCTACCAACGCGCCCAGGGCCTTGCGGTTCGGCAACCTGCCTGCAGAACAGTCAGGCTGCTCGTGAGGGACGATCGGGTCGTGCACTGCATGGGAATCCACCCGGCAGCGGATGAGCTCAGGCACCAGCGAAAGCCCAGATTGCCGTTGCGATTCGACCCGTGGTTCGCGTTGCGGTACGCCGAGCGCGCGTTCTGCGCGTCGTTGATCCACGAGCCGCCGCGCACGGCACGGCGCTTGCGGGTTTCGATCATCCTCACAGCTGGCGATCATAGACACTCCCGCACCAAAAAAAGCGCATATCAGCAGCGTGTCGACGGCCTGTATGCCCGTCGCGCCAACGGGACACAGGACGTCGCCACCCTTGAAGCGGTGATACCAGGCCTGCGCACCCACTTCGGGCGACAGTGCCGATATCACAACGTCGTGCTGGCCCACCGATACTCCGACAGTAATCGGGCCGCTCCGCGGCCCTCACCGCCGGGCTCCGCCCGGCTGCCCCTGCAGCAGCCCTCCGGGCTGCCTGGCCTTAAGCTCCGCTTAGCTGGACGGCCTCAGGCACCAGCGAAAGCCCAGATCGTCGAAGCGATACGACCCGAGGTACGCAAGGCGGCACGCCGAACGCGCGCCCCGCGCGCCGTAGAACCACGAGCCGCCGCGCACGGCACGATTCAAACCCTGTGGCCCCTCCGGGTCCACCAACGCAACACGGGTGTAAGCACGCAATCCATCCCTGCACCACTCCCTGACATTGCCATGCATCGCGTACAAGCCCCAGCGGTTCGGCGGCAGGTCGGCCACCGGCAACGTGCGCCTTAGCCGGTTCCCGAAGTTCGCCTGTGCTGGAGACAGCGCATCACCGACGTTGTACCGGGTTGACGTACCCGCCCGGCAGGCATACTCCCACTCGGCTTCACTGGGCAGCTCCGGCCGCAAGCCTTCCGCACCGTCGCTGTCTTCGCGCCAGTCCAACAGAGGCCCGCGCAACGTGGAACGGGGTGTCAACAAAGCCCGCAGCTTGCTGAAGAATCGCTGCTGCACCTCCGTGAAACTCACCTGTTCAACCGGGCATTGCAGATCGTCGCTGGATTCGCGCGGGTACTTGTCTTCGACTACCGCGAGCCAGAAAGCCTGGGTGCAGGCAGTGTCGGCCAGCCAGTAGCCGCGGGAGAGGGTCACCTGATGCTGCGGCTTTTCGTCGCGGAAGGCCCAGTCGTCGTCACCGGGCGACCCCATCAAAAAACTACCCGGCTCGATCCAGCGCAGGCGCTGCGTCGAACCATTGATCTCGACCGTTACAAATACACCAAAGTGATCGATGCCGATCGCGAGCTTGGCTCCGGCGGTTGGCGGCAACGGTTGCAGCACTTCGCTGGCGCCGGCCGGAATCCAGGGCGCAACCGGGTGTTCGCCCTCGCCCTCGGGGATGCGAAAGCGCTGCGGCTTGCCGAACGGGGACGGCACCAGCACATAAGCCCCCTGCCGATCACGGCCCCAGCCAAGCGCCCAGCTGGGGCGCTGCACACGGACGAGTTCAACCAGCCTGTCGCCCGCGACCACGCCGAGACGCGTGTGCTCGCCGCCATCGATCCCGCCGCTGCCACAGTCCTTCAGGTATACCACCCGGCGTTCGTGACCCAGCACCGCCGTCATGCTGGCGCCTTGCTCCGGCAACTGCAGGCCTTGCGCGAGTACGGCGGCGCGCAACGGCCCACCCACTTCGGGTGATACACGGAGCTGGCTGCCAACCGCTCTCAGCACATACGCGCGGCGCGGGACGGACTGGGGCGGCGCGGCGTCCCACTCTTGCTCGCTCACGGCTACCGCCTGCCCCAGCAGCTGCGCATAACGCGCCTTCTCGCGCAACGGACCCTGGCTGCGCAGCGCGCGGACGACCCGCAGCGCCAATGCCGGATCGGGTGTGTGCGCAAGCCTGGGCCCTACCTGCTGCAGAAAGTAGTGGTCCGCCAGATCCAGCTGCCGGCTCAGCGCGGGCGATACGCTCTGGAGTCGCGAGGCGAAACGCAGCATGCCGCCGTAATAGCTGGTGGCACCTTCCAGGCCATGCAGCAGCTGCATCCGTTGCATGGCCCGCGCGATACGCGCGGCAGGGAGCCTGGCCACCTCCGTGCATGCGCTGCCCAGTTCGCTGCGGCATTCGGTGATGCCGAAACCGAGGTCACCAGGAAAACGTTCGATCATCGGGTCCCGCAGCAGCGAGAGCAGATGGCGCCAGCTCGACCGGCCTGGACATTGCTCTTCGACCAGCGCCTTCAGCAGCCGATCATCGACGTAGCCGAAGGCGTCGATCAAAGCCCGCAGCGGCGCCAGCGAGCCTCGATCCTGCTGCCCCCGGCTGACCAGTGCGATCTGCTCGACACCGACGCCGGCACCCGGCTCGGGGCACAGCACCAGAGGCGCGCGCTGGTTGCGCCGCTGTTCCTTGAACCAGTGCAGCGTGTGTGGCGGCAACCCGGTCCAGTCGGTGACCACCAGCAGCGGGCCTGGACCCGGCGTACGCGGCAACACAGCACTGCCGAAGTTCCGCCGCAGAACCCGGACACTGCGGCTGCCGATGCTGCGGCGCAGCTTGCTGGCCAGGAGATCGAACTCACCCTGCAGGACACCCAGCAACGGGCGTTCGTCAATCAGCAGCGTCAGCCCGCCCGGCCAGCGTTCCAGACGCCGGCGTGGCCACACCTCGGGAACCGTGCCGGTTGCCAGCTGCTGGCCCAGACGCTCGAAGTCGATGGGCTGCCGGTGGTGATGGTTCAGCGGATTGAGCGCCTGGCGCAGGCGGCGCCGGAACCACGGCCAATGGCCACGCACCACGCTGCTCCCAACCCGATCGCGTTCGGCCTTGATCTGTGCGCTGTCAAGCGGCGTCAGAAGGGGCGCCTCGCGTTCGAGCGGTGCGAGCTGGGCCAGCGAGCGATCTTCGGTCACTATCCACTGCGACTCGAACCGGAGGCGATCCTGCGTGACCTGTGGTTCGCGCGGCAGCTCGGGGGCGGGCGTCTCCGGATCTGCCTCGACGGTGACGCCCGATTCCACCGTGGCGGCGAGCTGAACAACCTGCTGGCGCACGAAGCTCGCCTCGTGCGAGGTCAGCAGCACCGGGCCAGTCCACGACAACTCCTGCAGCGCGAGCAGCAAATCCGCGCGTCCGACGCGGCCCACCGGAAGCCGGGTCCGTGGCGCGGTCATAGGCTAGGGAGTGCCCACCGCAGGCCGTTGCTGCGACAGCTCCCGGTGTTTGACCAGCGCGTAGCGCGACAGATCATCCAGCATGGTGCCGGCCTGCTGCGCATCGTCCTGGGCGAGTTCGGCCAGCGCATGCAGCAGGTCCAGGTACTCGGCGAGTCCCACCAGGCCCAGGTCCTTTTCCCGCGCCGTCTCGCGGTCCGCCCATACCTGCCGCGCCGCGCGGCGCAGCAAGGGTTCCGGATCCCGCTCCGTCTCCCGGTCGGCCCGTGCCTGCCTCGCCGCGCGGTGCCGCAAGTCGTCCTGATCCAGAGCGGCGATGCGCGGATGCGCCAGCGCCCGATGCTCCATCCATGCGCAGAACGCGGCTTCACCCTCCCCGTGCGGCGGGTCCAGATTCAGCACCTGACAGCGGCGCAGGAAGGCCGGTGGCAGCTCGCGATCTTCGTTCGTCGTGATGATGATCAACGGCGAGTTCTGGCTGCACTCGACGGTCCCAAAGCCCGGTGGTGTGAAGCTGCGGTTTCCCAGCACCTCGAGCAGCGCGTTCGGCACATCGGCGTCTGCCTTGTCGATCTCGTCGATCAGCACCACCGCCCGGGGCCAGCGCTGGTGCACTGCGTCTATCGTCTGCTGCATGGCCCTCCACAGCGCACCCGGCCTGACGAAGCGAGCCAGGTCCATTTCCTTGCTGACGTCGACATCGCCGGAGCGGCGCACCGCAAGCAGTTGCGCACAGGCCAGACGCTCGATGTTGTCGACGCGATACAGCAGATCGTTGGCCTCGAACCGCGGATGGATAACTTCCGGGAAGATATCGACACCCAGCACCTGCGCCAGCGCGTGGGCGAGCTGACTCTTGCCACAGCCCGGCTCGCCGCGCACCAGCAGCGGCCGTCTGCTTGCCCAGGCCAGCACGACGGCATCGCGCTCGGCATCACTCCAACGGTGCCCGGCACCCGGAAAACGCGAGTTCTCGTCAAAGCGCGTTGGCGTCTGCGTGGCATCGATGAGCTTTTGGTACGGTTGTGGATAACGCGACACGGCTTGGCTCCTTTAGCGATCCGGGGCTATGCGGCGCAAGAGATCCTCTATCCAGGACGCGAGATGGCCGGGTGGAAGCCCGTTGACCAATCCTTGATCCCGGTCCCGAAGCCCGATTACGAGGCTGTCGCACGCCCGCGCGACTTCCTTTAGGACAAGATCACGTTGCTCATCAGTATCCATATCCTGGAACCTGAGACACAGCGCCACGAAACGCCCTTTAAAGCGCAATCCCTCCAGATGCGTTTTCACCGGACGCCAAGCTCTCTCTACGCGGTCATCTCGGTCCCTGGAGCTATCTGTCACTGATCCAATAACCGTCGGATCGAACTTCGTTTGGAGCAAGGCCAGATAGAGCTCCCCCAGAAGTAGGGTGTCGAATTCGGCACGACGGCGCGGAATGGACACCACAACGGTGCCCGCGACGGCTGCATGCGAGCCGACGTGAATCTGTAGTCCCATACGCGCCGCCGCGCAAACACCGGCAAGCACGTGGCTCAACACGGGAATGTTCAGAAAACTCGCACGCGCATTCTGGCCGGTACCTACGTCAACTGGGTGCGGCACTTGCGTAAAGTCGATGTGGCGAACGGCCGCAAGTACCAGGAGCTCCAGCGCGAGTTGGCGATCCGCTTCATCGGAAGGTGCCGCGGTCTTATCCAACGCATGGAAATACGCCCGCAATTCGGATAGCGCTGCCAGCTTTACCCAACCGGCCAGCGCAGAGACTTCGATCGGGCGCGGCAGGCTCGGTGCACCAGCCCGGAGAGATTCCAGCTCCACCGCAAGCTGCTTGAACCAGTCCGAGCTTCTCTGCACGCGCCCCAATCTTTCAGCGATGCGATCGCGGATTTCAGTCTCGCTTCGCGGCAACCCGCCGTTGCCATTGAGCCGGCCCACCAGCTCATAGGCTCGGAAAAGCGGCTCATGCAATTTGCCCTGAATCTCAATCGGCTGCCCGACATGCCACTGCCAGTCATTACTCAGGGCTTGAACAGTCGACTCATGGATCAGAACGGCGCCTACCGTGCACTTCGGCTCCACTCGCGCGGCGTAGGCCAGCGCGTCGCCTTCCAGCTCCAGTCGCTTCATCAACTCGCTTGCGGTCACCGGGCCCGTTGCGATGCCAATGCGAAAACGAATTGGCCCGTGCACTTGTGCGCTGGCACGCTGCTCAGCAAGCGCCTGAAACTCAAGTGCAAACTTGCAGGCCGCATCCGCTACTTCGAACTGCAGGAACGCGCCATCTCCTTCCCATTTGTACCAGGGATGATCCAGCGAGAACATCGCGTCCGCAGGAACCGGATTGAATCCCGCATGTTCGAGCGCCGGTCCGACGAAGTCGAGCACTTTTGACTTCAACCGGGTGCGTGCTTCCTCATCCACGGCTTCACCGATCAGCCCTGCGAGGCTGGTGGATTGGACGAGATCGAATCTGACGATGGTGCGTTGAATCGTTGACATGGCGCTGTCCTTTCGGTGAAGCGACGATTCCGGTGCCGGCGCGTCAGCGATAACCGACTGCTGCGGCTCGCTCGCGGCCTGCCAGTAGAAATCGGAAGGCTTCCCTTCGTTCAGCGCCAGTCGCTGCAGGATCAGCGCGACAAACTGCGCCGGGGTCTTGTGATCCAGTTCGATAAAGCCCGCGGCGGGGCTCAGGCCATCGGCGTGTGCAAAGCCGAAGCGACTGGGCATCACGCGCTTCATGTCCGTCTTCGTCATCAAGCTGTAAATGTACAGCCACTCCCAACCGGTCCAGCGCTTAGGGTCATAGTTCGGGCACAGCACAGGTACGATCAGGTCAGATTCTTCGCCATAGAGCCTGGGCAGATAGATGCCCAGATCGCCGCGCGCGAATTCGGCCTCGTGGTACTTGTCGTAGAGGATCTGGTCTCGCCCGAATCGCTGCGCAAGCAGATCGGCGACTTGCTCGACAAAGTCCCTTTTTTCGCCGGCAAAGGACAGGGCAATACGGAAGCGTCGAGGGTTCATAAGGGCGCTACGCTTTGGGCGTTGCGCCGAGCATACCCAAAGACAGGAGGCGTGGTTATCCGATGCCCGATGGCCCGGCCTGGCAGGAGCTGCGCGCGACATCCATCCCGGGCTGCTGCCTCAGCGCCAACGCCACCTCTGCAGCATCAACTGCAATTTTCAGGAGTATACGAAGTACAAACGCCAGGTTCGGGCAATGTCTCGAATAGTCGCTTGCCGATGAACTCGACGGGCTCGAACTCGGCCAGCGTCGTGCCCTGGGGACGCTGGATGCTCAATGGGCGCCGCCGCGGAATTCGCAGGCAACCCTTGCCGCTCAGGGCTGCCCAGCAGGTACCGGCTGGGCAGCCGAAGGGGGTGGGCCCTGGTACGCCGCTTCCGGACTCCACAGGAACGGGATGTTGTAGTGAAGGCTTCCCGGTCCGACCAGATCACTGACGAGGGTCTCCTGTTCCGGCCCGGGCCGCCAGATGACCCGCAGCCACTGCAGACCCGGCACTTCGCTCCGCAGGTCGATGTAGCCCGACAGACCACGAAATCCGAGATCGCTGCGTTCACTGACGAAGAACCGGTCGAGCGCGAGTACGCGGCCGTTGAGCTGTACTTGCCAGAGCCGGCCAAGGCACTCGGCGATTCCTTTCGAACGCTCACGGCCCGGCACGGGCAGCCCACCAGACTTTCTTGCCGCGACCAGCTCCGGACAGCGCAAGCGCAGCAGCACATCGTCACGCAGCGCCTGATAAGGCAGGAAAAGCGGCAGCCAGCCGGTTTCGATCACCGGCGCGGGGATCATAGGCTCGCCCCGTCTGCGGTTGAGAGTGGTCCGCTGGGTCTCGTAGTGCGCGCTGCGGGCGCCGCCGCGAACTTCGGCATCACCGATGTATTCGAGGGTACGAAGAGGATCAAAGTCCGCGCTGCGCTGAAAGTAGATGGCCCCCACCAGCGGCGCGAGCAGCATCACGAAAAGAAAGGCGAAGGCAAACAGGCGCGGACGGGTATTGCTCTGCAGGGTCAGCCGCAGCAGGGCAAGCAGACGGTCAGGGAAGTACACGCGGGTCACGGCCGTCACCAGCCAGACCAGCCCGCGGAAAGCCGCCGACCGGCGCAGCGTGGGAAAGCGGCCCGCCAGCAGGGCATCAAGCACCCAGCGCGACAGCGCGGCCAGCAGCATCAGGTTGAAGAACCCCTGGATGGCGACGTTGACATAGCGGTTGGCGGCACCGACCTCCGCGCCGAGCAGGCCAGCGACGATGAACACCAGCACGGCCAGCAGACCGATCCAGGACAGTGCAACTCCGGCGAGCAGGTTCAGCGAGAACAGCAGCGAGGCCAGCCGGTCGGCGCGGTCGATGCTGCTGTCGATCCGCGGCAGGGTCTGCTGCAGTTGCTCGCGGCGGATTGGCCCCAGGGTCACCGAGCGGCTCCAGTTGACACCCGCAGGGAATACCGCCTTGAGCCCGATCAGGCCGACCCAATAGGCACGCACACCCAGGTGCAGCACGAATCCCGCGGCCAGCGTGTAGCAGATGGCGATGGCCATCGGCACCGTCATCGAAGCAGCGGCCAGCAGTCCGAACGGGAGTACGGCATAAGCATTGCCGAAGCGCTCCTGCAGCCAGCCCGGCAGTGTCAGCAGGGCGAGCAGGGTGAGACCGGAGATCAGCAGCTCAAGCTCGTCGGTACGCTCGCGCAGGCGCTCGAAGCTGACCCTGCCCGGCACCGCCTCGGGCTGAGTCGCTGTGGGTCGGTGATCGTGTTCGCTGGAACTCATGGGAAGGCACCGCCGGAACCAGCGGCGAAGATACTAAAGACAGCGAGCCGAACGCCCTTTCCGGTCAGTCCGCCGTGAAGGAATAGGCAACGAGATCTGGCACCAGCAGACCAGTGCTGCGTTCTTCAAAGCGCCGGCGGAACACCCATCCCTTCTCCCTACGCCGGCAGCGGGCGAGCGTGGCCGCGTGCTGGTCGGTGGCCTAGGGTGCTCCGCCGCTCGGGGCGCCGGCGACCATACTGTGGTGATCCATGGCGCGGTTCCTCACCCGCGCATAGCCGCGTTCCAGCGCTCGGGGCGGGGCGCGCAGAGGTGCTCGACGAGGTCGCGGTGTGCAGGCAGGTCCCGGATGGCGTGCTGGCTGACAGCGCGCAGCATGGTGAATTCGCGTCGCGCTTCCTCCGCGCGCGGATAGCGCCCGCGCTGATCGCGCAGGTCGGTCTGGAATTCCATGCCGTAAAGAATGAACTGCCAGCTTGCCGGCATGAACATTTCCAGGTCCGTTACGAAGTCGAGACGGTGTGGTGGGCGCTGGCGCCATTCGGCAAGGCGGTCGCGCAGTGATGACGGAATGCTGGCCGTATCGGCATTGTCGATCCAGAACGCGCTGTCACGACGCTGGGTCAGGCAGTAGTGAAGCTTGAGAAAATCGACGATACGCGTGTAGCGCTCGCTCATCATGCGACTGAAATGCGCAGCGGCGCGATCGAAGCAGGCATCCATCGGCAGCAGGTGGGCGAGCAGATAGGTGCCCATCTCGACCAGGCCGATGCCGGTCGCTTCGAGGGGCTCGAGGAAGCCGGCCGAGAGACCGATCGCCACGCAATTGTGTTTCCACTGCACCGGCCGATAGCCGGTTTCGAACGGCAGGCGGCGCGCACTCAATCCCTGCGCTGCCGCTCCGATGTATTCGCGCAGAACTGCTTCGGCTCGATCGTCGCTGGTATGCCGGCTCGAGTAGACGTAGCCGACCCCACGGCGCTGCTGCAGGCCGATATCCCAGGTCCAGCCGGCTTCGTGAGCGGTGGAGATCGTATGCGAAGCGATTGGCGTGTCCGGACCCGCATTGGGCACCTGGATAGCAACGGCACGATCGGCGAAGAGGACATCGCTCACCGGCAGGAGCGGTTGCCCCAGCGCCTTGCCAATAAGGGCTGCACGCAGGCCGGTGCAATCGACATAGAGGTCGGCCTGCAGCGTGCCGAGTTCGCGTGTGACCACGCCGGCGACACCACCGTTGGCGTTGAGCGTCACATCGCAGATGGTGGCGAGCTGATGATCGACGCCGAGTGCGCGACCTTCCGCGGCGAGCAGAGCGGCGACCTTCATGGCATCGAAGTGGTAGGCGTAATTCATCGGCCCCTCGTAGTCGGGGTCCTGGCGACGCTTCGGCGCACAGCCGGCATCGGCGACAGCTTTCTGCAGGGTTACCGCATCGGCGAACGCGACACCTTCACCGGCTTCGCCGAGCAGCCAGTACGGGACCAGATCGAGTCCGTCGACACGCGAACTGGGCAGATTGAATGGATGGAAGTAGTGATTGCGGCCGGGCGAACCAGCCGGACGGACCCAGTCGACGAAGCGGATACCTTGCTTGAAGGTGGCCTGGGTTTCCCGGATGAAGCGCGCTTCGCTGATGCCGATTTGCGAGAGCGCGCCGCGAATCGACGGGAACGTGCCTTCGCCAACTCCGAGGATGCCGATATCAGGCGACTCCACGAGCTGGATGCGGACTGCACCCGGTGCCCGGATATTGAGGGTCTTGGCCAGATAGCAGGCGCACAGCCAGCCTGCCGTTCCGCCGCCCGCGATCAATACGCTCCGCAGCATGATTGCAGCTCCTGATTCGTGCGCTGACGACGCGCCGATTGACACCGAGCCGCGCAACGTACGCGCGAATGACTGCGCTGTCATTTTGCATTGCAGCAGTCATTTTCACCAAATGACAGCGCTATCAAATTTCAATTGACAGCGCTGCCATCGGTATGCACCCTGTGCCGCCGGCGGGTATTCACAGGCGCTCGGGGACTGGCTCAGAGGGCGTCATCATCGCGAGGGAGACATCCATGTTCGTTCGCAAGACCCTGCTTCACCGTTCCATCGCCGCAGTGCTTGCGGCCAGTTCGGCCGTGGCGGCGGCACAAGGCGATGCCGGCACGAATTCGAAGTCGACGCCGGACGCCGGCGGCGATGCCGAGACCACCGCTCTCGACGTGGTCACGGTAACGGCGACCAAGCGCAGTACGCCGCTGCAGAAGACCCCGATCGCGATCACGGCGATCAGCGGGCTGACACTGGACAAGGAACGCGTGATCACCGTGCAGGACATCACCAGCCTGGTACCCGGCTTTGCCGCGACCACCCAGGGCGACCACGGCGTGATCACGCTGACCCTGCGCGGCATTGGCAACGACAGCGCCAAGACCGAATACGCCGATCCGGAGGTCGCCCTGTTTGTCGACGGCATCTACACGCCGCGGGCGGAGGGCGCTGCCTCGTTGTTGCTCGATCTCGAATCGGTCGAGGTACTGCGCGGACCACAAGGCACGCTATGGGGTCGCAATTCGACAGTTGGCGCGGTCAACATGCAGACAGCCAAGCCCGAGATCGGCGACAGCTCGGGCACTCTGCAGTTCGGGCTCGGCAGCTACGCACGCCTCGGCGGACGCGGCGCCTTTAACCTGCCGATCAGCGACAGCTGGGCGATGCGCGTCGCCTTCGCCCACGAGCAGCATGAGGGCTACGTCGACTACCAGAATCCCGGGGCACTGCTGCCGTCGCTCGAGTCGCAGCGCGCAGCCTACCTGGCATCGGGCGGCGATCCGGCTGCGTTCCAGCCGATCAATCCGAACCTGTTCGTCAGCGGCGGTGACAAGTACAACGCGCAGAACCAGAGCGCTGTGCGGATCAGCAGCCTGTTCCAGCCGAGCAGCGAATTCAGCTGGAACGTTTCCTACGAATACTTCCGCGATACCGGCACGCCGAACATGAACCTGATGCAGAGGCCGCGCGCGGGTCAGGATTTCTGGTCCGCGCTGATTGACACGGCCCCGTCCCTCGACCGCGAGGCGCAGACCGTGCGCAGCCGCATGGATTGGGAGCTCAGCGACTACCTGTCGTTGTCCTACATTGCCGGCGTCAGCCGCTTCGAAGGGTCGGCGGATTTCGATCAGGACGGCGGCGTGCAGGTGCCGACCAGTTTCACGACGGGCGCGACCTACCAGCAAGACCGCACCAACTATTCGGTCTATAGAAATCACAGCCACGAACTGAACTTGAAGTCCGACGGCGAGAACACCGTCGACTGGATACTCGGGCTCTACTACGCCGCCGAGAAGAACAAGATCCGTTTCGACATCCCGATCTTCAATGGTACCCAGCAGGGCACGGTCGCCTGGCAAGGTTCGTTCATCCAGCCCAAGCAGACCGTCGATTCCAAAGCCATTTTCGGCCAGGCGACCTGGAACGTGTCGGACGCGTTCCGCCTGACTGGCGGCCTGCGCTACACCGATGATGCGAAGGAGAACATCGGCGGTCGCGGCTGGGGCTGGCAAGGCTACGGCAATCCCAACGTGCCGCAGGTGCCGATCGCGCCGGGCACCATTCCGAGCAATGCGAACGGTTTCGGATTCGGGGTCGGTGGCATCAACGACGGCCAGTACGACCACGGTCAGTTGACCTGGCTTGCGCGCGCAGACTACGACGTGGCTCCAGGCTTCCTGCTCTACGCCAGCGTTTCGACCGGCTACAAATCCGGTGGTCTGCAGGACGGCGGCGTGCCCTACGGGCACGAAGAGCTGACCAATTTCGAGATCGGCACCAAGTCGTCCTTCTTCGATGGACGGGTGGTCTGGAACAACGCCATCTACTACGAGGATTTCAAGGATTTTCAGCTTGCCGCACCGATCACGTTCGTCGATGGCAGCCGCGGACTCGGCTTCTCCAACGTGAAGGGCAGTACCAAGGTCTGGGGCTTCGAATCTGAACTGAATGCGCGCCTGACCGACGTCGACCGCCTGCAATTCGTGTTCTCGGCGATTCCGCACAAGAAGCTCGGCACCCTGCTTTACGCCGGCTCCAACGACTATCAGGGGCTGCCGCCCTGCCCGGCCGCATCGGGTATCGGCAACTGTCTCGACGTCTCGGGCAACGAACTCGCGCATGCCCCGGATGCCGCGTTTACCCTGGTCTATGAGCACGATTTCCGCTTGTCCAGCGGTGCGCGGCTGACCCCGCGTGTCAGTACCCACTACGAGACTGAAAGCTGGCTCAGCGCGTTCAACCTCGGCGAGGGCGACAAACAGGCCAGCTACCACCGTACTGACCTGAGCATGCGCTACCTCAATCCGGACGCCACCTGGTACGTCGACCTCTACGTCGACAACCTTGAGGACAAGCGCGTGCGTACGAGTGCGGGCAGGACAGCCGTCGGCAGCGGCTTCGAATACCTCTCGCAATACCTGCCGCCACGAACCGTCGGCCTGAATTTCGGCTTCTGGTTCTGATACCCGGCCGCGCTGTTCGTCCGATGCTCAGGGCAAACCGGCTCCCCGGCGAGGGCCGGAATCCGTTGACGCGCCTCCTCTCGCGTCGACGGATTCCGGTCCGGTATCGACGGCGGTGCATCCGGCCGGCGCGGCTTTCCTCGCCCCGCCACGACGGCGGGCGCGAAAACCCGACAAACCACGAGCGAGACGATGCCGAAAGACGAAAATCAACTGCAACCTGAGCGCTTTCCCGCAGATTTTCTCTGGGGTGCGGCGACCGCCGCCTACCAGATCGAAGGTGCCTGGAACATCGATGGCAAGGGGGAGTCGATCTGGGACCGCTTCGCGCACACCCAAGGCAAGATTCGTGGCGGTGACAACGGCGACCTTGCCTGCGACAGCTACCACCGGTTCGGCGAGGACGTGGCGCTGATCAAGGCTATGGGTCTGGACAGCTATCGCTATTCGATCGCGTGGCCACGCGTGCAGCCCGGCGGCCGCGGCGGCGCCAACGCAAAAGGCCTGGACTACTACCGGCGGCTGACCGACTGCGTACTGGAGGCGGGCCTGCGCCCGCTGGTGACGCTGTATCACTGGGATCTGCCGCAGGAACTCGAGGACGCCGGAGGCTGGACCCAGCGCGATACCGCTGCGCGCTTCGGCGACTATGCCGATCTGATGGCGGCTGCACTCGGTGATCGAGTACGCCACTGGATCCTTCTGAATGAACCGAAGACCTTCACTTCGGCCGGTTACTGGCTTGGCGTACATGCACCGGGGCGACGCGATGCGCGCGGTTTCCTGCGCACGACGCACGTCGCCAACCTCGCCCAGGGACTCGGCTTCCGCGCACTCAAGGCGCAGCGCGCGGATTGCGAAATCGGCAGTGCGTTCGATGTCGCGCCGATGTATCCGCAGTCGGACACCGCCGCTGATGCCGCCGCCGCCGAACGCTGGCACCGCTTTCTCAATCTTTGGTTCCTGTATCCGGCCCTGCACGGCGCGTATCCCAGCGGCGTGCTTCCGGTCGACGAGATCGACGCGCTGCTCGGTATCCTGCCGGGCGACGAAATCACCGTGCGCGCCGCCTTCGATTTCGTCGGCCTCAACTACTATTCGCCATGGCTCGTGCGTCACGCCCCCGGCGGCAGCGACATTCCAGGCCTGGACTGCGTCGGCGAGTGGGCGAAGGGACGCGGACGGCTGCCGCAGACCGACATTGGCTGGGACATCGACGCGAACGGCTTTCACGACATCCTCGTGCGCATGCGCGAGCATACGGGCGACCTGCCGATCGAGATCAGCGAATGCGGCGCAGCCTTCAACACCGGACCTGGTGCCGATGGCCAGATCGACGATCAGGCACGCATCGATTTCCTGCGCCAGCACCTCAAGGCCATGGCCAGAGCGATGGCTGTGGGCGTGCCGGTCCGGGCCTTCCATCAGTGGAGCCTGCTCGACAACTTCGAATGGGCGGAAGGCTATTCGCAGCGCTTCGGTATCGTGCATGTCGATTTCGAGCGCAGCCAGACGCGCAGGCTCAAGGCATCGGGCCAATGGTTCGCCGAGGTCGCGGCCGCCCATGCCGTCACCTGAGCTGTGCCTGGCCACAAACCGACCACGCGTATCGCGCGACAAGCCGGGCGTGCTGCACTGTCGCGCCGCCCCGCCGCCCCCTGCCGGAGTGAACCCGAACCCATGAACGCAATCCCTTCCGCAGCAATCCCGCAGCGGCTGCCGGCGCGGCGCTATCTCGGCTATGGGCTCGGCGATTTCGCCTTCAATTTCTACTGGCTGCCGCTGCAGGTCTTCCTGCTCAAGTACTACACCGATGTGCTCGGCCTCGACAGCGGCAGTGCGGGCCTCATCGTCATGATCTGCCTGATCTGGGACGGCCTGATCGATCCGCTGATCGGCATCGTCGCCAACAAGACGCGCACGCGCTTCGGACGCTATCGCCCGTACATGCTGTTCGGCGCTATTCCGCTGGCCGTGAGTTTCAGTTTCGTATTTCTGCCGGTGCCGTTCCACGACACCGCGCTGATCCTGTATGCGCTGGTCACCCAGTTGGTATTTCGCACGATTTACGCCGCCGTCAACATTCCCTACGGCGCGATGATGGCGTCGATGACCCGCGACTCGATAGAGCGCAACTGGCTGGCCGGCGCGCGCATGCTGTTCGCCTTCAGCGGCTCGGCCGTGGTCGGCTTCGCGACGCCGCGACTGGTGACATGGCTCGGCATCGGCCATCCGGACTCGGCCTATTTCTGGTCGGCGGCGATCCTGTCGACGTTTGCGACCCTGGTCATCTTCGCGAGCTATGGATTGACCGAGGAACGCCTCGAACCGGTCGCCGAGCAGCAAGCTCATCCTCCCGTCGGCGAACTGCTGCGTATGCTGGCGAAGAACACGCCTTTCCTGCAGGCGGCCGCGGCGATCGCCCTGTTCGGCTTCGCCAGCACGGTGAGCAGCGCGAGCCTGCCTTACTTCGTGCAGTACTACATGCGCGGCGAGCCGACCATGACCGGCGATCTCGCCAGCATGATCCCGCTCGTGCAAATGCTGGCGATCCTGCCTTGGACGCTGATCAGCCGCCATACCGGCAAGCGCGCGGCGTGGATCATCGGTCTGCTCATTGCGACGGCGGCGCTAGTCGTGCTGAACCTGATCAGCAGACCGGACCCGACCCTGGTATTCGTGCTGATCGGGATCAGCGCGTTCGGCTCGGCCGCGATCGCGGTCAACTTCTGGTCTATCGTGCCGGACACGGTCGAATACGGTGAGTGGCGATCCGGCGTGCGTGTCGAGGGGTTCGTGTTCGGCCTGGTCACCTTGATCCAGAAATCGGCGCTCGGCCTTTCCTCCGCCTTCGTCGGCCTCTATCTGGTCTGGATCGGCTATGTGCCGAACCAGGACCAGACACCGTCAACGGTCGAGGGACTCAAGTACCTGTTCACGTTGTTCCCCATGTTCGGCATGCTCGCCTCGTGCGCGGTCATGCTGTTCTACCGCCTGGACGCCGGGACGCATGCGCGGCTAGTCGCCGAAATCGCCGCACGCGCACCAGTGCGACCCGCTTCATGACCGATCGCGCCGTGCCGGCTCGCCCTGGTGCTTGCCTATACAATCGACACGGACAAAGCGCTTCGGGGTGGAGGCCGAACCGATGAGGAAGGCGATCATCGACGATGTGGCGGCCAGGGCGGGCGTGTCGATCAAGACCGTCTCGCGCGTCGTCAATCGCGAACCCAATGTCAGGCAACCGACGCGAGAGCGAGTCGAGGCGGCCATCGCCGAACTCAACTACCGGCCGCGCCTGTCAGCGCGCGGTCTCGCCGCCAATCGCTCCTTCATGCTCGGCCTGATCTACGGCAAACCCGGCGCGCACTATGTGCTCGACATCCAGGAGGGCGTGCTCGAGATGTGCCGGCCGCAGGGCTACGAGCTGGTCATCCATCCGGGCGAGTTCCGCGATGGCGACCTGGCCAATGAAATCTCCGACCTGATTCTCGACCGGCGTATCGATGGTGTGCTGCTGTCGCCGCCGATTTCCGATCACATGGAGGCGATCACACTGCTCAAGGACGCCGGCATTCCGCTGGTCCGGATTGCACCGACCATCGACAAGGCCGCGCACCCGTTCGTCGAGACGAATGATCTCGACGCCTCGTTCGAGCTGGCCGAAGTGCTGATCGGCCTCGGCCACCGCCGCATCGGCTTCATCACCGGCCATCCCGATCACCGTGCGGTCGGTCTTCGTTTCGAGGGCTATTGCAAGGCCCTGCGTGCAAATGGCATCGCCCTGCAGGACGAGCTGGTAGTGGTCGGCGACAACTGCTTTCATGCCGGTGAGGAAGGCGCGCGCCAGTTGCTGAAACTCGCGTCACCGCCGACGGCGATCTTCGCCGCCAACGACGAGATGGCTGGTGGCGTGATCAAGACGGCACTCGTCCACGGTCTGCGCATCCCCGAGCAGCTTTCCGTGGTTGGTTTCGACGATGCGCCGATTTCGCGCCAGGTCTGGCCCTCGATCAGCACGATCCAGCAGCCGATCCGTGACATGGCCAGGACCGCGACCAGTATCCTGCTCGAGCAGTTGCGTTCCGGCGAGGCCGAACAACATCCGAGCATGCATCCAGCCCGACTCGTGCTGCGCGAATCGATCGCACCGCCATCGGCTGGCAAAACCTGAGCCCGTAGCAACCCGAGCCATCGCTGGCTTCTGCACAAGCGGCACCCAACTGCGCTCAACTGCCGATGGGCGCCATGCAAAAGTGCTTGAGCAGCAGCACCGACCGTTGCCGGACCACCGGCTCGTCCCGGCTATCACGCCCCAGCCCTGTTGATCAGCAGCGGATCTACACCAAAAAGCGCAGGTCAGAGGTCGGGAAATTGGCCGCATTCGGCACGATGTCGAGAATGTTCGCGGGTGGAACACCAAGCCAGCGGGCGAGCGTCGCCGCGTACTGGTCGACGGGACCGATGGACGGACCGAAGGACGGACACCCGCCATCATCGCGATATTGCTCCCCGATCACCCAGCCATCCGCGTGGCGAATGATTGCAGTGGCCCAGCAATCCCTGCACTTCTGCCTGCCGGGCTTGACCCGACCGTAGCCGGCTTCGACCCATGACTCGGTGGATCGCCACGATTCACGCCGCGCCCCATCCGAGGGTCTGAGTTCAGGGGGCCGCTGGGTGTCCGGAAACTGTCCGGTATCCCAATGTGGCCCAGAAAATTGCTGGCAACCACGACGTCAACAATTGCCCCCCGTGCTTTAAGTGACTGATAGGCAAGGACCGGGATCTTGCGAAGGCACCGCGAACAGTTCGCGCAGGCGCCTTGGTTCCGGCCTGGACCACTCTGCTGCCCCCCCAACAGCACGAGCATTCAATGAACTGCAGACTGAGCTGGCGTACCCGTGTTTCCATCTTGTGTTCAGCCTTGTTCTCGATAGGCACCGTACAGGCAGCGCCCTGTGACAACTTCCGCGTCCTGGTGAGCGGCTATTTCAGCAATGTGCACATCTACGACGCCTGCACCGGACAGTTCCAGCGCAACCTCGACGATACGGGGCGCATCCAGGGAGCACAGGCGGTAAAGCTGGGGCCCGACGGCCGTCTCTGGGTGGTCAGTGAGGAAGCCGGCACGATCCTGCGTTATGACTTCGATACCTTCAATTACATCGACACCTTCGCTCGCCTCGAACCGAACTGGGACGCGACCGGACTTACCTTCGATGATACGGGCGGTGTCTACGTGTCGAGCTACTCGACCGGCGCGCTGCGCCGCTACAACGTGCAGACCGGCGTCGCCGAGGCGGTGCCGGTAGCGGGCGCCAGTGTGCTGGCCGGCCCCGACAACGGCATGCTGACCGGCCCCGACGACAACATATACGTGCCCGGCTACGACTCCCACAATGTCGTCCGCTACGACCCGGATACCCAGCAGTACAGCCAGTTCGTTCCGCCGCGTGACAACGGGTTGCGCGCCGCGCGTGGCCTGTTGCTGAATGTTGCCGAGGACAGGCTCTATGTCAGTGGCGAGCGCTCGAACCAGATCCTGCGCTACCGCTTTCCGGAGGGTGGTCTCGACAAAGTGGTGAACTCTTCGATCACGTCACCCACCGGCATGGCCTGGGATTTCGACGGCAATTTGCTGGTCGCCGGCAATGGCAGGCTGGGGTCTGGCGTTATCAAGATTGATCCGGAGACCGGCGAGGAAAAGTCGCTGTTCATTCCGCTTAACTCAGGCGGCCTGTCGGGTCCTACCTACATAGCCATGATTCCGCGTCGCTCCGTGTTCGAGGAGCCGAACCCCGCGACGCTTGGCTCTCAGTACTGGCTGACCGCGCTAGGCCGCCTCAACGGTTCCAGCGTGGAGCTTGAAGCCAATACCGCGCTAGGCACGTACTTCGGTGAGGACTTCGACCCTGCCGAGGTGAACAAGCCGCGCTGGGGCAAGATCCGGCTCGAATTCACCAGCTGCACTGAAGCCCAGTTGCGCTGGGAATCAACTGGAGACAACAGCGCGCGTTTTGGCGATGGCGGCTATCGCATAGAACGCATGCTGATCACCCCCGCAACAGTCGACTGCCGCCGTACCGGCATTGCCGGTGCGCCGAACACCAATTGGGTACAGGGAGCCTGGTACGGCGGCCCGTCACGTGACGGAGAAGGTTTCATGCTCGACACCGATGGCAACGGTCTCGTCTTCCTGACCTGGTTTACCTATCGCCCTGCCCAGCCTTGACGCAAAAAACCTGCGAGGTGGAATCAGTCGGTAGCACTGACTCTTTGCGCCCGGCCTTGTCCGGGCCTATTTTTTGTGTAAATAACATACATTTGGAATGACTCAATCTTGCGCATTGCGCTGCTCGTTGCGCTGCTGGCCGCACTATCTCCAGGTGGCGCACGGTCCGCGGCCATTGAAGGCCGCGTTTCCGGGACCGCCACCAACGCACCAGTTGCTGCTGCAACGGCATCTATTGCGGCGAAACATCGTGCGCCCTGGCTCGGAATACCGGGGATGACCATCGCACGAGTGCAAGCCGGTGCCGACGGCCGCTGTGCCATGACTATTGCGCTTGAGTCAGATCAAGTCGCGCCGATCAGCCGAACCCTTCCAGCACGATCTTCCCCTTGGTCTTGCCGCTTTCGATCCGTGCATGCGCGCGCCGCAGGTTGGCGGCGTTGATCGCGCCGTAGTGCTCACCGACCGTGCCCTGGAGCCTGCCGGCGTCGATCAGTTTGGTCACCGCATCAAGCAATCGATGTTGTTCGATCATGTCGCTGGTCTGATGCAACGGCCTGGTGAACATCATCTCCCAATGCAGCGACAGGGCTTTGCCCTTGAGTTTCATGATGTCGATCGGCGTTGCGGGGTCGTCGATCAGGCCAAGACGCCCTTGCGGCGCCAGCGCTTGCACCAGTGCGTCGTAGTGGAGGTCAGTGTGGGTCAGGCTGGCAACGTACTGCACCTGCGGATAACCGATGGCATCCAGCTGCGGTGCGAACGGTTGGCTGTGATCGATCACGTGATGCGCGCCAAGTGACATGACCCAGTCGCGGGTTTCGGCACGCGATGCGGTCCCGATCACGGTCAGGCCAGTCAGTTGCCGCGCCAGCTGCACCAGAATCGAGCCGACACCACCACCAGCGCCGGTGACCAGCAACGCACCACCGCTACCGTCACGCGCTATCTGAAGGCGGTCGAACAGCAGCTCCCATGCGGTGATCGCAGTCAACGGCAGGGCGGCTGCCTGTGCGAAATCCATCGACCCCGGCATGTGTCCGACAATTCGCTCATCCACCGCGTGCAGTTCGGCGTTCGTGCCAGGGCGACCGATCGCGCCGGCATACCAGACCCGGTCGCCCGGCCCGAACAAGGTGACTTCGCTGCCCACCGCAGATACCACGCCTGCAGCGTCGTATCCGAGTATGCGTGCCTGACCTGGCGCAGGCGTCGCGTTGCGACGAACCTTGGTGTCGACCGGGTTGACCGAGATCGCCCGCACTTCGACCAGGAGATCACGCGGACCAATCTGCGGCTCCGGGAGTGTGAGATCGAGCAGTGCGTCGTCGCGGTCGATCGGACCGCTGTGGTAGTAACCGATGGCTTTCATGGAGAGTCCTGTAATGGATGGAAATCTGGAACGGTCATTCGATACGTTGCAGGCGAGCTACCGACAACTGTTCGACGCACCCCTCAAGGCGTTCCCGCAGGGTTTCCCTGCGGGGTGTCGCCGGATGACGGGTCAATGCCGCATCCTCGTGCCAGCGTTCGAGCATGAAGAAGCGATCGGCGCGAGCGAGCTCCCGATACAGCAGGTATTCCTCGCAGCCGTCTTCGGCCCGTGTCGGCACGAGCAAGGCGCGCAGGGCGGCTTCGACCTCCCCGGCGCAGCCGGTGCGGGCCTGGCTGGTGGCGATCACGCGCAGACTCCTGCGCATATCTCCAGTGCGGTGGATGCCGAAGCGCTGACACCAGCGGCCGGCGGATAATCCAGATAGCCGCGCTCATCCCCACCGAACAAGGTCGCGGGATCGAAATCGGCGAGCGCCATGCCGCATGCCAAGCGTCTGGGCAAGTCCGGATTGGCGATGAATGGGCGTCCAAAGGCAACCAGATCGGCGAGACCCGCCTTGAGGATCGCCTCCGCACGGACCTGATCGTAACGCCCGGCAACGATCAGGCGCCCTCTGAACGCTGTGCGCAGTGCATGACGGAAGCTGTCCGGCACCTGCGGAGCATCGTCCCAGTCGGCTTCGGCCAGGTGGATGTAAGCAATATCCAAGGCATCGAGCTTTCTGGCTGCGTGCAGGATCGCCGGGATGATCTCGGGGCATGCCATGCCGCGTGCAGTGATGAAGGGAGACAGACGGACCCCTGTGCGCCCCGCGCCGATTTCGGCGACCACCGCTTCCACGACCTTGCAAAGAAGTCGCACGCGCTTGACGATGCTGCCGCCATAGTCGTCATCGCGTTGGTTTGATGTGCTGCGCAGGAATTGGTCGATCAGATAGCCATTGGCACCATGTATTTCGATACCGTCGAAGCCGGCCGCGATGGCATTGGCCGCACCACGGCGAAACTGGTCGACCACTCCCGGGATTTCACCGGTTGCCAGCGCGCGTGGCATGGGGCAGTCGACCATAGCGCCGATGCCATCCTGCACGATCCACACCTGCGCGTCGGGCTGTATTGCCGAAGGTGCCACCGGCAGGTCCCCGTCATGGAAGGACGGATGCGACATCCGCCCGACATGCCACAACTGCAGGAAGATGTGCCCACCAGCGGCATGCACCGCGTCCGTGACCAGCCTCCAGCCGGCGATCTGTTCCTCACTGTGGATACCGGGGGTGAAGCTGTAACCCTGCCCTTGCGGCGAGACCTGGGTGGCTTCGGACACGATCAGACCAGCGCCGGCGCGCTGCGCGTAGTAGGTCGCCATCGCCGCATTGGGGCGGTTTCCCGGTTGACTCGTCCTGCACCGGGTCATGGGAGCCATGACCACGCGGTTGCGAATGGTCAGCCCGTTCAGGGAAATGGGATCGAACAATCCAGACACCATGGTCGTCCTGCGCAAGAGGCCGTCTGTGGCCGGAACAAGGCCGCATCAGCGGTGGAAGTGGCTGGGCATCATCCGGCTCCCGGACTTTCCAAGAAAGCGGGTAAATTACGATTCAGTTTCAAGCAGAATTTGAAAATGACCCTCCAGGATCTCCGACTGTTCCTGCAAATCGCAAAATCCGGCAGCCTGTCAGCGGCGGCCCGCCTGTTCGATCTCTCGCCGGCCGCCGCGAGCGCATCGCTGAAACGACTGGAGGCCGAGCTGGCGGCCCCGTTGTTTGTGCGCTCGACTCGCAGCCTGCGCCTCACGCCCGAAGGGGAGACCTTCCTGCAGTATTGCCGGCAGGGGATGCAATGGCTGGATGAAGGCCGCGACGTCGTTGCGACCGGGCGAGGCCTCGTCCGCGGCCAGTTCCTGCTATCGGTGCCGTCCGATCTGGGGCGCAATGTCCTGCCGGAATGGATGAACGATTTCCAGACACGATTTCCGGACCTGCGCCTGCGATTGCAGGCCACAGACCGCCTGAGCGACCTGTTCCGCGAGCCGGTGGACGCAGCGCTGCGTTATGGCGCGCCATCGGATTCGTCGATGGTGGCATTGCCTCTTGCGGCAACCAATGTACGCATTCTTTGCGCCGCGCCGGCCTACCTCGAACGGACCGGCCCTATCGAACGGCCCGAAGATCTGCCCGGGCACAACTGCCTCTGTTTCGTACTGGGCGATGACATCCACAACCGCTGGCGATTCCATCGCGACGGTAGCGCATGCGTGATCGATGTTCGCGGAGATCGCATTTCCGATGACGGCGATATCGTCCGGCGCTGGGCACTGGCGGGTATTGGCATTGCCTGCAAGTCCGCGCTGGATGTCGCCGATGATCTGATCGCCGGCAGATTGGTCGCTCTCTGCCAGTCATGGCAGGGAGAGCCCACCCCACTGAACCTGATCTGCGCCGACCGCCGCCAACTCACCACCACCATCCGCGAGCTGCGGCAGCACCTCAGCGTCCGCTGCGATGCGAGGCTGGCAGCCTTGAGTACTTACCTGCAGCGCACAGGAGTCGCCGCTCACTGAACGATGCACCGGGTTTCCGTAAACACTACGGTGAGGACCACTATTCCGCGTACGTTCGCGGCATGAATGGCCGTGTTCTTGCCGTCTCGAGGACAAGCGTCGCTCGATGACCTGAGCACAACGCGCCAAGCGGGTCTTTGCCATCGGAACCGCCACCGGCATCCACTGCGGGGGCGCAATGCGCATTGTCGCCAGCATCGAGGAAACCCGCACCATCCTCGCCTATTTCGAGAAGCGCGGTGCGCGGGAGCCATCGCACGACCGGCCGGCAGTTCGTGTGCCGCCTGCAGCGGCTACGCGATCGCCGAGCCAACCCCGCGGTCGAGGCGAAAACCTCCAGCCAATCCGGCGCCGCTACGATCCCGCAGGGCTGCGCTCGGCCATCTGCCGGGGATCAGTCAGAAACGGCCACGAGCTGCGCGGCCGCACGGTGCCGAAGCCCCACGCGCTGACGTCCGATCCGAACCCAAAGCGGCGCTTGTACCACAGCCGCCTACGCATCAAATTGCCCCGGGAAACGCGCTTGAATTTCCTATATCCGGTCTTTGCGGGCGGGTTCCAATAAGGCACACGCTTCGCGGCGGCTGCCTGAGAAGCTCCGCGGCAACACCCTACCGCGGAGCCGGCGCCCCTCGCTCAGGGGCATCCACCCTCGGAGTTTGGTGCATCCAAATGCGATACGTGGGTGATGCCGGGATAGGTGCTGGTGAAATAAGCCAGGGCTACCAAATAGCCGCCACGCACCGTGATATCCGTGCAACGCACGGGGTCGGAGCTGCTTTCCCATAGCCAGCGAAAGTAGGCGCGAAATGTCTTGCGCCGCCAGAACGCGTTGACCCCCACACCGGCTTTGTTCGCGAACGGAGCGCCATCCCGCGGGAACAATGCGTCTTTGGACACCGTCGCGGTCATCACACCATGGTGCTCAGCCAAAGCGACCGGCGCTTCGGCTGCCACCGCTGCAGCCAGAAACGCCGCAAATTCATCGTCGGTTGCATTGCTCATTGAAATTGCCACCTCGCCTTCCCCAACGGGTGCCAGGCTAATGGTCGGTGGCGCAGCCACGGCATCTGACGCGACAGCCTGGGCGCCAATGCCTGCCAACAGCAAAGCAACGAGTCCATTACGAAGCAAGTTCATAATTACTCCTTAAATTCATGAATAAGGTATATAAAACATATAAATAGATGCAACAGCGACTGTCGCACGCGCAGCAGCGACAAGCACCAGCCGCACCAACAATATACTATTATTATTTGTTTTTATTTCATAAAGAATATTTAAATTAATCATTTCACTTAATTCAATTGCGCCTGCGTCATGATCGACGCGGCTCTACTGCACTTACGCGGGTGATCCGGATGGAAACGACCACGGCGAGCTCGACGGCGGGACTTGGTGCTCTGACTAGCGGCCACTGGGCTTACCACACAGGGCGTCAGCAGGAATCGCACCAGGGCCGCCGGGCCCAGCGCTGTCCCGGCACGGCGAAACCGCTTCCCGATCAAAGCGCCGCACGCATTGCGCCCATTCACCCTTACACTAGCCGACTCACGGCGATGGCTCGCGCCCTCGGCACGCAGACCACGCCTCACCGGCACCCGGAATCGCCGCCGCCAACCACCGGCGCAGAGAAGACTACCCGCGTGAAAGCTACGAGTTCGCAGAAAGAAACCGGCGACAAAGCCGCCGAACACACGCCGCTGATGCGGCATTAAGCGGACAAACAGAAATTCCGCTTATTTTTTCGATTGTTGCGCAGAAATTTTGATCGATATTCATTCCTGGGCTACACCAGGGCTACAAAATTGGCGCGCCCAGCCGGCTCGCGGCCCAACGTGCACCGCTCAGGTACCGCTACCGCAACCGGCGCATCGGCGAGTTCCTGAAGGAGCTGGAGATGACCGAAGGGTGCTCCACCGGCATTCCCAAAATCCTGGAGGAAATGGCGGCCAACGGGTCACCCGCGCCACTGTTTGAAACCGACAACGACCGGCTTTCGTTCGTGATCCGGTTGCCGCGCCCCCCCCTTGTCCCTCGTCCCTGTCGGCACAGGGGAAGTCGCAGGGGAAGTCGCAGGGGAAGTCGAGCGCCTGCTACGTGCCGTGATCGGCGAGATGTCCCGGCAGCAAATCCAGTCCGCGCTCGGCCTCAAGGGCGAGGAACACTTCCGGAAAGCGTATCTGAAACCGGCCTTGGCCACGCAAATGATCGAAATGACCCTGCCAGACAAGCCCAACAGCCGCCTGCAACGGTACCGCCTGACGGCCATCGGGCGACGTTGGCTGAAGGCGCATCCAGAAGGTGGTCCGGCCTGAGTTCGGCGGGGATCACCCGCACTCCCTCGCCAGCCCGCTGGACCGCTGTATGGCCGATGGAGCCGGAATCGAACCGGCGTCCGTCTGCAACCAAATCAAAACCCACTAAATTTCAAGGGGCTTTCCTCTCGAAAAACGAGACTCGCACGGCGATGACGTACCGCCGGAGGTTTCGTTTGTGCCCAGCCGTCGGGCCGGTTCGTGCGCTTCTGGCTGCCGTTGGACCTTCGCGCTCGCGTCGGTTCGAACTTCGTCGTCCGGCGGCTCGGCCTTGTGGACAAGGATACCGGCCGCCTCGTGACGGCCTTGATGGCTTCCGCCCTATCGTTGCGGCCTTCGGGCGTCGTGCTCGTGACCGACAGCACCACGGCACCGCCGGGCGGCTGGATCGGATCGGACGGATGCACCATTGGCAGCGGTTTATCGGGCGCGGCGAATCGAGCAAACGCAGACACACTGGCGCTCCATTGCGTGCCCTTGACCGCGCTCGACAACGCCGCGCTTCCGATTCAAACCCCAGCCGGTCTGCCGACAACCCGAGGCGTCGCTTTCACGTGACGTTGTATATAATTCTGCAACTGTTGCAACAGCAGCGCTTCCAGGCGAGCAAAGATGGGCTTCCTCAAGGATTCCTCAACTCGGTGGTGGCTGGCAGGGGGCTTCATCCTCGCACTGCTGCTGATAACGCCCACCATCCTCCTTCACCCGTCCGGCACCCTCTACGGCTACCTCATTGAGTACGCGCGCGAACTTGGGTTTGCAATTTTGGTGGCGATTCCTGTGTTGCTCACGGTTGAAGTGTTCAACCAGCGGCGCATCGCTCAACTTGAGAAAGAAACTCTGGAAAAACAGGCAAGGGTGCTTGTGTTCAAAGGACTTCCCGAGCTGCTCATCACCACCATCCAAGATACGGTGGTGGACGGCGCTTTTTATCGCTCAGGCTATAAGGTTTCCTACACGTTGACGCCGTGGTCGGCGGCGGGAACGCCTGCTGCCGAAGGCGAGCTGGTCCGGTTCGTGAAATTGAACGCCACGCATCAGTTTCGGGTTCACGCTCGGAGAAACGACAAGAAGACGTTTCGCTATGAAACCTCGCTTTCTCTCGACGGCGTCTCCAGGCACCACGCGAAGTTCCTGGGCCTTACGGTCGGCCCCAACCACTACAACCCGGCGCAACTCGCAGAAATGGCGGACGAAATCGACGCCAACTTGATGTTGGTTCGTCATCCCGACTTTGCTGTGTCCGACGTGGGGTTGCTTGTTCAGCTCGACACGGAGACCGTCTATCCCATCGAGAGTCCGTTCGAGGCCATCATCACATCGATGCCGTCTGAGAACCTCGTCGTTCGGGTGAACGCCCCGCATACACTGAAGGTGAGCTTGGACACGCTGCACCAGAAACCCATGAGGCCGCATACGCCACCGGATATCGGGTTCACCCATCAATGGGTGCAAGATCTCGGACTGTTCGAGGGCCAAGGCGCCATGCTGCGGTGGGCCATTCAGGAAACCGCCCTGCCCGCCACCGCGGTTACAGGAGTTCCCGAAGCTGCCGCGGCACCTTCAGCTTGACGGTTTGCGAGAAGTCAAGTAGCGTGAATTCGTCGAAAGGAGAGTGCCGTCATGCGTCACATAGTCCGCGCTTAACCGTCCGTGGGTCGCTCGACCGCGAAAAAAGGCACGCCATCGGTGTGCCTTTTTTCGTGGTGCGCCCAAGACCGTGACGTGATCCAAGTCGACCAACAATGGACCGGCCAAGTGCCCTCTTCCCGCCGCCGCCCCAGGAACTCAAGGCGAGCCGCGCGCGGAGGCCTGAGCGTTCTTTGCAGAAGCATCGGGCCACCCGCTTTGCCGTGCAGTTCAGTCCTCGTCCGGCGCCAGGATGGTAACGACCGCTTCCCCACGGTCCCCGGGGCCGACGTGCAAGACCAGGCGGACCAGTCCGGGAACCCGGTGGCCCCGCGGGACAACCCCAAGCTGAAAGACGACCCGGTGGGTGTCCCGACGCGCCGCTTTCCTTGCAGCTACGGCCGCCACGAACACCAGATCCCACAGCCTGCCGCTTTCATCTTGAATCGCGGGCTCCGTCTCCGGCCAAGCGACGCACTCGGCCCAGACGCGGGCCGTCAAGCAAACGGGAACGCGGAAGCCGGCTTGCGCGGCTTTCTCGGTGACATCAATTAGCGCCCCGTCGCGGATGGCGTCGGCGCGGGTGTAGGCATGGATCACATCGGCAGCGGTGAACACGGTTTCGCTCCTTCTCGGTTGGCTCGGTCCCCGGGCATCGGGGTCCCGATGCCCCGGTTGGAAACCGGTTGGCCCGCAGCGAGGCGCGGTCCAGGGAGCGGCGGCGAAACGCCGCCGCAGGCCCACGGCGGGCGCGGGCTGGAGCGAACGAAGAGAGCGACGACACGGGCCGTGGGTCGACCCTTGACCGGAGAAGCCGAGCGCAGGGCGGCTTGGGTGCTCGGCAGTCTATGAGAGGCCACGCCTGCGGCATCGCGATGTGCGGGGCGATCTACCTCGATTGGGAGCCGTGAAAATGCTTTGGCAGTACGTCGATATGCCACACAAATTGCGTGGATTCGAAAAACAGTCGTCCGTGGGCTAGGCGTCCATGGCCAAACCCCGCGCGTTCGAATCACTTGCTCCGCTTCATCAGCTCTGGGTT
The DNA here is from genome assembly GCA_016790075.1 of Rhodanobacteraceae bacterium. Classification (GTDB taxonomy): domain Bacteria; phylum Pseudomonadota; class Gammaproteobacteria; order Xanthomonadales; family Rhodanobacteraceae; genus Tahibacter. The sequence goes on along the minus strand of JAEUPP010000020.1, from coordinate 69,567 downwards.
CTCACGTTGGCGCGAGCTGACTTTGGGCAGTGCGCCGAAACAGCTCGAATCGCGCTGGCGACGCCGCGCTCCGATGAAGGCGATGCCGCATTTACCTACAACGCACTAGCCGAGTGCGCGGTGGTTCGCTATTCCAGACCCTTTACGCGCTGCGTCCTTCCCCAGTCGCGTGCCGCCGGGAAGCCCCGAGCTCCCCAGTTGTCCACGCAACTTCCACCCACTTTCGCGGAGCGAACCGGACTGCCCGGCGCGAAAACAGTTCATGACGCAGCGATGCGGCTTCGCGATCAGTTTTTTGCGCACAGCGACGCCCAAGAAAAGCACGTGAAATTCTTCGTCACGGACGGGGGCGGCTACTCGGTGCTTCGCTCCGGCGCAGCAACCCGGACGGTTGCACCCGGCAATCTTGAACTCTTGGAGCGACTGGCTCGCTCTCTGGCTGACTCCCTCGCGCACGACATCAACCGCCTCGCATCCAGGGTGTTGCCGCCCCTTCAGATGGGCAACGAGGCCGTGGTGGCATCCCACCGAAACCTGGACGGCGGGCCGCCTGCCGAGGGCAAAGGCTAAAGTCTGAGACCGAAATTCTTAGATCGCGCACACCGCTGAAACCTGAACTCAAAACCGGCGATCCCGAGGAAAGGGAATCGACCACAAGCGTTCATGCTGGCTCGCCGTCCTAGATTGGCAGATGCGCAAGAACTGCATCTCCTTACTCCTTTACTTCAGTTCGCTACTGCGCGGCGTCCACAGGCCGTACAAGCACTGGCGAACTCATTTTCATGCAACGAGCCCGTCCGTTGTCGGCCGTCCCCGAAGGATGAGGTAACGACTTAGGGTGCAAAGTGCAAGGGGGAATAGCAGGCCGACGGAGCCGATCGCACGCGGCTGGCCAAGTGGGTCGAACAGCTCCGTCACCGTTCGACATTGAGCACGAAATTATAAAAATTCCTTGGGAAACAGCGGGTTACGCGGACGCAGCGACGAGCGTCCCTGCTTCGTGCCTGGCCTGCTCCACGATTTGCTGTGCTCGGACCTTGGAACTCGTGAGCGTCAAAAGCTTGATGTACTTCTCAACCACGTCCGCGCTCGCCCCCCTTGCGGTGGCCTGAACGATCAGCGATAGCAAGGTCGAGTCTTGCCGAGCAATGTGGCTAGAGGTCATGGTCGTATCCTGGGGATGAAATAGGGTTATCACAGGCGAGGGACATCGGCAACTTTAACTTGATGAACGCCACCGAGAGTCGGAAAGGCGGCCACGCAAGAATCGGACCGGCCGTCCGCTGTCCATTCCTCGGCGCAGGACGTCCAAAGGTTCAGAACGACCGCAGAGGCGCCTTCCGCAAGCTCGATCTCGCGCTGGCCACCCGCCGCGTCCTTCCACAGCGCCACCGATCGGGACCGTTGCATACCAGCGGGAGGCGCGGCGAGTTGGGTCATTCCGAGATTGGTCACGGTCAGCACGGAACTGCCGGGGTCGTCAGCCAAGACGGTGGCGTATCGGGACGGCCAACGCGTCTGCAGCTGCGGTCCGTCCGACAAGAGGGCAATAACGAGGTTCGGACCGACGGCTCGAACCAAGTTCGACACCGGATCCTGTCGGGCTAAATCTTCACAGACCAACCCACAAATGGTCATATGAGCATGGAGCGATACGAAATTGACGTCTCGACGGCCCACGGTCATATTTTCCCACCATTTGAATCTGGGGTCCAGGTTACCGGCCAGGCCATACATTTCCAGTTGGCTTCGATTTAGCTGCCAGCGGTGGTGTTTGCCCTGCCTGATGATTCGCTCGTCGCGATCCTTTTCCGGACCGAAGCTCATCCAGACTTCGTTGGTGCCTCTTTTCGGACCCGCAGCAGCACCGCCGTCGAGCATGCCGCTGCCTTGCCCATTGCCGGCCGGCCCACCGGCAACGCCCGCGATCAGGAACGCGCCTCGCTCCAGCGCGATTTTGTTGACGATGTCGAAATCTTTCGGAGTCAGTGCTGCTTCTGGAAAAACGACCCCGTGGATGGAGCCTACCTTGTGCTCAGCACCGTCGAAAACATTGATCAACCACCGTTCGAACTTGTTCCTGGAAAGCGAGGCTTTCCGCTGGCCAACCACAGTGGATCGGACCTCGAAGTCAAAACACTTGAAGCCTTTCGCGTGCCTCGTGTCTGAGTCTTCCGCCTCAGTGAACTGCCTCGGCATCACATCGAATGGCCACGGAACCACGAGCAGGTTGAGCCGGTCCCCTCTCTTGTGCTGTTGCACCGACCAAGCCGGCTGAACCTCCCCGCCCGTGAAGAGAGCCAGATTGTGGGTGAGGCTGCGCAGCGTGATTCCGGATTGAGGTGTGTGTTGCTTTGGCAGCACCGTGAGTCGCGTAGTCGGAAATCGAGGGCTCAAGGTTCCCTCTTTCGTCAGGTTCCATTGCACCCATTCGTAGAAATCGAGCTCCGATTCTCCGTGCTTGTTGATGGGCGGAATTCCAAAACCAACGCAAGCCAAGTCTGCGATCGCGACCAGCTCGATCAATGCGGCAGAGAGCTCCTTTGCTTTGTTGATATCTGCCACTGGCGTTTTCGCGCTCTTTCTCACAACGCGCCAAAGCTTGGGAACCCGTAACAAATTAGCAAAGGCCGGTTGACCGGAATGGCGTTCAATGACGGACCGCCTGATCTCGTTGGCGATCTTTTCGATTCTAGCAACCCATTTCTCCAACGGCCGTGAATTCGGAGGCCAGTCTTCGAGTACGCGTACATACCCACCGGATACCTCCAGGAGCCACGCGCAAACTGCAAAAAGGTCAGGAGGCCATTCCCAGAGACGCTCGGATTTCCACTTGCTTCCAAGCAGATGCTTGAGTTCGTCGGCGACGGTCAGTGGGCTCGATTTGCTATTCAACGTTGTTTCTCCGAAACCGCAACTCACTGAGTACGTCCAGCAGGCGAACTGGGCCAGCAATTCGCCCCGCGACAGCATCTGTTTTGCGCTCTATCGAGATAGCGTGAGGTTCTGCAGTGCGTAGTGGGCGCGCACTCGTGCGCCTGCCGTCAAACGGTCGAGCCATACAATGGCGTAGTGCCGCATCGGTGACCGAACTCCCACTCAGCGGAGCGGCAGCATGCAACGTCCCCGAAAGCCTTACCGACACGCGCCTCAGGCCAACCCGCAGGCGACCTTGGGTCTTCTTGTGGAAAAGGCGCGCTACAGCGCGCCCCGCTCCGCCAGCGACACCGTGCTACCGGCCCCGACGATGAGGTGGTCGAGCACGCGCACGCCGATGAGCATCAGCGCCGCCCTCAGGTCGCTGGTGATGCGGCGGTCGGACTCGCTCGGTTCGCAGACGCCCGAAGGGTGGTTGTGGGCCAAGATGGCGGCGCTGGCGTTGACCTCCAGTGCGCGGCGGACCACTTCCCGGGGGAAGACCGCCGAGCCGTCCACCGTGCCGTTGAAGAGCCGTTCGGTGGCGAGAACGCGGTGCCGGTTGTCGAGCCACAGGACGTGGAATTCCTCGTGCGGCAGGTGGCCGAGGCGCAGGCGCAGAAACTCGGCGGCGTCGCGCGGCGTCTTGACGTCGCCCTCGCGTTCGAGCCGCAGGCGGAGGACGTCTTCGGCCGCGGCCAAGATGGTCGCTTCGGGGATGCGGGCGCGCGTGCCGGTGAAGCGGTAGGTGCCGTCGGGTTGGCGGGTGAAGCTCATGTCGGTTCTCCGCGGCGCGAGGGGTGCGCCGGTGAGCCCCAGCCGCCCCGTCGGACCGAGGGACGCGCACGCGAAGCGGCGCAACACCGTGGAGCACACCCGTGTTGCGCGTCCCGACGACGGGGCGAAGCTGCTCACCTCGGGCGCATTCCGCAGCCGCGGCGAACCGACCAGCCCGCTCGTTCGCACCCGACGGTAAAACCGTTTGCCGACGTCAGCCAAGCAAGGTAACCACAGAGTCCGACCGGGGCGAGCCACACGCCGTGCGGCACGATGCCCAGCACGGCCGCGCGGCCGGCCGGGTTTTCTCGACCGGGGTCGCCCGAATGCCGATGCTCGACGAACGCTGTGCCCAGACGGGCCGCGCGCTTGAGCCACCGCGACGCCCGGCCTGCTGCCGGGGTTACGGCGGGTTTCCGACCGGGGCCGCGCAGCCGATTTGGCCGCGTCTGTGAGCCCTGAGCGCCGTGCAGTGGGGATTGCGCGTAGGGAGCTTCCGTGGGAGCGCAAGCGCCGCGCCCCAGGCTCGCCGCGGTCGAGTGCCATCGAAAAAGGTGCGCCGCCCCGAGAGGGGCGGCGCACCGAAGCCGGCGCGGCGTTACCCGTCCACCGCCGGCGCTGCCATCGACTCCAGCCGGTCGATCACGCCGGGTTCGACGAAGACGCACGCTTGGACGTCCTCGATCGGCACGTGGAACAGTTGGGTGAACACCGTGCGCCGCAGGTGAGCGAGCCGGCCGGTTCGGTAGGCGTGTTCCGGCTTCACGCGGGTTGCCCCAGCCATCGACCCGCTGCGCCGCGGGTCGCATTCGACCAGTGCGACGAAGCCGTCGTCGAACCGTTTCTGGTCGTCGGCGCACAGGCCCCAGCCCGTCGTCGTGTGGCGCTCCAGGCTCGCGCGCAGGCGCTGGTCGAGCAGGATGGCACCGGTCTCAAACGCGGCGCCGCAGACCAGGCAAAGGCGTTGTTCCAGTGAAACGTATGATTTGTCGCTCACGGCGATCTCCGGTTGCTCGGGCGGAATGGCCCGGAACCGCCGCCAGCACGGCGCAGCGCAGCCGTCAGGGGGCAAAGCCGGCCGCGAGGACGCCAGCGCGCTCCGCGCGCGCCGCCCTTGACGGCGAGACCGCCGTGATACGGTGAAGGGACCAGCAAGACCGCCACCCACTCAGCTACACGCTGTTGGCCGGCGCGCCGCAGGCGCGGCTCCGCTCGGGCAGAACGCGTCAGGGGTCAACGCCGCACGGCTGCGACTCGATCTCAGCCTGATGTCCGTGCCGACGTTGGTGCCCACCGAAACCACCGTGAGGTGTGCCTTGAAGCGAGCTGCGAGCGGTGAATCGACTGCACTGCGCTACGGTCAGCGAATGGAACGAACGTGAACCGAAGGCAGGCACTGGTCTATCTAGGGCGACGCAACGTCGGTAAAAGACATCTCGTTGTAACGGTGGTTGCTCGACATTCCCCACCGAAAACCGCCGGCCACAAGACACATTGATGGAAATGTTTTAAAATTATTCTTTCTCTCTTTATACTCGTTTGCATTGATTCCGACGCGGTACTTGCGATCAGCTATTCCAACCCAGCCGTGCGAGGTTTGCCATGGATCCGGACGTCGTCGGCCCGATGTTGAAAGGAATCGCAACAGGTGCGGTTGCGTCCCTCGCTTTCCTCGTTCTGTTTTGCTGGTGGAAGAAGCAAATTTGGCCGGTGCCTTCTTTCCTTCTGGCGCTCCTGGCAGTTCCAGCTACCATACCTTTGCTGTACGTTCCACGATGGGGCTGGTATGTCTTCGGAGGTGTGCTGGGCGCCGCAGCGTGCTCGTGGGCGGTCGATCACCGAGGCAAACTCTGTTAGCGAAGGCAGTAGGCAGCACACTCGATCGCCACGTGAAACAGCAGCAGCGCGATCAGAACGGAAAAGACAGGGCCAATTACACGCAATAGCAGTCGGCCCTTTTTCTCGATGGCGCGCATCCACGCAGGTAGTTGACCAGTAGAGCTCATGCTGTTACCTGCGACCCTCGCCATGCGACGAATCCGTACTAACAGATCGCAGGGGTTTGGCAAGTCCCCTGCCTACACAGCATGCCCGGTCGTCGAAACGGTCATCCCGCCCCTGCGTGCTGACCACCGTCATGGCGACCTGTACTAAACACGGCTTCGCCAGCAACGATTCTACGGGGACCGCAGCAACTTGCCCCACCCACTCCCCCGCCGCCACCGATCCAAGCCCGCCCTGACCACCGCTACTTGCCCTGCTCTTCGCAAGGCACCGGAATCTCGTAAACCGCGGGAACCCAAGTCCGCCTCCCATCGACAAGGCATTCGGCTTTCGTTTCGAGCACTTCCATGCACTGATCGCCTTCTCGCACGACCTTTGGGTTCCATGGACCGCTGAATTCCCAGCATTGTGTGGTCTCGTCGAAACGACCATCTGACCCCTGCGTGTTGACCGAGTTGCAGCCCTGCTCTAAGAACACTGCTGCAACAAGGAAGCAGACCGAGAAGCGAAAGGCTGCAAAAGTTGGCCGTTGACTATAGATCCAGGAAAATTTAATCCGAAGCACAGGTCTTTGGTCTCGTGCGTTTGGGAAAGCGCGCGCGCAGGCCGCATCACCCAGAAGCTCCCACTCACGGAAAACAGCCTGACTCATCCAGCAGTCAACCATTCACTAGAGCAGGGAGGATCTAATCTGTATGCAACCTAGTCGGAATAGCACATGACGGCAATCCGGTCGTGCACGACTGGAATCCATCGTCTGTTCTCACCGACTCGGCGGATGTATTCGTCCATGCTGCCTCTTGACACCAACAATCCCTCGAAACTTTTCCGCCCAACAAAAACGACAGTCGGCCTTTCATCATTTTTCTCTACAAGCAATACATCGGGTGGGTCTTTTTGAAATATGAGTCGACAGAGATAATGACGTCCGAAACTACCATGGATTTTCCATTCACAGCTTTTATTCTCTCTTTTCCCGGTCCGACCAAGTAGCTGAACCCTGTCTTAAGACCGTCCTTGTTTACCGAAAACACACTCTCATCGGCCCACTTAAGTATCTCTGCACGATTGGCAGGATCAGAAACGACTTTCATGTATGTGGAACAGTTCGGCGATACCCAGCGTCCACACAAAACCAGCCCTGACGCAGCCAAAAAAGCCACCGCTAATTTCTTGAGTTCCATATGTCGAGACAAATCTTTCCCTCAAACCGCGATCGTCACCGATACATGCCCGTCTCTGCCATTGCCGCCACAAACAGCGGCTTTGGTGGCAGAGAAATCACCAGCTACCGCAGAAAATCCAACCTTCGAGCGGTTATGATCCAACACCACCTTGGCTCGCTTTCGTTACTCACAAGCCGATGGTTGCTCCTCACATGGCATGCTGCGCCGGACGCTGACAGCCCCTGACGACTCTACGACGTAGACGGGAATATGACGGGGAAGGGAAGGATACGTACCATGACTACTCGAAGATGAAACGATCTTGCGATCGATGTAGACAAACGACCGGTCCTTGTCTACGCGGGACGGAACGCATCTAGCTGATTGATAGTCAGCTGCAACGTCCGTTGAAAAGCGAACATTTTCCGACCGCTTCTCTGAAGATTCCAAGTAGTCAATTACGGCTGCAACCGCCATAGCACAGCGAATCGACACAGTCTCAGGCACTGGAGCCTGCTCCGTTGCTGCCAAAAACGCCAACGATAGAAATCCGATCATTTCACTTCCTCCGTAAGAGCCTTTCCTCGGCGAATTGTTATGGCCGTCTGATAGGCATCTGGCGGCAGTGGTCACACGGATGCTGGAAAGAATCGCATGTGGCCGCTAGTAGCAGGGGAATCAGAAACGACACATCAGCGAAACGGGCGGCACACAAGCGCGACACGCGCCTTCTTGAGAAGCACTTCATCCGGCAGTATGGATGAATAGGAAATCGCATCCGCAACATCGCCTCTCGCAACGATCAAGCCCTTGAAGCTCGCTTCTCCCAAGAAAACGGCATCGGGGTTGTACAGATCCTTACCTATGAGCCGAATTTCCACAGCCGGCAACGACGGCGGCTGGTAGTTGATCGCCCCCTTGCCCCTCAACCTCTTCCGTCCTGGGCCGACCAAGCCAAGATCCCGCACGTCTTCTTCTCTTATTGAGCGAGAGAAAATAGTCTTGTCGGCCCAGTCGATCAGCGCATCGTATCGGTCTTTCTCTTCAATAAATTCACGATAACGACCGCACTCGATGGACTCGCAACCCGCGAGCAGCACAAGCAGCGCGACGATCACGAAGCGATTAACGGCCGCTGCTCCTGTGGCGATCGATCCCATAAGTTTGCATGGCTTCCAGATGGCATGACTGTTGACTCGTCGAGGAGCCATAGATGAGCGCACCAAAACAGTCAACCGTGCAACGAAACGGACTCCGCCCGCGCGCAATCTAGTTGGAATAGCACATGACGGCAATCCGGTCGTGCATGATGGGAATCCATTGTTTATTCTCGCCAACCCGGCGGAAGTAGTCGTCCATATTGCCCCTTGAGACCAACAGCCCCTCGAAACTCTTTAGCCCCACAAACACAACCGACGGAACTCCATCTTTCTTTTCGACAAGCAGTACGTTTGGTGACTCCTTCTTGAAATAGGAATCGACCGAAACAATGGCATCGGGAATTACGACGGCTTTTCCGTTCACTGTCTTTATCCGCTCTTTCCCCGGCCCCACCAGATAACTGAAACCTGTTTCCATACCATCTTTGTTTGCGGAAAAAATACTCTCGTCAGCCCACTTTAGTATCTCCGTACGCTTTTCTGCATCAGAAGTAATTTTCATGTATTCAGAGCAGTTCGGCGACACCCATTTCCCGCAGGAAACAAGTCCTGAAGCAGCCAAAAAGGCAGTAACTATTTTCTTGATTTCCATATGTCAAGCCCCAGGTTCGCCAAATAAATTCGCTCTGAAAGGTGAGACATCGACCCTCCACCATACGCATTCCATAACGAAATTGTTCCGTTCATCGCAGTTACAGAGGACCCTCGCGCTCCGAACATGAGCCCCTGTTTTATGTAGTTGAGGTCACCGCCAGGATACGGCCCACCAAACGATGGCGGGGCACCCGTAACTCGGTAGAGTGTTCCGCCGTTACCGTACGGAGCTTCCCCATAGAAAATGGTGTCGCCGAAGCGATAGATCTCGACTCCAAATTCCGCTGTACTGAGATTTTCGTAACCGCCTCTCAGAGCGCTTCTGCCGCTAACCACGTCAATCTCGTAGTCAACGACGAGCATGAGTTCGTCGTAAGAAATCTCCACGACGCCATCGGCGCCCGGCGCTTTGCCAACGACTTCGTAAGCACGCGACTTCTTGGCAGCCATCGCATCTTCCGCTGCATCGGAGTATGCATCCCGGCCATTCCGTCCGCTGTTGTCTTCGTTAGCGTGCACCCCTTCGTTAAACAAAAACTGAAACGCCGCCGTCACCGCCCCATTGGCAAACGTGCCGCCTGTCGCTTCGGAGACGGTCCCACCAACCACAGCACTCGCAACAAACTGCCCGGCTTTGGGCATGGTGTCGATAGCGGGGGATACAGCCTCGGTGGCGCCCGCCGCGAGAAAACCGTTGCCGAAGTTTCCACCTTGCAACTCGGACAGTACGCCGCCGGCGGCGCCGTGTGCGGCGACTTTGGCCACGTATTGGCCGCTGGTAAAGCCGCTGCCGAAGACTCCGGTTCCTTGAGCGCCACGTATGGAGTTAAAGCCCGTGCCTATGCCCCAGAACACGCCCGCGGCAAACGCGCCCCAGAGGCCGGCACGCCAGCTGCCAGTCGCGACGTAAGCGGAAGCAAAGCCGCCAGCAACCGCCACCGAGAACGAGGCCCACGCGCTGGTCGAATACAAGCCGTAGCTGAAGTAGGAAGCCACGACGGCTATCGCCAGCCCTATCCACTGCCGCGTACTCAGGTGCCCGGTCGGGTCGGTAAGACTCAGGGGGTTGTTGAGCACGTAGGTGTAGCGGTTGAGGCCCTGGGTCGCGTCGGGTTCGACCACGTCGTCGGCCTGGATGAAACGGCCCAGCTCGGGGTCGTAGAGGCGGCCCTTCATGTGCACCAGCCCCACGCCGTCGAGCTGCTGGTGGCCGGTGTAGCCTTGCCGCGTGCGGCTGGTGTCAAAACTGGCTGCTACGGCCGCTGGGAGCGCGCTCCAGAGCGTGGCACTGCCCGGGGGCTCGGCGTAGCGGCGCTTGCCCCAGGCGTCGAAGCTCAGCCGCTGCTGCACGCTGCCGGTCTGATTCGTGATCGCATCGAGCGAGCCCAGCGCATCCCGGAACAGGTAAGCGTATTGCGGCGCCGGTGCTGCACTGGTCGCTGTGATGACGAGGTAGGAGCCGACGTAGCGCTTGGTCGTGGTCAATGAACCTTCGACGCGGATTTCCACATTGCCGACAAAGTACGTCGTGGACGCGGAACTGCCGCCGCTGCCACCGGCACAGGCTGCGGATTCAAAGCCGCTGCAGAAGATGCGGTCGGCGTTGACCGCGCCGTCCGTGCGCTTCCACATCGAGCGATCCGGTGCGTACCTGAAACTGACCGTGGTGCTGGCCGGGTAGCCGTTCGTCGTGATCGTCTCGGGCAGGTCGTAGCCCGTGTAGACGATGGTCCGCGTCAGGTTGCCGGGGTAGCGCGCCTGGATCTGGTTGCCGTTGGCGTCGTAGCAGTAGCGGTTGGCGTCGAAGCTCCCCACCGCATGACGCCCGGCGTTCTGCGCACAACCTTGTGTTCCCGCCGTACCGTAGGTCCAGGTCGAGGTCGTGCTGCCGACGCTGCGCGTCTTGATATTGCCGAGCTGATCGTAAGTCAGCGTCTGCGCCTGGTTCACGCCGATGCCGTTCAGGCGCGTCAGCGTGACCGTGCCCAGCCGGTCCAGATTGTCATAGACGAACTCCTCTTTCATGTCGTAGCCACTGGTCCGGTTCCAGCGGCTCGTCACGTTGGCGTGCTTGTCGTAGGTGTATTGCCAGTCCTGCACGGCGCTGGCACCGCCGCTGTTGCCCGTGACCAGCAGCAGCATGCGCCCGGTGTTGTCGTCGTAGGTTCGCGTCGTCAGGAAACTGGCGCTGTTGTGGTAGCGCTCCTGCCGCACCTGACCGCGCGCGGTCAGGGCCATCACTTCGTTGTAGACCTGGCCCGTGCCCGTGTCGGTCGTGATGACGGGGTAGGCATCGGCTGAGTATTCGGTCTGTTCACCGGCCGTTGCCGCCGCGCTGGTGTTCGGCGCAAAGTGTTGAAACAGGCGGCCGAACTCGTCGTAGGTGATGCGTTCGGTGTAAGCGGTGCCGTCGAGCGTCGTGACCGAGGTCAGCAGCCGTCCCTGTTCGTCGTAGCTGTAGCTGCGCGCGTAGCCCGCGCCGTTGCTTTCGGTTCTCGGAACGCCGTTGATCTTGGTGCCCGCCGTCGGACGCAGCGCGGTGTCGTATTCCCAGACGCTGGTCGGCTCGGCCGTGTTGCCGCCGGGCGCCTGACGTTCTTCCGTGCGTTTGACCATGCGACCCAGGGCATCGCGATACACAGTCTGTTTCTGACCCTTGGCGTCGATCTGCTCGACGAGTTCGCCCAGCGCGTTGTAGCGGTAGGTCCAGCTGCCCTTGTCGGGATCGGTCATGCCGGTCTTGCGGCCCAGGCGGTCATAACTCAGCGTGGTCGCGATGGCCACACCCGCGGAATCGCCGTTGCTGGGCGTGCGCCGTACCGCGGTCAGGTTGCCGACGGCATCGCGGTCGTAGTTTACGACGAGACCGGCCGCATCCTTGGCAGACACGAGTTCGTCGAGCGCGTTCTTCGACCGCTCGCTGGGGAAGGTGCGCGGATTGATGGTTTCGGTCTTGAGCTTGTCGAACGTGGCGACCGTCGAGCTGGCGCCGTTCACCGCCTGCTCGGGGTGGTCCACCAGGGTTGGCCGGCCCACCGGATCGTAGTTCGTGACGGTCTGCGCTGGTGCTGCCCCTAGCGGCGTGCCGGCGCGGTTGCTCAAGCCCTGCGCCGCCGTGGGATCGGCCGAGAAATAGGGCACCGTCGTGGTCTTGGTGCGGCCTGTGTCATCGTAAGTCGTGGCCACACTGGACCAGCGGTTGAGGCTCGCGGAATCCTTCTGGTAAACCCGCGTCGTGGTCAGCACCGGGCGGCCCAGGCGGTCGAAATACCCGTACTGGGTCGGCGCGGCGCTATAGCCCGCGCTGATGCCCGTGGACGCCACGCTGCTGGTCGTGACCCGGAAGATGGCGCCCACCGGGCAGTTGGCGCGCGGCGCGCCCGCGGGCAGATCCGGCACCAGGGCCGCGTTCACGTCCTGGCACCAGGTGTAGTTGCTCACGGCAAAATTGCCGGTGGTGCTGGTCTCAAAACGCGCCCGGCCCAGATGACCGTAGGCGAAGGTCGTGATCGTGCCGGTCGAGGACACGCGGTTGAGCGGGTCGCCGAAGGCGTTGCGGTTCATGACGATGGCGCTGCGCGCAGCCCCCAACGTGAAGGCGCCGCCCGTGACCGCGACACCGGTATACATCACCACATTTTCATCGTTCTGACCCACGGCCGTGGGCGAGTAGAACGGGGCCAGCGTGTACAGCGGGAAGCGTCCCTTGTCTTCGTAGACGGTCTTGCCGTAGCGCTGCACGCGCGTCGGATCGCTTTCCCACTGCCGCTGCTGGAAGCCGGACAGACTCGTGCAGGCCGCGCGGTTGGGATAAGTCGCCGTGTCGCACTGGTACTGCGCGGTGCGGTTGCCGTCGTCATCGAGCACGTAGTCCGTGCGCAGGTTCAGGCGCTTGCGCCGATCCGCATCCGGTTCGTCGCTGGCGTCGTAAGGGCCTTGAATCTCCGCGTTCAGCAGCAGCCGTGTCGCGTCGTACTCGAAACTGGCGCGGCGGCGCACCTCCGTTGTGCCGGGGCGGCTGCTGTCCACGGTGGAAATCGACAGACGGCCCAGGCGGCGACGTTCGGTGTTCAGGCCACTGGCGCAGCCGACCGGCGTCGGCGGGCTGACGGTGCAGCCGTAGATATTGCTCGTAGTCTTGGTTTCGTCGGTCAGCAGCGAGCCCGCTCCATCGACGTGGCGCGAGGTCACCGTCGAACTGGTCAGGTTGCCATAACCGTCGAAGACAAAGGACGAGGCAATCTGGAAGCTCAATTGACCCGCTGTCGCGAGATCGAACTTCTGTTCGTCGGTCGATGAGGCGTAAACGTGCACGGCCTGCCAGGCCGCCGGGTTGAACGCCGGGGTCGTGGTCCAGACCGTGGCCGAGTCGTTGAGGACCTGCCCGCCGACGCCAAGCAGCACCGGCGCGCTCGGCGCAACCGGACAGCCGTTGGGACCACAGCCGGCGGGCGGCTCGCGGAAGCAGCCGGCGGCATTGGGGTTGGCCGCACAGGGATCGGGCAGCGGCGCCGACAGTTTTTCCACGACCGTGCGCAGCGGCCGGCCGGTGTAGGGAAAATCCTGGCGATATTCGGTGGTCGTGACCAGGAAGTTCTGCACGTCTTCGGTGCGGACCTCCTGGAAGCCCAGGAAGCCGCGGCCGCCGGCCTGCATGCGCGCGCCACGGTAGTGGTAGCGCACTTCGCTCGTGGTCAGTGGGTTGGCCGCCGTCGGCGCCGATTGCGCCGCATTGCGCACCACCCACAGCGACGAGAACACGTCGAACACCGGCGAGCCGCGCCCCCAGTTCTTGCTGGGCGCGTCGAAGGCGCGTTCGTAGACGGAGGCATAGGGCAGCGGCGCGTAGCCAATGGTGTGCACCGCGCCCAGGCCGTTGATGATGTAGGTGATCACATCGTTACCGCCGAAGGTCAGGCCGCCCACCGCGATGCTGATGCTGTTGGTGGACATGCGCACCAGATCCGGCACGCCGTCACCCGTCGTGTCGATCAGAAAACTCGGCGTGCTTACGGGATTCTGGGCGTCGGAGGTGGCGTTGCCGACACCCGCTTCGGCACCAAAATTCGATAGCCCGAAGCGGCGCGCCTTCAGCGGGTAGCGCGGCGAACCGCTGCCCAGATCGACCGCGTAGAACAGATCGAGCTTGCCGTCGCCGTTGACGTCGAGCAGTTGGACGCGCGAAGCCAGATCGAGGATCAGGGACAAGCCGGTGGCCTGCTCCGGCAGCAGCCGACCCTGGCCGGCCGGTGCCGCCGTGCCGCGGTTCAAGCGCAGGTAGAACGTGCGCTGCGAACCGTTGCTGCGCTGGTAGACCGCGTCGGCCTGACCGTCGCCGTTGACATCCGCGAGCTGGTAGTCACCGCCGGCACTGGACAGCCCACCGGTGTTGCTCACTTCACCGAGGTTGGTGTCCACCGCGAAGTACAGGCGGCCGTTCGGCTGGATGCCGGCGTTGCGGTAGGTGTACCAGAACCGCTTGCAGTCCAACGCTTCGACGTCTTCGGGGACACCGGCCGAGGGCAGGTAGCCCCTGGCGCCTACTGCTTCCGGGCGGTTGGCGCCGAGCGGGCAGGCGTCGCTGGTCGGCCCCTCGAACGTGACCTTGGCCATGAGGTCCGCGGCGCCGTCACCGTCGAGGTCCGCCGACGGCGGAATACCCGCGCGCGTGCTCGCGAACGTGAGGCCGACGTCGGTGTAGTTCGCGGGCGGTGGCGGGCTCTCGAAATCAACGCCGGTATCGCTGGGCGCGAACTCGTAGGCGACGGTGGTGCTGGCCGCGCGGCGCAGGAAGCGCGCGTTGACCGCGATGCTGGGCGAGCCGCGCAGGAAGTCCGGCAGGCCGTCGGCGTTCAGGTCCACCAGCTTGCCGTCGTCCGTGCTCGTTGCGGACATGCCGGTGGCGGTCGAGGTAAAACCGCTGTAGGTCCAGGTCGTGCCGTTGTTGAGCGCCGGGTGGATGACCCAGGCCGTGCCGTTACCCGCGAGGATGTCGTCGCGCCCGTCGCCGCTGAAATCGTAGACGTGCCAGAGCGTCTCAAAATGCTGCGGACGCAGGTCGTTGCCGCAGCTTGGCACGCTGGGCTGGGAAGCCAGCGGTGGGCGGCTCAGGTAAATGCCCGTCGCCACCGGTGCCGCATAACTCGGCCCGCTGAGGTTGGCGCTGGCCAGCGAAGTCATCAGCTGGAAACGCGTCGCACCCGAACCGCTGCTGTCGCAATTGCCGTCCTTGAGCCAGACCAGATCCTGGCGGCCGTCCCCGTTGACATCAGCCACCTTGAAGTCGATGGCGTACTGCAGCCCCGCGTTGTAGGACGCCGACACCGGCGCGATCGGAAAGCCCTGGGCTGCACCGAGGTTGCTGTTCCAGGTGAAGCGGGTGCGCGGATAACACACCTCGCCGCTGCTTCCGGGTGCGCATTCGCGCAGCGCCGAAACGGTCTGCCGCCCGCTCGCCGTGGGTGTCCCGTATTCGAGGTAGTAGCTGCGCACGACCTGCTGCGCGTCCGGCGTCGCCCCGTGGTTCATCGTGCCGCGCACCGTGACCGAGGCGAGCTGCTGGGTCAGCGACAGCTTCATGCCGGACAAGTAGTCCGCCCGCTGCCCGGCCGCGGGCATGGCGGTGTAGTTGAACTTGACCGTGTTGTACGGTGCGCGCACGTAGGACGGGCTCGCCGCGAGCAGGTTGGACAGGGCGACGCGCCCGGTGTAGTTCACCTCATCGAGGTTGATCTCACCTTGCGCGGCATCGCGCAGGTAGCTGAACTCGATGACGTTGCCGCTGGCGTCGGCCAGGCGGTCGAGGTTCCAGGTCAGAATCTGTGTGGCATCCACGTTGCCGGCGCCGTCGTTGCGCGGCAGGGTGGAATTCCCCGCGCGGCCGTAACGCCGCCAGGAGCCGTCCTTGGGCTGCACCAGCCAGAACGCGGGACCGATGATGCCGGACAGTTCGTAGCCACAGACGCGCGTGGCCGGATCGATTTCCAGGCCGTACTCAAAGGTCGCGCTGGCACCGGCTGCTGCGGGACAGCTGCCCGCGCCGGACTGCCGCCAGAGCCGCGCACCATCCAGGCAATAGGCGTCGTTGCCGGGGTCGCCGTCGAAGTTGATCGCCGGGAACACCGCGTCGCCGTCGCCGCTTTCCTTGGCCTTGCGGCAACGCGTGATCGAGGACAGCCCGCCGATGCCGAAGCCCACGCCGAGCGCGCCGTTGCCGCCGCGCTGCTGGTAGGTCAGGGTCAGCTTGGGGCTGAAATCGGCGCTGCCGGGCGGCACATAAAGTGGAATGGTATACGTCGATGATCCGCCTTCATCGACGCGAAACGTGGCCGGCGTCGCGCCCACACTGTCGGAGTACGGATCGGCGGCCGGTTCCGGTTCCTCGTGCGCTGCGGGAGGCTGCGCCACGACCGTATTGCTCCCGGAACCCGGTGTACCGCCTACCGGCCCCGGTGTTTCGACGCCCCACTCGATCAGCTGAGCCGAGGCCCATGTGGGTTGCACCGGCGCGCTGATGCCGCCAAGAAACGTCAGCACCGCCGTCACCGCAAAGACCAGACTGGAAAGAACGCGTGCGGGCCGAGCTGCTTGCCGTACACGCACGCCAACCTCGGACCGAAGAGTCCGTCCGTACATACCGATGTCCCCTGATGGAATGCTGTTCAAGACCGATGGTTCGATTCGACCGAATTCAACGCAACGGGTTTCACAAGCCAACGCGCGCCCAGGCGCAGTGTGATCGCCACGCGTTGCACGCACTGAGACAGCGACCCGGCGCCGGCCACCTCTGCCGCCAGCGTGCCCGACCTCCCATATGACGTACGAGTGGCCTCACCCCATCAATGCGCCGGAATAAAACGTTGCGGCCACTTGTCGCCCAGCGACGACTCCCAAAAACAGAGCGGCAAATTATACGAACTTCATTTGCTGCAAAGCGAGGAACCGGCACCGACGCGCAGCGCGGCGCTCATTCGCGGACTGCCGCCGCTTTGGCGCGACGCGCGCCCTTCTTGGCCTCCTTGAGCCGCACTTCGAACTCGGCGGAGAGGGCTTGCAGGTCCGTACCGCAGCGCACGCACCAGTCGCGCAGTTGGAGGAAGTCTTGGCGGACCAGCCCCCGCTCGACCGTGGAAACAAAGGTTTGGGGCCGTTTGAGTTTTTTGGCGAGCGCCACCTGAGTCAGCCCCGCCTGCAAACGCACGTCGCGCAAAAGCTCGCACAGCACAAGGTACTCAGCGCGGTGAATGGACTTGGGCATGGGCCGCCAACCGGGAAAGCGGCCACCAACCTATACCCGAGATTCGTATATACGAACTTCGCTAAGGTGAAGTTCATCTATTTTGCTCACTCTGCATGGTACGTTCCGTCGCACCGACCCCTCGTGGCGCCGCCGCCCCGCGCCGTCCCGCCGGGTCTCCACCCAGGAGGCTTTCCCATGTCCGCCACCGCTGCAGCGGGTCCTAGCCCTGCCGCCCCTCACCCGAACCAGAGCAGCTACCGCACCTCCGACGCCGGTGGTGGCTGGACGCGCTTCCAGATCGCGGGCGCGACCGGCCCGACGGTGCCCGTCTGGCTGCTGGCGATCGGCCCCGCGGTGGGCGGAAGCTTGGGGCTTCAAATCGGCACGGCCCAAGCGATGGGCGGCGTGCTGGCCGGGTTTTTCCTGGCCGCGTGCTACGTCCTCGGCCGCGCGGGATCCCTGAGCACCTTCCGCCGCCATCGGGCGCCGGCCGGAAGCTTCGGCGTCGGCCCGCAGGCAATTCGGCTGCCAAACGGGAGGCAGATTGCGGCCAAGAGCATCCACCGGCTTGTGTGCCGCAATGCCTTGGACGGTTTGATCATCACGACTGCGGGCGGCGGCTCGGGCGTGGTCGGCGGCGTGGCGGCGCTCGGTGCGGCCCGGCACACGGCCGACGCCAACGCCCTGCTCCCGCTGTCGTACCAAATCGAGGTCGAGGCGGAAGGCCGCAGCTACCCCGTGGTGGGCTGCATGACCGGCGCGACGGCCAACGCGGTGTTCGACGAGGTCCGGCGCCTCCTCGATCTGAGCTAAACCGCAGTTGGCGGGCCTGGGGCGTGAGCAGTAGTGGCGGTCAGGCCTTGCTGGTGCCGGCGTCGGCCCTGCGCCGGCGCGGCGGGCGGTAGGGCTGGGCCTGGATGCGCCCCTCCAGCCGAACGGCGAAGCTCGGGAAATCGAAGCCGTAGACGGCCGCGAGCTCCCTCACCTGCAACAGATCGAGGCCACGGCCGCCCACCTCGACCGCCGACAACCACGTTTGCGGTCGGTCCACGCGCTCGGCCGCCTCCGCTTGGGACAAGCCGGCCTCCAGGCGCAAGTCGCGCAACAGGGCCACGATGGCGGCGTATTCGGGGGTGTGCAACGAGGAACGTTTCATCGGCTCTGCGCGGCTTCGTGGGGAAGCGCAGGTTAGAAGTCGTTCCCGATGTACGCGAAGCGTGCGTTTGTACGTGATAAACGAGTACGTCATGCTCAGCCCAACGGCGGACCGGACGGCGATCGTGGGTGCAAAAAGGAAAGAAACGGCCGCGGCGTTCGCAGCCGGCGGTGACGCCGGGCGCGAGCCGCGCGCGTCAAGAAAGAGACGAGCGGGCGCACTCGTCGGCGAGCCATCGTTGGACCCGGGGCAACCATCGGGCGGCGTCCGGTCCGACCGCCGCACCACTGGCCAGCGCGGCGTGCAGCTCGTCCGGAATCGCCGCGGTCGGCAGGTCGGCCAGCACGCGGCGAAGCTCGCGGCCCAGGCGCTCGGAGGGGTCGAAGCCGGGGCGGTGGGGTGCGGCGGCCTCGACGACCAGGGCCGCCACGCGTTGGATGCTGAAATACGGAATGGCGGCCACCTACGGCGCGGGTTCGATTTCGATCGCGTTCTGCACCGCCAGCACCCCAGCGACTTTCTCGACCTCGCGCAAAATGGCATCGCGGGCCTGCCGCGTGCGGGCCGTACCCCTCAACATCGCGACCCCGTCGAGGACCGCCACGTCCAGCCGGTGGTAGAGGGCCAAATCGTCCTGGCTCAGCCGGCGTTCGATGAGCGCCTTCGTCAGCGCGTCGGCTTCGGGGCTTTCGGGGCGGTTTGCCTTCTCCGCGGCGAAGGCCGGAGCCAAGCTGAGGCTGAGGAACAGCGCGGGAAAAAAGCGCGAAAGTTTGAACGTTGGCACGACGGCGAAACTCCGGTGGGCGCCGCAGGTGGCGCACCGGGAATCCTCCGCATCGGGCTTCGTACGCGGCATTCCCAATTGGGAATGGACGACCTCGGGGATGAGGCATGGAACGGTTGATTGGGGATCTCTTCGCAAACCTGGGCGAAACCGACTGGGCTTCTGCGTTTCTGGCTGGGGTGTGCGCCGAAACGCGCAGCCACGCCGCGGCGGTTTTGCAGGTCGATGTGGCGACGCGGCGGCAAACGCTGCCGGCGTTTTTCGGCCAGGGCGCCGACATGGCGTTGGCCTTCGAACTGACGCACGCCGCGGGCAACCCGTGGCGCCCGGCGGACGAGCGCCAGGGGCCAGCAGCCGGGTCGGTCGTCGTACCCGACGACGTCCTGCCCCTCGCCGGGCTGCGCCGCACGCCGTTCTGGCGCGACTTCCTCCGCCCCATGGACGTGGACCACGGCGCCGGAATCGTCGGCGAGCGCACGGCGGACCGGGTGGTGAGTCTGACCCTGCTCCGTTCCGCGCGCCGGGGGGCGTACGGCGCGGACGAACGGGCGTGGCTGAGTCAGCTCGGGCCGCATTGGGCCAACGCGTGCCGCTTGAGGGGCCGCCTGACGCCGGCCGACGGCCACGCGTGGGACGCCGTGCAGGCCCTCGACCGCCTGGGGACCGCGGTGTTTTGCCTCGACGAACGCGGCCGTTGCACGCGGTGGAACGCCGCCGCCGAGGCACTGCTGCGCAGCCGAACGCTGCTGCGCCTGCAGGGCGGACGATTGACCCCGGTGCATCCGACCCACGCCTCGATGCACCCGGTCGGCCCGGGACCCGCCGCACTGCACGAGCGCGACGGCCGCGTGGCGGCGCACCTGGCGATGCACCCGTTGCCCGGCGGTGGGGCGTTCGGGTCCGTCCGGTCCGTGGTCTTCGTGGAGCCCATTGAGGCCGTGCACGCCGGCGGCGTGCGCCACGCCTTGGCGACCGTGTATGGCCTGACTCCGCGGGAGGCCGAGCTGGCGGCGCGGCTGGCGGACGGCGCCGACCTGGCGGAAGCCGCGGCAGCAATGGGCGTTACCGCGGGCGCGGCGAGGACCCGCTTGAAATCGGTGTTCGGCAAAACGGGCGTGCGGCACCAGGGGGCGTTGGTGAGCACCGTAAGGGCTCTCAGGTCGGTGGTCTGAGCGATGCCGGAGGGCTGATCGGCCCGAACACTGCCGGCCGCACCAGTCGGACCACGCGCCACCGGGACGCGTCAAGCCGCTCCAGGCTGGCGAAATGCGGCGTGCTCTCTAGCTCCCCAAACGCCATCCGCGCCAGGAGCTGAATTGGGCCAGCGCCAACACGGCAGTCGTCCGCCCGAATCAGCCTACCCTGCTGCGTGTAGCGGCGTCTCCAGATTTTCGTCGTGCGAAGGCTGGGCGTTCTCTTTTTTCTCGTCCACAATGAGCTGTGTACGCAACACGAGCGTATAGCGCGCACCGCATTCGCGACACGTCCACGAAGTACCTGGCTTCGCTTCGTCCGGCCACAAATTGTGCTCTCCCGAGCAGGCCTCATGGTGGCAACGCACGGGTGCGGCAGCGGCCGTGATAGCGACCGGGCCGTCGGCTTCGCCATCCAGCCGGTAAGCTGCCTTGCATTTCGGGCACGTCGTCACGAATCGATGCGGCACCAACGGTACCGCTCGTTCGATCGGCTCGCTGCATCGCTGGCACTTGAAGTCGATTGCACCATACATGACCACGTTCCATACGGGCGACGACAACGCCCGTTCAACGGCAGCCGCCACGGCTTCGCAGTGTTTGCGCACGGACTCAGGTTTGGGGTCGCCTTTTTCACGAAGTTGTTTGATCGTCGGCAGGTGCAGGAAGGACCCCAAGGCATCGTAGTGCTTCTTGACCGTGGCCAAACTGACGACGTGCTCCGTGCCAACAACGTTCATGTTCCTAGATGGAACGCCATAGGCCTCTTGGAGCCCAACCGCCAAAGTGCCGCCTTGGTCTGCGTTGGGATCGACCGCCAACAGGGCGTCCAGAACCTTCTTCGGCTGCCACGCATCGCTGTCTTCGGGATCGATGTGGTTGCGGTAAGCCTGCGCGCGTTCGTAAGTCAGCGCTTCAAGCGCCATCCGAAGGCGAAGCGCCGCAAAAGAAAGGCGAGCCGAATCCCCGCTCTCCATCTCGATCCGGGCGGCTGACAAGCACTGATGTGCACGCGCTCGAAAACTGTCCATGAGGAACATCACTGGTGGCTTCGAGGCCATACTACCGGCAACTCCAGCAATCTGGCGTTCCATCGAGATCCCGCGGTGAAGAGCAAGTCGGGGGCTGGGTTCTGCACCGCCGTGGTCGTCTTCCCGGGGCCGTAAGAAGAGTGGCTGCCCGACGATACGCGCGCGCCGATCGAGCCAACTTTCGCCGGGTCAAACGCCCTACTTCGGCAGAACACGCAACGGGCTACGCACGGCCGAACCGGGCACCGGCGTACGGAACTCTTCAGGAATTTTCCCGCCAACCTGAGAGGTTTCGCCCAGATGTGGCACGAGTACAGGAACCGGCAACCCTGCCGCTTGTTGCCTGTTCACGGAGACACCAATGCACCCGCTCATCAAAACGTGCTTTGGTTCCTTGGTCGCCCTGACAACCACCGTCGCGATTTCGGCGCCGAACGAGGCCTACAGGATTCGACGCAGCGTCGCGCTGCCTTCAACCACAGCGCAAGGAGGCGGCTGGTCCCTCAGAGCAACCCTGGGCCAGCACGACGCCGGGGCGCACACGGGCGGCGGATTCCGGCTCAACGGCGGCTTCTGGCCGGGACGGCTCAGCGACCGCATTTTCCGCGACGGCTTTCAGCAGTAAACCACCGAGATGCCCACCATGCGCTTGCTCATCCTTGTTTTTCTGGCCTTTGCGTCGTGCGGCGTGACCGCCGCTCCACTGACCTCGCGGTTCACCTACCAGGGCAGCCTGGAATTCGGCGGCGCGCCCGTCAACGGGACGGTGGACTTGGCGTTCGAACCGTTCAGCGCGGTGACGTCCGGGAGCGCACTGGCCGCGCCGCTGCAGGTCGATGACGTCGTGGTGGACGGCGGCGTGTTCACCACCGTGCTCGATTTTGGCGATGGGTTCTTCGTTGGCGACCGGGTCTTCCTTCAAATCGGTGTTCGCGACGGCGCGTCAACCGGCGCGTTCACCACGCTGACGCCCCGACAGGAAATCACCGCCGCCCCCTATGCACAGACGGCCTTGCAGGCTCTCGGCGGATCGGTGCTGCCTACGGGTGTCGTGCTCGCGATCGACAGCACGACGCTGCCCGAGGGCGGCTGGGTCTGGTCCGACGGGCGCACCATCGGCAGCGCTTCGTCCGGTGCGACGAACCGGGCCAACGCGGACACGCTGGCGCTCTACCGCGTGCTCTGGACGGCGTTCGACAACGCCGTGCTGCCGATTGAAACCTCGGCCGGACTGCCGACAACTCGGGGAGCCTCTGCCGATGCAGATTTTGCTGCGAACAAGCGGCTGCCCGTGCCGGATCGGCGCGGCCGAGCCAACGTCGGACTCGACACGATGGGCGGCGCTGCCGCGAATCGGTTGACGCTCGGTGTCAGTGGCATCGACGGCGCACTGCTTGGCGCGAGCGGCGGTGCGCAAGCGCAAACCCTTTCGGTGGCGCAACTGCCGAGCCACGCGCACACCGGCATCACTTTACCGGCCAGCGAGGACGACAACCCCGACCCACCGTTCAGCGGCTCGGTGATCGGCAACAACTTGGCGGGCAGCGCGACGACCTACGCCACCGCCGCGACGGGTTCCGCCGGCGGCGGACAGGCGCACCCGAACGTGCAGCCGTCCATCGTCACGAGTTTCATCGTCAAGCTCTAGCACCCGCAGTACTTGGCCGGTGATCGCGACCAGAGACGGCGAGCAGCCACGGAAAACAGACCGGGAGTCGCGACAACGTCGCTCACGGCACTGTGGCTTCAGCTTTTCCGCCCGCGAACGCAGGCCATTGCCGTCAAGCCAGGGCTCCCTCCCCTGCTCGCGGTCGGCACTCAGAACGCCCGGCGAAACCGGCAATTCCGGCACACCTCCTGGGGCAATCGGCACACACCTTAAGGCTTCCGTTTGATGGGCTTGACAACCGAGGAAAGCCTGTTTGCATGGCGCATTCAAGCAGCTCCGAGAACCCCATGAGCACAACCGTCAGCGAACTCTGGACTCAAGCCTTCATCGCCGCCCTCCATCGGCTCCCAGTTGAAAAATCCGTGGAGGAAGCTTCGAAGGCTACCGAGGCATGCATCGCCTACTGGCACGGCCAACGCACCGACGTAGTCCCCGTGTTGCGATACAGAAAAGATCTGCTGATCACGGACGTTCAAAATCCCGAACACGCAAAAGAGTTTCCCGGATACACCGAGAAGTAGAGGCGATCGGCAAGAATAACTGGTTACCCGATACACATGACGCCTTAGAGCGCAACGAAACACTACGAGTAGTCGAAACGGTTGGCGTTTTCCCGTATCCACTTTGTAGCTGCTTCAAGCGATCCAAAAGGTCCCCCGTGAATTACCGGCGGCGAGGCCGCGCTCACCACATAAAAGTCTCTCGAAATCACTTCGCCTGTCTGTTGGTCGATTTCGCAGACCAGAACGACGCGAACGCGCTGCCTGGGAACTCGCCCCGCTGGCGGAAAACTCATGACCCTTTCCTCGCTGCCACATTGCGTAGATTGTTACATGGTTAACAACGGGCAGGCCTAGCATTTTCCTGTCACGTGACGCGCCTTAGCACCTTGAAACAACTGCGCCCCGGCAAACGGTGGGCGAACGGGTGATCCGGCTGACGCAAACGGCAAGGCCGGGCCAACGATAGCCCCTTGAGGAACGGGGACAGCCACTTCGGCATCCGTGGGTTCTCCTGACGTTGGGGCTGGTCGATCGAACAGAACCAAGCAAATTTCAAACGGATCGCAGCTCCCATCGATGCCGCGAAGGGTGCCCGCGGGGTCCGGTGCACCGACCCCGGAAACACCTCGCGTCACCCGCCGTACCGCCCCCACAAAAACACGATGAACAGCACCAGCGCCGCACCGGCCAGCACCTTCGGCGTGATGGGCACGACGAACAGGTAATCCAGCGGTTTCGGTTTCTCGCGCTGCTGGGCCACCGGAGGCGCAGGCGCCGAGACGGGTTGCTGCGCCGCACGCGCGGCGTTCACTTCGGCGCGCATCCGCTGCAGATCCGCCTGCCCGCGCTGCCACTTTTCTTCCTGCTGGCGCCGCGCCGCCGCGTCGGCCACCGCGTCCGCCAACGCGGCCCCGAACGCATGCGGCACGACGAACGATTCGTCGGCGAACTTGTCGATGAGGCAAACGGAATCGGTGTGCCCCAAAGCCGCGTAGAACGGCTTGTCCAGCTCGATGAGTGCCTGGACGACCCGCGGCGAGTTGCCCACCGCGTCGATCCCCCCACCGCCGCCGCGCACCACGGCCACAGCCTCCACGCCGGTCCAATCGATGCCGTGGAACACGTCCAGGAACGCGTCGGCTTCGTCGAAACGGCCGCGGACGACCGTCAGCGCCACGCCCGATTTTTCTTTGTCGAGTCCCACGAGGAAGTCGGCGGCCACGCCGCTGGACGCGATGACCAGCAAGGATCGAGTCCCGCTGCGTGCCACCCAGGACGCTAGGGGCGTACGCGTGTCGTCGCGGCGCAGCGCGTGGACCGCCTCAGCCTCAAGATTGGCCGGCTTCGCGGGCTGCCACGTGCCGACCTTTGCACCAACCAGAAGCACCTCGTGAGTGGCCTTCCACTGCCCGCCGTCGCGATCACCGGCGCCGATGGGCCTGACGGTCAGCGCGCCGTGGATGACGCAGGCCTCCCCGTTGGCGGGCGCCGACTCGGCGCTCACGCGAAACCGGACGGACGCCCCACCCAGACCGAGCCGGCCGTAGTAGCCCTTCGGCACGCTGCCCTTGGGATACGCGTAAACCTCCGACGCGACGCCTTTCAAGGTAACAGGTTGGTCCGGCCCTGCCACCTTCAGCAAGGCCGAGAGGGCTTCCGGCGTCAACGCCAGGTACGCCCCGCTTTCGGTGTCCGACCCAGCTGAAGCCGCCGCATCCGGCGAGGAAAAATTGGGCAGCAGGTGCAGCGAATGGCTCACGCTTCGGTACTCCGTCTCATCGGGCAACAGAATTCGCGCTGCAGCATGCATCGGCAGACTCGCACAGCCCCAGGAGCGGCAACGTCATGCACGGAGCTTGACCGTGGCTTCGAGCACGGCTCGGGCCACCCCGCCCAACACCGCCAAACTCAGGCCTACCACGAAGACCTTGCCTGCAATCAGGACCGCCGACCACGTGGGGCTGAGCCCCACCGCATAAAGCAGTGGGTTCGGCGTGGCAACCGACGCCGCGACGAGTTGAAGAAAAGCCAGCACGACCAGCAGCCAGCCGATGCCGACCAGGGTCCAGGCGGCCGCGAAGGAAAATCGATAGGGGCGCATGGTTTCATCCCTGACTGAGCGCGGTGAAAGAGTACAGAACGCGATCACCCAACAAAGTGAACGACGCGGGGCGATCAGAGAAGGATACGGCGCGGAAAACGCCGCATGCAATCGGCGCCTCTGAGTCGGCGCAGGTACCGGTAGATCCCCTGCGGCCGCCCCCGTCCCGATGCAGCGGAGACCCCGCTCGATCGCCGTCGGATGCGGGCGATTCAGGGCCGCGGAACGCCGCAGCCCTGGTGTGTAGGGGTCGGTGAAACGCCCATCAAAGCGAGCGCCGCCGACGCGGCGACGCGGCCGCGGCCGCTGCCGGCGTCGCCGCAAGCAGCAGCTTGGCCGCGCGCCACGCCACCAAGTAGGGCATGCGATCGAGCAACGCGTCGGGCGCGTCGCGCACCGCCTGTTCCAGCGCGCCGTCCGGCAGGTGGGGCACCAACGCGTTGGCGGCGTGCAGCGCCGGGAGTTGCTCCGCCGCCTGGATTCCCGTTTCGCGAACGGTTTTCACCAGCTCTTCCAGCTCGCCCCGGAAAACCCCAGTCACGTCGCTCACCGGAACGAGCTCCCGCACCAAGTCGAGGTGACCGCTCCGGGCGGCCCGGTACAGAGCCTCCCACTCGCGGGTTTTTCGATCGCTGACGGGGAAGAGCTCGCGCACCACCTCAAGGCGGCCGAAATGGGCCGCCAGGCACAGAGCTCGGCTGTTACTCGCTGATGGATCGCTGACCGGGATGAGCGCGCGCACCGCGCCGAGGTGGCCGCGTTCGGCCGCGAACAGCAAAGCGCTGCTGCTTCTCGCCTTGGGGTTGCACACGGGGATGAGTTCCTGCACGACGTCAACGTGGCCGTTGGTGGCTGCCCAGCGCAGGGCTTCGCTGCCATTGGCCTTGGGGTTGCTGACCGGGATGAGCTCCCGCACTGCACCGAGGTGGCCGTTGTGAGCCGCCAGACGCAAGGCTTCGCTGCGCTCGGCACCGGGGTCACTGACGGGGATGAGCTCCCGCACGATGTCGAGGTGGCCGAGCGCCGCAGCCCAACGCAGCGCCGCGCTGCCCTCGGCCTTCGGGTCAACCAACGGGAGGAGTTCCCGCACCACTTCCAGGCGGCCGGTTTCCGCCGCCTTGACGAACGCCTCGGTGCGTTGCTCGTTCGTGCATCCGGCGATCAACCGGCGGATGGCGCGGAGGCTGCACGCAGCCCGGGGCACGGCGAGCAGCAATTTCGTTCCGGCGCCCATCGGTTTTGGTTTTGCCGATCCCACCCCGCGCCCCCCGGCTTCGTTGGCGGCGCCGCGACCAGCGGCGCGTCGGAACGCCGAATTTCGGGGCGCCGCGCCCGATCGCAAGCAGCCCGAACGCCCCGCCTCCTCATTCAAGCAGATCGGCGGACCACAGCAAGCCGGGTGGATTCTCGGCGCGTTTCCAGCTTCGGCCCGCGGCAACCGGGGCGGGAGCGGGCCAATCCCGCAATCACAGCGAGCAACGGCGGCGAGGCCGCGCGCGCGGGGAGGCTTCTGTGGCCTCGCGCAGCAGCACCGCCCCGCGCCACGCGGCGAGATGCGGCGTCAGCTTGAGCAGCTCCACCGGCAGGCCGCGCGCGGCCTGCTCCAGCAACTCGTCGGCCACGTACGGCATCAACTCATTTACCGCGCGAACCGCGCGGCGGGTCCGCAAATCCTGCACGTCAGTCAAACCTTTTTGCACGCGTTCCAACGCTTCTCGAAAGGCCGCACCGACGTCGCTCACCGGAACCAGCTCGCGCACCGTTTCGAGGTGTCCGTGTTCCGCGGCCCAGCGCAAGGCTTCGCTGCCCCGCGCCTTCGGATCGCTGATCGGAACGAGCGTCCGAACGGTCGCGGTGTAACCGCCCTCCGCGGCCAGGCACAACGCTTCGCTGCCGTTGGCCTTCGGGTCGCTCAACGGAACGAGTTCGCGCACCACCCGGTGGTGTCCGTTTTCCGCCGCCCAGCGCAAAGCTTCGCTGCGGTTGGCCCGTGGATCGCTCACCGAAACGAGTTCGCGCACGACGCCGAGGTGGCCGTTCCTTGCAGCCCAGCGCAAGGCTTCGCTGTCGTTCGCCGTCGGATCGCTCACCGGAACGAGCGCCTTCACCGCGTCGAGCTGCCCTTTTTCCGCGGCCCAGCGCAAGGCTCTGCTGTCGCTGGCCCTCGGATCGCTCACCGGAATGAGTTCACGAACGGCAGCCAAGTGGCCGCACGCGGCCGCCGTGGCCAAAGCCCGGTTGAGTTCTTCCTTTGTACATCTTGGAATCAACCGGCGAACGGCGTCGGGCGAGCGATCCGCTCCGAAAACGGCTTCCAGCAGCGCTTCGCCGTCCGTCGATGGTGTTGCATTTTCCATCGCCACGCTCCAAGCCGGTTGACGGAATGTTCCGTCGCGGCCAGTTCGGCACACCGCGCGCCGCGCTTCCATTCAAACAAAACGGCGCGCCTTAGCAAGATCGCGCCATCAGGGGCGGCGCCCCGCTCCCGACCTCAAGAAAAATCCGATCGAGCGCCGTTGAACTCGGCGATCACAGCGAACGGCGGCGGCGTGGCGTTACTCCGGCGCCTTTCGTGGCCTCACGCAGCCGCATCGCCCCGCGCCACGCAGCCAAGTGCGGCATGAGATCGATCAAGCCCGCCGGCACGTCGAACGCGACCTGCTCCAGCAGGTTTTCATCCATGCAGCGCGCCAGCAAATTCAGGGCGCGCAGGGGCAACGAGTTCGCTACCTCTCTGATTCCGTCTTGCTCCAGGATTTTGACCGCGTGTTCCAGCTCCACCCGAAACGCCTGGCTTGCGTCGCTCACGGGAAGGAGTTCACACACAACATCGAGCTGTTCTTTTTCGGCGGCCCAGCACAGAGCTCTGCTTCTGCATGCCCTC
Source organism: Rhodanobacteraceae bacterium (assembly GCA_016790075.1). GTDB lineage: Bacteria > Pseudomonadota > Gammaproteobacteria > Xanthomonadales > Rhodanobacteraceae > Tahibacter. Next base: position 41,390 of record JAEUPP010000020.1, on the reverse strand, counting down.
GGATCGCTGACGGGGATCAGCTCCCGAACCACGTCGAGGTGTCCAAAGTAAGCCGCCACGGACAGCGCCATGCTTCCGCCCATCGTGGCGTCGCTCACCGGGATGAGCGCCCGGACCACGCCGAGGTGGCCGCGCTCAGCGGCGGAGCGCAAAGCGTAGCTCTCTCGTGCCTTCGGATCGCTAACGGGAACGAGTTCACGCACCGCTCCGAGGTTTCCGAAATGGGCCGCCGCCCACAGCGCACGGCTTTCTTCCGCCCCAGGATCGCTTGCGGGAATCAGTTCACGCACCACCTCGACGTGGCCCCTTGCAGCCGCCCAATACAGAGCTTCGCTGCTGTTGGCTCTGGGATCGCTCACTGGAATGAGTTCGCGAACCAGGTCAAGGCGGTTGTGAAACGCCGCGTGGCGCAACGCGGCGCTTTCCGCAGCCGCCGGACCTACCACACGGGCAAGCTCGCCAACGGCACCGAAACCGTCGAACTCCGCGGCTTTGGTGAGCGCCAAACAGAGTTCTTCCGTCGTGCACTGCGGAATCAACTGCCGAACGGTGTCGAGGCTGCACGAGGGCAACGCGACGGCGCGAAGCAACGCGTTACCGGCCTCGGTTCGCACCGCATTTTCCGTCCCCACGCCGCGGTTCATTTATTCTTATTTTCCCATTGTTTCTATTGCGGCGCGCCGGACCGCCGATCGTCGAGCACCGCGCTCGGTTGCACGTGGCCGGGCCGCCCTCCGCCCCTTCATTCAAACAGCTTGGCGGGCGATGGCAAGCTGACCTGACCCGGACGCGCTTCCCTTCCGACGCCGAACGGCCGGCGGGAGCGTGGTGACTTTCGCGATCAGAGCGAGCGCCGCCGACGGGGCGGTGCTGCTGCAGGCGGCGTTGCCTTGCGCAAACGCGCTGCCGCGCGCCACGCGGCCAAAAGCGGCATGAATTTGAGCAGACTAGCTGGCACATCGCGTACAGCTTGCTTCAACAGGTTTTCGTCCACATGGGGCGCCAGTGCATTGACCGCGCGGAACCACGGCGAACCCCCTCCGCGCGGAGGCTCATTTTGGATGTTTTCCAACTCTTTTCGGAAAACCGCACCGACGTCACTCAGCGGAACGAGTTCGTGCACCACGTCGAGGTAGCTGTTTTCGGCCGCCTGACGCAAGGCATCGCTGCCGTTCGCCTTCGGGTCGCTCAGCGGAACGAGTGCATGCACGATCTCCGGATGGCCGTTTCTTGCCGCCCAATACAGGGCTTCGCTGTCGTTCGCTTTTGGGTCGCTCACCGCTGCGAGCGCGTGCACGACCTCAAGGTGGCCGTTGGCTGCCGCCCAACGCAAGGCGTCGCTGCCCTTCGCTTTCGGGTCGCTGAGCGGGACGAGTGCACACACGATCTCCAGGTGGCCGTTTCTTGCAGCCCAGCGCAGGGCTTCGCAGTCGTTGGCCGTTGGATCGCTGACAGGAATGAGTTCTTTGACGACGTCGAGGTGACCGTTTTCTGCAGCCCAGCGCAAGGCTTTGCTTTTCTCGGCCGCGGGTCCGCTCACCGGGATGAGCTCGCGCACCACGTGGAGGTGGCCGTTTTCCGCGGCCCAATGCAAGGCTTCGCTGCCGTTCGCCTTCGGGTCGCAGAGGGGGATGAGCTGCCTCACGACGTCGAGGTGGCCGTTTCCGGCCGCTGAACGCAAGGCTGCGTCGTCCGCAGCCCTGGGATCGCTAGTCGGGATGAGCTCCCGTACAACCTGCAGGTAGCCGTTTTCCGCGGCCCAACGCAAGGCTTCGCTGTCGTTCGCTTTGGGGTCACTCAGCGGAACGAGCACTTGCACGACGTCGAGGTGGCCGCCGTGGGCGGCCCAACGCAAGGCGGCGCTGCCGTTCGCCTTCGGATCGCTCACGGGAATCAGTATTTCCACCGCATTGAGGTGACCGTTCGCCGCCGCTTGCCGCAAAGCTTCGCTGTCGTTCGCTTTCGGGTCGCTCACGGGGATGAGCAGTTGCACCGCATCAACGTGGCCACCCTCGGCCGCTTTGGCAAGCGCTTCGGTACACTTTTCCATCGAACAGTGAGGAATCGCGCGGCGGACGGCATCGAGTTCGCCGTCGGCCTTCGAGATGGCCCGAAGCAGAGCTTCGCCACCCGTCGCTCGTTTTGCATTCCCCATCCCCACGCTCCGGTTCATTCGATGGCGTTTTTCCGCTGCGGTCGGCACAACCCGCCCAACGGCCGGTCGTCGCCCGGAATCGCTCGCGCGTGGCACGAGCCGCCTCCGCCTCTTCATTCAAACAGCTTGGCGGGCGATGGCAAGCTGGCCTGACCCGGGCGCGCTTCCGTTCCGACACCGAAAGGCCGGCGCGAGCGTGGGTGAACTTCGCGATCAGAGCGAGCGCCGTCGACGGGGCGGTGCTGCTGCAGGCGGCGTTGCCTTGCGCAAACGCGTGGCCGCGCGCCACGCGGACAGAAACGGCATGAGTTTGAGCAGATTCGCCGGCACATCGCGTGCAGCTTGCTCCAACAGGTTTTCGTCCACATGGGGCGCCAGTGCATTGATCGCGCGGAACCACGGCGAACCCCGTCCGCGCCGCGGCTCTTTTTGGATGCTTTCCAACTCTTTTCGGAAAACCGCACCGACGTCGCTCACCGGAACGAGTTCGCGCACCACGTCGAGGTTCCCGAAATGGGCCGCCGCCCACAGCGCAAGGCTTCCTTCCGCCCGAGGGTCGCTTGCGGGAATCAGTTCCCGCACCACCTCGACGTGGCCCCTTGCAGCCGCCCAATACAGAGCTTCGCTGTCGTTGGTTGTTGGATCACTGACAGGAACAAGTTCTTTGACGACGTCAAGATGACCGTATTCTGCAGCCCGGCGCAAAGCTTCGCTGCCCTTCGCTTTCGGGTCGCTGACAGGAATGAGTTCTTTGATGATGTCGAGGCGGCCGTAGTGGGCGGCCCAACGCAAGGCGGCGCTGCTGTTCGCCTTCGGATCGCTGACAGGAACGAGTTCTTTGACGACGTCGAGGTAACCGTATTCCGCAGCCCAACGCAAGGCGGCGCTGTCGTTGGCTGTTGGATCGCTGACAGGAACGAGTTCTTTGACGACGTCGAGGTGGCCGTTTTCCGCGGACCAACGCAAGGCTTCGCTGTCGTTCGCTTTGGGGTCACTCAGCGGAACGAGCACTTGCACGACGTCGAGGCGGCCGTAGTGGGCGGCCCAACGCAAGGCGGCACTGCCGTTTGCCTTCGGATCGCACACTGGAACCAACACGCACACCGCATTGAGGTGGCCGTTCGCCGCCGCTTGCCGCAAAGCTTCGCTGTCGTTCGCTTTCGGGTCGCTCACGGGGATGAGCAGTTGCACCGCATCAACGTGGCCGCCCTCGGCCGCTTTGGCAAGCGCTTCGGTACACTTTTCCATCGAACAGTGAGGAATCGCGCGGCGGACGGCATCGAGTTCGCCGTCGGCCTTCGAGATGGCCTGAAGCAGAGCTTCGCCACCCGTCGCTGGTTTTGCATTCCCCATCCCGACGCTCCGACCCATTCGATGGCGTTTTTCCGTTGCAGTCGGCACAACCCGCCCAACGGCCGGTCGTCGCCCACAATCGCTCGCGCGAGGCACGAGCCGCCGCCCACCTCTTCATTCAAACAGAATCGCGGGTCGTGGCAAGTCGAGCGGTTTGGCGGCGTGGTTCCGTGTTCCGCTGTCGAAAGCTAGCAGGCGGCCCGGAGAACCCGACCGTTAAAGCGAGCAGCGCCGACGGGGCGGTGCTGCTGCAGGCGGCGTGTCCTTGTGCAAACGCTCGCCCGCATGCCACGCGGCCAAATGCGGCATGCACGTGACGATTTCGGCCGGCAAATCGCGCACGGCTTGCTCCAGCAGGTTTTCACCCACGTACGGAGTCAAGGCGTTTACGGCACGAAACGACGGCAAATGCATGGTTCCGCCGATTCCACTTTGCAGCACGGCGTTCACCGTCCGCTCCAACTCCACTTGAAACGCCAGAGTGGCGTCGCTCACCGGAACGAGCACCCGCACCACGTCAGAACGGCCGCATTCGGCGGCCCAGCACAGAGCTCTGCTGCCGTTGGCCTTCGGGTCGCTCAGCCCAATCAGTACCCGCACGACGTCGAGGCGGCCGGAACGGGCGGCGAAGCACAAGGTTTTGCTTTCGTCGGCCCTCGGGTCGCTTACCGGAATGAGTTCTCTTACCGCGTCGAAGTGGCCGCGCTCGGCGGCCCCGCGCAGGGCAAGGCTCTCTTTCGCCCGGGGATCGCTCACCGGAATGAGCTCGCGTACCACGTCGAGGTGGCCGTAGTGGGCGGCCCAGTACAAGGCTCTGCTCGCGTCCGCCTTGGGGTCGCTCACCGGAACGAGCACCCTCACCGCGTCGAGGTGGCCGCGCATGGCCGCGGCGCACAAGGCCCAGCTTTCGTCAGCCATGGGATCGCTGGCAGGAATGAGCTCCCGGACGACGCGGAGGTCGCCGTTGTGGGCGGCGATGTGCAGCGCTCTGCTTGCCTTCGCCTTCGGGTCGCTCGCCGGGATGAGCTCCTTCACCACGTCGAGGTGGCCGCTTGCTGCAGCCACATACAAGGCTTCGCTGCTGTTGGCTCGTGGATCGCTCACCGGAATGAGCGCACGAACGGCGGCGAGGTGGGCGTTCCTCGCCGCATCGACGAGCGCCCGGTTGAGTTCTTCCTTTGTACACCGGGGAATCAACGGGCGAGCGGCGTTGAAATCGCGATCGGGCGCCGAGACGGCCAGGAGAAGCTCTTCAGCGGCATTCGATTGCTTTGCGTTTCCCACCGCCACGCCCCGCCCCCGTTGGTTGTCCCGAGTGCCCACCGCCGAGCAATGCGCTCGATCGCGCACAGGCCGACCGCCGCACGCTTCTTCATTCAAGCAGATTGCTGGGGCGTGGCAAGTCGTCCATCGACGACCTTGGAGCAACTCTCGTCCGCACGCCAATGCATCACCGGCTGCAATCGCCGATCCCCGCTCAACTCAACGACCGGGGTGGCTCCCGGCGCCAGCACCTCAGGTTCGCTACAGCCGGGGTTCGTGTCGCGCACCCATGGGGAAGTTTGACCAACGGCGGCGGTAGGTACGGGTTTTCGTCGGTAACCGCGAACGGGTGCATGCAGTGGCAAGCCATCCCGAAAAACCGTTGTGCATGCCTGCATCCGGCGATTTTCCGCACTTCGCACAACAGAGCGAGCGCTTGTTCCGCAACGACTTTGAAGTGAAGGGACTGACACCCTTAAGGCAGGTCGCTACATACCCGGTATCAGTCTTGCGGCGCAGGTCGTGTCGTTCACAACGATCGAAAAACTGCTGCCAACGACCGGCAGCGGATCGGTCGGTTCGTAGTTCAATCGCCAGAAGCAACCATCTGCCAAACAAGAATACTCAACACGTCTGATTCGAGCCTGCTGGCCTATCTCGCGCGCAGCGGCGAATCGGGTCGCTATCCCCGTTGCCATATCGGCCGTGAGGCACGCATGTCGCGCATCCGATACGCATGGAGCGCGGTTGGCCAGGGCTTCGCGAATCGCGCGCGGGCACTTGGCGCCCGGCCCCGGGTCCGTTGCCGAGGCGATCACCAGCACAACCGCCCATACATTCATAACTCTTGCTCTCACGTGAAGGGTTGTGCACGACCAATCGGCCAAGAACCTCGCAATCATCGCGTTGGCGCGCCGCTGAGAGCGCGCACGAGGCAAACCGCGACCGGCCCCTTTGACGATACCGCCTCATACACAAAGACGGAGCATCGACTCTTTCGTCAATTGGTTACGCACCCTACTCCGTCGTGACCAAGATGTTCCCCAGTAGGCAGTGCTTACTGACCAGACTCCCTATCAGAGAACGCGAATCCGGCAGTTCGTCAAGGCCGAACGTCGGGCGGAACGCCACAAGATACCGAGTGTCGGCTTTCCAGCCGTTCCAGACCTTGCCGTCCGGCGTACGGATCAGAAAATCGTCCCAGCGCAGCGTTTCCGTCAGACTTTCGCCCTGATGAACCACGCGCCCGTGTTTGGCAGGCATGGCAGGCCAAGCGGGAGAATGCTTCTGCTTCGGATTGAAAGGAGTTTTCGACAGCTGTGGTATGTACCAGTCTTCATCGGTAACCGGCTCGTCGGCAGGATCGAGCGCGCGCACGTACCAATTCGTCTTCGGCCCATCTATCCAATGCCTCAGCGTTCGCGGCAACGGCGACAGGAAGGTCATGCGCATCTCGCTGACGCGACTGTAGCGTTCTCCGACCTTTTGATGTACGAGCTCGAAGCGAATTTCGCCTTTGAGCTCCCCGCTACAGGTTTCCGTACTTGTTGCCGATGCCTCTAGCGACACCAACACCAGCAATGCAGGGCAAAGCACACGCATATGCATCACGAGAGACTCCGAGCTGACGACGGGCAGTAAATCAGAGAGGGGCTTTTACGGTGCTTCACACCGGAAAACCACTGAGCACGTCCATAACAGTTTCCGCCATCACAAGCCCCTCGTCAGGCAAGCTCGCTGCTACACCTGAATGCCGAAGCTCAATCGGCGGAGATGCTGACGTCGCTGAAACTCGTCAGATCTACCCGCCTACCGATTGCATTTTCCTCGTCAACGCGTGCATGCATCGTGTCGATGTCGTTGAGCCGTTCGCCGTCGCGGCGAAAATCGAAGTTGGTGCGTGCAACGATGTGATAGAGCGCCGTAGCGCTGGGGGGTTCTATCATCATATCGACCAGCCGGTAGCTCAGTTCGGTACTGGCACGAGGCGTTAGGCGCACGTAGTCGTTGGCGGGTTCGACAAAGGTATTGTCTTCGCTGCTTGGTATCCGAGGCATTTTGTGTAAACGCCGTGGTTCGGTGCCGGTCCGAATTATCGGTCTGTGGAGGCGCAACGGATCCTGCGACAGCAGCAGCTCGATCGGTTTGGCACTAACGTTGGTCAGCGTCTGCCGGATTTCGAGCGCCCGCGCCGGCGTCTGCGCGGTTGCAGTACGGCCAAAAAGGCAAGTGCGGATTTCTAGCGTGGCCAACCGCGTGGCGGTATGCCGTTCGATGCAATCGAGCTTGGCGGCTGGCGGGGTTTGCGGCGCCTGCGCAGCTAGTAACATCACGGCCAGCAAAATCCAGAACTTCAACAGTCGTCTCCTATGGCTTTGGGGCAGACGGGCATCACCCGCTGCGTCTCCGGGCATTGGCGCTGCTGCCGGAGCTGGCTCAGTACGGTCCACTCCAGCCCCATCGAGCGCAGGCGACGCTGTCGGTTCAGCAGAAGACGGTTAATCGGCGGAGATGCCAACGTTGCTGAAATCTGTAAAGTCGACCCACTTGCCGGCTGCATTTTCCTCGTCAATGCGCGCGTGCATCGTGTCGATGTCGTTCAGCCGTTCGCCGTCGCGGCGAAAATCGAAGTTGGTGCGCGCACCGATGTAGTAGAGCACCGTGGCACTGGGCGGTTCGATCATCATATCGGCCAACCGGTAGCTCAATTCGGTGCTGGCACGAGGCTTCAGGCGCACCTGTTCGTTCGCCGGCATGACAAAGGTGTCGTCCTCGCTGCCCGCTATCCGAGGCACCTTGTACAAACGCCGAGTTCCGTTGCCTGCCAAAATTGTTGGCCTATGGCGGCGCAGCGGATCCTGCGAAAGCAACAGCACGATGGGTTTGGTACTGACATTGGTCAGTGTCTGTCGGATCTCGACCGCCCGCGCCGATGCTTGCGCCGTCGCCGCATAACCGTAGAGGCAGGTACGAACCTCCAGTGTGGCCAGCCGCGTTGCAGTTTTCCGTTCGATGCAATCCGGCTTGGTCGCCGACGGGGTTTGTGAGGTTTGCGGTGCTTGCCCGGCCTGCAGCAACACGGCCAACAAAATCCAAAACTTCATCAGTCGTCTCCTATGGCTTTGGGGCAGACGGGCATCACCGGCTGCGTCTCCGGGCATTGGCGCTGCTGCCGCAATGACTCAGCACGGCCCACTCAAGACTCATCCCTCCCATCGCGCTTCTCGAACGGGTGCGCGCTGCTGTCTCTGAAGGTCGCTGCTCAATCGGGGGAGATGCCAACATCCCTAAAGCGCGCCCGCTTTATCAATCCATCCGCCGCAACTTCCTCATCAAAGCGCGCGCGCGTTATCTCGCTGTCGGTAAGGCGTTCACCCTCGCGCCGAAAATCGAAATCGGTGCGTGCACTGACAAAATAGAGCACTGTGGCATTCGGCGGTTCAATCATCATATCGACCAACCGGTAGCTCAGTTCTGTGCTCTCACGCGGCTTCAGGCGCACGTGGTCGATGGCGGGCTCGACAAAGGTATTGTCCTCACTGGTTGGTATCCGGGGAACTTTGTACAGATTACGCCGTCCAGTGTTCGCAAAAATTGTCGGGTTATGGCGACGCAGCGGATCCTGTGACAGCAACAACTCGATCGGCTTGGTGCTGACATTGATCAGCGTCTGTCGGATCTCGATCGCCCGCGCCGGATTCTGTGCGGTTGCTGCATGACCGTACAGACAGGTGCGGATTTCCAATGTGGCCAGCCGCGTGGCGGTATGCCGTTCTATGCAATCGAGTTTGGCGGCTGGCGGGGCCTGCGGCGCTGGCAGCAGCGCAGCCAGCAAAATCCAGAACTTCATCAGTCTTCTTCTATGGCTTTGGGGCAGACGGGCATCAACGGCTGCGTCTCCGGGCACTCGCGCTGTTGCCGGAGTTGACTCAACACGGCCAGTGCCATCGCGCCCATCGAGCACAAGCCACGCTGTCGGCTCAGCAGAAGACGGTTAATCGGCGGAGATACCGACGTCGCTAAAAAAAGGTGGCATTATCAGTCCACCCGCTGCGACCTCCTCGTCAAAGCGCGCGCGCGTTACATCCCTATCGGTAAGACGTTCGCCATCGCGACGGAAATCGAAATCGGTGCGCGCGCTGACGAAATACAGCACCGTGGCGCTGGGTGGTTGGATCATCATATCGACCAGCCGGTAGCTCAATTCGGTGCTGGCACGAGGCTTCAGGCGCACCTGGTCGTTGGCGGGCTCGACGAAGGTGTCGTCCTCGCTGGTCGGTATCCTAGGCACCTTGTGCAGATGACGCCGTCCATTCTTGGCCAGAATTGTCGGGTTGTGGCAGCGCAGCGGATCCTGTGAGAGCAGCAGCTCGATGGGCTTGGCACTGACATTGGTCAACGTCTGCCGGACCTCGACCGCCCGCGCCGGGGCTTGCGCGGTAGCTGCATAGCCGTAGAGGCAAGTGCGGATTTCCAGTGTGGCCAGCCGCGTTGCGGTGTGCCGTTCGATGCAGTCCGGTTTGACCGCTTGCGGCGTTTGCGGGGGTTGCACCGCCGGCAGCAGTACGGCCAGCAAAATCCAGAACTTCATCAGTCGTCTCCTATGGCTTTGGGGCAGACAGGCACCACCGGCTGAGTCTCCGGGCATTGGCGCTGATGCCACAGTTGACTCAGCACGGCCCACGCCAGCCCCATCGCGCCCATCGAGTGCAGGCCACGCTGTCGGTTCAGCAGAAGACGGTTAATCGGCGGAGATGCCAACGTTGCTGAAATTTGTAAAGTCGACCCCCCTACCGATTGCATTTTCCTCGTCAATGCGCGCGTGCATCGTGTCGATATCGTTGAGTCGTTCGCCGTCACGGCGGAAATCGAAATTGGTACGCGCAACAATGTAATAAAGCGCCGTAGCACTGGGCGGTTCGATCATCATATCGACCAGCCGGTAGCTCAATTCAGTGCTTGCACGAGGCTTCAGGCGCACGTGCTCGGTAGCAGGCTCGACGAAAGTATCGTCCTCGCTGGTCGGTATCCGAGGCATTTTGTGCAAACCGCGTGAATCGTTGCCGGTCAGAATAATCGGCCTGTGGCGACGCAGCGGATCCTGTGAGAGCAGCAGTTCGATGGGCTTGTTACCGACATTGGTCAGCGTCTGCCGGATCTCAGTCGCCCGCGCCGGCGTCTGCGCGGTTGCGATATGACCATAGAGGCAGGTGCGGATTTCGAGCGTGGCCAGCCGCGTAGCAGTATGCCGTTCGATGCAATCCGGCTTGGTTGCTTGCGGGGTTTGTTGGGTTTGCGCCGCCGGCAACAGCAGCACAGCCAGCAAAATCCAGAGCTTCATCAGTCGTCTCCTATGGCTTTGGGGCAGACGGGCACTACCGGCTGCGTCTCCGGGCATTGGCGCTGATGCCGGAGCTGACTCAATACGGTCCATTCCAGCCCCATCGCGCCCATCGAGTGCAGGCCACGCTGTCGGTTCAGCAGAAGACGGTTGGTTAGTCGGCGGAAATGCCGAAGCCGCTAAAGCGCGCCCGCATGATTCGTCCATCCCCTGCGGCTTCCTCATCAAAGCGCGCACGCATTACATCCCTATCGGTAAGGCGCTCGCCATCGCGACGGAAATCGAAATCGGTGCGCGCGCTGATGAAATACAGCACCGTAACGCGAGGCGGTTCGATCATCATATCGACCAGCCGGTAGCTCAGTTCGGTGCTCGCACGAGGCTTCAGGCGCAAGTACTCGTTGGCCGGCTCAACAAAGGTATTGTCCTCACTGGTCGGGAACCGGGGCACCTTATGGAGGTCGCGTGATTCGTTACCGGCCAGTATGAAGGGCGCGAAGCGGCGCAGCGGATCCTCCGACAGCAGCAGCACGATCGGTTTGGTACTGACATTGGTCAGCGTCTGCCGGACCTCGACCGCCCGCGCCGGGGCTTGCGCGGTAGCTGCATAGCCGTAGAGGCAAGTGCGGATTTCCAGCGTGGCCAACCGCGTAGTGGTACGCCGTTCGATGCAATCCGGCTTGGTTGCTTGCAGAGTTTGTTGGGTTTGTTGGGTTTGTTGGGTTTGCGCCGCTGGCAGCAGTACGGCCAGCAAAATCCAGAACTTCATCAGTCGTCTCCTATTGCTTTGGGACAGGCGGGTACTACCGGCTGCACTTCCGGGCATTGGCGCTGATGCCGGAGCTGACTCAACACGATCCACTCCAGTCCCATACCTCCCATCGCGCATTCGTAGAACTCTTCGGGTTGGCTGTGGGGGCTCGTCAGGAAAGAAGCCACGGCTCTTTCAAAATCCCTAAGAATGTCGTCCGATTGCTGCTTTACACGCGCAGCAGCAGCGCTAGGCGAATCCCCCGGCTGTACCGGCGTTTCCAGCCCCTCAATCTGCCGTCGAAACGTCGGCCACTGACGCTTGGCCTCCTGCCGAAAGCGCCAATAATGCAGCCGCTCGTGGGCATCGGTACCAACGGCGTGGGCGTAGTCGGGCTGGCCGGCCAAGCCGGCGCTGAGCCGCTGCCAGCCGGCGTCGAGCAGGGCCGCGACCACCGGGTTGTCGCGCGGGCGGCCGTAGGCGGAGGAGGCAATGAGCTTCAGCTGCAGGTCAACCGATTTGAACCGCTCGCAGTAGGGGCCGCCCGGGGGCACCTCGTCGTCGATCCGGTGAATGGCCGGAGCGTTCAGCCAGGTGAAGGGCGACGGCCAGCGCTCGATGATCTTGCTCGTGATCTTGGATTCGGCGAGCACAAAGCGCCACTGGCCTTCGGGGGTGCAGTACGGAGCCAGCTCGAACTGCCAGTCGGCGAAGACCTCCGGCGCCGGAAGGGCCGCGTAGTAGCCCTCGCGGTAGGCGCGGAACTCGGCCTTGGAAAGAATTTGCGCGCGCGCGTAGCCGGCCGAGAATTCCAGTTTCTCCTTGCCTTGCGGTTTGTCCTCGCGGAAGCCCGGCTTGAGCTGGCACGCACCTGCCACGCAGGCGCGGCAGGCGCTGTCCCTGCAGCGGCGGCCGTTTTGCCCGGAGTCCGGCGCGCAGCTGGGGCAAGGCTGGCCCGCCGGCGCCTCGCAGTCGGGGCAAGGCGAGCAATTGCTGCCTTTGCAAGTCGCTGGCGGCGGGTTGGTGCCGCAGGTTTCCGGCGGCGGAATCGCCGGTGCGCTGCCCCAGCCGGCCTTGGTAATGCCCGAACCCGCATCGGTCACGATCTGCGTGCCGTCCTCGCTGACCGTACCGCGACCCATCGGGATGAACGCGGCCAGATCGTGATCCCATTGCACGATCGGCTTGGTTTCACCCGGTTTCAACCCTTCCACATTGGGAATCTTCACCGCAATGGGCGGATCGAAGCGGGTGTTGGTCGGCTGGATGGTCCAGGCCACCGCGCTGAACACGCTGCTCGGTCCGGGCGGCACCATCGGCAGGCGGTCCACGTGCACCGGCGTCACCACCACGGGTCCTACCCGGCTGCCGTCCGGGAAGGTCACGCTGTTGGCTTTGACGACCATCTCGAAACCTTCCAGTCCCGGAATCGTCAGGCTTACGTCCTCGTCACCGCCGACGACGCGGGCTTGCGAGCGGTTGATCGGCGGCAGGTAGATCGGATGCGGTAGCTGGTTCATCTGCCCCTGGATCACGGCCGTCTCGAAATGCAGGCGCGGGTATTCGACGGCTTGGCCGTTCTGTACCGACTGCAGTGCACGCCCGTCCACGTCGAGGTCGATCTTGCCCGGTGGAACCTGGTCGTCGAACTGGAAGCGGCCGTTGCTGTCGCTGACCGTGCTCAGCGGCGTACGCGTGATCGACAGGCGCACGCCCTGCAGCGGTTTGCCGGAATGATCCAGCACGACGCCGGAGAAACCGGTAGGGCCGTCACGCCGCGGCAGCACCAACAGTTGGAACACGGCCGTGCCGACGACGGTTGCGGCGTCCATCTGGACGAAGGCACGCACCCGCACCGTACCGGCACGGATGCCGGTGAACGGCCGCACACTGGCCAGACCGTTCTTGTCGGTCAGCACGACCAGGGTCTTGCCGTCCGCTGAAAGATTTCCCGACGCGGCGGATTGGGGCCGGAATTCCGCGTCGGCGCCGGCGTCGATCACGAAATGCACCGGCGTGCCAGCCAGCGGGTTGCGTTCCGCATCCAGCACGACGGCGGTCAGCCCTTCCAAGGGCTGACTCTGTGTCTGCACGTACTGGGTGCCGGCCGCACCGCTGACCACCACGTGAGCCGGCGGCAAACGCCGGCCGGTCGCCGTGAACATCACTTCCTCGGCCACGTCCGGGCTCCAGGCTCGCACCGCGTTGCCGGCCAGTGCGGCTTCGTTGCCGAGCGCGAGCCATACTTCCGCCCGACCGGCCGCGTCGGTGGTCACCACCAGATTGCGCGCCGGATTGACACCGTCCGGCTTTTCGGCCTGAGCTGCCGTACGCCGGATCGAGCCAGCACCCCGCAGCACGTCGAAATGAATCGGCTTGCTGACCAACGGCAGACCCTGCGAGTCCAGCGCGGTGACCGCCAGCGGCTGGGGCAGCACGCTGTTCACGTCGCCGCTCTGACGGTCACCCCCCAGCAGGGTGATGCGCTCGGAGCCCGCCGCAACCCGGGTGGCGCGCCACTCACGGCTGCGTGCGTTGCCCAGCGCATCCGTCGCGGTCACCACGAGGGCGTTGGCGCCGACTTCCAGCGGCAGGTCGCGGGCGAGAAAGTAGCGGTCGGTAACGCTGGCCTCCACCGTCTGGCCGTTCGCGGCGTTACGCACGACCACGCTGGGCTCGGGTGCATGGATGCCCCCTTCGACCGCATCGTTGGCCACGCCACGCACGTCGATGCTCGCCGCCGACGTCAGCGCATCCTCGCGCGGGCTCTCTACGGTCAGCAGCGGTGCGGTCTGGTCGAGGTAAACGGTGATCTGGGCCGAACCGACGCGGCCGCTGCTGTCGGTGGCGTTGACGCTGATCAGGTTGGTGCCTTCGTGCAGCAGGTAGCGTTCAAAGCGGAAGCCCTGCCCATCGGCGTCCAGCACCGCCTGCTGCTGGTTGATCTGAACACCGACGACCCGCTTGCTGGCCCGGCCAACGATGGCGACCGGGCGTTCCACCGACCCGGTGAGGTTGATCGAACCGCCCGGCCGTGGCCCGCTGCCGCTTTCTGGTCCCAAAGTCTGCCAATCGACCGGGCTGATGATCGTCACGTTGGGCGGTGTGTCGAACGTGAGGTTGGTGCTCGCCTGCGCTTGGCTTCCGTCGGCGAAGCGCGCGATGGCAACAACAGGGTTATCGCCCGGGTGCAGCGTGAGGGTTCGACGGTATTCACTCGCCGGCTGCGCGAAAGACACTGCTTCCGCAGCTTCGCCGTTGATCAAGACCGACTCGACGTCGCTGATGTTCGAGACGGCGCTGACCCTCACCGTGAACTCGGGCTCGACCACGCTCTGGCCGCCCGCAGGCTGGAGGAACCGCACGACCGCGTCGGCGGCCGGAGCGATGTCGATGTGGGCGACGTCACCGCCACGTATGCCGGCGTCGTTGGTCACGAACAGCCGGCTGCGGTGAACGCCGGTCGCCAATGGCTGGGAAGGCGTGTAGCGCACGCTGCCGGCGTGGCTGCCATCGAGCACGATCTCGGCCGAAGCCGTCACGTCTACCTCGTCCAGCCATAGCTGCACGCCGTCCCGGGAAAGCACCGCCGAGGGGTCGCTGAACGTGCCGGTGATCTGGGGGCGGCTGCCGTGCGGCAGCGTGCCATGGGGCGTCAGACTGACGACTCGCGGCGCTGGAAGGGTTTGGTACGACCACGAGAAGCGGCTGTCGCCCGCACGAACCGTGACCGTGTGCGTACCCGGCGGCTGGGCGGCCAGATCGCCGCAATCGATTTCCGCTGCGTCGAACGCGCAAGCAGCGCTGATGTCCTTGCCATCCAGGTACACGCGCAGCAATGCAGCCGGCACCTCACTGCGGCGCGCAAACCGCGCACCGACGCGATAACCGATTTCCGACGAAAGGCGCGCGCCGGGCGTGGGCGTGCGCGAGGTGAGATCGATCAGCCCAGGAAACAGCGGCTCAAACGACGACGCGAAGACGGGGTCGGGCGCATCGCCGTTTGCGGCGTCCACCGCAGTGACGGTGGTCAGCACGAGCGCCAGCCCTATGGCGAACCGCCCTAACCATCCGGAGCGCCAGCGACCGCCGCTGCCGCTCAAAGACGCCAGCGTTTGGCCTGCCGCAGTCGCCGCAGCTGCGCTGCAGCCGGACGAACCGGTGCCGTTCGGGATTGAGGTTGTCGTGTTCATGGTTTCCCGTTGTTCAAAACAAACTCCGCCACCTTGCGCCCCAGCGCCAAGCCGTCTTCGTTGTCGTGGCGGAAATGAATGCCGCCGTACAGACGCGAGGCCGCCGCTTCTTCCGCCAGCGCGTCCAGACGCGCCGCCTCGGCCGGGAAATAGTGGCCGAGGATGCGCGCCGCCGCCCCGCTGAAGGCCGCGTGGCCGGACACGTAGGAGGGGAACGGCGGGGTCAGTATCGGCGGCTTCAGGGTGACGTTGAGGAGTTTTTTCGCGGCGGTGATGGGGCGCTGGGTCCAGTAGCGGTACTTGGTGTCCCACACCGCGATGAAGGTATCGGCCAGGGCCAGGTTGAGATCCGCGAACAGGCGCACGGTGGTCGCGTCGTCGAGGCGGGCGCGCCGCGCTTCCTCGATCGCGATCTGGTTCCAGTGGCCGGGCGGCGTGACCGTGCCGTGGCCATCGACCCAGAACTTGGCCACGCGCAACTGCTCGGGCGTCAGGCTGCGGTTGATGGCGACGACCTCGCGCAGGTCAGCCAGGAACCGGGCCGAGTGGAACGCCGGCGGTGCGCGGCGGAACCGGTCGGCGCGGTCGAGCACCCAGGGTTTCCACGACGGCGCAAACGGCTCGTCCGGCGGGTAGTAAAAATAGGGCGGCGTGGGCTCCCAGCTGCCCGGTCCGTAGTAGCGGCCTTCGCCGTGCCATTGCAGGCGTACGCCGTTCCAGCCGCGCTGCGCGCCGTCGCTCTCGCCGCGCTCGATCGCGCGCTGGCCCACCGCCCGGCCCAGGCGCAGCGCGTCGAGCGCGCCGGCAGGCAGTTGCTCGCGCGGGGCCGCGGACAGCTGGGCGGCCAGCTCGAACGCGGTGCGGTCGAAGGCGCGCTCCTCGGCCGGAAACAGGTAGGCCAGCACCTGCGCCGCCGCCATGGACACGGCGAGCTTGGGTTCCAGCTGCTGCTGCACGGCCCGCTCGTAGGCGTCGTGCATGGCCACGTGGACCAGGGCCAGCCCGCGCGCGCCGCGCGTCGGCATGGCCTTGTGGCGCACGTAGCGTTCCAGCTGCAGGCGCGTCCAGGGCAGCGTCACCGCCTCGCCGGCGGCCCAGGACGCGAGGATCTGGCGGGCTTCGGCTTCGGCCGGCTGCCGGTCGTGGAACGAGGAGACCGGCGGCAGCAGCGGCGCCGCATCGGGCGCGGGCGCCGGCAACAGCGCCGCTGAGCAAGCGGCGGCACCGAACCCCAGCAGGGCGGCCCCTACCCGGCGGACCCAACGCGGCGCGCTCACCGCGCCGGCCCCGCGCCGTCCAGGCGGGCGACGAGGTCGCTCCGGCCGGCGGATTCGGCGATCTGGCGCGCGGTCTGGCCCGAGCCATCGGCCAGCGCCGGATCGGCGCCGGCCGCCAGCAGGGCATCAACGACGGTCAGGTCGCCGCTGTAGACCGCTGCGATCAGCGCGGTGCTGCCCTGCGCGGAACGCCGGTCGGCCGTCGCCCGGGCGGCGAGCAAGGCCTGCACCGCGGCGGCGCGGCCGTGGTAGGCGGCGTTGATCAGGGGCGTCGCGCCGTAGCTGTCGAACGCATCGACCTCGGCGCCCGCCTCCAGCAGCCGGGCGATCAGGCGCAGGTGCCCCTGGGCGGCGGCGTTGTGCAGGGCGGTCGCGCCGTGCACGGAATCAACGGCGCGGGCGGAAACGCCGGCGTCCAGCAGCAAGCCGACCGTGACCAGGTCCCCGTCGGCGGCGTACTGCACCAGGCGGTCGGCGCTGGGCTCCAGACCCATGCTGGCGAGCTGGCGTTTGGCCTCGCTGCGGCCTGCGGCCGCCGCCGGCCAAGCCGGCAGCGCGCCCAGCAGCAGCGCCGCGACGGCGATGCAGCGCAAGCGGTCAGCGGCGAGCATGGCTGGCTTCCTGCAGCGTGGACGGTGCGGCGCCGCTGCCGCCGCGCGTCCGGGCTTGCTCGATCAGGGTCTCGAACACGCTGGCGTCCTGCAGTCCTTCGAGCTTGAAGCCCTGCACGAAGAACGTGGGCGTGGCGCGCACGCCGAAGGCGGCGGCCTCGCGCCGGTCGTCCTCGACGCGGCCGCGCCAGACGTGGCCGTCCAGGTCGCGGCGGTAGCGCGCCATGTCCAGGCCGGCCTGCTCGGCCAGTTGGTCCAGCGCCGCGCGGTCGAGCGCCCGCCGCGGCTGGCGGAACAGCGCCTCGTGCAGCGCCGGGAACTTGCCCTGCGCGGCGGCGGCCAACGCCGCCTCGTGGGCCAGCACGTCCTCGGCGTCGGCGCTCAGCGGAAAGTGCTTGAACTGCACCGCCAGCGTGTCGGGATAACGCCGCTGCAGCGCGGCCAGCGTCTGCGCCGCCTGGGCGCAGTACGCACAGGAAAACGCCGCGAACACGACAATGCTGGCGCGGGGCTGGGTCACCTGCGGGGTCAGCGACTGCGCCGGCACGGCCAACGGCAGCCACAGGCCGGCCAGCAGCCCGGCCAAACGGTGCAACGGTCGGGGGCGCATCAGCGCCGCTCTGCGGCGGGCGGGACCGCCGCCCATTCGGCGATGCGCAGGGCGAGGTGCAGCGGGTCGGCCGGCAGACCGCTTTCGCGCCAGGCGACGCGCTGCTGCCGGTCCAGGCCCAGGACCACCGGCGTACCGGCCAACTTGAGCCGCTGCAGTACCGTGGACGCCGCGGCACTGACCCAGCGCGCCTGCGGCAGCGCGGCGCTGCGCCGGCGCAGCGCTTCGGCCTGGCCCGCGTCGCCGGTCACGAGCACGACCAGACCCTCGCCCTGATAACCGGACCGGTGCAAGGCGTCCAGCAGCTCGCGGCTGCTGCTCAGCTGCGGATCGAGCACGGCGACCGCGCCCGCGCGCAGCGCCGAAAGCTCCACCGCGGCGGCGCCGGTCGGCTGCACGGCGAGGCCGCCGGCGGCCAGCAGCGGACGCTCCGGCCCCGCCGCGGCGGAGCCGGCCAAGGCGGCCAGCGCCGCGGCCGACAGTAGGTTTTGGAACCAATTCTTTGTGGGGAACATCGACGTCATCAAGGCACCACGAAATTCTGGATCTGCGATTTCTCGGCCGGGGACAGGCCGTCGAACATGCCGGGCTCGGTCATCTCCGCCAGGCGCTGGGTTTGCTGCTCCGCGGCCCCGGCGTCGCCGAGGCGGCGCGGCACCAGGTAGCTGAGGTAGGACACGGTCTGACCCGGGGCCACGGTGACGCTCCAGCTCCACTCGAAACGGCGCGCGGAAGTAGCGATGCGCACCTGCGGCAATGCGCCGCCGCTGCCGCCAAAGACCTGGCCGGCCAGACCGGCGCTGAGGCTGTCCCATTCCGGCGGCGCGACGACGGCGTAACGGCCGGCGCTGGCCGCCGGCGACACCCGCAACTCGGGCGTGAACGTGCGGTAGCTGCCGCTGACGCGCAGCGTGCGCGTGACCGCCGCCGTGCCCGGGTTGCTCAGCGTTTCCAGCAGGCGCGCGTAACCGCCGGCGGCCGGCACGTAAACGCGGCGGCTGACCTGCAGGCCGGCCAGTCCCAGCGGCCCCAGGCGCAGCTCGCGGCCGCCCTGGCTGCTCCAGGCGGCGCTGAGCCGGGGGAAGTCAACGCCGCCGACGCTGAGCACGTGGCCGTCGCCGCTGAAGGTGAAGGCACTGCTGCTGGCGGTGTCGAACGGCCCCAGGGTGCCGTCGCCGTTGACGTCCACGCTGTAGCCGGAGGCGCTGTCGGCCAGGCGCTGCGACAGCGGCAGCGCGTTGCCGAGGGTGAGGTCCACGGTGGTGCTCGCGTTGCTGCCGACGGCGGCCTGGGCCAGCCCGGTCAGGCGGCTGCCGTCGCAGGCATCGGCCTGCACCAGGAACGGCCCCGGCGCTACCGCGGAAAACGCATACAGGCCCGCGTTGTCCGCCGTCGCCGACCGGTGGACCTGCGCGTGGGCCTGGTCGTCGGCGAGCGAGCGCAGCTCCACGCAGGCCGCCGCCGCCGGGCCGCCGTCGCGGTAGACGGTGCCGCCGAGGCTGCCGGTGAGGGGGAACTGCAGCGTGACGCTGGCGCTCTGGCCGTTGCTGCTCAGCTGAGTCTGCGCCGTGGCGACGTTTTGGGTTTGCGCGTCGAACGCGGAAACACCGACCTCGCCCAGCGCGACGCGGTCAAAACGGAACTGGCCCTGGGCGTCGGTCCAGGTCTGCCGGTCGAACAGCAGGCCCGAGCTGCGCGCGTAGACCGGCAGATCCGCCAGCGGCGTACCGGACTGGGCCAGCACGCTGCCGACGACGCTACCCGCGGGCGGCAACGCGAGGTCCACGACGACCGGGGCCGTCACCGCGGCCACGCTGCCGGCGGCTTCGCTGCGCAAACCGGAGTTCGGGTCCTGCGCCTGCAGCGTGAACGCACCGACCGCGGCCCAGCCGATGCGGTACCGGCCGTCGTCCGCGCTGACCGCGCTGCGCCGGCTGCCGGCGGCGTCGGTCAGGCTCAGATCGATCCCGGCCGCCGGCGTGCCGTCGGCGAAGCGCACGGCGCCGTGCACCACGGATTCGAGGAACACGGCGTCTACCCGCGCATCGGCCAGGACGGCGATGTCGAGCGTCGCCACGGGGGAATCGCCGTCGCCCTGATACAGCGCGATCTGCGCCGGTCCCACCGGCACGCCGTCGAAGGTGTGGCCGCTGCACGGCGCGGTCGCGCTGTTGCTGTAGCCGCTCGCGCTGATGGCGAAGGTGCACGCACCGCTGTCCGCCAGCGCGTCGGCCGAGGCCACCCGGGCAAGCACGCTGCCGCCCGGCACGTCCAACTCGAAATTGAGCGTGCTCTCGCTGCCGTGACCGACGATCTGGGTGTTCGCCGTGGCCTCGATCTCGCCGTTACTGCCGGCGAACACGGCGCGCACGGCGATGGGCAGGCCCACCGGCAGCGCATTCAGCCGGTAACGCCCCTGAGCGTCGGTGGAGGCAACAACCGTCTGCTGCGGGCTGCCCGTGCTGCCGCCGGCGTAGCTGGCGAACACCGCCGCGCCGGCGATGGGGTTGCCCCAATCGTGGCGCACCTGACCCGTCAGGCTGCCACGGCCGCGCAGGGTCAGGTCCTGGGTCGTGGTTTGGCCCGCGACGGCGCTGAGGCTCACCGCTTCGCCCACGACGGCGTCCTGCGGGTCGGCCGCGCGCAGTTCCAGCGGCGTGCCGCTGGGCAAGGCGTCGAGACGGTATTGGCCGCTGCCGTCGGCCGAGGCCGAGCCCACCGGGGCGCTGCTGCCGGGCCGGCGCGCCACCACCAGGGCTCCAGACACCGGGAGGCCGCCGCCGTCACGCACCAGCCCCTGCACCGGTGCCGGTCCCAGCACGAAGGCGACGGCGATGCTCTGGCCCGGCGCCGGCGCCAGGCTGCGTTCGCTCCAGACGCTGCTGTCGGCCGGATCCTGGGCGACGACGCGCAGCGGCGCCGTTCCGACGTAGGCGTAGCTCAGCCGGCCCTGGGTGTCGGTGTCGCGCTGTTCGTGGAAATCGGGCTCGGCCAGAAACACCAATTGAGCAATGCCAAACGGCGTACCGTCGGGCCGGCGCACCTCGATGTCGAGGCGGGTGGTACCGGGCAGGTGCAGGTCGCGGTTCACCGTGACGCCGGCCGTGGCCACGCTGACGTCAGCCGTTGCCACCGGCTCGTCCGGAGCGGCCGGCACGGACTGCAGGCGGTAACCGCCGGTCGGCACGCGCTCGAAGCGGAACCCGCCGTCGGCGCCGGTGGTGGCCTGAGCGTGCAGCATCGGTGCGTCGCCGCCGCGCAGCCGCACCGCGGCGCCGGCGATCGGGGTGAGGCCGTCGGGACCGAACAGGCGGCCGGCCACCGTGGCGCCGCCCGAGTAATCGTCCAGCGCGCGCGCGGTGCCGTTGACGCTTGCACCGATGCGGTAGCCGGCCGTGGCGCAGCCGGGGTCGAGCGTGGAAAGGGCGACCGCGTAGAAACCCGCGTCGCCGGCCAGACTGTCGCGCAGATCGCCGCTGAGGTTGACCTGCTGGTAGCCGCCGGTGGCGCCACCGCCGTAGCCGTCGGCGCGCAGGGTGCGGCCGACGTCGTACAGCTGCGCGCGCACGTCACAGGCGTCCGGTGCGCCGGAATGGGCGTGGGCGCGCAGGGACAGGCTCAGGCGATCGCCCGCCGCCAGCGTCAGGCCAACCAGCTGGCGTTCACCGGCGAAGCTGAGCACGCCGTCGCGCTCGATGCTGCCGCCCAGCACGAGTTCGCGCGTCAGCACCTGACCGTCGGCCGCGGCATCGACGGCGAAGCTCGCGGCGCTCTGGCGGCCGTCGTCGGCCACGAGCTGGAAGCGGTGCTCGCCGTCGAGCATGAGCCCGGCGTCGAACCACCCGTCGGCGCCGGTGAGGCCGACCTCGGCCAGCGCCGCGCTGCCCGCCGCGTGGCGCACGCGCACCGCGCCCATCGGGCTGTTGCCGGCTTGGCCGTCGAGCGCCCGCACGCGCAGCCGTGCCGCCGCACGCAGCACCACGGTGTGGTCGTCGCGCTCGCCGTTGGCGGCGATGCTGCCGCTGACTTCGCGGTCGCTCTCGGCGGTGCCAAATCGCGGATCGGCGACGCGCAAGGTGTAGTCGCCCTGCGGAACGTTGGCCACGAGCAGGCGGCCCTGGGCGTCGGTGCGCCCCGCGACGCGCTCGCCGGCGAAGGTGCTGGAACGCAGGTAAACGTAGGCATCGGCGACGGCACCGCCCGCCGCCGCGTTCACCTGCACCTGGGCCGAGCCCAGGGCCAGCAGCACCACGTGGCGCACGGTGGGCTGCAAGCCGGCTTCCACATCGAAGGTGGACGCGTTGTCGGCGCCGGAGATCGGATCGATCACGTTGAGGCGGTAGCTGCCCGCGGGCACGGCGCTGAAGTCGAAGCGGCCCAGGCTGTCGGTGACGACGTCGCGCTGGACGGGCCGCTTGCCGCGGTTGCGGCCCAGGGCGGCCGCATCGCAGCCGCTGCCGCACTGATCGTAGCTTTGGCCGGCGACGGCGCCCGACAACTGCACGCGCGCGTTGACCACCGCTTCGGCGTTCGCCGTCAGGACGGTTCCCTGCACGCGGCCGGTGGGTTGCATCCGCACCTCGATGGCGCGGACCTGGCCCACGGCGATCTCGACCTGCGGGTTCAGGCCGCGCAGGTGGCGTTCCGGCGTTTGCGCGTCCGGATGCGGGGCGTCGAAGAGGACGTCGTAGCGGCCAGGCGGCAGGCCCGGGTAGGCGAAGGTGGCATCCGGCGCGATCGGTACGTAGTCGTTGGCCGGCGGGTCCGGATCGTGGATCGACAGGTAGGCGCGGCCCTGGGTGACGGAGAAGTCCGCCGGACCCACCGCCGTGCCGTAAACGATGCCGCTGTCGAACAGCAAGTTCTGTTCGCCGGGGGCCGTCACCGTCACCCGGCGCGACGGGATGTGCGTGACCGGGTGGCCGGCGTGATCGGCGAAGCACCCTTCGTCGGGCTGGGCCTCGATGTGGACCGGCACGCCCTCGGGCACGGCCACCGAATCGTCCGCCCCCAGCTGGCCGTCGAACCGGTAACTGCCGGCCGCTGGCTGGCCGACGCCGCCGCTGCCCGCGAGCAGGCTGTCCAGCCGTGTGCCGCCGGGACAGAACGGCAGTGCATCGGCCTTCAGCCCCCAGCGGCGGTTGAACAGCGGGTGCTCGGACTGGGCAGTGACGCGCGTCGATGGCACGGGGGTGCGGCCGTCGCCTTCGTAGACCGTGCCGCGCACGCTGGCGGTCAGCGACGGCAGCGGCTCGACGCTGCCGACCAGATCCGCCGGCACGCTGAAGTTGACGACGGCCGACGCTTCGGCCGGCGCGAGGTCGGTCAGCGCCTCCGGCGGCAGCTGCAGCAGGCGTTCGGCGGCCGCGCGGGCGCCGCGGCGGTTGACCTGCTGCACGGCGAAATGCAGCAGCGACACCTTGGCGCCGGCCGGCACCGTGAGCACCGACCAGGTCTGGGTCAGCACGCCGACCCCGTTGTCCTGGGCGAACGCCACGCCGTCGGGCGCCTGAGCACCGGAGGCCGCGGCGAACACGTGGGCCAGACTGGGTGCCTGCTTCACCCGATCGACGTCGGCGTCGTCGGCGTCGTCGGCCAGGACCCAGCGGTCGGCGGCCGTGACGGCGGCATCGCCGGAGGACGTGGCAACGGCGTCGGCCAGCGGCATGCGGCTCTGAAGACTGACGGTGACGCTGACCGGCGCGGCGCCGGGGTTCTCGAAGGTGTCGAGGTAGCGCGCGAAATAGCTGCCGCGCGGCACGTAGATCTGGCGCGACAGCGTGAGGCCGGCGACGCTGCCCGACTGCTCGATGTGGAACTGGCGCCGTGCGGCCTTGAGGCGCGCGCTGCTGGCACCGCTGAAGGCCTGGCCGTTGACCGTGAGCCGCGCCGCACCGCGGTCGTAGGCGCCGCTGCTGCCAGCCGCCAGGGAACCGTCGGGCTGCACGTCGTAACGGAAGCGATTGGCGTCGCGCAGGTCGGCCGGCAGGGCGATGCGGTTGTCCAGCAGGGTGAGGTTGACCTCAACGTCCTGACCGTCGGCGCTCACGTCGAACTCCGCATCGGCGAAGCGCTCCTGCACCGCGTCGTAGGCCGTGATCAGGTAGCGGCCCAGCGGCAAGCCGGCGCGGACGTAGCTGCCTTCGGCGCTGGTCTGGCGCAAGCCGTCGCGGTAGTCGCCGCCGCCGATCTGGCGGATCTCGTAGGGGAAGCCGCCGGCCAGCGTGGTGCCGTCGGGCCGCACGACGCGGCCGTGCACGCCGCCTGCAGCGCCGAGCACGACGCTGGCCTCGACCGGCTGGCCGCTGCTGCCGACGGTGACCTGGGCCTGACCGCGCAGGGCCGCGATCGGGTTGTGCGGATGCAGGGCTTCGACGCGGTAGCTGCCGGCCGCAACCGGGAAGACCGCCACGCCGTTGCTGTCGGCGGTGACGGGAGCGCCTTCGTTGAGCCCGACCGCCGCACCGCCGGCCGGCGCGCCGCGGGCGAACGTCACCGACACGCGGATTTGCCCGAAGGCCGCCAGCGTGAGGTCGCGCCGGGTTTCCCCGTCCGTCACGACGGTCGCCACGGCCTCGACGGTCGCCTGGCTGATGGCGTCGGTGGCTTGGACGCGGTGCTCGCCCAGCGGCACGTCGAACAGGCGGTAGGCACCGGAGGTGTCGGTGCGCGTCTCGCGCAGGCGCGGCGGCGTGCCGTCGATGAAGAGCAGCACGCGGGCGTTGGCCAGCGGCGTGCCGTCGGCGGACCGCACGCTGCCGGCGATCGACCCGGTCGCTTCCATCGTCACCGGCGCCACGGTCACGCCGCCGGGGATCACCGTACCCTGACCGCGGCCCCACAGGGCGCTGCCCTGCGGATGCGGCTGGTCGGCGAACAGGAAATAGGCGCGCGGCGCGTTCGCCAGCAGGGCGTAGCTGCCGTCTTCGGCCGACGTGGCCGTGTTGACCGGGGTAGGCTGGCCGGCGTTGCATCGGCCGCGATCGTCGAGGGTGCATAGGCGCAGCACCGCGCCGCCGACCGTTGCCTGGTTGTGCCGCTTGACCAGGCCGCGCAGGTCGCCGCTGCCGGCGAAGACCAGATCCTGCGTGGTCCGCGTCTGCAACGGCGCGAAGTCGCCGGGCGTGGTCGCCGTGCTCGCGCCGGAGCTCGGGTGGCGCGCGACCAGATCGAAGGCGTGGATCGGCACCACCGCATTCGACGACGAACCGTCAAGATGCGAACGGAACTCGAACGCGCCCTGGGCGTCGCCGGTGGTGTGGCGGGCGCGGGCGAACAGCGGGTGCTTGCTGCGGAAGGTGACCGTCGCGCTGGCGATCGGCGTAACGCCGTCACCGGAGAACACGCGGCCGTCGATCGCACCGGCCGCGAGGTTGGGCAGCGGCGCCAGCGCCGAATGGTCGGGCACGGCGAAATTGGCGATGGCGCGGCGCTCGTCGGTGGTCAGGTCGTCGATCGCTTCCGGCGGCAGTTGGGCCAGACGCAGCGCCGCTTCGCGCGCGTTCTGGCGGCCCACCTGATTCAGGGCGAAATGCATCAGCGAAACGCGCTGGCCCGGTGCCACGGTGACGCTGTTCCAGCGGTAGTTGAGGCGGCCGACCGAGCCGATCAGCTCGTAGTCGGCCTGAGCCACCTGCACCGCCGCACCGCTGCCGTCGAAGAGATGGGCGCTGGGCGGGCTGGTGGTGGCGGTGAACGGGTCGCTGTCGCTCTGGTCGTCGATGACGGCCCAGCGGTCGCGGAGCTGCGGATCGGCCACCGAAAGGACCGCGTCGCCGTCGGAGCTGTCCACGACGCGCGGGCTGCCGTCGGCACCGCTGTGGTGCGTGCGCACGCGCACATCGACGGTGACCGGGTTCGAACCGGTGTTTTCCAGCGTTTCCACGTAGCGCACGAAATAGCCGGCGCGCGGCGCCAGCACGCGGCGCACCACGCGCAGGCCGAAGGCGTGGTTCTCGTCCAGTTCGACTTCCTGGCCGTCGGCGCGCAGGCGCCCTAGGCTGCCGCCGCCGTTGGCAAACGGCACCGCGACGTCGTTGCGGATCAGTTCCAGGCGCACGCCGCCGCTGTCCGGCCCGCTGCCGCCGAACACGTTGCGCAGGCCGCTGAGCAGGCGGCCGTCAGCGCCGACGTCGTAAAGGAAGCCGTTGGCGTCGTGGAAAGCGAGCGGCAGATCGACCACGCTGTCGGCCAGCTGCAGCGGGACTTCCGCAACGTCGCCGTCGAAGCGCACGCGGCCAGCGCCTTCGCCGCGCTGATCCTGCCACGTACCCTGCAGCGCGAAGGCGCCGGGCGGAACGTCGGGGAAGAGGAAGCGCCCCTGCTCGTCGGCGACGGCGTCGTAGCTGTTGCTGAGGCCGCAGCCGCCGGGCGGTCCGTAGACCAAATCGGTCGGCACCAGCTGCACGCTCGCGCCGCGCGCCGCACCGCCGCCGGCGGCGCGTACGCTGCCGCCCACTTGGCCCTGGCCGATCAGCTGGACGTCGCGGGCGATGGTTTGGTCCTGCGCACTCAGCACGACGCCGACGGCGCGGCCGCGGAGGCGGTCGTTGAGCGTGCAGTCGGTGCTGCTGAAGCTCCGGTGCACGTCGATGGTGTAACCGCCCGCCTCGACCCGATCGAAGGCGTAGTTGCCCTGCGCGTCCGAGGTGACGAGGTAGGCGCCCGGGAAGGGTTCGGGCTGCAGGCGCACCGCCATACCCGCCAGCGGCGTCAGGCCGTCGGGAGCCAGAACGCGCCCCTGGATTCGGCCGGTCGCCAGCGCCGTCAGGGTGAGGGTGAGGTCGGCGTCCGCGCCCGGCAGCAGCGTGCCGGCCGCGCTGCCCGACAGGCTGCCGATCGGGGCCGGGCGGCTCGCCGTGACCCGGTAGTCGCCGTGGAACACGCGCTCGAACTCGACCTGACCGTCGGCGCCGGATTCGCGTTCGGCCGTGGTGGCGAACGGCGAGGCGGTGCTCAGCGCGACCCGCGCGCCGGTCACCGGTGCGCCGCCGGCATCGACCAGGCGCACGCGCACGCGCCCTTGACCGACCAGGCGCACGTCGAGCTGGCGCGTCTCGCCAGCGCTGGCGATGCGCGTCGTCGCCGCGCCGCGGTCGCCGTTGCCGAGTTCCTGGGCGACGACTTCGACCTCGCCGACCGGCACCAGGTCGAAGCGGTAGGCGCTGCCGTCGGCCACGTCCTGGCTGGCGAGGACGACGCGGTCGCGGCGCAGGCTGATCCGCACCGGGCCGGGCACGAGGCTGCCGTCGCGGCGCAGCACGCGGCCGGCGACGCTGCCGCTGGCGGCCAGGGTGATGTCGAGTTCGACCGGCTGACCGTCGTGGTCCAGCCGCGCGCGGTTGAAACCGCTGAGCTGGGTGGCCGGATTGCGCGCCGTCGCGGTGACCTCGCCGGCGAACACGCCGTCCACGCTGTAGCGGCCCTGGGCGTCGGTCTGGACCGAACGCTCGGCCTCGAACAGGCCGGCGGAATGGACCGTCACCGGCACGTTCGCCTGCGGCAGGCCCTGAGGATCGCCGACCCGGCCGCTGACGCGGCCCCTGGCCAGGAACACCACGCGCGCCTGCAGCGGCTGCGGCGGATCGAGGTTGACCACGACCACTTCGCTGCGGCCGCGCTCCAGCGCCGCTTCGGCCTGGACGTAGTAGGCGTCGGCGCGGGTGACGGCGAAGCTGAAGCGGCCCTGCGCGTCGGTGGCGGTACGCAGCACGGCCGGGTTGCCGGCCAGCGGCTCATACGAATAGCGCGGCCCCAGGGCGCGCGGCGCCAGGAATACGGCCACGCCGGCCCCCACGGGCGTGACGGCGTCGCGCTCGAACACGGTGCCGGCCAGCGCGTTGCTGGCAATGAGGACGTCCACGGTGACGGTCCCGCCGTCGGAGGCCAGTTGGCCCTGGGCGTGGCCGCTGCGGCCTTCGGCGGTGATGGCGGTGAGCTCGAACGCGCCCAGCGGCACGCCCGGCACGACGTAGCGGCCCTGGGCGTCGCTGCGCACCTCGAAGGTCAGCCGCTGGCCGACCAGCGACTGCAGGGTCACGCGGGCGTCGGCGAAGACCTGGCCGGCGCCGTCGCCAACCTGGCCGCGCACGGTACCCACGGCGCCGAGCGTGATGTTGCGTTCCAGCACCTGGTTGGGCTGGGACAGCACGATGGCGGGCACGCGGGCGCGCACGCGGCCATCGACGAAGGCATCCAGGGTGAACGGGCCGTCGGACAGCGGCAGGCTGTCGAAGCGGAACGCGCCGTCGGCGCCGGTCACGCGCTGGCTGACGATGCCGCGTTCGCGGCTGATCGCGCGCACCTGCACGCCGGCGCGGCGGGTGCCGCCGTCGGCGTCGAACACGGCGCCGTGGACGGTGCCGGTGGGCTGCAGCCGCAGGGTCAGGCTGCGCGTCTGCCCGGCGGCGATGCTGGAAACGGCGGCCCCGACGAGGCGCGACACCGGATCGCGCGCCGAAACGGTGAAGGTGCCGGCCGGCACGCCGCTGAAGCGCGCCTTGCCTTGGGCGTCGGTGGCCAGGGTGCGCACGTCGCGCAGCGACCCCAGCGCGGCGAACGTGACCTCGGTCGCGGCGACCGGCGCGTTGGTGGCGTCAACCACCGTGATGTCGGCCGTACCCTGGCCGTTGAGGCGCAGTTCGACCGTCGCCACCTCGCCCTCGCGCTCGATGCGCGCGCCGCCCAGGGCGCGGTCGCCGCTCGCCGGGTCGATCGCGGAAATCAGAAAGCCGCCGGCGTTGACCTCGCCGAGTTCGAACTCGCCGGACGGATTGGAAACGGCGGTGCCGGCCTGCTCCATCGGCTGCAGCCGCAGCACCGAGACCTGCGCCCCCGCCACGGCGGTCGTGCCGTCGGCGCGCACGACGCGGCCGCGCAGCGTGCCGCGCGGCCCGAGCACGTAGACGAAGCTGCTGGCCACGCTGCCTTCGGTCGTGGCTTGGGCGACCAGCCGCGCCGAAGCGCCCGGGGCGAAATCGGCGTGAACGGTGACGCGGCCGTTTTCCGTAACCGAGGCCAGCAGCTCGCTGGACAGGGCGTAGACGGTGCCTTCGCTGCGCGGCGTAACGTCGCGCTCGGAACCGTCCGCGGCCACGGCCGTGGCCTTGAGCTGGGACTGGGCGCCGGCGTCCAGCCGCCGCTGCGGCGCGCTCAGGCTCAGCGCCTGCGGCGAGGGCGTGAACCGACCGAACTGAATGGGACCGAGTTCGACCTGGGCGTCCTGCAACGGGTCGGTGAAGCCAACGGCGCTCTGACCCAGGGAGCCGTCGGAACAAACGGCGCGGGCGCGGATCGCGCCCAGGGAACCGGGGATGCCGAAGATGACGTAGCTGCCGTCCGCCGCGAGCGGCGCGTTGCGGTTGCCGGCCGTGACGACGCAGCTCGCGCCCGGCGGCGGGGTGCCGTTGGCCTGGGCCAGTACGGTGCCCGACAGCAGCCAGCAGCCCGCCGCCAGCAGCACGCGGCGGAATAACGTTCCCACGGCAGTTCCCATGTTGTCCCCTGTTGCTCCGCACCCAATTGACTGCCGCGGCGGCGCGGCCTCTCGCCCCCGAGCGGCCGCGCGCTGCATTTTACGGGCCAGCTACGAACGAAACCTCGTACCCCGAGCCACCCCGGCGTACGGCGGCGCCACAGCCGGCCACCCCGGCGCAACCGGAATTCCGCACCGAGCCGGCCACCACCGCGCCGCGGACAACGCGGCGAACCCGCGGACCCGTTGACGTGCCTCAACGCAACCGAGGCAAAAAGAAGCTGCCATCTGCATCAAAACGAACCCGTTCGCCCGAAACCGGCTGCGACCGTCGCCGCGGCGAAAGCGGCCAGTTGCCCGTTCACCGGCCGATACGGGGTCCGTACGGCCGACAAAAAGCTGCGGGCGCACTTCGGCGCCCCTGCACGCAAGCGAGTCTTCCGCCAAGGCGCAGCCCCCCAAAACGGAACGCGTTCCGTCTGCACCGCGGCCATCAGTCCCCTTGGAATCCGTCGTGAGCCGCCCTCCTTGGCGTGGCCACCCGACCAGCGCCGTCCCGTCGGCCAGCAACGACTCCGCGCCGCCGTTCGAGATCACGAGCCTTCGTCGAGACCATCGCCGACGCCATCCCTTAAGGCACTGTTCCAGTGTTCCAAAGGAGCAAAGCGTAGCAACCCGCCGCCGGCCGCGCCACCAAGGATCGGGCGTGTCGCCAGAGCGCCAATCCTCCCACCCGCGCCAAGACTCGCCACACGATCCGGACCGGGAAATTTCTGCGAAGGCTAATTCCAGAAATTTTCCACCGCGCAGCGACCAGCGTGCGACGGTAGTGGGATGCGGACTCATCCCGTGAGATCGACGCCTCCTGTTTTCGCGCGGTGGCACCGACGCCGTGCCGACGAGGTCGCGCCACGAGCAAGACGCCGGTCCGGTTGCATTGCTTTTCCCATCTTTAGGATCGGCACATTGGACGGCACGTTCCCATTGCGGTTGGTGCAACGCGCCCGAAGGCCGATCGTCGAGCTGCGCGCTCGTGTGAGGACTGGCCGCCCTCTGACGACTGGCCCGCATCGTTGACGCACGAAGCCAGATGCATGGTGTCCAACCGTCGATGAGGTTGACGACCCACCAGAATCTGGTAGGTAACCAAGGTGTGCTGCACTCGGAACTCGTGTTACTCCGAACGCAGCGCGTGCGGATTTTTCGGAAAAGGCGTGCAAATCGAGCCAGTGAAAGAGGATTGGTTGCGATGCAGAAATTTCGGAGGCGGGAGGGCGGGCAAAACGCGGCCAATGAGAAAGTACCCACCGATTGGGTTCTTGCCCTGGTTCTTGTGCTGGCTTGGCTTCTGCCTTTTGCAGCCGGACTTTCGGCGGTCTTGCTGCAAGCAGGCGCCCTAAAATAAGCGCCGTTGCAAGTCCAATGAAGCACGACGCGATCGGCACCATCGAAGCGTGTGGCACAGATCGCGGCCGCGCTCCATTTGTTGACGCATCGGTGCATGAAGCCCAGCCCGTTACGACCTGCGCGATTGCACGCATCGATTCCTTTCGTGTTCAGCGATGCTCATTGCCCGCGGACATCCGGGCGCGGCGGCGGGGTGAAGCAAGTTGGTCAGCGCGTACCGACGCGCAGCAACGCCAGATCTAACCGGGCTGGGAACGCCACGACCAGACCAATCCAACGTGAAGACAGGCGACGTCTGAGAGGAGGCGCGCAGACGGCGCGACATTCTGAGTTCGCGGTGTTCCGTGATGTTGCTGTACGCGCAATTTCGTGCGGCGTGTTGGCAGTGGGTTTCCGATTTCCGTTCCCGGAAGCCTGCACGAGGCCCGGAGCATCGCGCGTCAGAGCGAGCAGCGCCGGCGGGGCGAGCCGTCTGCGGGCGGCAGGGCCTCCCCCAGCAACTTGGCTGCACGCCATGCAACCAGGTGAGGCACGCGTTCGAGCGCGTCAGCCGGCAAGTCGCGCACCGCTTGCTCCAGTGCACCGTCGCCCGCATGGGGCGCCAACGAATTGACGATGCGAAACGACGATGCATGCTCGGCTTCTTGAACCCCTCGTTCTTGAACGGTTCTTGCGAATCGTTCCAATTCGCTTTGGAAAACCAAAGCGGTGTCGCTCACCGGAATCAGTTCCTGCACGACGTCGGGGTAGCCGTTGTGCGCCGCCGCGTGCAGAGCTCTGCTGCTTTCTGCTCGTGGATCGCTCACCGGGAGCAACTCCCGTACGACATCGAGGTAACCGTGGTAAGCCGCCGCATGCAGGGCTCTGCTGCCTGCAGCCGCCGGATCGCTGACCGGAATCAATCGCCGCACCACGTCGAGGTGGCCGTATTCTGCGGCCACACACAGGGCCTCGCTGCGGTTGGCTTTCGGATCGCTGACGGGAACGAGTTGATCCACGATACCGAGCGAGCCGTTTTGCGCCGCCCAGAACAAAGCCCGACTGTTTTCGGCCTTTGGGTCGCTCACCGAAACCAGCAACTGGACCGCGTCGAGATGGCAGAAGAATGCAGCCCAGCGCAAGGCTCTGCTTTTATCGGCCGTGGGATCGCACACGGGGATGAGTTCCTTCACCACATCGCGATGGCCGTTCTTGGCCGCCCAGTACAAGGCTTCGCTGTCCCTTGCCTTCGGTTGGCTGACGGGGACGAGTGCGCGTACCGCACCGAGGTGACCGTAGTAAGCCGCTCGGCGCAGGGCTCGGCTTTCCTCGGCCGCCGGATCGCTCACCGGTATGAGTTCGATCACGGCATCGAGGTGGCCGTTTTCGGCCGCTGCGTACAAGGCTTCGCTGCCGCCGGCTCGCGGATCGGCCACCGGAATGAGCTCTCGGACGACGGCGAGGTGGCCGTTTTCCGCCGCTTTGACCAGCGCCCGGTTGAGTTCTTCCTTCGCACACAAAGGAATCAACGCGCAGATGGCGTTGAAATTGCAGTCGGGTGATGAGACGGCCCGAAGAAGTCTTTCGCCCGCGATCGTCAGCTTTTCGTTTTCCGTTCGCACGCTCAGGTCCAATGGCATGTTCGGAACGCGGCCCGTCAAGCAAGGTGCTCCAGCGGGCGCGCTGTCCGTCCGCTTCTTCTTTCAAGCAGATTGCCAGCGCGTGGCAAGTCGAGCCGGTCGATGGCGTCGTTCCGCGCGGTGTGTTGGCGGTGGGTTTCCGATTTCCATTCCTGGAAGCCCGCAGAAGACCCGGAGAACAGGGCTGTCAGAGCGAGCAGCGCCGGCGGGGCGGTGTTGCTGCAAGCGGCGTTGCAACACCTAATTGCTTGGCCGCGTGCCACGCAGCCAAGTGGGGCACGAACTTGAGCAGGTCCGAAGGCAGATCGCGCGCGGCCTGTTCCAGCAAGTTTTCATCCACATAGGGAGTCAGGGCATTTGCGGCCAAAAGTGACGGAAGGTTCCCTGCTGCTTCGATCCCTTCTTGTCGAACGGTTTTCAGAAACACTTCCAACTCGCTCTGGAACACACGGGCGGCATCATTCACCGGAGCCAGCTCTCTTACGAGATCCGAATAGCCTAGGCGAGCTGCTGAACGCAACGCCCGGCTTTCCTCGGCCATCGGATCGCTTACCGGGATGAGTTCGCGGACGGTGGCGATGTGACCGGACTGAGTCGCCCGCAGCAGGGCTTGGCTCGCACGCGCGTTGCTCACCGGAATGAGCACACGTACCGCGTCGAGGTTTCCGCGCATCGCCGCGCCGCACAAGGCGCTGCTTTCGTAGGCCTGCGGATCGCTGACCGGGATGAGTTCGCACAAGACACCAAGATGACCGTTGTGCGCGGCGGCGCGCAACGCGCTGCTTCCGTGAGCTTTGGGTTCGCTCACCGGAATGAGTTCATGGACAGCGGCAACATGCCCCATTTCCGCCGCCATGACGAGCGCCTGATTCAGTTCTTTTTTTGCACACAAAGGAATCAGCGCGCGAACAGCGTCGGTGTCGCAGACAGGCTCCGAGACGGTCCGGAAGAGCTTCTCACCGACGCTCACGGGTACCGTGAACTGCATGTCGGCGCCTTGAATATTCCGCTGGCCGCGCCCGTTGAGGCTCGTTTGCGGTTCGTCACAGCGACTCATTCGGTGCACCGCTTTATCGAGTCCATCCGAGCCTCCTGCTTTGCCGATACGCACTTCCATTCAAACAGAAAAGCTTGCCTTCGCAAGATCAATCGCCGACGGAACGAGTCGAGTTTTCGGCGAGAAGTAAGTCCGAAACGGAAAGCGGAGAGATTCTGCGACTACAGCGAACGGCGGCGGCGGGGTGTCGCCAGTGCGTAGGACTCTATGGCCTCGCGCACCAACATCCTCTCGCGCCACGCGGCCAGGTGCGGCAACAGCTTGAGAAGGTCTTCAGGCAAGTCACGCACCGTTTGCTCCAGAAGATTTTCGCCCATATGAGGAGTCAAGGCGTTTACGGCGCGAAGCGAAGGAAAATCGACCTTCTGCCGCTCTACTTCTTCGATACCTTCTTCTCGAACGGCTCTAACCACTTTTTCCAGCTCGCCCTGAAATACACGAGCGGTGTCGCTCACCGGAACGAGCTCCCGCACCACATCGGCGTTGCCGTCCCTGGCCGCAACCCTCAAAGCTCGGCTTTCTTCTGCCCTCGGATCACTCACCGGAATGAGGACCTTCACGACGTCCAGATGGTTGCATAGAGCGGCCAATCTCAAGGCTTCGCTGTCGTTCGCCTTCGGATCGCTCACCGGAACGAGCTCCCGAACCACATTGAGGTAACCGCCCGAAGCTGCACGGCGCAGGGCTAGACTGTTGTTATTCTTCGGGTCGCTCACAGAAATAAGTTCGTGGACGACATCACTGTGGCCGTAGTGGACCGCCCAGTACAGGGCTTCACTGGCGTTGTCCTTCGGATCACCCGCCCGAATGAGTTGGATGAGTTCGCGGACGGCGGCGAGGTGGCCGTTCTGGGCAGCTTTGATCAAGGCTCGGTCGCGTTCGTACTTCGTGCACCGGGAAGCCAAAAGGCGAACGGTGCCGGGCCGGCCGTCCGCTCTGGAAGCCGCCTCCAACAGCGCTTCACCATCCCTCATTGGTGCCGCGTTTTCCATCGTCATGCTCCGATCCGATTGACGGAATTCTCCGTTGCGGCGAATCCGATGCACCGAACGCCTGCTGCACGTTCATTCAATCAGAACGGCGCAGCGGGGCAAGGTCGATCCACCGCGAACCGTGGTTTCGTTGCCGACCCCAGAACGAAGAAAGCGGTTTTCGCGATCACAGCGAGCGACGACGGCGGGGCAGCCCACGCGCGGCCCTTTTGGAGGTTTCGCGCAGCAGCATGGCTTCGTGCCGTGCGGCCAGATGCGGCAGGAGTTTGACCACGTTAGTCCGCAAGTCGCACGCAGCTTGCTTCAGCAGGTTTTCGTTGACGTAGGGCGTCAGTGCATCGATCGCGTGCAAATACGGCCTGACCCCCAGCAACGCATCCAACGCGTCAGAATGAAGCTCCGGCGCACCGCCGGTGCAAAGGCTCTCCAGTTCTTTTGGAACACCGCGCCAACGTCGCTCACCGGAACGAGTTCCTGCACCACGTCAAGGTGGCCGTTTTCGGCCGCTTTGGCCAGCGCCCGGTTGAGTTCTTCCTTCGTACACACAGGAATCAACGAGCTGACGGCGTTGAAATTGCAGTCGGGTGATGAGACGGCCAGGAGAAGTTTTTCGCCCGCGCCCGTCAGCTTTTCGTTTCCCGTTCGCAAGCTCCGGCCCAATGGCATGTTCGGAACGCGGCCCGTCAAGCACGGTGCTCCATCGGGCGCGCTGTCCGTCCGCTTCCTCATTCAAGCAGATTGCCAGCGCGTGGCAAGTCGAGCCGGCCGACGGCGTGGTTCCGTACTCCATTCCGGAAAGCCAGCAGGAGGCCCGGATAGCCGAACCATCAGAGTGAGCGCCGCCGGCGGGGCGGTGTTGCTGCAGGCGGCGTTGCAACACCCAATCGCTTGGCCGCGTGCCAGGCGGACAAGTGCGGCATGCACGTGACGAATTCAGCGGGCAAATCGCGCACGGCTTGCTCCAGCAGGTTTTCACCCACATAGGGTGCCAAGGCGTTTACGGCACGAAGCGAGGACGAGTTCATTGCTCCGCAGAATCCGTTGCACTCTGTTTTTTCCGTCATCTCCGCCAACACCGCTCGAAACACCTCGGCTGCGTCGCTCACTGCGGCGAGCTCCCGAACGACGTTGCAGCGGCCGTTTTCTGCAGCCTGACGCAAGGCTTCGCTGCCGTTGGCCGTCGGGTTGCTCACCGGGATGAGCGTCCGGACCACGTCGAGATGGCCGTTAGCTGCCGCACGACACAAGGCTTCGCTGCCGTTGGCCATCGGGCTGCTCACCGGGATGAGCTCCCGGACCACGTCGAGGTGGCCGTTAGCTGCCACCCAACGCAAGGCGGAACTGTCTTTGGCCGTCGGGTTGCTCACCGGGATGAGCGTCCGGACCACGTCGAGGTGGCCGCTCGCTGCAGCCAAATACAAGGTTTGGCTGTCGTTGGCCTTCGGATCGCTGACAGGGACGAGCGCGCGAACGGCATCGAGGTGACCTCGTTCAGCTGCTCGGGCGAGTGGTTCGTTGAGCTCGTTCGGCGTACACCCAGAGAAGATTCGCCGAACGGCATCGAGATCGGCTTTGGAGAAGACCTCCCGCAGCGCTTCGTCGTCCGCCGTGGGTTTGGCGTTTCCCTTCTTCACGCTCCGCTCCAGTTGGCGGTTTTTCCCATCGCGGCGGGCTCGGCACCCCCAACAGCCGATCAAGCATCGCGCTGCCGCGCACGACCTGACTACCTGCTTGTTCATTCAAACAGATTGCAGAGGCATCGCAAGTCGCGCGGGCCAACGGTGCATCGGGCTCGCAGATACGCCGTCGTCCAAGGATCGGACAAAGGGCCTCTATGCACGCCGAGGCGCCCGGTCGGCGCGCGCAAACGAGCGTCGTTCGAGACCCGGCAGCCTAACGTTTGACGCCTTTTCCTTTGCGCGTCATGGGGTTTATCGGCCCGCGAGATTCGAGCCGACGCCGAGTGTTCTCCAACTCCTGCTGCAGCACCTCTCCATCCGGCAGCACCGTTCGATAGTTGGCCGCCATCACCTTGTTGGGCAACCCTTCCAGCGCATACTTCGCCAAAGCGTGCCCTTTGTCAGCGCAGAGGATCAAGCCCACGGGCGGGTTTTCGTCGGCAACCGTCCAGTGCTCCTTCGCGTAGTTGCAATACACGTTCATTTGGCCCACGTCGGCGTGAGTCAGTGCCCCAAGCTTCAAGTCGATGACGACCAGGCAGCGCAGCCGACGATGGAAGAGCAGAAGATCGACCCGATACCAAGTCTGGTCGATGCGAAGTCGGCGCTGCCGGCCGACAAAGGTGAAACCGTCGCCGAGTTCGAGCAGGAAATCCTGCAGCCGCTGGATCAAGGCGTCTTCGAGGTCGGACTCCGAATCCCCATCCTTGAGGCCCAGGAACTCAAGCACATACGGTTCTTTGATCGCGTCGTCGGGTGTAACGGCATCCTCCGGCTTCGGCACGGCCCACTTGGCCAGCATCGCCGCTTTGTTCTTCGACAGCGCCGTGCGCTCGTAGAACTGGCTGCCAATCTGCCGGGTGAGCTGGCGCACGCTCCAGCCGCCGCGCAGGGCTTAGGTTTCGTAGAACTGGCGGGCGTGACCATCCTTGAGCATCAGCAGCCGCGCGTAGGCGGACCACGGTAACGTGAAGACCAGCGCCAGTTTGGAGAGGCTCAATTTCCCAGACACTGTCTCGGATTTCTCGGCGGTCAGGCCGCCCCCTGATTTCCGAGACAGCGTCTCGGAAATCACAGGTCTGGGATAAGCAGCGAAGAACCGTCGCATGTTCTCCAGCTTGTCCGGGCTGAAACCACGCCCGAATCGCGCGGTCAGGTCAGCGGGCAGCCTGGCAATCAACTACTCACCGTAGCCCGCGCGCCGCTTGCCCTGCTGCTCGGCCTCCACGATGCGGCGACCGATATCCCAATAGCTCGCCGTGATCAGTGCATTGACGCTGCGCGCCGCCGCCTGGCGCGCGGCATCGAGCAGTTCCACGATGCCGCCGTGGACGCTGGCGTAGCCGGCCGGCAAAGCGCCGCACTGGTCATCGCCGAAGTCGTCTTCCTTGCCATACTGCCACCTCCACAAAGCGGAATGCGCCGGTGATTGTTTTGCGACGGTGCGCCATCAGTTCGACGGCCTGTGAGCCATCGTTCGACCTGGACGTGGGGCACCGAACGATCTCTTCCCGGCGGCCTTCGGTGTGGCACCTGTGCTCGTCGCCCACATCGCTGGTCAAGCAGTTCCGGCGGCCGTCCGATAAACGCCGCCGAACCACAGACGGCGCTTCGCTCGGGACAAGGACCAAGCAGATGGAGGGCGGCGTGCAGGACGGGAGCATCTGCGGAACGTCGGCGGACACGGGGTGCAGTACCTACCACGTTTTCCGAGCTCGCAAGTTTTCTGCAACGCCCCCCCGTGGGAGCCCATCACCGGTGCGCTGGCTAGAATCAGACCGCCGACAAGTCGCCGGAACGCGCTGCCTCGTCAGCGCCCATCAGGGACAGCCGAATGTACGATCTGCACACCCTTGGCTGGAGCAGTTTCCAGCAACTCTGCCATTCTCTGGCGCGCGAGTCCCTTGGGCAGACCGTACAGTCGTTCCAAGACTCCGGAGACGGCGGGCGCGATGGCGCGTTCCAGGGCACCTGGAAGGCCGACGGCCGCGACGATCTCTCGGGCTCCTTTGTCCTCCAATGCAAATTCACGAGCCGAAGCGGCCACCTGCTGAAGGTTTCAGACCTGACCGACGAAGTCGAAAAGGTGAAGAAGCTGGTCGCCAACGGCGTGTGCGACTCCTACGTCCTCATGACCAACGCCGGTCTGTCGGGCACGAAAGAGGTCGAGATCAAGAAACTCTTCCTCAATGCCGGCGTGGCTCGCGTCCTGGTTCTGGGAAACACCTGGATCACGCAACAAATCCGTGAGAACAAACGGCTGCGGATGATGGTGCCGCGCGTTTACGGGCTTGGCGATCTGAGTCAGATCCTCGACGAACGCGCCTACTCGCAGGCCCGTGCGATCCTTGAGTCCATGCGCGAAGACTTGGCGAAGGTGGTCAGGACCGATGCCTACAAGAAGGCCGCGGACGCGCTCGACAAGCACGGTTTCGTGCTGCTCATCGGTGAACCGGCCGCCGGCAAAACCACGATCGCCTCGATGCTTGCCGTGGCCGCCCTTGACCAGTGGAAAGCCCCACTGCTGAAGCTGGACGATCCGAGCAAGGTTGTGGACCGGTGGAACCCCGATGAGCCTTCGCAGTTCTTCTGGATCGACGACGCCTTCGGCACGACGCAGTACGAGGACTTTCTCGCCCGCGGATGGAACCGGGTGCTGCCGCAGATCAAGCCGATGCTGCGCAAGGGCGCGAAGATCGTGATGACCTCGCGCGACTACATCTACAACCGTGCCCGTCCCGATCTGAAGGAAAGCGACTTTCCGTTGCTGAAAGAAAGCCAAGTCGTCATCGACGTTCACGCTCTTTCAGCCCACGAGCGGCGGCAAATTCTCTACAACCATCTGAAGCTCGGAAAGCAGCCTCGCTCGTTTCGAACCGAGATCAAACCCTTTCTGGACTCGGTGGCGGACCACCCGCGGTTCGTACCTGAAACCGCGAGGCGGCTTGCAGACCCCCTGTTCACAAGCAACCTGTTCATCGAACCGCATTACATCGACCACTTTGTCGAAAAGCGAGAGCAACTTCTTCAGGAAGTGCTGCGCGGCCTCGACGGCAGCAGCAAGGCGGCACTCGGCCTCATCTACATGCGCAACGACGGGCTGGCCAGTCCCATCGAACTCCAGCCGTCCGAAGCGGACGCGCTTCTGCGCCTCGGCAGCGATCTGGGGCGATGCGTCGCCGCCCTCGACGCCCTCAGCGGAAGCCTCGTCTTGCACACGCACGCGAGCGGGGATGCCGTTTGGCGGTTCAAGCACCCGACCGTTGGCGACGCCTATGCAGAAATCTTGGTCGAAAACCCCGAGCACCTCGGCATTTACGTCTCGGGCAGCGCACCGGAACGATTGGTGAATCGGATAACTTGCGGTGAGGTGGGCATCGAAAAGGCGGTTGCGGTACCGAGGGCGCTGTTTCCGATGGTGCTCGACAAGCTTGAGCGGATCGGAGCTGATCGGCCGCACAAGGCCGAATGGCGCCTCGCTTTCGCCGCACAACGGAAACTTCAAGACTTCCTCGCACGCCGGTGCTCGAAAGAATTCCTGGCTCTGTACCTTGAGAAGCACCCCGAAATTCTTGGGCAGGTTTCAACGCCCGGACTGATGCTGAGCGCGGCGTCAGAAGTTCGCCTTGCAAGTCGCCTGCACGAATTCGGCCTGCTGCCGGAGGATCACAGAGCGAAATTTGTTGAGACGGTCGGCGACTATGCGGCAGAGGGGCTCGACACCGACGCACTCGCAAGCAAGACCATTCGCGCTCTCTTCACGGCTGCTGAGTACGGCGCCCTCGTGCAGCGCGTGCGGGCAGAACTCTTGCCCAGGCTGGACTGCGTTCGATGCGAGCACCAGTCGAATCGCCCTTCGGACAGTCCCGCAGATGAGCACATGTATGAACTCACCTCGTCGTTCGAAAATCTGCGGCAATGTTTCGCGGCCGACGCGGAGGCGCTGAAAATCATCGATCGCGAAACGGAACGAGCGAACGAGTGGATCGCCGACAACTCGACTCCCGAAATGGAGCGGACGCCAAGGCTGCTCGGCCCGGTCAACGCGTTCGGAAGTTCGGGCAGCTCCCGCAGCGTATTCGACGACATCGACGCCGACGACGGACCCGAACCGACATAACGTTTGCACGATTTTCTACGCACCCTCGCCCACCGTCGTTCGCATCGAGCGCTGCTTGGATCCGGCAGGAGCCGCGGCCTGGAAATTCCTTTCGTACCTGGAGTCGGCGGACGCGCGGCAGCATCGTCGGCGTGAAGCTCACGAAACCGGGCCGATGGGGCGGTTGAATGCTCGGTGGTTCGTCGCGCTCACAGGGAAGGCCGGCGACGCGGAGGCGCCGGTGCACGCGACGTGGCCGCGTGCAGCAGCCTGCGTTGATGCCAGGAGGCCAGATGCGGCAAGTGCTTGAGAAGATCGGCCGGCACCTGAAGCACGACTTGCTCCAACAGGGATTCGTCCACGTACGGCGTGAGTGCGTTGAGCGCGCGAAGCGACTGCCGCAATCGGTGCAGACCGTCGATGTCCTCCTCGTTGAGCGGCCGTTTTAGGGCAACCTCCAATTCTTGTCGGACGATCAGGCCGACGTCGCTCACCGGAACGAGTTCCTGCACCACGTCAAGGTGGCCGTTTTCCGCCGCCCAACGCAAGGCTACGCTGCCGTTCGCCCCGTGATCGCTCGCTCGAACGAGCACGCGTACGACGCCGAG
The DNA here is from genome assembly GCA_016790075.1 of Rhodanobacteraceae bacterium. GTDB lineage: Bacteria > Pseudomonadota > Gammaproteobacteria > Xanthomonadales > Rhodanobacteraceae > Tahibacter. Next base: position 902 of record JAEUPP010000020.1, on the reverse strand, counting down.
GCAGCCGTTGGCTGCCGCCCAACGCAACGCATCGCTGCCGTTCGCCTTCGGGTCGCTCAGCGGAACGAGTGCCAGCACGATCTCCAGGTGCCCGTTTCTTGCAGCCCAATACAGGGCTTCGCTGTCGTTCGCTTTGGGGTCGCTCACCGCCGCGAGCGCGTGCACGACCTCAACGTGGCCGTTGGTTGCCGCCCAACGCAAGGCGTCGCTGCCCTTCGCCTTCGGGTCGCTGTGCGGAACGAGTACACGCACGATCTCCAGGTGGCCGTTTCGTGCCGCCCGGCGCAGAGCGGCGCTGCCGTCGGCTTTGGGTTCGCTCACCGGAATGAGCGCACGAACGGCGGCAAGGTGGCCGTTTTCCGCCGCTTTGGCCAGCGCCTGGTTGAGTTCGTCCTTCGTACACCGGGGAATCAACGAGCTGACGGCGTTGAAATTGCGGTCGGGTGATGAGACGGCCAGGAGCAGCTCTTCGCCGGCCTTTGCTCGCGCTGCGTCACCCATCTGCTCGCCCCGACTCCGTTGGTTGCACCGAGCGCTCAACGTCGAGCACCGCGCTGCGTCGTGCGTGGACTGACGGCCACGCACTTCTTCATTCAAGCAGATTGCGGGCGCGTGGCAAGCTGCAGAGCTGGCGGCTCAGCGCCGTTTTTTTTGTTCCGGAAAGGCTGTCGGAGGCTCGGATAACCTGGAAGTCAGAATGAGTGCCGACGGCGAGGCAACGCAAGAGCTGGCAGGGTTGCCTCGCGCAAGCGCGCGGCCGCGTGGGCGGCCGCCAGATGCGGCATGAATTCGAGCAGACGTGGCGGCAAACCGCGCGCGGCGTGCTCCAGCACGGCTTCGTCAACGTACGGCGTCAGGGCGTTGATGGCGCGGAAGTGGGCGTGCAGGAAGCGTTGTTCGTC
>JAEUPP010000044.1 GCA_016790075.1 Rhodanobacteraceae bacterium | reverse complement strand
TGTTCGGGCTCCCAGGGCTTCAGGCGGACAGACTGGAGTGCCTGGAACAGCGGACGCTCGTAATCGAAGTCCACGGCGCCGGTGGCGGTGGCGATAAGCATCAGCCGGTTGCCTTCACGGTCGAGCCAGGCGCGCAGGCGCTGCTCGTCGATCGCGTTCCTGAAAACATTGGCCAGCAACTGGTCGAAGTTTTCGATCACCACCACGGCCAGACCGCGGCCACTCGGCAAGGAGTGGTCGAGTTCGATCTCCAGCCGGGCGCAGGCCTCGCGCCACTGCCGGTCGCGGGCGGCATCGTCGGGCCACTGGAACATGGCCGAGGTCCAGGTGGTGTCCTGCCCCAGGCGCAGGTCGGACAGGCGATGGGCGATGTAATCGGGCAGGGCCTGCGGGCTGCGGGTGAGGTTGATCTGCTCTTCGGGCAGCAGCACAAAGGGTATTGGGGCTTGTGCACTGGCCAGCGCCGCGGCCTGGATCTGCGCCACCCGGGCGGTGAACGACTTGCCGAAGCCGCGCGGCCCGAGGATCACCAGGTGCTGCAGTGCGCCAGGCGAAGCGGCGAGGCTGCGCACCAGGGCATCGTGGATTCGGCGCCGTTCGTCCTCGCGCCCGGTGTTCAGGGCCAGGATGGCTGCATCGCTCATGCGGTGCGTCATGAAGGTCTGGGCGACCTCGCCGGGCTGCAGGGTTGGCGTTGTGGTGGGGGCGTTCATGGTCAGGCCAGCCGGCTGCGGCGCCACCAGAGCTGGGCCAGGTGTGACGCCGGGCGCCACTGGCGCAGGCCCTGCTCGTCTTCGGAGAAGGTGACGAAGCCGTCCTCGACCAGCATGTCCATGAACTCGGCCAGGTCGATGCGGTTGTAGGGCGCAGGCAGATTCAGATCATCGAGCGTGGCGCCGTCGGGCTGCGTCATCACGGCCTGCAATGCTGGCACGACCAGGGCCTGACGGCACTGCGCATCGATTTCGTCGTAACTGCGGAATCGCTTGGCGAACTGGTTGTAGAAGTCTTCGTGCAGTACCGGCCGGACGTGGTTGGCAAAAATGGCGGCCAGCTCGTCCGGCTTGGGTGGTGCCGCCAGATCCAGCTCCAGCAGGCCCTTGACCAGGAAGCTCGGGTACAGCACGCCGCACTGGTGCAGGAACTCGTCCGTGTGTGCTTTCGTCCAGGACTGCCCGGCGGGCGCCGCGGTCTGCACGGCCTGGTCGATGAAGGCGCGCGCTTCCGCTTCGCTCAGCTCAGGGACGTCGAAGGGCAGCAGATCGTTCAGGTGGTCGCGCTGCAGCCCGTGTCTGCGCGCCAGCGCGGTGACGCCGATCGAACCGGTCAGCAGCATCTTCATGCCGCGCTCGCGCCATTCGCGCAGGGCAGCCAGCAACTGGTTCGCCTCGTCAGCGCTGCCGCCGCCAGCGCGCTCGAGCATGTTCTTGAGCAGGAAGGAAAACTCGTCGATCACCAGGGTCGGAGGCGGGTTCGACGAGGCCAGTGCCTCGCGGATGCCGTTGTAGGCCTCGCGCCAGTAGGCGCTGACCACGTTGTCGCCGGTCTTGGTTCCCTTGGCCAGCGCCTCCAGCAGGCTACGGATGGGGCTGTCCTTGGCGATGAACGAGAGCATGCGGTGGGACAGTCCGCCTTCTTCCTTGGGCAGCGCCGCGAACAGGGCCGCGAGCAGATCGGCCACGCTGTGCAGGCCCTGCGCATCGATGAAGGCCACGGGCTGGTCGCGGCCACGCAGTGTTTCCACGACATAGCGCCGCAGCGTGGATTTGCCGATGCGGCGCAAGCCGAACATCTTCACGCCACCGCTGGCGCTCAACTGGCGCAGCAGTTTTTCCTGCAGCCTGGGGCGCTCGAATCGCTGTTCACCGGATACGGCGTTGCCATAGAAAAGCCTGAGCGGCATCTTGTATCTCCTGGAGCAGATATCTGCTGAAGAGAATACATGCGCCAATCAAGCCTGGAAAGCATTCGTTGATTCAGATATCTGTGTGAATACATGGATTTGGGGTGGCTGGCTTGGCTGCCGCGCAGCGCAAGTCAGTCGGGCCTGTCCTGCGGCGTGGCCGTCCTGCGGCGTGGCACGGCGTGTGTCCCGGGCTGTCAGGGTGTCGCCCTCGGCGTTGCGTTTCTCTGTGGCTCGCCAGTTAGTAAGCCGTGTCTCGCCCACCGCCTTGCAGTCGGGAAAAGGCGCAAGTTCTGGCGTCTGGCCTTGCTCATCCGAGAGTGGTTGATCTTTTTTTGCATACGACGTATGTTTTTATACGTCGTATTTAAATGGCCTCCGTAGTGACAGCCTCGCCACCTCGAACCCGTCGCCAGCGAAAGCAAGACCAGGTCGCCGATCATCTGTCGGCCACTGCCTATCGCCTGTTCGAGGACCATGGCTACGACGCGGTCTCGATGGAACAGGTCGCCGACGTGGCCGATGTTGCGAAGGCCACGCTCTACAAATACTTCCCAGTCAAGGAAGCGCTGATCGCGCATCGTTTCCGCCTGGACATTGCGACCGGCATGGCAGTGCGCGCGCAGGCGCTGCTTGCGCACCAGACCTTTGATTCGAGAATGCGCTATCTGCTGCGCGAGTCCGCGGCTTGGCACAGTGAGCGTAGGGCTTACTTGCCGCACTACATTCGCTATTTGACCAGCACGCAGCGATCCGAGGGACGAAACCCGGCTTCGGTCAACACCTGCAGTGATAGCCGCCAGATTCTGGCGGGGATGTTCAGCGCCGCACAGCAGTCCGGGGAAATCAGGGCGGATCCCGCTGCGGAACAACTGGCCATGAACTTCGAATACCTGCTGTTCGCCGCCATCCATGCATGGCTGGCGGAACCCGAGCCTGATCTTGCGCAGCGCTTCCTTGGTGCATTCGAACTCGTGATGTACGGGGTTGCCGTCGCGCCGGGCGCAACGGTGAGCAAGTCCGGGAAAACCCCCATCGGATCATCCTAATGTCGAACCGCCTCGGTGTAGTCAAAACACCTTTTCTGGGTCTGCCGCTGCTCAAGGAAATCCAGGCCGACCCTCTGACTGCTGCCACCAGACTGCAACATCAGTGCGGCGACGTGGCTGAATTCGAAATCTTGTTCCGTCGGATCGTCTACTTCTTCAGCCCGGAGGCAGTACGCAAGGTCCTGGTTGACCATCACGACGATTTCGAGCGTGAAACCCGCCTGTTGCACATCTTCGAGTCATTCCAGGGCCGCAACGTGCTGACTACCGAAGGCGCGGACTGGGAACGGCAACGGCGTCTGCTCACACCGGCGTTTTCGCCCAAGCGCATGGACGGTTACATGAACCTGATGCAGGCGGCGATCGACAGTTGCGTGAGTGAGGAATTGCCAACTGTTCCCGGGCAACATCCCAGCGTCGATGTCGACGCGTTCACCACGCGCATCACCATGGACGTGATCCTTCGGACCTTGTTTTCGCATGCCAGCTCACGCGAAGAAACACGCCAGGCCTCGTTGGCGATCCGTGCGCTATCACGCCAGAGCATGCGCGAGGTCTATTGGACATTCGTTCCACCTGGCTGGCTCCCATATCCGGGGCGCGCTGCCAAGATGAGGAATCTGCAATCCCTGCGCCGTTTGATTGCTGCGCACGTAGATGCGCGACTGCGGCATCGCAGCGAGAGCCGGACAGAAGCCCCTGCCGTCGGAGACGTGCTTGACATGATGCTGCAGGCGGGTGACGACGATGCCCGGCTCAGCACTCAGGAAATCCTCGACAACTGCATGCTGCTGTTCGGCGCGGGTTTTGATACGTCCGCCTCCGCCTTGACCTGGTGGATCGGTTTGATGGCGACGCACCCCGAGGTGATGGGGGAGCTGCGGCGCGAGGTCGATGCCGCCTGCGCCGATCGCCTGGACCTGGCTGGAATGGCGCGCCTTCCTTTCCTGAACGCGACGATCAAGGAAGCCATGCGGATTTATCCACCATCCACGGCGCTGTTCACCCGTGTTGCCAAGCGGGACATGGCGATCGCTGGAACCGCCGTGCGCAAGGGCACACTGGTGGTGGCGCCGATCTGGCAGATGCATCGCAACGAGCGCTACTTTGCCAACCCCGAAACGTTTGCGCCCAGACGCTTCCTGCCTGGCGCACCGGCGATCCCCCGCGGCGCGTTCATGCCTTTTGGTGCCGGCCCACGTTTTTGCCTGGGCCAGCAGTTCGCCAGCGTGGAAATCGCGCTGATTGCGGCACACCTGGTACGTCATTTCGAGCTTGACCTGGAGTCTGGCGATGAACTTCCACAGCCCTTCGTTGACCTGGCGCTCAAACCAAAAACGCCGATGAAAGTGCGCTTCCTGCGCCGAGACGGGGCGCGACGCGCAGCCACGCGTGCTGTCGGCATCTGACGCGGAAACAACGAGTGTTATCGGGCCGCGGGCGCCCGGCACCAATGGAGAAAGACTCATGGAAATACTGCTGACCCTTGCCGCCGGGCTCTTGATTCTCACGGGGCTCGTCCATTCCCTGCTCGGTGAGTGGCTCATCTTTCGGCATCTGCGGCAAGGCACTTTGGTTCCGCAGCTTGGCGCGCCGCCATTGCTGGCCAGAAACGTTCGCATCCTCTGGGCAACCTGGCATCTGGCTTCGGTTTTTGGCTGGGGTTTCGCTGTGATGCTGCTGGGTTTGGAGGCGGCGCCTGATGGACCGGTGCGCGACGTGGTGTTACAGGCAGTGAGCGCCGCCGCTGCTGGAGGATCTACCCTCGTCCTTGTAGGAACGCGCGGCCGGCATCCCGGCTGGGTCGTCCTGGGGGCGGTGGCTGGCCTCTCGTGGGCAGCCTTGCACGGCGCTTGAGCAGTCCAGCCCTACGCCTGCGGGGGAGTTTGAGCCACGCCAGAGCCGGGCGCGAACCACTTCGTCTGCGCGGACGCGCGGATTCCGGGCAACAAAAAACCGGCCTTGGGAGCCGGTTTCTTGTCGGAACATTGGTGGAGCGGAAGGGGATCGAACCCTCGACCTTCGCATTGCGAACGCGACGCTCTCCCAGCTGAGCTACCGCCCCATATTGACTCGCTCACGCGGCGAGCGCGCAAGGGCGCGAATGGTAGCGTGCAGGACGCTGCATGCCAAGACCTGACGGCAGTGCAGGGCGACAGTGGGGCGAAGATGACTGGTTTGGCCGTGATGGGTTTTCGCCGCCGGATCTGCTCGCCTTACGGCGCAGGACTGAAACGCGTGTTCGACCGAGGCTGCTAGAATTCGCGACCCAGTCGGCGTTCAGCGCGCTGATTTCTTCTCCAGCCAGGTCGTGGTTGTTGTCCCATGGATCAAGTTCTGTTCGATTTCGAGCACGTCGTTATCACGCCGTGGAAGCTCATCGGCTATCTAGGTGCCTTCCTGTTTACGGCGCGCTGGTTTGTACAGTTATACGCAACGCGCAAGGCCAAGCGCGCACATCTGCCGCTGATGTTCTGGTACCTGTCCATCGTCGGCAGTCTGATGACCTTGTCCTACTTCATCTGGGGCAAGAACGATTCGGTAGGCATATTGCAGAATGCGTTTCCGGCCGTAGTCGCTACGTACAACCTGTTCGTCGAATTGCGTCATCGGCACCAGGAGCGCCTTGCCCGCGATAGCTAAACACCGGCGGCATGGCCCAGCGGCGCAAAGCCCCCGCTGCTGCGCAATCGGATCCACAAACAAACGGCAGCCTTGGGGCTGCCGTTTGTTTGTGGATTGAACCGCAGCCGCGCCCGGCCCTGGCCTGGGAGGAGTAGCCTCGGCCGGGCGCGGCGCGGATTACTGGATGCCGCGTGTACGCAGCGCAGCGGGAGCGAAGTCGGCCGGGGTGCGCTGCAGGCCGAAGTTGAGCTGTTCTTCCTGGTTGTCGAGACCGCTGACGAGATAGCGGCCGCTGAGCAGGTCGTAGTGTACTTCCAGGGTGGGCGACACCATGGGCACTTCGTAGTAGTTGATCACATGGGCTTCCGACAGACGCCAGAGCTTGCCCTTGGTGTCGTAGTGGTCGGTGAGCAGGATCTGCCAGCTGTCTTCGTCGAGGTAATACGTACGGCGCGGATGGATATGGCGCTGCCCCGGCTTGAGCGTGGCCTCGACCACCCAGACACGGTGCAGCTCGTAACGCAGGTGCTGCGGCGCGAGATGGCCGGCCTTGACCAGGTCATCGGCCTTGAGCTCGCTGGAATCGGCGCGGTAGGCGTTGTAGGGCACATAGAGTTCGCGCTTGCCGATGAGTTTCCAGTCGTAGCGATCGAGCGCGCCGTTGAACATGTCGAGCATGTCGTTGGTGCGCAGGCCTTCGGAGGCCGTGCCCGGATTGTCGTAGGCGACATTCGGCGCGCGGCGCACACGGCGTTGGCCGGCGTTGTATAGCCAGACATCGCGCGGAGCGGCGGTGGGGTTCAGCGTCTCGTGTACGACCTGCATGTTGCCGGCCAGGCGTGCCGGACTTTCCACGCTCTGAAAGTAATACGAAAACACATTGTCTATCGCACTCAGGCTGGAGCCCTGACGGAAATAGGGAAACAGGAATTCTTCGCGCACGCGGGCCAGCACGAACTGGCCTGATGCGGTCGGCGCTGCCTGATTCCACCAGCGCGACAGCGCAATGCCGCGGTATTTCAGCTTGTGATTCCAGATCGCTTCAGCGCCGCTTTGCGGCAGCGGAAAGGGAAAGCCCTCAGCGGCGTCGTTGAGCACATCGCTGCCATCGGCAAGTTTGGCGCTGGTCGCGTTCTTGCGTGTGGTTTCGTAGGTGCGCGCCGGGAAGGCGGCGCTGCGCCGGGTCGGATAGACGTTGAGCTTCATATCCGGGTATTTCTTCAGCAGCGCGATCTGGCCGGGCGAGAGTTTTTCGGCGAAGCGCGTAACGTTGGATGCATTGATCGCGAAGGACATGGCGTCCTTGGCGTAGGGGTCGGTGTGTGCACTGCCGAGCTTGTAGTCTTTCGGCGGCGTCGTCAGGCCGCCGTCCCAGGTTGGAATCGTGCCGGTGGAGTTGCCCTGGCGCTCAGCGCCTAGCGGGGTCAGATCCTTGTCCAGCCGGGCTGCTTGCTGTGGGGTAACGGCGGCATGGGCGCTCAGCGTGAATAGCGCAGCAAGGCTAATCAGCGGCAGATGCCGCCAACGGGAGGAAAACATCAAGACACTCCAGAGATGAAACCGCGGTTGCGGTGTGCTTCCTGCTGCGCGCAACTACAACATTTCCGGGCTGCAGGCGCCCGCTGACTAGCGGGGGGCGCGCATGGTCTCCGCGCGGTCTAGAGCAAACCATCGGCAGGCAGCCGAAATCACGGCTGCATCTGAACCGCGATTCAGCTTGCTTCGCGCACTCTGGTGTGACTGACGGGTGGTTTCACTCCGGATCGTAGTCCAGCAGCGGCGCCAGCCAGCGTTCGGCGACTTCCAATGTCCAGCCTTTGCGGCGGGCATAGTCCTCAACCTGCTCCTTGCTGACGCGGCCGACGACGAAGTACTGGCTTTGCGGATGCGAGAAGTACCAGCCGGATACGGCAGCTGCGGGATACATGGCGAAGCTGTCGGTCAGTTCGATGCCGGCGTTCTCTTCGGCAGACAGCAGATCGAACAGCGTGCCTTTCTCGCTGTGCTCAGGGCAGGCCGGATAGCCCGGCGCCGGGCGGATGCCGCGGTATTTTTCAGCGATGAGATCATCGTTGGCCAGGCCTTCGTCGGGCGCATAGCCCCAGAATTCGCGGCGCACGCGCCGGTGCATGCATTCGGCAAAGGCTTCTGCAAGGCGGTCGGCCAGGGCCTTGAGCAGGATGGAGGCGTAGTCGTCGTGCTCGCGCTCGAAGCGTTCGAGGTGCGGTTCTATGCCGATGCCGGCGGTGACGGCGAAGCCGCCAATCCAGTCGGCGACGCCGGAGGCTTTTGGTGCGATGAAGTCGGCGAGGCAGAAATCCGGACGCTCGACCGGTTTGTCGGCCTGCTGGCGCAGGAAGCGCAGCAGGGTGGGTTTGCCGCTGCCGGCCTGCACTTCGACATCATCGCCGACGCTTGCAGCGGGCCACAGGCCGATCACGCCGCGTGCGGAAATCCACTTTTCGTTGACTATCTTGTCGAGCATGGCGCGTGCATCGCGGTACAGCTCGCGTGCCTGGGCACCAACTATTTCGTCGTCGAGGATCTGTGGGTAGTTGCCGGCCAGCTCCCAGGTCGAGAAGAACGGAGTCCAGTCGATATAGTCGACGAGTTCTGCCAGCGGGTAGTCGTTGAATACGCTGATGCCGGGCCTGAGCGGTGCCGGTGGTACATAGCTATCCCAGCCGCCGTTGAACGCCTGCGCGCGGGCATGGGCAAGGCTTACCAGTTTCTTGCCGGGGCCGCGGTCCTTGTGGCGCTCGCGAATTTCAGCGTACTCGTGGCGTATGCGTGCCATGAATTCGGCGACGAGGTCCTTGGAGATCAGCGACTGGGCCACGCCGACAGCGCGCGAGGCGTCCTTGACCCAGACGGTCGGTGCCTTGTAATGCGGCTCAATCTTCAGCGCCGTATGCGCGCGTGAGGTCGTCGCACCGCCGATCAGCAGCGGAATGGCCAGGCCCTGGCGCTGCATTTCCTTGGCGACATGGCTCATTTCTTCCAGCGACGGCGTGATCAGGCCGGACAGGCCTATCATGTCGGCGTTCTCTTCGCGTGCGGTGTCGAGGATTTTTTGCGTCGGCACCATGACGCCGAGGTCGACGACGTCGAAGTTGTTGCAGCGGAGCACGACGCCGACGATGTTCTTGCCGATGTCGTGCACGTCGCCCTTGACCGTGGCCATGATGATCTTGCCGTTGGACTTGCCCACATCGCCGCTGCGCAGCTTTTCCTCTTCGATGAAGGGCAGCAGATAGGCGACGGCTTTTTTCATCACGCGGGCCGATTTGACCACCTGTGGCAGGAACATCTTGCCGGCGCCGAACAGGTCGCCGACCACGTTCATGCCGTCCATCAGTGGGCCTTCGATCACGTCCAGCGGCCGGGTGGATTGCTGCCGCACTTCTTCGGTGTCGCCGTCGATGTACTGGTCTATGCCATGTACCAGGGCGTGCTTGAGGCGCTCGCGTACCGGCAGTTCGCGCCAGGCCTGCGATTCGGCGGCGACCTCGCCTTTCCTGGCCTTGTAGCGGTCGGCGACTTCCAGCAGCCGCTCGGTGGCATCGCTGCGCCGGTTCAGCACCACGTCTTCGACGCGCTCGCGCAGTTCCGGATCGAGATCATCGACGATGAGCAACGCACCGGCATTGACGATGCCCATGTCCATGCCGGCGCGGATGGCGTGGTAAAGGAATACGGCATGGATGGCCTGGCGCACCGTCTCGTTGCCGCGGAACGAGAACGATACGTTGGAGACGCCGCCTGACACGTGGCAGTGGGGCAGTGTCTGCTTGATGATGCGCGTTGCCTCGATGAAGTCGACGGCGTAGTTGTTGTGCTCTTCTATGCCGGTGGCGATCGCGAATATGTTCGGATCGAAAATGATGTCTTCGGGCGGAAAGCCGACCTCGTCGACGAGAATGCGATAGGCCCGCGTACAGATCTCGACCTTGCGCGCGCAGGTATCGGCCTGGCCGACCTCGTCGAAGGCCATGACCACGACGGCCGCGCCATAGCGCAGTACTTTTCTCGCCTGTTCCTTGAAGATCTCGATGCCTTCCTTCATCGAGATCGAATTGACCACGCCCTTGCCCTGCAGGCACTGCAGGCCGGCTTCGATCACGCTCCACTTGGAGGAGTCGACCATGACCGGAATCCGCGCGATGTCCGGCTCCGAGGCGATCAGGTTGAGGAAGCGCACCATGGCGGCCTCCGAGTCGATCAGACCCTCGTCCATGTTGACGTCGATGATCTGCGCGCCGTTGGCGACCTGTTGCCGCGCGACGTCAACCGCTTCCTCGAAGCGCCCTTCCTTGATGAGTTTCTTGAACTGGGCGCTGCCGGTTACGTTGGTGCGTTCGCCGACGTTGACGAACAGCAGCTCCGGCGTGATTACCAGTGGCTCCAGACCAGACAGGCGCGTATAGCGCGGCAGGGTGTTGTCGTATTCCAGGGTCATGCGTGCACCAGAAAGAGCATTGCGTTGTCTGATATCGAGGGTTTCGCTCAATGAGCGTCAGGCTGCGGTCTGGACCGGATACACCACCGGTCTGCGCGGCACGATTCCGGCGACCGCCTCGGCGATGGCCTTGATGTGCGCTGGCGATGTGCCGCAGCAGCCGCCGACGAGGTTGAGAAATCCGGCTTGGGCGAATTCGCGTATGGTCGCTGCCATTTCCTCGGGTGTTTCGTCGTATTCGCCGAAGGCATTGGGCAGACCGGCGTTCGGATGTGTGCTCACGTAGCAGTCGGCCAACGTGGCCAGGGTTTCCACATGCGGGCGCAGGTCTTTCGCACCCAGCGCGCAGTTGAGGCCTATGGAGAGCGGCCGTGAATGGCGCATCGAATAGAAGAAGGCTTCCGCGGTCTGGCCCGACAGGGTGCGGCCAGAGCGGTCGGTGATGGTGCCCGAGATCATGACCGGCAGACGTGCACCGCGTGCGTCGAACACTTCCTCGACCGCGAACAGCGCCGCCTTGGCGTTGAGGGTGTCGAAAATCGTCTCGACCATGATCACGTCAGCGCCGCCGTCAATCAGTCCCCGGGTGGCTTCGCGATAGGTGGCGCGCAGCTCGTCGAAACTGACATTGCGATAGCCTGGGTCGTTGACGTCGGGGCTGATCGACGCCGTGCGGCTGGTCGGTCCGAGCACGCCGATCACGAAACGAGGCTTGTGCGGAGTCTCTGCCTCGATTGCATCGCAGCATTCGCGCGCCAGGCGGGCGCCTTCGCGGTTGAGTTCGTAGACCACGTGTTCCAGGTGGTAATCGGCCTGGCTGATCGAGGTCGCGTTGAAGGTATTGGTTTCCAGCAGGTCCGCACCAGCTTGCAGATACTGGGTGTGCACGGCGCGGATGATCTCGGGCTGGGTGAGCAGCAGCAGATCGTTATTGCCCTTGAGGTCGCAGACATGGTGGGCGTGGTCGTGCACATGCTGATGGCGGCCGTCATAGCCTTGTGAAAAGCGTTCACCGCGATAGCCGGCTTCATCGAGCTTGTAGCTCTGGATCATGGTGCCCATGGCACCGTCGATGATCAGGATGCGCTGCGCGAGTGCCGCATGCAGCGCTTCGGCGCGTGCCGGGTTGAGCCAGGGTAGAAGGTTCATGGTCGTCTGTCGGTGGCAGGTCACGATGCCGGCGCCGGGGCGCCAGTGCGAATGAAAGAGTGGATAAGTAGGCGGCTTGCGTGATTCACCGCAGGCCCGCCTTGCGCGCTAGCAGGGTCAGCACTTCAAAATGCGGCGGGCGCCGCTCCTTGGTGGCCCGTTCGCAGCGCAGCACGGTCAGCCCGGCCCGGCGTGTGTAGTCGCGCAACTCATCGGGCCGGAAGCCGAGATTGCGATGGTCAAACGGTTCGACCGCGGTCTTGTGGGCATGACGGCCCAGGGTCGCGGCGAGCAGCCGTCCGCCAGGACGCAGCACCCGTGCGGCTTCGGCCACGACTTCGGCCGGCCGGTCGGTATAGGTCAGCGCATGCATCAGCAGCACGAGGTCGAATTGGCGTTCGCCCAGCGCCAGCGCGTGCATGTCGCCGAGTTCCACGCTGACATTGGGCCAGGACCTGAGCCGCGTGCGTGCGGCGCCGACAACGCGTTCGCTGGCATCGATGCAGACAATGGACCGCGCCTGCGGCGCCAGCAGTTCCGCGAGCACGCCGTCGCCGGAGGCGATATCCAGCACATCGCCGGTCTCGACGAGCTGGGTCATGGCCCGGGCCAGAGCTTCCCAGGTGCGGCCCGGTGAGTAGTGCCGCTCCATGTCGCCCGCCACGGTGTCGGCCCAGCCTTCGGCACGGGCGCGCTGGGCGAGTACGGCTGGCAGGCGGTCATCGTCCTCGCGCAGCAGGGCATCGTCCACGCTGGCCTGCAGCGCGCGCAACAGTGCTTCCTCGCGCAGGGGCAGGTCGGTATTGCTACGGTAGTAGGCGGAAACGCCGGCGCGCCTGTCGCGTACGAGACCGGCTTCCTTGAGCTTGGCCAGATGCGTGGACACGCGTGGCTGGGCCAGGCGTAGCACGGACGAGAGCTCGGCGACGGTGAGCTCTTCGCGTTCCAGCAGGGCGAGCAACCGCACCCGGGTCGGGTCGGAGAGCAAGCGCAGCAAAGCCGACGTGGCGGCGAGATCCACGAATTATCCTTTCATCTTGATCAAAAGATGGATGCGCAGGGTAGCGGTGCGCCTGCGCCCGGTCAATGCGAGGCATCGAGTGACGGCGCCAGGCTGACCTTTTTGGCGGGTGCATCCATCGCGGCGTACGAACCGGTAAAATCCCCCGTTCTACCCTCCACGCGCGCCCTGTGCCGGATGTACCGGTGCAGAGGCGGTCTCGCGGCCCAGCAGGAGTTGCCCATGGATTTCCGATTTACCGAAGACCAGCTATCGATCCAGGCCATTGCGCGTGAATTCGCGCAGAAGCGCATTGCACCCGTCGCCGCAGAATTCGATCACAAGGGTGAGTTCCCGCTGGCCAATATCCAGGAAATGGGCCAGCTCGGTCTTATGGGAATAGAAGTGCCGGCCGAGTACGGCGGGGCAGGCATGGATTCGATTTCCTACGTGCTGGCCATGATCGAGATCGCGGCAGCGGACTGCGCCCACTCGACCATCATGTCGGTCAACAACACCTTGTACTGCAACGGCCTGCTGAAATTCGGCACGCATGAGCAGAAGCTCGCCTATGTCGCTCCCATCGCATCGGGCCAGGCCATCGGCGCGTTTGCCCTGACCGAGCCGCAGTCGGGTTCCGACGCCACCGCGATGCGCTGCCGCGCTGTCAAGCAAGTCGATGGCAGCTTCGTCATCAATGGCAAGAAAAGCTGGATCACTTCCGGCCCGGTTGCCAAGTACATACTGCTGTTTGCGATGAGCGATCCGGAAAAGGGCGCGCGCGGCATCACCGCATTCCTCGTCGACACCGATCGCGCCGGCTTCCACCGCGGCAAGACCGAACCCAAGCTCGGCATCCGCGCCTCCGCCACTTGTGAAATCGAATTCACGGACTACCGCGCCGACGCGGCCGAAGTCATAGGCGAGGAGGGTGAGGGTTTCAAGATCGCAATGGGCGTGCTCGATGCGGGCCGCATTGGCATTGCTTCACAGGCCGTTGGTCTTGCTCGCGCTGCCTACGAAGCGACGATCGCCTACGCACAGGAACGGAAGGCATTTGGTCAGGCCATCGGCAGCTTCCAGATGACCCAGGCCAAGATTGCCGACATGAAGTGCAAGCTCGATGCCGCGCATCTCCTGACCCTGCGCGCCGCCTGGGCCAAGCAGCAGGCTCAGGAGCACGGCGGTCGCTTCTCCACCGAGGCCGCTGTGGCCAAGCTGACCGCGTCCGAAGCGGCCATGTGGATCACGCACCAGGCGGTGCAGATCCACGGCGGCATGGGGTATTCCAAGGAAATGCCGCTGGAACGTTATTTCCGTGACGCAAAGATCACCGAGATCTACGAAGGGACCTCGGAAATCCAGCGCATGGTGATTGCGCGTAACGAGACCGGGCTGCGCTAAGCGCGGAGTCTGGATTCAGCCGTCTCGCGGTAAGGGCTGCAGTTGCTGGTGACTGCGGCCTTCAGAATCGTCGCCTGAGGAGTTCCATGTTGCCAACATCCTCTGCACCGGTGGTCAGCATCTCGCGCGGCGAGGCTGCATTCCTGCTCTCGGTGGTGGCCGGCGTGCTGGCCTGGTCGGGCTGGGCGCCGCAAGACCGGCTGACCTGGTTCATAGAAATCATCTGGGTGCTGGCGGCGATTCCGCTGCTGATCGCAACGCGGCAGCGGTTTCCTCTGACGCGATTGCTGTACTGGCTTATCGCGATCCATTGCCTCATCCTGATCTACGGCGGCAAGTACACCTATGCGCTGACACCGCTGGGCGACCTCTGGCGCGACTGGTTCGGTTTTGCGCGTAACAACTACGACCGTCTTGGCCATCTCGCGCAGGGCTTTATTCCGGCGATTCTTGCCCGCGAGCTGCTGCTGCGCCTTACGCTGCTGCAGCGCGGCGGCTGGCTGTTCTACCTGGTCTGCGCCGCCTGCCTGAGCTTCAGCGCGTTCTTTGAATTCATCGAGTGGTGGGCGGCCCTGATCATGGGGGGCGCGGCCGAGGCCTATCTGGCGACCCAGGGGGACATCTGGGACACGCAATGGGATATGTTTTGCGCGCTCGTTGGTGCGATAGCGGCACAGCTGCTGCTGGCTCGCGTACACGACCGGCAGTTGGGTCGGCGTTGATCCGGCGAAAAGTGGCTCTGGATTCTGCAGTGGCATAGCCGCTCGGTTAGCAAGCCGAGGGGGGATTCACTCCCGTGCCAGGTGGGCGGAGTGCGTGCCGTAGCAGGGCCGGGAGGTTGTCGCCCGGGTGCCTGCCGAACTGGCGTTAAACGCCCGTTTTTAAGAGGTTTTCCGCTGGTTTCTTATGCTCTGTAGGGGTATCCTCCGCGGCCTCTTTCACAGTTTCAGGGAAGCCCATGTCCGCCAAGAGCGAGAATGCGCAGGCGCCGGCCGTCGAGGCCGTGCTGACGGAACTCAAGAGCACGCTGAGCGCAGCGCGGCTCAAGGAGGCGCAGACGTTCACCACCCATCTGTTGCATCGGGTTGCGGCGGACGATCTGGCGGCGCGGCCGGCGGCGCAATGGGCGGCAATGGCGCGCGATCTGCTCGAGTTCGTACGCGTGCGCAAGGCTGGCGTTGCATCGGTTCGCGTGCTCAATCCGGTGCTGGACGAACAGGGCTATGAGTCCACGCATACCGTGCTGCAGGTCGTGACGGACGATTCGCCGTTCCTGGTCGATTCGGTCAGCATGGCGGTCAGCGCCGCGGGGTTGCTCGTCCATGCCATCGTGCATCCGGTCTACCAGATCGAACGCGACGCCGGCGGACATGTGCTTTCACTCGGCACCGAGGTCGGTGGCAAGTGCAAGTCCGAATCCATCATGCATTTTGAGCTCAGCCGCATTGCCGAAGCCGAGGAGCTCAAGCGCCTGCAGCAGGGCGTGACGCGTGCACTGCACGACGTGCGTGCCGCGGTTGCCGACTGGGCGATGATGCGCGACAAGATGTTGCAGCTCTCGCGCGAGTTGCCGCAGCGCAAGCTGCCGGTAGACGCGGCCGGTGTCGCCGAGGCGCAGGAATTCCTGAGCTTTGTGGCAAATGATCACTTTACCTTTCTCGGCTACCGCGAATACGCCGTCGACAAGGTCAACGGCGTCGACGTGCTCCTGACCCTGCCGCAATCGGGCCTGGGCATATTGCGCCAGGACGAAGATGCGGCGCCGCGACCGCTCAACACGCTGGTTGCGCGCGAGCTGCCCCAGTCGGGATCGATCGACGCGATTATTCTTACCAAGACCAATTCGCGTGCGACGGTGCATCGCCCGGGCTATATGGACTACATCTCGGTGCTCGGGTTCAACGACGCCGGTGTCCCCGTCACCGAGCAGCGCTTCCTCGGTCTGTTCACCTCCGGCGCCTACATGCGCCGTCCGCAGGATGTGCCGCTGGTGCGGCAGAAAGTCGATTCCGTGATGACGCGCTCTGGCATCAAGCGCGAGTCGCATTCGGGCAAGGCGTTGCGTCACATCATGGAGACGCTGCCGCGCGATGAGCTGTTCCAGGCGACCGAGGACGAACTGTTCGCCATCGCCATGGGCATACTGCAGCTGCAGGAACGTACGCGCTCGCGCCTGTTCGTGCGCCGCGACAAGTATGGCCGCTTCTTCTCCTGCCTCGTGTTCATTCCGCGCGACCGCTTCGACCATGCCACGCGCGAACGCATTGAAGCCATGCTCAAGCGCGCGCTGCATGGCGACCGTGTGGATTCCACGGTGCAGGTCGGTGAATCGGCGCTGGCTCGCCTGCATCTGATCATTCGGCCCAAGCCGGGCGAGCGCACCCAGTACGACATAGCCGAGATCGAAGCCAAGCTGGGCCAGATCGTACGCAACTGGTCCGACGAACTGCGTGACGCGCTGGTACACAAGCATGGCGAAGACAAGGGCCTCAAGCTCGCCAATCGCTACGGCAAGGCCTTGCCGGCGAGCTATATCGAAGAAGTCACGCCGCATCTGGCTATCGCTGACGTCGAGGCCGCCGCTGCGCTGAAGACCCCGGACGATATTCGTCTGTCGCTGTACCGCTCGCGCAAGAAGGGCGACGGACTGCGTTTCAAGCTGTTCCGTTACGGTGCTCCCATCACCCTGTCGGAAGTACTGCCCATGCTGGAAAACATGGGCCTCAAGATTCTCTCCGAGCACCCCTACGAGATGGACCTGGGCGAATCGACGATTTCGATCCAGGACTTCGACGTGCAGCCGGCAATGGCTTGCGAATTTGACATTGATGAAGTGCGCGAAGCGTTCCAGAACGCGTTCGAGCGCATCTGGCGCGGCCAGGCCGAAAACGACGGTTTCAACAAGCTGATTCTTGGCGCGCAGATGGACTGGCGCCAGGTCGCTGTGCTCCGCGGCTACTGCAAGTATCTGCTGCAGACCGGCGTGCCGTTCTCGCAGGCCTATATGGAGGCAACACTCAACCAGTATCCGGCGATTGCCGGCCTGCTCGTCGAGCTGTTTGAAGCCAAGTTCGATCCCTCACGCGACGGTGCGCCCAAGAATGTGATCGAGCAGGCGCGCAAGCGTCTGGCCAAGGAACTCGATGCGCTGGTGCCGGAAGATGTGCGTGCGAGCAATGCGGCCGTGTTCGAGGCCCTGTATGCGGCGCGTGGCGAGTCGCGTGAGGCACAGGCCGAGGCCATTATCGGCGTGGTCCGCGTGTTGCTGGACCGCGTCGCCAGCCTGGACGAGGACCGCATCCTGCGCAGCTTCATGGGCGTGATCCGCGCGACCTTGCGCACGAGCTTCTATCAGGTCGACGGCGGCAAGCCCAAGGACTACATCAGCTTCAAGTTCGACCCGGCGCAGGTGCCTGATCTGCCCAAGCCCAAGCCCTATCGCGAGATCTTTGTCTACTCGCCGCGGGTTGAAGGCGTGCATCTGCGTTTTGGTCCGGTCGCCCGTGGCGGCCTGCGCTGGTCCGACCGGCGCGAGGACTTCCGCACGGAGGTGCTGGGTCTGGTCAAGGCGCAGATGGTCAAGAACACGGTCATCGTGCCTGTGGGTTCCAAAGGTGGTTTCTTCGTGAAGCGGCCACCGCTGGGTGGCGACCGTGATGCCCAGCTCGCCGAGGGCATCGCCTGCTACCGCATGTTCATCAACGGTCTGCTGGATATCACCGACAACATCGTCGACGGCGAGATCGTGCATCCGCGCAACGTCGTGCGGCATGACGCCAACGACCCGTATCTCGTCGTAGCGGCGGACAAAGGTACGGCCACGTTCTCGGATATCGCCAATTCCATCTCTGCCGACCATGGCTTCTGGCTAGGCGATGCGTTCGCGTCCGGCGGCTCGGTTGGCTATGACCACAAGGGAATGGGTATTACCGCCAAGGGCGGCTGGGAGTCGGTCAAGCGCCATTTCCGCGCCCTGGGCCGCGATTGCCAGAGTGAGGATTTCACCTGTGTCGGCATAGGCGACATGTCGGGCGACGTGTTCGGCAACGGCATGCTGCTGTCCCGGCACATCCGCCTGCTGGCGGCCTTCGATCATCGCCACATTTTCCTCGACCCAGCTCCGGACGCGGCCATCTCGTTCAAGGAACGCACGCGCATGTTCGCGTTGCCGCGGTCCTCCTGGGCGGACTACGACGCCGGCCTGATCTCCAAGGGCGGCGGTGTATTCCCCCGTACTGCAAAGACGATTCCGGTCTCGCCGGAGGTGCGTGCAGTGCTGGGGATTGAAGAGGCGGTCGACCAGCTTTCGCCAAACGATCTGATGCGGGCCATCCTCAAGGCGCCTGTCGACTTGCTCTGGAACGGCGGCATCGGCACCTATGTCAAGTCCGAAGGCGAAACCAATGCCGATGCGGGCGATCGCGCCAACAATGCGATCCGCATCAATGGCAGGGAGCTGCGCTGCAAGCTCGTCGGCGAAGGCGGCAACCTCGGCATGACCCAGCGCGGCCGCATCGAGGCTTCGCTCAACGGCGTGCTGATGAATACCGATTTCATCGACAACTCCGCAGGCGTCGACACCTCAGACCATGAGGTCAATATCAAGATCCTGCTGAGTGACGCGGTGCAGCGCGAAGAGCTCACGCTGGCCGCGCGCAATGAACTGCTCGCGGCCATGACGGATGAAGTCGAGCGACTGGTGCTGATCGACAACTATCGCCAGAACCAGGCGATCAGCGTCATGGAGCGTATGTCGGTCAGCCGTCTCGGCGCCAAGCAACACTTCGTGCGCACGCTGGAAGCACAGGGCCTGCTCGATCGCCAGATCGAATTCCTGCCCTCGGATGCGGAATTCGCCGAGCGCAAGGCGCGTGGTCTTGGCCTTACGCGCCCGGAGCTGTCGATACTGCTGTCGTACTCGAAGATCGTGCTGTTCCAGCAGTTGCTCGACTCCGATGTGCCGGAAGACAGCTATCTCTCGCGCGAACTCAAGCGTTATTTCCCTCAGCCGTTGCGGGAGAAGTATTCGGCGCATATGGAGCGTCACCGCCTGAAGCGTGAAATCATCGCGACGGCCGTGACCAATTCGATGATCAACCGCATGGGCGCGACCTTCGTGCTGCGCATGCAGGAAGACACGGGACAGGCGCCTGCGCCGGTCGCCAAGGCCTATACGATTGCGCGCGAAGTGCTGGAGGCGCGCGAACTCTGGGCCGCCATCGAGGCGCTCGACGGCAAGGTCAACGGCAATGCGCAGATCGATGCGCTGCTCGTGATCTGGCAACTGCTGCGCAATATGACGCGCTGGCTGCTGAACCAACCGGGCGAGTCGCTCGATATCGCCAAGGCGGTAGCGCGTTATCACCCGGGTATGCTCAAGCTCAAGCAATCGCTGGCCGAGGTTCTGGTGGCCGGCGAACGCAGCGCCTTTGATGCAGCGCGTGAGCGCTGGCTGGCGCAGGGCTTCCCACGCGAGCTGGCCGAACAGCTGGCGGGTGTTCCGGCCCTGGTTTCGGCCTTCGATATCATCAACACCGCGCAGGACAATCGCGTCGAAGTTGCACAGGTTGCACAAGTGCATTTTGCGCTGGGCGAAGCGCTGCACCTGAAGTGGCTGATGTCGAAAGTCGAGGAGCTGCCGGTCGAGACGCGTTGGCATGCGCATGCCCGCGGCTCGCTGCGCGATGAGCTCTATCAGCAGCATCGGGCACTGGCCGCGCAGGTGCTCAAAGGCGGCAAGGGGGGCGGTAGCGAACTCGTCGAGCAATGGCTTAACCGCGACGATGCGTCGCTGAAGTTCACGCTGGGCATGTTTGCTGACATGCGCAGCCAGGTAGTGACTGACTATCCCATCGTGTCGGTCGCGGTACGCCGCCTGGCTCAGCTGGTGCAGGCGGGTGCGCGCTGAGTTCGCTCCTGCTCCGTGCGCAAGCCGTAGTTTTTCGCCGTCGTCAGCGGCGGCGTGCTGATGAAGCAAGCGGTCCTGCGTTGTGCGAACGACGTAGGATCGTCAACAGCGGTTACACTCGGCCGCATTCCAGCAAAGAGTCCTGCCAGCGATGAGCCAGCGCCTTCATTTCGTCGCGAGCAAGACCGAGGAGGCGCAGTCGGCTCTGGCCCTGATGCGCGCGCGTTACGGTGAAGTCAGCATCGACGACGCCGACGTCATCATCGCGCTGGGGGGCGATGGTTTCATGTTGCAAACGCTGCACAGGCACACTATGCGCGGTCTTCCCGTGTACGGCATGAAGCTGGGCACGGTCGGGTTTCTGATGAACCAGTACCACGTCGACGCCCTGGACGAACGCATAGCGCGGGCGCAACCGACGGTGCTGAGGCCGCTCATGATGGAAGCTCAGACCGAGTCGGGCTCCAGCGTGACTGCGACCGCGTTCAATGAAGTTTCATTGCTGCGGCAGACCAAGCAGGCGGCACATGTGCGCGTGTCGCTCAATGGTGCGGTCAAGCTGGAAGAGCTCGTCTGCGACGGCATCCTGCTGTCCTCACCGGCGGGTTCGACGGCGTACAACCTGTCGGCGCATGGCCCCATCCTGCCTCTGGGCTCCAATGTGCTCGCGATGACTCCGATCAGCCCGTTCCGACCACGCCGCTGGCGCGGCGCGATACTGCCGTCGGCGACACAGGTGCGCTTTGAGGTGCTTGATCACTACAAGCGTCCGGTCAGCGCCACGGCTGATTCCTATGAGGTCCGCGATATCGTTGAGGTGACCGTGCACGAATCGCGCGAGCGGGTGATGCATCTGCTGTTCGACCCCGAGCACAACCTCGAAGACCGCATTCTCAACGAGCAGTTCGAGGTCTGAATCAGGCGGATTTCCCTCATGCCGCGTCGGCGACAGCACGCTGGCGTAGGGATGATGACGTGGCCCATCGACCAGGCGGCCAAGTGCGCCGCCCGTTGTGCGGCGGGTGCCCACATGTGATTTCCCCGTTTGCGCGGGCTGCGTGTTAGGCGCTATCGTCGACCGGTTAGGCGCGGCTCTATGGAGAGGAGGCGAGTGCCGAGGATCGCGCGCCGATTTTCCGTGGCCACTCCAAACTGGGGAAATTTCCGATGCGTCCTGTCTACCTGCGTTCGTTGTCCCTGCAGATAGCCTTTGCCCTGACGGCGACATGCACCGCCAGTGCTGGTCTGGCGGCTGAAGTCGATGCTGTTCTCAAGGCCGAAGCAGCACAGGGGGCATCGGTCGACACCTTGATCGTACTGCGTGCCAAGGCGCCGAAGTCGCTGTTGCGCACAGATGGCCATTACCTGGAACGCCGCCGTGCGCTGGTCGATCTGCTGCGTGCGACGGCCGATGTCACCCAGGCCGACCTGCGCCGTTGGCTGGACGCGGAGGGTGTGAGTTATCGCCCGTTCTGGATTACGAATTCCATCCAGGCGCGCCTGACACCGGCGCAACTCGATGTGCTGGCCGCACGCAGTGAGATCGAGGCGATAGCCTCGAATGCGCCGACCAAGTTGCGCCTGCCGGCAGCTGATGCGGCGCCACGTCCCCTGGCTCCCAGCGCGATCGAGTGGGGAGTGAACAAGATCAAGGCGCCGCAGATCTGGGCGCTGGGTATCACGGGTGCGGGTGTCGTTATCGGTGGCCAGGACACGGGCATACGCTGGACCCACGCTGCGATCAAGGCAAAGTACCGCGGCTGGGATTCCACGGCGCAGACTGCCGATCACAACTACAACTGGCACGACTCCGTCCATGCGGCCAATGCAAGCTGCGCGGCCGACGCTCCCGCGCCCTGCGATGACAACGGGCACGGTTCGCACACCATCGGCACCATGGTCGGTGACGATGGCAGCACGAACCAGATCGGCGTCGCGCCGGGGGCGAAATGGATAGGCTGCCGCAACATGAATGCAGGCGCTGGCACGCCGGCGACGTATAACGAATGTGCACAGTGGTTCCTTGCGCCGACCAATCTGGCCGGCCAGAACCCGAATCCGGACCTCGCGCCCGATGTCATTGGCAACTCCTGGGGTTGCCCACCCAGTGAAGGCTGCACCGCGATCTCGGGCGCCGAAGTTGCTGCTGCCATCCAGAACCTGATTACTGGCGGCATCATGTTTGTCGCCGCGGCCGGCAACGACGGCTCGGCCTGCAGCACTATCAGCGATGCGCCGGGTACGCTGGACAACGTGTTCACGGTCGGCTCGACCACCTCGGCCGATGGCATATCCGGCTTCTCGGGGCGTGGCCCGGTTGCTGCGGGCACGGGTACCGGCACGGTCAACAAGCCCGATGTGGTGGCGCCCGGCTCGTCCGTGCGCTCGATCACGCGCAGCGGCGACACCGCTTACGCCACGCTCAGCGGCACGAGCATGGCAACCCCGCATGTCGCCGGTGCCGTTGCGCTGCTGATGCAAGTGAATCCAGGCCTCAAGGGGGATCCGACTGCCGTTGCCAGCCTGCTGCGTTCCACGGCTGTGCCACTGACCAGCAGTACTCAGGTCTGCGGCGGCATTCCGGCGACAACGTTCCCGAATCCGGTACAGGGCTACGGCCAGATCGATCTGGTCGCGGCGGTCAACAAGGCCGAGAAAATCTTCGCCGACACCTTCCAGCCGCCGGTGCAATAGTTTTTCCGCACAACGTGGACGGCAACGGTGAGGCTTGTCCCGCTCGCCGTTGCCGATGCGACTTTCCCGTCGCAACGTGTGCCGCGATACACTGCGGCCATGTCCAGTATCGAAACTCCCGTCGTGAGCGATGGCATCGACGATCGCCTCGTTGTCGCAATTTCGTCGCGCGCCCTGTTTGATCTGAGTGAAAGCCACACCCTGTTTGAACGCGAAGGTCTGGACGCCTATCGCGCTTACCAGATGCGGCGTGAAGACGAACTGCTCGCTCCCGGCATCGCGTTTCCGCTGGTGCAGAAACTGCTGCGGCTCAACCAGAGCGGCAGTGGCGCACCCCGCGTCGAGGTCATACTGCTGTCGCGCAATTCCGCCGATACGGGTCTACGTATTTTCAATTCGATCGAGCACTACGGGCTTGCGATCGAGCGCGCTGCGTTCACAAACGGCGCGCCGACACACGCGTATATCCAGCCCTTTGAAGCCGACGTATTTCTGTCCGCGCACCCGGAGGATGTGGCGCATGCGCTGGCCGCCGGTGTCGCTGCGGCGACCATACTGCCGTCCAAGGCGCCGACCAGTGCCTCCGCACAGCTACGCATCGCCTTTGACGGTGATGCTGTTCTGTTTGGCGACGAGTCTGAACGTGTGTCGCAGGAGCAAGGCCTCGATGCCTTTCATCGCCACGAGACCGAGCATGCATCACACCCGTTGCCTGGCGGCCCGTTCCGCGGCTTTCTCGACGCGCTACACCGGATACAGAACGCCTTTCCGCTGGAGCGATCGCCTATCCGCACTGCGCTGGTCACGGCGCGCTCGGCCCCGGCGCACAAGCGCGTGATCCTTACCTTGCGTGCCTGGGGCGTGCGCATCGACGAAGCGCTGTTTCTCGGCGGCCGCGACAAGGGACCGTTCCTTGAAGCTTTTGGCGCCGATATTTTCTTCGATGATTCACGCAGCAACGTCGAATCGGCACGGCGGCACGTGGCTACCGGCCATGTGCCGCATGGCGTATCGAACGAGACCTAGCGTTGATGCGTAGCGGTGTGGCGGCGTTGTGCTTTGCTTCGGTTGTCGCTGCAGCGGCGCAGTGCGACCATCGCGGGCCGTTCGCCCGGATCACGCCATGAATATCGACGATTTCATTCACGTTACCGAAGTCGACCAGGGGCCTCCGTTTGCGGAGCCGTTGTTCCAGCGCAACTACAAGACGTCAGCACCGGACTTCCCGCATCATGTGGTTGCCTTCTGGAAACGCGAAGACGGCAGTTTCGTGCCGGCAAGTTATGTGCATTTCACTGACTGCGGCGATATCTTCCTGGCCGGCGGTGCGGCCACCGATGGTGATCTGCTGCGCACAATGAGCCAGGAGCAGCGAGCGGTACTGGCGGGGTATGGCGGCCTGATGCTCGCGACCCTGCGTTATGGATTTGAACGCTGGGCTCCGCGCTGCGATGCCATCTTTACCTGCTGCGGCGATGCGCGTGCGCTACAGACCACGCCGAAACTGGGTTTTGCCGAGACCGGCATCGAATACCTGCTGGTGCACTGGACGCGCGAAATCAGTGCGCGGCGGCAGCGCGAACTCGTCGCCAAGGCCAGAAGTTTTATGCCGTTCTGAGCGGCGCGGTATCGGATTACAACGGATTCACAGCGAGATTGCGCATGCACAGTGGCGAACATTTCGATTCCCGCGAGGTCCTGCCGGCGGTGTTGCACGACTTCATTACCATCACCGAGATCGACAGCGCCGATTTCCTCGTTGCCGACCTGTTCCGGCGCAAGTTCGGCCATCCGCCGCCGACAATCCCGCGCCATCTCGTCGGCCTCTACCGCGCGCCCGGCGGTGCGCTGCACCTGGCGGGCTTCTCGCACATGATGCCGTTCGGCGACGTGTATCTATCCGGCGGTTCCTGTAGTGACGGCGATACGATGCGCCTGATGCTGCCGGAACAGCGTGAAGCGCTACGCGCGGCGGGCGGACTTTGGTTCTACCTGTTGAAATATGCATTTCGCAAATATGCGAACTGTTGCGACGCGTTCTTCGGTCACTGCGGCGACAGGCGCGCGCTTGAGGTCGCCCTTGCCGCAGGGTTCGTGCAGACCGAGCACGAGCACGTTATCGTGAACTGGCACAAGCCGCTGCACGACAACCACAAGCGTGCGCTGCTGGCCAAAGTGCATGCGCTCGGGGCTTTCTAGCAGGGTGTCTACCTGAACCGGATGGACTCACTCGCTCTCGTCAGCGAGCGGGTGAGTCCATCCGGTTTGCGTCATGACGACTTATTGGAAACCATTCGTGAAAATCACGTCGTTACCGACGATAGCAACGCCGACTTCAAGCACAGCAGCGTAGCCGTTGGCGTTGTTGCCGCTGGTGTCTGCCATCTGCAATGAACTGCCATCCTGAAACGCGATGTCGGTTTCGAGGCTGACCTGGCCCAGGCTGGTCGCTGAACCGGGGTAGAGCGCCGTTTGCGCATACACGGCGGCGCTGGCGTTCTCCGGCAGGGCGAGTTGTGAGACGCGCACGGCGTTGTTCCCCAAGGTGGCAGCCGCCAGCGAAGGAAAGACCTGAAAATGCATGTGCGGCCAACGGCCCGGATAGCAGCCGGGGAATATGGTCGTGAAGGTGACCTCGCCGTTGTTATCTGTTACCTGGACACCACGCAGATAGTTTTGCGTGGTCGCGACGCCTTCGTACAGCGAGTACAGTCCGGCAGCGTCGCAATGCCATAAATGGATGGCCAGACCCGCGACCGGTGCGCAGCCAGAGACCGTGCTGACGAAGCGCAGTCGCATTGTCAGCAACGTGCCGCTGGCGACGGCAGTGCCCGAGGCACCGAAGCTGGAGCGGATGTCCGAGCGCACTATCCCCGATTGGATCAGTGCATTCGGCGGGTTGTTCGCCGGCGTCGTACCATCGGCCGGAAACGGGCCCAGGACTTCCGTGGGCACCAGCGCGCAACCAAATGTTTCCGGGGGCAGTAGGCTCGCTCCTGTTGCCAGGGCGCGCAGCGGCGCCGATGCGATCGCTGCGGCTCCCGCCAACGACCCGAGCAGGAAGCCGCGGCGGCGCAAACGCTCGCGTTGTTCGAGTACGGCCAGCGTCTCGCTGAGACTGGCATGAGTGTCACTTAGTACAGGCAGGGCGGGGAGTCTGGGCATGGCATACCTCCACAGTCATTGGCAGGTAGCCGCCTCGCAGCGCGTGGCGACAGCGGGTTGCGGCGGCCGAGGCGGGTGCCGCAACCCGAGTCTAGTCGCCGGTCTGATCACCGGTCTGGGAAACTTTGGTGAAAAAACTGCAAATTTTGTAACGCGAGTTGCGATGCTAGCTCGCATTTCTCACCCCCGTTCGTATCGGCGCCGCAGTAGAAGGGGAGTGAGAAATGCGGGCTAGTCGGCAAGGATTGCGCTCAATGCTTCAGGCGAGCGCCAATGCCAGCCGCAGACATAACGCGGGAGATTCCAGCGATCCGAGTTCAGCGTGACTTTGACGGCGCCATCGCCGAATGCGGCGTCCAGGCCCAGGGCTGGGCCGCGGCGCGGCAGCCAGTCGGAGCGCAGGAAATCATTCACGTGCCCAAACGGATAGCAGAACAGGCGAGGCGCCCACGGCGCCAGTTGCTGTGCGAGAAAATGCTGTGCCTGGGCGATTTCAAACTCGGCTTGCGCTGCGTTCGCAACCGCATGGAAATCGCCGCGCACCAGGCCATGCGGGCCGGGGCTGCTCAGGCAGGGGTGGTTGTGGTCCCAGCTATGGTTCTCGATCGCGATCAGGCCGCTGTCTTGCGCTGCTCGCCACCAGCGCGACTGCATCCAGTCACGGCCTACCAGGCACTGTTCGTCCATACGCCGGCGTGCGACCGGATCGGCGATCACGAACGCGGTAAGGTGCAAGTCGGGCTGGGCCCGCTCGCCATGGCGTGCACGGAACGCGCGTAACGCCGTATAGAACGCGATCTGCCGACCGTAGGTCGGATGATCCAGGTCGTCGTAGTCGAAATTGCTGCCGTCGTCGCAGCTCAGCGCGACGCAGCCCTGCAGGTCGCGCTGGGCCCTGCCCAGCAACTGGTCGACTACCCAGTGCAGCGGCACGATGCGTAGCCCGCGTGCGTGGATCAGCTCCAGATCAGCGGCGAATGCGATGTGATCATTCGAGGCATAGTCGCTGCCGGTGATGTTCACGCCGTGGTAGGTAAGGACCGGAACCTGCATGGCGCTCCCGCGCGGTCGAACCGGCCGGCATCATACGCAGCAATGGCTGCGTCGGCACGCCTGCCTGCGGTGGCGCCACGCTGGCGCCAATTTCGCCGGGATTGCCAGAGCCAATCGCGGCGCGGATGAAGTTTGGCGGGGGCATAGCTAGAATGCCGCGCTGCCCTGCACTCAGGGCTGGCATCGTTTTATTTCCCCTCGTTTCCCGCGCGAATTCCGGAACTTCCATGGCCGCCAGCACGCTCAATCCTTACGATCTCTACGATGTCCGCTCGATGCTGTCCGACGAGGAAGTCATGGTGCAGGACACCGTGGCCCGCTTCACCGACGAGCGCGTGTTGCCGATCATCGGCGATTGCTTCGACAAGGGCGTGTTTCCTACCGACCTGATTCCGGAAATGGCCGAGCTGGGCCTGCTGGGTTCCAGCCTGCCGACCGAATATGGCTGTGCCGGCATGAATGCCGTGAGCTACGGTCTGATCTGCCAGGAGCTCGAGCGCGGCGATTCCGGTATCCGCAGCTTCGCGTCGGTGCAGTCTTCGCTGTGCATGTACCCGATCTACGCCTATGGCAGCGAAGAGCAGCGTCGCCGCTGGCTGCCGGATATGGCGGCAGGCAAGGTCATAGGCTGCTTTGGCCTGACCGAACCGCATGGCGGTTCGGATCCTGCCAACATGAAGACCAATGCCAAGCGCGATGGCTCTGACTGGATCATCAACGGCGCGAAAATGTGGATTACCAACGGTAATCTGGCCCATATCGCGGTGGTCTGGGCACAGACTGAGGACGGCATCCAGGGGTTCATCGTCGAAAAGGGTATGCCCGGCTTCGTCGCCCAGGAAATCCACAAGAAGATGAGCCTGCGTGCGTCGGTGACTTCGGGCCTGTTCTTCGACAACGTGCGTGTGCCGGATGCCAACCGCTTGCCCAACGTGAAGGGTCTCAAAGGCCCGCTGGGCTGTCTGACCCAGGCGCGCTATGGCATCACCTGGGGGCCCATAGGCGCGGCTATAGCCTGTCTGCACGAAGCAACCGAATACGCCAAGACGCGCGTCCTGTTCAATCGGCCGATTGCGGCTACGCAGAGCGTGCAGCTCAAGCTCGCCGACATGGCGCGCCGGATTACCCAGGCGCAGTTGCTGTCGCTGCAGCTGGGGCGTCTCAAGGATGCGGGCAAGATGCAGCCGACCCAGGTCTCGCTTGCGAAATGGAACAATGTGCGCATGGCGCTGGATATCGCGCGTGAAGCCCGCGACATCCTGGGCGGCGCCGGCATCACGACCGAGTACAGCCCCATCCGCCACGCGCTCAATCTCGAATCGGTCATTACCTATGAAGGCACCGAGACCGTGCACCAGCTCGTGGTCGGCCGCGAACTGACCGGCATCAACGCCTTCTAGTTCGGGACTGTTTGCCGATGACTGAGGTCGAGCTGCATAGCGAACGTCTGCTCCTGCGCACACCGCGCCTGGACGAACTCGATGCCTGGGCGGCGTTTGCCGCCGATCCGCAGACCATGCAGTTTCTTGGCGGTGTGCAGGGGCGTTCGGCGGCGTGGCGGGCGCTGATGTGCATGGCCGGCTCCTGGCAGTTGCAGGGGTTTGCGATGTTCTCGGTCATCGAGAAAGCGAGCGGCCGCTGGATCGGCCGCATTGGTCCCTGGATGCCGGCTGAGTGGCCTGGCACTGAAGTAGGCTGGGGGCTCTGCGCCGCAGCGCAGGGCAAGGGTTATGCGGTGGAAGCGGCGGCGGTTGCGATCGACTGGGCCTTTGACAATCTTGGCTGGACCGAGGTGATTCACTGTATAGACCCTGACAATCTCGCCTCGCGGCGCGTCGCTGAACGCCTCGGTTCGCGTCTGCTGCGCCAGGCCAATCTGCCTGCTCCCTACGATGCCAAGCCCTTGGACATCTGGGGCCAGACGCGCGAGGAATGGCATTCAAGAACAGGGCGCGTGTAGTCGGCGGCTGAGCCCTCGTATGCGCGCCAGTACGGAACCACTGGACCTATGGAGCCGCATATGTTGACCGTCTATGGCATGAAGTTGTCGGGAAACTGCTACAAGGTGCAATTGTTGCTTGAGCAGCTGGGGCGGCCGTATCGCTGGGTTGAGGTAAACAGTGCGGCGGGCGAGACGCGTACGCCGCAGTATCTGGCAATGAATCCCAACGGCAAGGTGCCGCTACTTGAACTTGAGCCGGGGCGCTGGCTGGCCGAGTCGAACGCGATCCTGTGTTTTCTGGCCGAAGGCTCGCCCTACTGGCCGCAAGATGCCTGGTTGCGTGCGCAGGTGCTGCAATGGCTGTTTTTCGAGCAATACAGCCACGAACCCTATATCGCGGTCGCACGCTATATCTGTCGCTGGCTGCCAGCGGATCATCCGCGTCGTGCGGAGCTGCCGCGTCTGCGCGAGCGCGGTGCCCAGGCACTGGCGGTCATGGAGCAGCATCTGGCGACGCAGCCCTTCTTCGCTGGTGCGAGTTATACCGTCGCTGATATCGCCCTGTTCGCCTATACCCATGCGGCAGCCGATGGCGGCTTTGAGCTCGCCGCGTATCCACAGGTGCAGGCCTGGCTCGATCGCGTGCGGGCACAGCCAGGGTTTGTTGCACTGGCGGCCGCGTAAGTGCCGCGGCCGTTGTTGCGTCCAGGCGTGAACTCGTTGACTAAGGTTTTGCTTTTTCTTCCCACTCGCGCGCAGCAGCTGTTTGCTTTTGCGCGCGCTTGAGTTCGGCGAGCTTGCGCGCGACATCGCGCGTGTCGTCGGCGGTCGCGCCCATTTCCTCCGAACGCAGCTGCCAGGCCTGGATCAGTTCGGATTCGGCCTCTACCTGCTTGCGCGCGGCGAACAGCGCCTTGCCCAGCGTGAAATGAAACTCGCCGAGCAGGATGCGATTGCGCGCATAGGGCTGGCGTGAGCGATCGACGGCTTCCCGCGCCATGGCCACGGCCTGGTCCGGCCTGCCGGCGTCGACCAGATAGTTGGCGAGATTGTTCTGCGCCATCAGCGTGCGCAGATTGTCGGGGCCGAACTTGCCGCGGAAGCCGTCATAGGCGCGCTGATAATAGGGGCCTGACTCCGCAACCTTGCCCTGCTGGCGCAGGGCGCCGGACATGTTCAGCACCAGCCCTAGCGTTTGCGTGTGGTCGGGGCCGTAAAGTTTCTCGTAGACCGGCAGCATGCTGCGGAATTCGGTTTCGCCGTCGGCGTAGCGGCGCTGCTGCAACGCGAGTATGCCCAGGCTGTTGCGCACGCCCAGCGTGCGCGCATCGTCTTGACCAAACAGCGCAGAGTAACCGGCGCGGACCTGCTCATAAAGCGGGCGAGCGGCCTCATATTGACCGGAGTCCGCCAGCACGATGCCGAGCCGGCCCTGCGCGTCCAGCGTACTTGGATTATCGGCTCCGGCCGTTGCGGACAGTCCTTCGCCGGCCTGGCGCAGCAGTGCTTCCGCTGGCTTCATGTTGCCGACGAGGTATTCAAACCAGCCGGTGGCGACATCGGCCAGCAGGGTGCCGCGGGCGCTGGAGCCGAGCGCGCGCCCGGCGCGGCTACGCAGTTCATGTGCGCGCTGCAGGGCTTCGCTCTCGCGGCCTTGCTCGCTAACGGCCCAGAGCAGGAAACGTTCGGTCTCAAGCGCGGTTTCGGAATCGGCGCCCAGGAGCGCACGCTGGCGTGCCAGGGCCCGGGCCAGGAACTCCTCGGCCTTGCCGAGTTCCTGGATCGAGCGGTAGGCGCGGCCTATCGTCGCTTCGATATTGCCCAGTTGTTCCTCGTCGCCCGCCAGATCCCGCTGGGCACGGGCAGCGGCCTGGTCGAGTACCTGGCGCAGCAGCCTGGTATCGAGTCCGCGTGCCTGCTCCGGGTCTATGCCGGCGAGCACGGTGCTGAGGAATTCCGCCAGGCTGCGGCTTCGCGCGGCTTCGCGAGTCGCCTGTTGCGCCGCACTTTCGGCGCGTGTGCGCTCGGATTGAGCCTGCAGCAGCGCAAGAACGGTTGCTCCCAGGCCAATGAGCAAAGCCAACGCAATGGCTGCGCCAGCGCTGATGGGCAGACGGTGACGGCGCAGAAACTTTGACAGCAGATAAGACCGTGTCGCCGGCACAGCCGCCAGCGGCCGGTCGGCCAGGAAGTTCGCCAGATCGTCGGCCAGCGCCTGCGCCGAGCTATAGCGCTGCTCGCGTTCGACTTCGGTAGCGCGCGTGATCACATGACGCAGTTCGCGCGGAATTGTGCGCAGCGCTGACAGTGGCGGCAGTAAATCGATTGCGTGGTCCGCTGCTGCCTTCTCGGGGTGTTCGCTGCGCAGCACCCGCGATAGCCCGCTCGCCACGATGCCGCGTTCGCGCAGCTTGTCCAGCGTGCCGGCTGGTGCCAGCAGTTCGAGCAGGACCACGCCGAGCGAATACACATCGCTGCGCACATCGATATTGCTGTCGACGAGTCCGCTTTGCTCGGGGCTCATGTAGAGCGAGGTGCCTGCATACTCGTTGTTTCCGCCGCCGCGGTCGACGCCTATCGCAATGCCGAAATCGATGATTTTCGGCACGGCGCGACCGTCGATCTGTGGCACGAGCACGTTGCCTGGCTTGAGGTCACGGTGCACAACGCCACGCTGGTGCGCATGGTGGGCGCCGAGCGCGATCTCACGCAGTAGTTCCAGCTTCGCTCGCAGTGTGGGCGTGGCCTGGCTGACATAGGTGTCCAGTGATGGACCATCTATCCATTCCATGGCGAAGAACGGCAAGCCTTCCGGAGTAGTGCCGGCTTCCAGCACTTTCGCGATGCCCGGATGGTCCATGCGCGCCAGAGCCTGGCGCTCGACTTCAAAATAGGCCTGGGCCAGCGGGTCGGCAAAAGCCGGCCGCACGAGTTTCAAGGCAACTAGGCGGCGCACGGGTTCAATCTGGTCGGCGAGGTAGACCACCCCCATGCCGCCACGGCCCAGCAGCCGGCGGATCAGATAGCGGCCAACGCGCTGGCCTGGCGCAAACTCGTCGCTGTCATGGTGGGGAATGGTGGCGGTGAGATCACTGCGCCAGGTCGGATCGACGGGGTTGTTCATCACGTTTTTCTTCGCACAGGACTACATCCGGTTGACGGGCAGCATCGCTGCTCATGGCTGAATCTGTTTTCTGGGCCGGCGTGAGTCAAGCGCGGGGTGTGGGAATTTGGCGCAGCGGATCAGGCGCCGGAACGCGGAAGCCTTGCTGTGGGCGCCCG
Organism: Rhodanobacteraceae bacterium; assembly: GCA_016790075.1. GTDB lineage: Bacteria > Pseudomonadota > Gammaproteobacteria > Xanthomonadales > Rhodanobacteraceae > Tahibacter. The sequence goes on along the minus strand of JAEUPP010000044.1, from coordinate 40,872 downwards.
TTCATACCTTCACTGGAGCGCGTCGGGGCGGTTGCCGCCGGGCGTGTCGGCAAGGCGGTCCGCGTGCGCGGATCACCGCAGGCGGAGTGTCGGCTTGTTTCGGTAGGCGAGCTGTGCATAAATAACAAAAAGCGTTATTTACAAGTAGAATTTTTCGACTTGGTGCGACGGCGCGTATCTTGAGCGTGGATGTCGCTACGGCACTACATGGCTGTCAACGCTTGCGTGTTCCGAGCAGCAGAATGTGTTGCGGAAAGCGTCGACAAATACGGTCCTTACTGCCCAATCAAGAGTCGGAATGTCGCCGTCGGAATGGTGGCCAAGTGTTTGCAGGAGTTCGGTTTGGCAATGTTGTGGCAGTAAGCGGCGGGTCGAATTTCTGCGGGACTAAAAATGTGTTGCCATCCGTTTCGCGTAGCAGTGAGTTTTGAGCAATCTGCCAGCCTGGGAGGCTTCCACTGCGCGGCAATTGCGGGAATACTCCTGGCAACGGTGAGGCAAAGGAGAAAGAACTGCGGTTGCATGGCGTTTGGGGCTGGGCCTACATCGGCCTGGCGAGCAGGCCATCAATGTTACAGATTGACGCTCACAGGGGGGCGATATGTCTGGTAGTGTGTATACGGTCGGTCTTTGTGCGCTCACGCCGAAAGACACGAGGATGATCCAGATCATCCTGTCCAGGGGGTTGTCTGCACGTTATACGTTTCGGCCTGTAGCGATCAGCTTGGCCGAGAACTGCGACATTGCTCTCGTAGACCCTGCCATTGCCGAGAGCCGCGCGCTGTTTGCCCAGCTCAAGGCGCGCAATCCACGCCTGGTAAAGGCATTGCTGGCGGATGTCTGTGATTCCGGTGGCGGCTACTGCATATTGCGCAAGTCGCTCTGGTCGCAACTGGTGGCTACGCTTGAGGATGCTGTGCAGGTCGAATTGCGCAGCCTGTCACAGCCAGCGCTGAGTCCTGCCGCCGTGCCGCTGGTCAAGCCGCCGCCGCGGACGGCAACCGAGCCCAGCCCTTTCAAACCCGGCAGCGCGCCGCCGCTTCTGTCGCAACTCGGGCCGCTGCGCTCTCTTATCCTTGACGACAGCGTAACGGTGCGTAATCAGCTGGAAGCAGCATTGAGCAAGGTCGGCGTCATGGCTGATTGTGCGTCCAATGCCGACAGCGCCTTTCATTTGCTCGAAAAGTACTCTTACGACCTTGTGTTCCTCGACGTCGTCATGCCGGGCGTGGACGGGTACGAGGTATGCCGGACTCTGCGCCGCAATGCGGCGACCAAGCAGCTGCCCATAGTCATGCTGACCAGCCGGTCCTCGCCGTTCGATCGTGCACGCGGCGCCTTGGCCGGATGTGATCTCTATCTGATCAAGCCCATCGATCTGAAAACGTTTTATCAGGCGGTGAACCGCATCGTGATGAAGCTGTTCAAGAACGACACGACGGCAGCCAAGGCTCGCGGCTACGTACTCGCATCCTGAGCGGCCGTCATATCCGCGTGCAGCGGGACCATCGATGATCCACGGCAGTTGAAGGGGGAAGCATGGCGCTCAAGAAAATTCTGATTGTGGACGATTCAGCGGCGGAGACTGCCAACCTGAAGGCGATCGTTACCGAAAGCGGTTGGCTCGCGACGACGGCCAGCAGCGGCAAGGAAGCGGTCGACAAGGCCAGGATCGACAAGCCCGATCTCATTCTCATGGACATCATCATGCCGGAGATGGATGGCTACGAGGCTTGCCGCACCCTGCAGGCCGATCCAGCCACCAAGAGCATTCCGGTTGTCATCGTGTCGACCAAGAGCCAGAAGGCCGATCTGATGTGGGCCAAGATGCAGGGCGCCAGAACCCTGGTCGGAAAGCCCTATACCAAAGGCGATCTGGTGCAGGCGATTCAGTCGGCGCTTGCGTAGTTAGCGTTGACTCCTGTGCATCAGGCTCATGATGTTCGCAGCCTGTTGCCGTCTGAGAGGGACAGTCTCTACTAGGCGGAGTCCGGTGAGATGAATTCGAGCGAGCAGGTGGGGTTAGCGGGAATACCTGTAACCGAGCTGGCGTCGCCCGCTGTCGGGCTGCCGGCAGAAACAGGGGATTCCGGCGAGCCGCGTTATGCCGTGAAGCTTGCGCTACCCGACGGCGACCCGATAGGCCTGGCATTGCCGCCGCAATGCCAGACCGAAATGGTTCATGGCGTTTCGCTTTGTCCCATTCCGAATGCTCCGCGCTGGTTTGTCGGCATGTTGAATTTGCGCGGCAATCTGATCCCCGTGTTCGACGTGATGGCTTCCCTGCTGACGAATGCGCCGCTTGCCGTCCAGCGTGCGGTGCTGGTCATAGGCACAGGTGACTCGGCCTTTGCGATTCTGATTCCTTCAGAGCCTGAGCTTGTTTTCCTGTCGACGCGGGAAGCCGTTCCGGAAAACACGCCGGCAGAGGTGCGTGTGCATACACAGGGCGCCTATCGGGTTGATCAGGCCCTGTGGTTGGAATTTCAGTTTGATCGCTGGATAGCTCAGTGCTTTGCCGGCGCAACACGCGGCAGGGCGGTTCGACGCGTATCGCTGCTGGGGACATGATCATGGCTAACGTGTTCACGATGTTTCGTTCGATCCGCGGGCGCATCCGGTATGGCTCTCTGGCCTTGGCGAGCATCCCGGTAATCCTCGCCTCTGTCGTGATCACGTATCTGGCGCTTGATGCGGCGCGAGACGCGCTGGAAGAGCGTGTGCAAAGCGAACTGATTACGTTGCGTACCGTGAAACAGGAGGCGATCCAGGAGTATTTCGCCAGTCTGAAGAAAACGGTCAACGTGCTGGCGCGGTCGCCCGATCTGATACGTTCAACCAAGGCGCTCAACGCTGCCTACGCGATGCCGGCTACGGCGCCGGGTTTTGATCCGGCGCAGGCGCGGGAACGGCTGGAGCGCTACTACGCCGGCGATTTCATGCAGGAGTTTGGGCGGCGCAACCCCGGTGCCAGCGTCGACATGCGGCCTATCCTCACCCAGTTGCCTGATGCGGCGATTGCCCTGCAGTACCACTACATCGCCAACAACATCAATCCGCTGGGCAGCAAGAACAAGCTCGATGCGGCCGGTGACGGCAGTGCCTATTCGCAGGCGCATGCAGCCCTGCATCCGTTTATCCGCAAAGTGGTTGATGAGTTCGGCTTCTACGACGTCTTTATCGCCGACCTCGACACCGGCACGGTCGTGTACAGCTACTACAAGGAGCTGGACTACGCGACCTCGCTGCTCAATGGTCCTTATTTCAAGACCTTGCTCGGTGATGCTTACCGTGCTGCGCGTGCGGCGGACGCGGCGGAGTTCTTCTACCTCAGCGACTATGCGCCCTACCTGCCCTCGTACGAGGACCAGGCCGCTTTCATGTCGACGCCGTTATTTGAGGGCGACAAGAAAATAGGCGTGCTGCTGGTGCAGGTGCCTATCAACCAGATCAACAAGATCATGACCTTTGGCGGCGACTGGCGTAAGGCTGGTCTGGGTAGCTCGGGTGAAATCTATCTGGTTGGCAGCGACTCGACGCCGCGCAGCGTCAGCCGCTTTCTCGTCGAGGAAAAAAACGCCTATCTGGCGGCGCTGAATGCTGCCGGCCTGCCGCTGGATGTGCAAAAAAAGATCGAGGCAAAGAACAGCAATATCGGATTGCAGCTGATCAAGACACGCGCCGTAGCCGATGCGGCAGAGGGCAAGTCCGGATACGGCGTCTATCCGGATTACCGCAATGTCCCGGTGCTCGGCGCCTATGGTCCTGTCGATGTGCTTGGCCTGAAATGGGCCCTGTTGGCCGAGATCGACGTGGCCGAGGCCTTCGCTCCTGTCAGCCAGGTGCTGCGCCGTACTGTCATCGCGCTGCTGGTCATGTTGGCTCTGGTGCTGGCCTTGACGGCATTCGTGGCAACCTTGCTGGCTCGTTCGATCAATCGTCCTATCGGCGTCCTGCAAAGCACGGTGGGCAAGCTGACCGAGGGCGATCTGGCGGCGCGAGCCCATCTGCCGCCGACTGACGAACTCGGCGAGCTGGGTACGGCGCTGGACAAATTGCTGGATGAACGCGTGAACTCGCTGGCCCAGGCGGCCAGCGAGAACGAACAGCTGAATCAGTCGGTGATCGAGATCATGCAGGCGGTCAGCCGTCTGAGTTCGCGCGACCTGACGGTCAAAGTGCCGGTTACGGCCGATATCACGGGCGCGATTTCCGATGCACTCAACCTCATGACGCGCGAGACCGCGCGTGTATTGCGTCAGGTAGACGAAATTTCGGCCAAGGTCGCAGCGGCTTCGGGCAAGGTGCGTGAGCGCTCGGAATCGGCCATGGCGGTGGCCACGAAGGGGTCACGCGAAATACAGCAGGCGTCGGAAGAATTGAACCAGGCCGGTCTGGCACTGCGAGAAATCGCCGGCCGTGCGACCCGCGCCGACCAGGTTGCGGAAGAGGCAATACGTTCGACCCGTCTGGCTCTGGTGAGTGTGCGCGACACGGTCAACGGCATTTCCGAGTCGCGCGATCTTATCCGCGAGACGGAAAAGCGGATCAAGCGTCTGGGCGAGCGTTCGCAGGAAATTACCTCCGCAGTCAATCTGATTGGCAGCATCGCCGAGCGCACCAGCTTGCTCGCGCTCAATACCAGCATGCAGGCGGTGGCAGCTGGTGAGGCAGGTCGCGCCTATGCCGTGGTGGCGGATGAGGTCAAGCGCCTTGCGGAAGGAGCGCGCACGGCGACGCAACAGATTTCAACCCTGGTCGGGGCGATTCAGTCCGAGACGGTGGACACGGTGGAGGCGATCAACCGCGCGATCACACAAATCGTCGACATCAGCAAGACGGCAGAACGTGCCGGTGAGCAAATGCGCTCGACGGAAGAAAAGACAGACCTGCTGGTGAATTCCGTGCGCGACATCGTCTCGACGACGGAGGTGCAGTCCAAGGCGTCGGACGTGCTGCAGCTGCGAGCGGCCCAGATCCAGGAGTCGACCCGCCAGACCACGGAACAGTTGGCGACGCAGGCCGACGAGACGCGCAGCCTGAACGAATACGCGAGCGGTTTGCTCGAGTCCGTACGTGTGTTTACCTTGCCGGCGCAATAGGAACGGTAGTGGCGTTCGTCCTTCCGCATGGGCCACGGCCATGACTACCGACGGGAATCTTGATTCTCTGGTCGACGATATTGCCGAGCTCGCGTCGGTACTGCTGGATGCCCAGCCCGCGGCTACCGGATCCGGCGAGGTGCCCGCCATCTTGCTGCGCTTGGAGGAGGTGTGTGCGCAGCATTTGCTGCAGGGGGCTGTCTACGTATTTCGCCTGCTGCGCAAATTCGAGCCGCGGCGTCCTGCGGCGCCGTTGCAACCAGACGACGCGGAGCGGATAGAGCGCTGGATAGGCAATTTGACGGCTTACGTGATGGCTCCGGGTGACCCGGCCAACAGCGCTGTTGTACTCGATGATTTGCTGTCCCTGTCCTGGATTCCTCCGTTGCCGGACGACCTCACGCAACTGGTGCGCGAGCGACTGGTACGCGATGCGGTGCGCCTGGCTGCTGCGCTGCTGCCGTCGCCGTCCGAGCCGGAAGCCCAAGCAAGCGGTGCGGTTGGTTCCGGCGAGGTCGCACCGCTTCCGATGGCGGCGGCAGGGGGCGGCGGCCAGGAGCCGTTGCCGACTTCCGGGCTGCTGGTTGCGGCGCCGGATCAGGTGCCCGTTGCGACCTGGATAACGCCGGACGAACTGGCGTTGATGATCGATGCGGTGTCGACCCAACTGCTCCCATTGGCGGCCAACGTCGAAGCGCAGGACACGGTCGCTGGGCAGCAGCAGTCCCTGGCCGACTATCGCGAGCAGTTCGCGCTGATCAGCTCTGCGTCGGATGCGCTCGGCCTGCCGGGGTTGAGCCAGGTTTGCGCCTTGTTTGCGTTGGCGCAGGATCATTGCGCTGCGGATGCGGTATGGCTGGACGAGGACCAAAGACGCCTTCTGGGTGAGTGGCCGGTGTTCCTGATCGGCTACTTGCAGGCGCCGACCGAAGCGGCGCCGGCGGCGGATCTGGTTGCCTTGTTCCGTACACCCGGGCAGGCCTGGTCGCTGGATGAAGCGTCTGCACGGGCGCTGCAGCAGGAACTCAACCGCGTGGCCGTCGGCAATGATCCCGCGCTGGTGTCGGAACGCAAGGTCATCGCCGAGCCGGCCGACGTGGCGCTGGAAATTGCCGCCGACGTGCTGCCCGGCGTTCTGAGCGGGATGTTGCAGGAGTTGCCGGGGCGGTCCGCTGAATTTTCCATCCGTATACAACGTTATGTCCGTGCTGGCGCGGCGCAGGATCTGGATACGGCGCAGCGTATTGCTCATACCTTGAAAGGCGACGGCAATATCGTTGGGGTGCGTGGCATAGCCAATCTGACCCATGCACTGGAGGAAATCTTGCTGGATCTCGCCAGCAAACCCGGGCCGCCGCCGCCGGAACTGGGCGAAATCCTGGTGGAAGCAGCGGATTGCCTGGATGCGATGAGTGACTTCGTGCTCAAGCGTGGACCCGCGCCGCCCAATGCGCTAGCCGTGCTGCAGTCCGTACTGGACTGGGCCAATGCGCTGCATGGCTTGTCCGTCGCAGCGGTTCCGGTGCCGGCTGCTGAACCCGGGCTGGCGCCGATACCGGTGCCAGTGCCTGATGTCCCAGTGTCCGAGGAAGCGGCCGAACCGGAATCGGAGCCCATCGTCAGCGTGCCGGCCCGCTTGCTTGATCAGTTGCTGCGCCTGATTGGTGAGGCGGTGATCTACGCCCGTCAGATCGAAAACCGCGTGGAACGTATCAGCCGGCGCACCGCGGATATCACGGCGCAGAATCAGGCTCTGCAAGGACTGATCGGCGAGCTGCAGCAACTGGTGGAAGTGCGTGGTGCCGCGGCGCAGTCCTCGCGGCTGACCCTGGGCGAAGAGCTGGACGCCCTGGAGATGGAGCGCTACAACGAGCTGCATACCGTGACCTTGCGGCTGGTCGAAGCTGGAGACGACGCGCGAACTACCGGGGGCGACGTCAGCGAGGATGTGTCCGGTCTGCGGGATCTGCTGTCGCTGCAGGATCGCATCCATCTGGACTTGCAGGACCGGGTGCTCAGGACGCGTACGCTGCCCGTTTCCGGTTTGCTGCCACGTTTGCAGCGCGTGGTCCGGCAGACCGCGCGTCAGCTTGGCAAGGAATGTGAGATCGAATTCCTGGGCGAAACGGTGGAGCTCGATCACGAGATTATCGAGCGGCTGGCCGAGCCCTTGGTGCACCTGCTGCGCAATGCGGTCGACCACGGCATCGAATATGCCGAGCAGCGAGCAGAGCAGGGCAAGCCCCGCTGTGGGCGTATAGAACTCAGCTTCCGGCGCGACGCCGGCGTGGTGCGCATTCTGTGCCGAGACGATGGTCGCGGACTGGATATCGCGGCGATCCGGCGCAAGGGGATAGAGCGCGAGCTGCTGGACCCGGCTCTGGAAGTCAGCGACGAGCTGGTCAGCCAACTTATTTTCCGTCCCGGGTTTTCCACGCGTAACGAGGCGACGCAGACCTCGGGCCGTGGCATCGGCATGGACGTCGTGCATCACTGCATTGCCCAGCTGAAGGGGTCGCTGGCACTGCATTCCGAGCCGGGCAGGGGGTGCGAGTTCGAGATCCAGCTGCCAGCCAGCCAAGTCGTCGCCGACGTACTGCTTGCCTATACCGCGGTCGCCCCGGTGGCGATACTGCTGCATGGTATCGAGCGACTGGCGGTAGTCGAACGGGGTGATCTGATCGAGGAAGCGGGGGCTTTGACCGCGAGGCTGGATGCGCTGAACGTCCCCGCCTATTCGCTGGAAGCACTGCTCGGGTATCCGGCGCGGGTTGTTTCACCCGGTGTAGCGCACACGGTGCTGATGGCCAGGACTGGTGCACGGGGCAACGCTGCCGTGCTCGTCGGCCAGCTGGGCGAGGCGCGCTCGGTGATCGTCAAGAGCCTGGGCGCCTGCGTGCCGCCCCTGCCTGGCGTGCTCGGCGCAACGATACTCGGTGACGGCAGTGTCGCTCCGGTGGTCGATCTGCAGGAGCTGATCGGTATTTACCGGCGCCTGGCGCAGGGCTTCCGGGAAACCTTGGCCGAAACTGTCGATACGTTGCCCCGGGTACTGGTCGTGGACGATTCACTCAGTGTGCGCCGTTCGCTGGAGCAACTGGTCAGCGATGCGGGCTTCAAGGTGGCCACGGCGCGCGACGGTCTGGAGGCGGTGGAGCGACTGCGTGAGCACACGCCGGATCTGGTGCTGGTCGATATGGAAATGCCGCGCATGAATGGACTGGAGCTGACCTCGTTCATTCGCAAGAACGAGAGCACCCGGACGATTCCGGTCATCATGATCACTTCGCGCACTACCGAGCGGCATCGCGACCTGGCGCGGCAGGCGGGCGTCGACCTGATCCTGAGCAAGCCCTATTCCGAGGAAGAGCTGCTGGACCTGATCGGGCAGCGTATCGGTGCCGCGGTCTGAATCCGCCACCGCCAGCCCCGCCGCTCGGCTGCCGGTGGTACCAGGCAAACGGGGCCAGAATGGCCCGGATTCGTAATTCCTTTGCAGAGGGCCTCTGGGTATCCTTGCCGGTCCTTTCCCATCGCCGGCCGGCTTGGTCCTGCTGGCGGCTTGTCATGGCTAAACCAAGGCTGTCCTCATGTCCGCCGTAGCTCCCGTTCCCGCGCGTCACAAGAACGTCAATCGTGCCGAAGTCTGCGATCAGAATTTCATCGAGTTTGTCCGCGACTGGAACGGCCAGATGCGGCAGCGGCCGGCGGCGGACGAAGCGGTGCTGCCGGGCAGCCTTTGCACGGCGGAAGACTTCAAAGCGCTGTTTGAGTCGCAGCTGATCAGCCGTCACCTTGACCTGATGGCACGCGTACTGCGTGTAAAACAGAAAGTGTTCTATACCATCGGCTCCTCGGGACATGAAGGCAATGCGATGGTTGCACGCCTTACGCGGCATACCGATCCGGCCTTCCTGCATTACCGTTCCGGGGGCTTCATGGCGGAACGGTTCCGCAAGCTGCCGGGCATGGACCCGATCATGGATTCGGCCTTGTCCTTCGCGGCGAGCAAGGATGACCCCGCTTCGGGTGGGCGGCACAAGGTCTGGGGTTCCAAGCCCCTGTGGGTATTGCCGCAGACTTCGACCATCGCCTCGCATCTGCCCAAGGCGCTGGGCACTGCAGTAGCCATTGAGCAGGCGCGCCGCATAGGCCACCGCCTGCCGGTGCCGGACGATTCGATCGCGATCTGCTCCTTCGGCGATGCATCGGCCAATCATGCGACGGCGCAGACCGCGTTCAATACGGCGCAATGGACGGCTTATCAGAAACTGCCGGCGCCGGTGCTCTACGTCTGCGAGGACAACGGCATCGGCATTTCGGTGAAGACGCCCAGCGACTGGATTGCCGCAAGTTTCAGCGGGCGCCGCGATCTCGACTATTTCTATGCCAACGGTCTGGATCTTGCCGAGGGCTATGAACAGGTTGCGCGCGCTGTATACCACTGCCGCACGACGCGCCGCCCGACTTTCCTGCACCTGCGCACGACCCGCATCATGGGACATGCCGGTACCGACTTTGAAATCGAGTGGCGCAGTGTCGAGGAGCTGATGGCCGTCGAGGCTACCGACCCGCTGCTGCGTTCGGCCGCGATTGCGCTCGAATCGGGCCTGTACTCCAAGGAGGCGCTGCTGGCCCAGTACGAGTCGGTGCGGCAGCGCTGCTTCGCCGCGGCTGAGGAAGCGGATCGCCGGCCCAAGCTGACCGATCTGGCCGAAGTCGTGGCCCCGCTCGCTCCGTATCACCCGGAGCAGGTCAATGCCGAAGCCCGGCGTGCCGATTACGCAGAAAAGCGTCTCGCCGTGTTCGGCGGTGAGGGCAAGTTGCCGGAGAAGCAGGCGCCGCGTCATCTGGCCATCCAGATCAACAACGCCCTGCACGACCTGTTCTGCAAATACCCCGAGACCTTGCTGTTCGGCGAGGACGTCGCCCAGAAGGGCGGTGTCTATACGGTGACCAAGGGATTGCACAAGGCATTCAAGGGCAATCGTGTGTTCAACACGCTGCTCGATGAAACCATGATCCTCGGCCTTGCCCAGGGCTACGCCAACATGGGCATGCTGCCATTGCCCGAAATCCAGTATCTGGCTTATTTCCACAATGCCTGCGACCAGATTCGCGGTGAGGCCTGCTCGCTGCAGTTCTTCTCCAACGGCCAGTACCGCAACCCCATGCTCATGCGCATTGCTTCGCTGGGGTATCAGAAGGGATTCGGGGGGCATTTCCACAATGACACATCGATCACGGCGCTGCGCGACATCCCGGGGCTGGTCGTCGGTTGCCCCAGCCGCGGCGATGACGCGGCGATGATGCTGCGCACCCTGGCTGCGCTTGCCAAAGTCGATGGCCGGGTATGTGCATTCCTGGAGCCGATTGCGCTGTACATGACCAAGGATCTTTACGAGGCCGGCGACGGCCAGTGGCTGACAGCCTATCCATCGCCGGAGCAGCATATGGCGCTGGGCGAGGAGCGCGTTTACGAGCCGGATGCCAGGGACCTGGTGATCTTTTGCTATGGCAATACCGTGCCCATGAGCCTGCGCGCGGCCAAGGCGCTGGAAAAGAGCCGCGGCTGGAGCACGCGTGTGGTCGACCTGCGCTGGCTGCAGCCCCTCAACGAAACGGCGATTGCGCAGCATGCGGGTGAATGCGCCCGCATCGTCGTGGCGGATGAGGGACGCCGCAGCGCCGGGGTCGGCGAGGGCATCATCACTGCCGTGGTCGAGGCAGGCTACGGCGCCAAGCCGCTCAGGCGTGTGGTCGGCGTCGATACGTATACGCCGCTTGCGGGCGCTGCATTCCTCGTCCTGCCATCGGACGAGGACATCATTGCAGCGGCCGAATCGTTGGGCTGAGCGCGGCACAGGGCGTGCGGCGGCGTGATCACTGCGCTGTCGCGTTCCAGGCAGAAACCAGGGCCGGCGCAGCGACGTACATGCGAAACAGCGCATCGCGTACGGCGGAATCGCCGGCCAAGCGCCGGTGCCAGTCGTCGAGCTTGATCGCCTTGCGTGCTCCGTCCAGATCGAGCCCGCGCCCGCGCAGCTCGCGCACCTGCCGGGTGATGTCGGTGAACAGGTCCCGCAGCAATTCCACGTAGACCGTGTCGCGCTGCACCGGGCCGTGGCCGGGCACGATCAGTGCGGGTTTCAGCGCCAGCAGCGCATCGAGCGCGGCCGGCCAGTCGTTGACGTGGGACTGCTCGCCGCCGACCAGGGGTACGGGCCAGACCACCAGGTCGCCGCTGGCGAGTATGCGCTCCTGGGGCAGCCACACGGCGAGATCGGCGTCGGTGTGACCGCGCCCGAGACGGCGAACCTCGATGCGGCGAGAGCCACGCTGCAGGATCAGGTTGCCGGTGGTGCTGAGATCCGGCAGCACATCCGGTGTGCCGGGTACGACTTTCATGTAGTGCGCGACCAGCGCGATGTCGCTGGCATAACTCGCTCGCTCCTCATCGCTGATCGGCTTGCCAGCGAGGTTCTTGCCGGCAGCGAGCTGTTCTTGCATTTCTTCGGCGGCCTGTGGCGCACCGGTGATCATGTCCCGGCGATTTTCCGCTCCCGTGCCGGGCAGGTAGTCGCGCAGGCTGGGGTGCGCGATGAACTGGATATCTGGCCAGGCTTTGCGCCATAGGGCATTGCCGATCACGTGATCGTCGTGCCAGTGGGTATTGATCAGGTAGCGCACAGGTTTGTCCGTCACCTGGCGCAGCGCGGCGATCAGCTCAGTGGATGCCTCGGGCGCATCGACCACGACAACATCGTCGTCATTGACGATAAACAGGCAGTTTGCATCCACCATGAGCCCTGGCGGATCGGTACGTATTGCCGCATGGACTCCCGGGGCGAGAGTCTCCAGACGAAAGCCGGCGGCGGCGTCCGTGGTGTGGGCGGCACCCAGTAGCGTCAGGGCGGCAGCGAACAGATAGCTCAGGGCAAGGCGCATCGTGGGGACCTCCAGGCGGTGCTTCACGATCGCGGTGCGGAGGATCCCGTGGCAAGGCCGCCACGTCGCAACCGCTGCGCGTTGGGACAGGCCGTTAGCTGGCCCGCGTTTCTCGCATCCCTTCTACTGCGGCCGGCGAGACGCCGCCCTCACCGGGATCGGGGAGGAGACCGCGGACCAGGGCCCGTGCAACCCGGCCCCCGGCCGGCCCGTACCGGAAACACGCTGTGTCGGAGTCGGCAGTTCTGGAGCCGATTCGGCGAATCGCCTATGATCTCGGCAGATGAGTCAGCGCCAGCCCCTCACCATACTTTTCGCCGATGTCTCGGGCAGCACGAAGCTGTTTGAGACGCTTGGCGACGAAGCCGCCCGCCGCATTGTCGCCGGCGTGCTGCATGTGCTGGCCGAAATTACCCGGCGTCACGGCGGTCGCCTGATCAAGACCATCGGTGACGAGATCATGTGCACGTTTCCTGGCGCGCTGAACGGCCTGCTCGCCGCTACCGACATGCAGAAACGGGTCTCCACCGATCCGACCTTTATCCGCGACAACCTCGGCATCCGTATCGGCCTGCACCATGGCGACACCCTGGTCGAGGAGGCTGATGTCTACGGCGACGCCGTCAATACGGCCGCGCGCATGGCTTCACTGGCCAAGCGGGAGCAGATTGTGACGACTGCCTCGACGGTCAGCGGCGTTACCAATACGGGGCCGTTGCGCACGCGTTCACTGGGTACGGCGCGGGTATCGGGCAAATTGCAGCCGATTGAGATCGTCGACGTCATGTGGCAGGACGACACTTCCAATGTCACGACGGTGCAGCGCGTGGTCAAGCTGGTCGAAGCCCAGCAGCGCAAGGCTCGACTGCTGTTGCGCTACCGCGGGCAGTCGATCGAGCTCGATGAACTCGCGCCGCCGTTCTCCCTGGGGCGTGAGGTCAGCAACAATCTGATGGTCGATGCGGAGTGGGTATCGCGCACGCATGCGACGATCGAATACAAGCGCGGTTACTGGGTAATCGGCGACCGCTCGACCAACGGTACCTGGGTGCGCCTCGGTGAGGCCGACGAATTGCGCCTGCATCGCGACGAAATCCAGCTGCGCAGCAAGGCCGGCACGATCAGCCTGGGCCAGGAAACCAGCCTCAATCCCGATTACGTACTGCAGTTTCAGTGCGTAGAGGCCTGAAGCTGCCGCGCGGCTTCACCGCGGGTTTGCCGCGGTGAGTGTTGCTGGGCCTGGGCGTCAGCGGGTGAAAGGATTGCGCAGGCGCCCTCGCGCATCGCTGGCTTCGTAGCGGCTGCGATCGTTCTCGACGAAACCAACCGCGGTATACGCGTTGACATAGTCGATCACGTCGGGCAGTGCAGCACCGCTGGCCTCGGCAATGTCCTCAAGGCTGGCGAAGTCCTTCATCATGAAGGTGCCGATGCGGAAATGCTTGGTGAATTCGCGTTCGCTCTGAGGGTAGCGCGCAAGTTTGAACCGCGCCGCGCGATCAAGCTCGGGCAGCAGTTCGCCCTGTGAACGGTTGAGCACATAGAACCAGAGCAGGCGCGAGAAGGGTTGTGCGGCGAGATTGCCCTTGGCCGCAGCGTATTCACCGGCGTTGAGCAATTGCCAGTCGCCCAGCACGAGCGCGCGCGCGCAATGGGGCGCAAGCGCCCGCAGACCGGTCGCACTGCTGTACCAGGTCAGACTGGCGGGATCGAGCAGCAGATCCGGAGCCCCAGCCGTAACCAGGCGCGCGGGTCCGGGCAGGCTGATGCCGGTCAGGAAGTCGGCCAGTGCCAGTTCGCGTGACGGTGGTGGCGGCGTAACCACCGGGGCCGGCCGCGGGACTGGCTTGGGCGCTTCCACTGGCGCTTCGACGCGTGGTGGCGGTGCTACGCGCTGGGGGCGCGCCTCGCCTGGGCGGAATTCGCTGGCATAGCTCTCACGCTCCGCTACCGCCGGCGTTGTTGGTGCTGCCGGTGCTGCTGGTTGCGCGGTGGCGCCGGAAGGCAGATTGAACATCAGCAGCAGCTTGACCAACCCTTCAAGACTGAGCGGGCGGCCCAGCAGCAGGTCGGATTCGCGGGCCGATTCCCGGCCGGTGAAGGCCGCCGTGCGCTTGCCCGCACTACTGGCCTTGAGCCAGGCCATGTGGCCAAACACGGAATCAACGTCGACGACGACCAGGTCGGCATCACGTTCATTGCTGATTTCCCAGTTCTGGCGCAAGCGTTGCGCTGCCGGACTCAGCAAATTGCGGAACTCGGTTTCCTCGTCCGCGGTCGCGCCCACGAGCGCGATCTTGTAGGCCATTGAAGGCTCCCCCTGAGCGTGCCGCGGTCCTTGGCTGGCCCGGGCGGATGGCGTCGATGTTGCAGTCATTGTCGCGAACGACGCCGGGGCGTCAACTGCCGCGTGTCATGACCTGGCAAAACACGCAACGAATCGTTCGGTTGCGCGGCTGGGCGGATGGCAACATTCGCCGGATTCACGGCTTGTCAGCGGCGACTGGCGCTGCGACTTCGTTCTGCTGCATGGCCCAGAGTGCGCCATAGCGGCCGCCCGCGGCGAGCAAGCTCGCATGATTGCCGCGCTCTACGATGCGGCCGTGTTCAAGCACGATGATCTCGTCCGCATCGACGATGGTCGACAGTCGGTGCGCGATGACCAGCGTCGTGCGATCGCGCGCGATTTCCGCAAGCTCGGCCTGGATCACTTTCTCGGTGCGCGTATCGAGTGCGCTCGTCGCCTCATCGAATACCAGCAGCGCCGGATTCTTCAACAGGGTGCGTGCGATGGCGACCCGCTGTTTTTCGCCACCGGACAGTTTCAGGCCACGCTCGCCGACTGCACTGTCATAGCCTTGCGGCAGTAAGGTGATGAACTCGTGTACATGTGCTGATTTCGCTGCGGCGATGACTTCTTCGCGCGTCGCGCTAGGGCGGCCATACGCGATGTTGTAGTAAATCGTGTCGTTGAACAGCACTGTGTCCTGCGGGACTATGCCGATGGTCGCGCGCAGCGAGTCCTGGGTTACGCTGCGGATGTCCTGGCCATCAATCAGGATACGGCCGCCGCTGACGTCGTAAAAGCGATAGAGCAGGCGGGCGAGCGTCGACTTGCCGGCACCGGTGGTGCCGACCACGGCGACGGTCTTGCCCGCAGGCACGCAGAAATCCACATCGCGCAGAATGGGGCGGGCCGGATCGTAGTGGAAGTCGACATGCTCAAAGCGCAACTCACCGCCGCGCACCACAAGCGGCGCGGCGCCAGGGGCGTCGCTGACTTCCTGCGCCTCGTCGAGCAACGCATACATGCGCTGGATGTTCGACAGCGCCTGCTTGACCTCGCGATACACCATGCCGAGGTAGTTCAGCGGTATCGACAACTGGATCAGGAAGGCGTTTACGAGCACCAGGTCGCCCAGCGCCATGCGGCCTTCGGCGACGCCGACCGTGGCGCGCCAGAGCAGCAGGGTAAGACCTATAGCAACGATTCCGGCCTGGCCGATATTGAGCACGGCCAGGGTCTTCAGACTCTTAACCGTCGCGTCTTCCAGATGCACCAGGCTGCTGTCGAAGCGGCGCTGTTCGTGGTCCTCGTTGTTGAAGTACTTGACGGTCTCGTAGTTCAGCAGTGAGTCGACATTGCGCGCGTTCGCTTCGGTGTCGGCCTCATTCGCTGCGCGGTAGTAGCGCAGGCGCCACTCGGTGACGGCGAACGTGAACGTGATATAGGTCGCCAGGGTCGAGAGTGTAATGACGGTAAAGGTCCAGTCGTAGCGTGCGATCAGGATCGCACTCACGACGACGACCTCGAACAGCGTGGGCAGGATGGTATAGAGCGTCCAGTCCAGCAGATCTGATATCGCGCTCATGCCGCGCTCGACGTCGCGAGCGACGCCGCCGGTCTTGCGGTCGAGGTGGAAGCGCAGGCTCAGGGCATGCAGGTGGCGGAACACTTTCAACGTGACGACGCGCGAGGTGCGGGCGAGCACGCGCGCGAACACGATGGAGCGCAATTCCTGGAACAGCGAGGAGGCCAGCCGCAGTGCGCCATAAGCAACCAGTGGGACGAGCGGCAGCAGCAGTAGGCTGGGAGCGACATCAAGGCGATCGATGATTTCCTTGAGGGTCACCGGCACGGCGATGGTTGCGAGTTTGGCGGCGATCAGAAACACGAGGGCCAGGAGTACACGCCCACGATAGGGCCAGATCTGCGGCAGCATCAGGCGCAGGGTCGCGTAAACGGATCGGTCGGGAGCGGCGGACGCAGTCATGGAGAGGAGGTGCCCGAAAGAATTGCAGCAAATGGGGCCGCGGCCCTGGCAATCAATTGATGTCGCCGTCCTGGCACAGATTGCCGAGGCCGATGATGGCAGGGCAACGTCGCTTCGCCGTGCCGGGTTCAGATCTTTGCTACGGTGCAGAGTATGATCGGCCGCCATTCCCCAAGAGTGAGCCGTTCCGATGATGCATCGATTTCTGATCGTGGGGGCCCTGCTGCTGGCTACAACGGCACAGGCGCAGTCTCCGGCTGCGTTGCCGCGCACGGCTGCGCCTCCCGGCACCGAGGTCTATTTCATCTCGCCAACCGACGGCGCCACTGTCGAGAAAACCTTCACCGTGCGCTTCGGGCTCAAGGGTATGGGGGTTGCGCCGGCCGGCGTTACCGCAGCGAAGACAGGGCATCACCATCTGCTCATCGATGTGGCCGCGCTGCCGGCCATGGACCAGCCCCTGCCCAACGACGACCGGCACAAGCATTTCGGCGGCGGCCAGACCGAGACCGTGCTGACCTTGCCGCCGGGCAAACATACCCTGCAACTCGTTCTTGGCGATGCGCTGCACATCCCGTTTGATCCGCCGATCCTGTCGCCGAAGATTACGCTTACGGTGAAATAGGCGGGAAATTTTCAACGAGGTCCGGAGCTTGCGCCGAAGCGCCGGTTCCCGTTGCAACGGCCCGGGCCGCCGGACTATGCCGGCAACAGTCCGCGCGCAAGCAGCCAGGCGCGGGCGTCGTCGGCGTCCTGCTCGAACCAGGCGCGTGCGGAACCGAGCCGGAAGGTATAGCCCCAGGTGTCCATGTCGCGCATTAGCCGGGAGCTGCCGACGCCGGGTAGCTGTCCGGCGAGCACGATCTGCAGATAGCAGGTCGCATCCTCTTCGGCAACAGAATCACTGGCGTCGGTGTGAACCTGGGCACGGCGCTCCGGTGGCTGCACGATCAGATGACAGGCTTCGTGCAGCGCCGAATGTACGGGCGTGTCGCCGCGCACATAGACGCGATGGCCGACCAGGCCCGCTTCCGGTTCACCCCAGTAGCTGCCCGGAATCGGCGTGTCAGCGGGCACTTCGATGAGCTCAAGCCCATGCGCAGCGAGCAGGCCATGCAGGGCTGCGATATCAATTTCTGCAAGTACAAGCACGCGGTCAGTGGCCGCGACCGTGCCTGCAGCCGGGCCGCAGCCTGGTTCGTGGCGCTCGCTGTCACCGGCAGCCATGGCGTGACGAATCTCCACCGCTTCGGCGGCCCTGCTTAGGCTTCGCGTGCTGCAGCGGCAGCTGCGGCGGCAGCTTCCGACTTGTCGGGCAAGGTCACGGTCAGGTCCAGCACTTCATGGTCGCCGTCGCGTTTGACCTGAATGTCGATGGCGTCCTGGTCGACGTTGACATACTTGCGGATGACTTCCAGCAGTTCGCGGCGCAGCAGCGGCAGATAGTCCGGGCTGCCACGCGCACTGCGTTCCTGCGCCACGATGATGCGCAGGCGCTCCTTGGCGATGCTCGCAGTCTGCTTGGGACTGCCGCGCAGGAAATCGAACAGGCCCATGCTCAGCTCCCGAACAGTCGCGACAGGATGCCTTTCTTCGGCGCGTCGAGGAATCGCATGGCTCGGGTCTGGCCGAGCAGCCGCGCAACGGCGTCGTCATAGGCGAGACCGGCATTGGACGCTTCGTCGAGAATCACCGGTACGCCGGAATTGGAAGCCGCAAGCACACCCTCTGATTCCGGAATCACGCCGAGCACCTCGATGCCGAGGATTTCCTTGACATCGTCAATGCTCATCATGTCGCCCGCAACTACGCGTGCCGGGTTGTAGCGGGTCAGCAGCAGATGCTGCATGACCGGCGTTGCTCCCGTTTCGGCGCGACGCGTCTTGGACGAGAGCAGGCCAAGAATCCGGTCGGAGTCGCGCACCGACGACACTTCCGGATTGACCACGACTATCGCGCGGTCGGCGAAATACATGGCGAGAAAGGCTCCCTTCTCGATCCCGGCCGGCGAATCGCAGAGCACGTAATCGAAGCCTTCATCTTTCAGTTCGTTGAGTACGCGCTCGACGCCTTCCTTGGTCAGCGCGTCCTTGTCGCGGGTCTGCGAGGCGGCGAGCACGTGCAGGTTCTCGTAGCGCTTGTCCTTGATCAGCGCCTGCTTCAACGTGCATTCCTGGTGGATCACGTTGACGAAGTCGTATACGACCCGGCGCTCACAGCCCATGATCAGGTCAAGATTGCGCAGGCCGACATCGAAGTCGATCACGGCGACCTTCTTGCCATGCTTGGCCAGTCCTACGGCGATTGACGCACTGGACGTGGTCTTGCCGACGCCGCCCTTGCCGGAGGTGATGACGATAAATTCAGTCAAGTTGCTCTCTCCACAATGGCTCTTGTTGCTTTTTCACTACGGACCGAGCCTGGCCAGCAGCAGCTTCTCCCCCTCCAGCCAGACCTGCACGGGCTTGCCGCGCAGGTCAGCCGGGATGTCTTCGAGTACGCGGTAATGGCCTGCGACCGACACGAGTTCGGCCTGGAAATCCTGGCAGAAGATGCGCGCCGACGTATCGCCCTGAGCGCCCGCGATCGCCTTGCCGCGCAGCGCGGCGTAAACATGTACTGACCCATCGGCAATGACTTCGGCGCCGTGGCCTACGACAGCAGTGATGACGAGATCTGATCCGCGCGCGTAGACCTGCTGGCCCGAGCGCACCGGTAGCGCCTGCAGCATGCCGGCGGCACCACGTGCAGCGCTTGGTGGCGGCGGTGTTGCACGCGGCGGTGCAGCAGCGACGTTGGCCACCACGGCAGCAGCTTCGGGCGCCGCCGCGGTGCTTTCGTAAGCCGCACGGAACTTCGCAAACAGCGGCAGGTCGAGCGCACGGGCCAGCGCCTCATTTTCGCTGGTGCCATAGGCGAGACCCACCGGCAGCATGCCGCTGGCGCGAACCGTCGCCAGCACGGCGCGTACGCGCTCGGCGTCCGGCAGTTGCGGCAAGTGACTCAGGTCCAGCACTACGGGCGCGCGCTGGAATAGCTGCGGCGCGGTTTCGAGTTTCTGCCGCAGCTCCTGCGCGAGCAGGTCATCGTCGAGACTCTTCAGGCGCAGATTGGCGATACCGACCTGACCGAACTTGAGTTCGCCCACCGGCTCGAAACTGGGCAGCGCTCGGCTCATGGTTCAGGCTCCGCCTGCGGCGCGTCGCGGCGAGTTCTGGTCCTGCCGCCTGCGTTCCGCAAGCCAGGGCTGGTTCGGCAGCTGGCCGGCGGGGCTGTCGAGATAGGTGCTTCGCACAAAATCGAAGCTGGGCAAATTCTTGGCGAGCAGGCTAACGCGCTTGCCCAGGCCAGGCATGATCTGCTGGCCGACTTCCTGGAAGCCGTAGGTGCCGTGAAACAGCACCGATACATCGTCGCGCGGCTCCAGGAAAACCTCGCAGGACAGTATCGGCACGCGCACCTCTGCATAACTCGTCGCATCCGCGTAGAACACGCGGCCGAGACCAAGTCCGCGGTAGGGCTTGGCGACGACAATCCGGTCGATATAGACAAAGGCGGCAAAACGCTCGCGAAACCATTGGAAATTGGGGCTTTCGTGGTCGCTGGTCTCACGCATCGCGATCAGGAAGCCGGCGATGTGACCGTCGACGTCGGCGATGCGGAAATAGTCTGCGTTATCGAAAAACCAGCGGATTCGTGTCGAATCCAGGGCAAGGATGGTTGGTCCGGCGGCGTTGTTCAGTGCAAGGACGGAATCCAGCTCGTGCTCACGCACGTCGCGGATGGCGATAGCCATTCGTTGCTCCAGCGGTATTGCGGGGCGGCCTACCGATGGCGGCCCACGGACTGCGCGAGTATCGCATGGGGCCGCCGGGCTGGCCATGATGCGCCGCGCAAGGACTGGCTAGCGGACGCGACGCCTGACTTCGGGCAGGTACGCCAGCCGTGCCGGGACGCCTATCATGCGCGTCATGCAGATCGCCCAGATCAACCACATCCGCCTGATGCGCTATGCCGGGCTGTTTACCTATGTCTCTGCCGGCATGCCGCTGTTGCGGTATGAGAGCCTGGTCAGTGAATTAATTGCCGACCAGCGGCCCCTGTGGCATCTGTCGGCCTGGGTGCTCTGTTATGCCGCATTCGGCGTGGTGTTCTGGGTGCTGTTGCTGAAGCTGGGTAGCCGCCGCTTCGTGCCGCTGAAGCTTGCGTTGCTCGCCGTGCTTGTCGCGCTCGCGGTAGCGATCGGCTGGTATAGCCAGAGCGGGCTCAGTGCGATGCTGCTCGTGGTGCAATCCATGCTGCTGCCCTGGCTTATGCCGTTGCGGGTTGCGCTGATCTGCATGGTCGCCCAGAACTATGTGCTGGTGCCCGTATTTGCCAGCAATCCGGGCTGGAGCATCGGTGATGCGGTGCTGCAGTCCAGTCTTTATCTGGGCATTTCCGCGCTGGTGTTCTTTACCTCGCTGATCGCCAAGCAGCAGGGCGAAGCCCGCGAAGAACAGCGGCGACTCAATTCCGAACTACGCGCGACACGCGCGCTGCTGGCCGAATCCAGCCGCATCGCCGAGCGTCTGCGCATCGCACGCGAACTGCACGATCTGGTCGGTCATCATCTGACTGCACTCAGCCTCAATCTCGAAGTCGCGAGCCATCTGGTGCAGCCCCCGGCGCAGGACCATGTGCGCAAGGCCCAGTCCGTAGCCAAGCTGCTGCTCGGCGATGTGCGCGAAGTCGTCAGCCAGATGCGTGAGGACGACCGTATTGACCTGACCCAGGCGCTGCATACCTTGATCGAAGGCGTGCCGCAGCTCGACATACAACTGGAATTGCCGCCGCGTTTCGGTGTTGATGACCCGCATCGTGCGCAGGTGCTGCTGCGCTGCGCGCAGGAAGTCATTACGAATACCGTGCGCCATTCGGGCGCACGTACGCTATGGCTGTGTTTTGAGCAAAAGGACGGTGAAATCGCCATCCATGCCCGTGACGACGGCCGTGGCAGCGACAATCTGAAGCCGGGCAACGGCCTTGCCGGCATGCGCGAACGGCTCGCTCAATTCGGCGGGCGCCTGGATATCACGACGGGACGGGACCGGGGCTTTGCCCTTGACGCCTGGCTGCCCCTGGAGACAACTGCATGATTTCGGTACTGCTGGTAGACGATCAGACCCTGGTGCGGCAAGGCATTCGGAGCCTGCTTGAGCTTTCCGACGAGATTCGCGTCATCGCCGAAGCCGCCGACGGCGTACAGGCGATCGAGATGATTCCGCAAAAACAACCCGATGTCGTGCTGCTTGACCTGCGCATGCCCGGCATGAGCGGGATCGACGTGCTCAACAGCCTCGCTCAGGCCAACCAGCTACCGGCAACCATCATCCTCACCACGTTCGATGACGATCAGCTCGTGCTCGCCGGACTCAAGGCCGGTGCGCGCGGCTATCTGCTCAAGGACGTCTCGCTCGACCAGCTCGTGGATGCGGTCAAGACCGTCGCTGCCGGCGGCTCGCTGGTGGCTCCGGTCGTGACCCAGCGGCTGCTGTCGGGGCTGGAGCGCATGCACAACGAGTTCGTGAGCCTGGATCGGCCCGACCCGCTGACCGAACGCGAAACCGAGATCCTGCGTCTCATGGCCGGCGGCTACAGCAACAAGGAGATCGCCAACTCGCTGGGGGTGGCGGAAGGCACGGTCAAGAATCACGTGTCCAATATTCTTTCCAAGCTCGGCGTACGCGACCGTACGCGCGCCGTGCTCAAAGCGTTCGAGCTCGGCATCGTCTGAGCGCGAGTCCGGTTGCGCGCGTTGCGCTGCTTGCGGACCGCGCGGAAGGTGGCTGAACGCGACTTGCCGAAACATGTCGGAAGCGCCCGTCAACTCCTTGTCCTGGCAGGGAATTGGTGTTTTTCCGCGACAATCGCGCGACGCTGTCAAGTCGCCGATATGGCAAGGTTCAGGTAATAGCTATCGTTCTCCGGAGCAAGTACCATGCGCGACTCGGTGTGCCGGTAGGCGCTGGAATGGCGCGTGCCCGCACCGTTGATTCTCGACCTTGCTGAAAGCGTGCGGCGGTCTGGAGACCGCTCGACGGACTAGTCCTGGAGACATCTGGAATGACGCGTATTCTTGAGTTCATTGTGGCCGCGATCATGGTGTTCGCGCTGGCCGTGATTATCGGACTGGCGCTGCCTTCGTCCGGGCACATCGAACGTTCCGTCGAGATCAGCCATAACACGCGGCATATAGCCGACATGCTCAGCAATTTCCGCCGCTTCTCCGACTGGGGTTCGGTGCGCATGATGGATGCAAAGGCCCAGTTCACGCTTGAAGGTCCGACTTACGGTCCCGGCGCAAAGGTCAGCTGGACCAGCACCAAGCCGAATCCCGGCAACGGCGGTTACGAAATCACTTCCAAGGACGGCGACACGAGTGTGGCCTGGAAAGTCACCGGCCCGTGGAAGGGTGAGAACAAGCGCTTTACCATCACGCTGGAACCGCAGAAGAACGGCCGCATCACCAAGGTGACCTGGGCCTATGACGTGGACTATGGCTGGGATCTGATCGCGCGCTATTCGGGTCTCTATATCAACGGCGATCCGGCTACCTTGATCCAGCTGAACCTGGCCAGCCTGAGCCAGCAGATGGCCGCAATCCCCAACGTCGACTACAGCCAGACCGAAGTCTTTGTCGCCGACGTGGCGGCGCAGCCGCATCTGGTGGTCGCAACAACCGCACCGCGCAGCCTGGACGAAGTTGCGGCGGCTACCGACAAGGCGATGGCCGAAATTGCCGCGGTGATGAAGAAGCAGAACCTCACTGCAACCGGCCCGCGCCATATCACGACCGTAGAATGGGGTGACGAAAACTACGTGTTCGATGTCGCCGTGCCGGTCAGCAGCGCAGCGCTGACGATAGACGGCAAGAGCTACACCATAGGTCCGGCGACGCCGCCCCCTGTGGCTGAGCAGACCGACGATGGCGCAGAGCCACCGGCTCCGGTCCCGGGCCAGCTCGACCGCAAGGGTAATCTGGTGGTTTCGGGCAGCGTCGTGGCGCGCACGGGTTATACCGGAAAGGCGCTGGTTGCGACCTGGATGGGCAGCCCGGCCGGCTTGCCGCTGACGCGCCTTGCGCTCAAGGCTTACGCCATGTCGCTGGGCTACCGGTTCAACGAAAATAGCAATCGCTACTTCGATGTGATGACCACTGACCCGGCCACCGTCGCCGACGACGAGCAGCAGTTCAAGGTCTATCTGCCAATCACGGATAACGTGCCGGCCAATGAGCCGGTGCAGCCGGCGGCTCCGCCTGCGGTGGCTTCCGGCCAGCGCTGAGCAGCGTGCAGTAGCCGCTCCCCAAAAACCCCCGCACTGCCGGGGGTTTTTTATTTGTACCGCATCGCCCAGGCCGTGGTTGTCGCCGGCTTTGTGCATGACCGCGCCAGCACCTTGCTCCAGGTGCAGGCCGCGGGAACTTTTGCGTAACTTTGCGGTACATTGCGTCGCATCCGCCTGCGAGCACGTGGCTTGATTCCCGTGCCGTATCGCAGCTGCCGGATGTGCCGGCGCGGACGCGCCGGAAAAACACATCGCCGTTCCTATCGCGCGTCCCAGCCGCGTGATCGGGTAAC
This sequence comes from Rhodanobacteraceae bacterium, assembly GCA_016790075.1. Taxonomy (GTDB): domain Bacteria; phylum Pseudomonadota; class Gammaproteobacteria; order Xanthomonadales; family Rhodanobacteraceae; genus Tahibacter. The sequence goes on along the minus strand of JAEUPP010000044.1, from coordinate 16,926 downwards.
GGCTTGCACTGGAAATCATGGGTGATCAGACGATGATCGAAACTTCTGCACTGACGAAACGCTATGGTCCGTTCACGGCGGTCGACGGCATTTCGTTCAAGGTCGAGCCGGGCCAGGTGCTCGGTTTCCTAGGTCCAAACGGGGCCGGCAAATCTACGACGATGAAAATGATCGCGGGCTTTCTCGCGCCGAGCTCCGGCAGCGCAAAGGTCTGCGGGTTTGACGTGGAGAGCCAGCCGATTGAAGCCAAACGCGCGCTGGGTTACCTGCCTGAAGGCGCACCCAGCTACGGCGAGATGACGCCGCGCGCCTTCCTCGAATTCGTGGCCGATCTGCGTGGTCTCGTTGGTGAGCGCCGCCGGCAGCGGGTCGACGACGTCATAGGCCGGCTGCAGCTCGAGTCGGTGCTCACACAATCCATCGACACCTTGTCCAAAGGCTTCAAGCGCCGAGTGGGATTGGCTCAGGCCATCCTGCATGACCCGCCCGCACTGATCCTGGACGAGCCCACCGACGGGCTCGATCCGAATCAGAAACATGAAGTGCGCGAGCTGATCAATGCGATGTCTGCGGACAAGATCATCGTCATTTCGACCCACATACTCGAGGAAGTGCACGCGGTCTGTACCCGCGCCATCGTCATCGCCGCGGGGCGTCTGCTCGCCGATGCGACGCCGGCAGAGCTGGAGGCACGCTCACGCTATCACGGTGCTGTGTCATTGACGGCCAGCAACACGGGAGCGGCGCGCGAAGCGCTGGCACGTGTTGCGGATATCGAAACCATCGAGATTGATCCGCATGACCACCGCATTACCGCGATTCCAAAGAAAGGTCGTGCGATCTTCGTGCCGATCAGCGAAGTGCTGAAGTCCCAAGGCGTCGAGGTGAACCAGCTGCAGCTTGAAGCGGGCCGCCTCGACGAGGTCTTCCGCAGCATCACCCTGCCGAACGCGGAGGCACGCGCATGAGTCCTGTAAAAACGGTATTCCGGCGCGAGCTCGCGAGCTATTTTGCGACGCCTGTGGCCTATGTGTTCATCGTGATCTTCCTGATTCTTGCGGGCGCGATGACGTTCTACTACGGCGAGTTCTTCGAGCGCGGCCGTGCGGACCTGCAGCCGTTCTTCGGCTTTCACCCCTGGCTCTACCTGTTCCTGGTGCCGGCAATCGCGATGCGCCTCTGGGCCGAGGAGCGCAAGAGCGGCACGATAGAACTGCTGCTGACCCTGCCAATCACGATGTGGCAGGCCGTAGTGGCGAAATTCCTCGCGGCCTGGGCTTTCGTCGGCATCGCGCTCGCGATGACGTTTCCGATCTGGATCACCGTGAACTACCTCGGCGATCCGGACAACGGTGTGATCATCGCCAGCTATCTGGGCAGTCTGCTGATGGCCGGTGCGTTTCTTGCGATCGGTTCGTGCCTGTCAGCGGCGACCCGCAATCAGGTGGTCGCGTTCATTCTGACCGTGGTGATCTGCTTCCTGCTGCTGATGGCGGGTTTTCCGCTCGTGCTGGGGTTCTTCCAGGCCTTTCTGCCGCAGGGCGTGGTGGATGCGATAGCCGGGCTCAGCCTGTTCGCGCATTTCCAGGCTATTGCCAAGGGCGTGGTCGACCTGCGCGACCTGGTTTATTTCGCGCTGACGATACTGGCCTGGCTGTATGCCACGGCTATCGTCATCGATCTGAAGAAAGCCGACTGAGGAGGGATCTACCATGGCTTTCAATCGCAAGACCCTGACCGGTAGCGCGCTCTTCATTCTTGCGCTGCTGTTCGTCGCCGTCGTGCTGCTCAGCAACCTGCTGCTGCGGGGCGCACGCCTCGATCTGACAGATGGAAACTTGTATACCCTGTCCGAAGGCACGCGCAGTTTGCTGCGCAAGCTTGATGAGCCGATCCAGCTCACCTTGTATTTCTCCGACCGCGGCACGGCCGATACCGACAATCTCAGCGCGCGTGCGCTACGGGCCTACTACCCGCGTGTGCGTGAACTGCTGGAAGAAATCGCCGCGCGCTCGGACGGCAAGGTCCGGCTCAAGGTAGTGGATCCGATCGCCTATTCCGAGGACGAGGATCACGCCGCGGCGGCCGGAATACAGGGCCTGCCATTCGGTCCAGCTGGCGAACGGGTATTCCTGGGCCTCTATGGCAGCAACTCGACCAACGGGGAAGCAAAAATTCCGCTGTTCGATCCGGGGCGCGAGAACCTTGCCGAATATGACATCGCCAAGCTGATTCACGACCTGGGCACGGGCAAGAAACCCGCGGTTGGTTTCGTGAGCAGTCTGCCGATGGCGATGGGTTTTGATCCGGCCACGCGCCAGATGCGTGAACCCTGGGCCGTCTACGGCGAACTGAGCCAGTTCTTCGACGTGCGGCAGATGAATGCAAGCGCGCTCAAGACCATCGAGAACGACATCAACGTCGTCGTGCTGGTACATCCTAAGGATCTTGGTGATGACGCGCTGTATGCACTCGATCAGTTCGTTCTACGCGGTGGCCATTTGCTGGTCTTCGTCGATCCGAACGCGGAACAGGACCAGACCGGGGCCGATCCGGAGAATCCGCAGGCTGCCATGTTCGCCGACAAGTCGTCGGATCTGTCCAAGCTGTTCAAGGCCTGGGGGCTGGACTACGCTCGTGACAAGGTCGTGCTGGACCGGGCGCACGCGTTGCAGATCAGCGTTTCTCCCAACATGCCGCCGGTGCGGCATCCGGGCGTGCTGGGTTTTGCGCGCAAGGATCTCAGTGCTGACGATGTGATTACGGCGAACCTCGATTCGATCAATATGTCGACGGTGGGGTATCTGGAACTGGCCAAGGATTCCCAGTCCAGGCTGGTGCCGCTGATCCAGTCCAGTGATCAGTCCATGAGCGCACCGTCGGACCGCCTCAAGTTCCTCGCCGATCCTTCGTCCTTGCTGGCCGATTTCAAACCAGCGGGGCAGCCCTTCGTGCTTGCCGCACGTCTGGAAGGGCGTTTCAAGACCGCGTTCCCCGAACGCAAGGACGCTGGCCACCTGGCCGAGGCGAAGGAGAAAAACGCCGTGGTCGTGTTCGCTGACACCGATATCCTCAGCGACCGGCTATGGGCCGATGTGCAGAACTTTTTTGGCCAGAAAGTGCTTAACGCATTCGCGAACAACGGTGACCTCATCGTCAACGCGGTAGACAACCTGGCGGGTGACTCCGATCTGATCTCGATCCGTGGCCGCGCGACCTCGCAGCGCCCGTTTACGCGAGTCGCCGAGCTGAAGCGCAAAGCGGACGACAGCTTCCGGCAGAAGGAAAAGCAGCTGCAGCAGGAACTGGCGGAGACCGAACGTAAGCTCACCGAACTGCAGAGTGCGAAGAGTCAGGATCAGGCCATGGTGCTGTCCGCCGCGCAGAAGGCCGAGCTCGACAACTTCCTCAAACGCAAAGTCGACATTCGCAAACAGCTGCGTGAAGTACGCCGCCAGCTCGATGCGGACATCGAGGCGCTGGGCAGCTGGCTGAAGTTCGTCAATATCCTGCTGGTGCCGCTGCTGCTGGTCATCGCCGCGCTGGCTTTCGTCGGCTGGAGACGGCGCCGCGGGCGCACTTGAGAGAATCGTTGATTAAGTCTGGGTCAGTTTTGAATTGGCGGGGTCGTGGAGACAGGCAGCTGGACCCATGGACCTCGCCGTGAACACTTGTTCAGACCTTTCTTGAGTACGAACACAGATCATGAACCCTATGAACTCAAAAACCGTGATTGGTCTCGGTGCGGCCGCTGTGCTCGCAGTTGCTATTGCCGCGACAATCAGTATCTCGCGCAAGCCAGTCGCAGAGACTGCGCAGGGCGCCGCCGAACTGCTGCCCGGACTGGGCGAGCGTATCAACGACATTAAACGCATCAGCGTGACGGGAGCCGGCCAGAAACGCCTCGTGACGCTGGACAGGACCGAGCAGGGCTGGGTGCTTGCGGAAAAAGGCGGTTATCCCGCCGACGCGGGCAAGGTCCGCGAATACTTGCTGAAACTGGGACAGTCACGCCTGGTCGAACAAAAGACTGCGAACGAGCAGCGCTATGCGGATATCGGCGTCACCGACATCGGTGCCGCGGATGCGAAGGGTATGCTGGTCGCGCTGGACGGCTTGCCGCAGCCCGCGCAGTTGATTGTCGGCATCGTCAATACCCGCGGAGATTCAACCTATGTACGCCGCGCCGGTGAAGCCCAGAGCTGGCTTGCAAAAGGCAGCCTGGTACCGGACAAGACCGCAGCCAACTGGCTCGACAAGCTCGTCGTCGATCTGCCGGCGACGCGAGTGCGTGAGGTCGTGTGGACACGGCCGGATGGCAAGCCAGTACGCATTCTCAAGGACAAGGCCGAAGACACGAACTACCGGCTGGCCGACCTGCCCAAGGGCCGCGAGCTCGCCTCAGACTACGTAACGAATACTCAGGCGACGACCTTGGCCGGTCTGAATTTTGACGATGTGCTGCCGGCGGCTGAAGCGGCACCACCGGCCGATGGCAAGGTCTATCGTGCTACGTTCGCGAGCTTCGACGGCATCGTCGTCGAGATGACGGGCTGGAAGAAGGGTGATCTGTTCCATGCTCAGTTCAAGACGCACAAGGATCAATCTGCGTTCGATGCGTCAGTAGCTGCCGTACAGAACGAGACCAAGACAGAAGTGTCAGCGCCGGCTGGTGCTGACGGGAGTCAACCGGTACCTGCCGCCGTCGATCCGGCCAAGGACAAGGCGGAGCGCGCGGCCAAGCTCGATGCGGAAGTTGGCATGCTGGCCAAGCGGGTAGAAGGCTGGACCTTCGTGCTGCCTGCTTACAAGGCGGCAAACTTTGACAAGGGCTCCGAGGAATTCCTCAAGCCGCTTGGCGAGAAGTCAAACGAGGCGAAGAAAACCGCGAACGCGAAATAGCCGAAAATTCAAAAAGCGTTCGTGCTGTCCGTACAAATCGGCGCTGAGCCTTGATGTAGGCCGCGAGTAACAACTCGCGGCTTTTGCTTTTTAATAATTGTGAAATGTCGCTGTATTGTGCGTTGCATCACACGTAGCTAAGATTCGCCGCGTTCGAGGCAGTCGCCCGAACGCATCGTGCCAACTCCGCACATAACCTCTTGATTCGGCCGCAGCTTCGGCCGGGCGGGCGGCTGCGCGCAGCTGTGCCGATGCTGTATTCGACCGCTCCATGAAGGGGCACCGGTCGGCCGGTTGGACGCGATTCCTGTGCGTCCGGCCTGGATCGCCGACCGGCAACGGTTCTACGGAGGAACCATGAGGAAGCAAGTTTTTGTCGCCATCGCCATGCTGTTTGCGGGCAGCGCCACGGCCAGTGAATTCCTGCCGCTCAATGTGGGTGACAGTGCGAACTACGTAACTACCAACGGCGCCTGGCACGAGACCCGGGTTGGCGACAGCGCCGGCAACTGGCGCCACGTCAACGGTTTTCCGCTGATAGGCGCGAGCTGGATCAGTTCCGAGGCCACTGATTCGCGCGTCTATCTGTACAACGACGATACGCGGGCTAGCGTGCTGCTGGCCGATTTCTCGCGCAACGTCGGCACGCGTTTCAATCTTTCGCTCAGCGGCTGCAACAACAGCGCGACGATAGCAGCCAAGAATCTCAGCCTGACGGTTCCGGCTGGCAGTTTCCAGCGCGTCACGCGCCTGGACTTCGGTCGCAACTGTGCCGACGCCGGTCTGATCAGCGCGTGGTTTGCGCCGAATGTCGGCTTGATCAAGTGGAGCGAGAGCAACATCGCCGGGGCCAGGGAATATTCCTTGCAGAGCGCACGCGTTGGTGCGACCACGATAGGCCAGCCGGCAACTGCCGCAGGCATCCGCCTCAGCGCCGTGCTGCCGGGGCCGCGCGTGTTGATCAATATGACGCCGCGCGTGAGTGCAACACTGAAGATCGAAAACACCGGCACGCAGGCGCAGACCTTCACCTGCCCGAGCACCCAGGAGTTCGACATCACGTTGCGCAATGCTGCCGGCGAAGTCGTCAACACCTGGTCGGCCACACGCCGCTTCGCGCAGGTCGTCACCACGTTCTCGGTCGCTCCTGGCGCCAGCAAGGAAGTCGGTGGCGAGCTCGATCTGACCAGCCTGGTGACGAATGCGCCGCTCGAAATCGGCAGCTATACCGTGGCGATTGATCTGCGTTGCCAGATCGAACAGCAGGCCAGCACTTTCCAGACCGTGCCCTCGTATTCCGCGCAGGGCCCGATCTTTGTCGATCGGCGTGTGACGTTGTTCTGATACTTGTGGCGGCGTGGCGATTGAGCGTCACGCTGCATCAAGCGGGAGTGGGGTAGGGCACCAGGGATGGTGCACTGTTTGTGCAACATGGTTTCTCCCCCTGAGGTCCGCACACCGGCTGCAACCGGTGTGCGGATTTTTTATTTGCCGACTACAAGCCTCGGCAAGCCCTAAAGCCGCCGCAGGGGCATACGCTGGCGCAACCAGCGGCTGCCGTCATGAAAGCTGACGTCGACGTCGGCCCAGTTGCCCGCGCTGACGTCCGGTCCAGGCCGTGGCAAGGACAAGGTGATGCTGCCGGCCGCCTCGACCACCTGGGGCAGTGGTGTGCAGCTGCGGCAGAAGCCCTTGACGCGATGCATAGGTACCGAGATCGTGCCCGTGCCGCCGCTCCAGGGCGCCGTGCCCAGCGCCCAGCGCGGCCGGCCTTGCGCGTCGAAGGCATAGAGGAATACCACGAGCGTAGAGCCCGTGTGGTGCAGGCTCAACCCCCAGCCGAGCTCCGCGTCGGGCCCAGCCCAGTTGCCCGAATAGGGTGATTCATCGGAATACAAAAGACTTTGTACACAGGTGGTTTTTGATCCATCGCCTGGCGGCCATTGCAGGCTGGCGCGTCCGGCCAGATCGGATTGATCGCTGACAGCGCATTCTGGCGAGTAAGGCCCACGCTGGAAGTCCATGCGCAGGCGTCCGACCGGTGTAGCGACGCGGTCGCGGGATACGCGATCAAGCGGTGCATCCCAGACACCTCCAGGCACCTGGCTGGTCGACAGCAACCATTCGGGCAGGCCTTGCTCGTCGAAGGAGTAGCCAATCCCCAGGTAGGTATCGCCAATCTTGTGCACTTCGACCCCTTCGCCACTGCGTTCCGGGTTGAAGTACATACCGCCGCGCGGACGGCGCGGTGCCGGTGCAGATTGCACCCAGCGGCAGTCGGCCGCTGCGGCGAGTACTTCGTCCTGCCCAGCGCGCAGGCCGGCAATGGTCGGCGCTACGTGCAGATCCGGAACGATGCCGAAGCGCTGGCTCTGCCGGCCATCCGGGTAGTAAACCCGGTTGCTCGAAAATAGCGTCGTGATGCCGCCGGGCAACGTCAGACCTTTCGTTATCTCGCCGTCCCCGCCAGCGGTCTGACTGCCGATGACCAGCGTACCAGGCCGGCCCTGGGCCATCATCGTGAGAAATTCCGCCGCACTGAGGGTGTTTTCGTTGGCCATGACAATGACGCGGCCACGGTAGTAGGGAGTGCTGCCACCGAGAGTCAGGGGCTCGCTCCGGTACTGGCCCGGATTGTCATAGTCCGGAGTCTCGTGCACCGCGAAGGCTGAATTCGCCGGCAGCAGCCGGGGAAAAAGTTCCGTCCAGGAAAGCTCGAAGAAGGCTTCGCTGGGGTAGCCGCGGCTGTCAATCAGCAGGATATCGGTGTCGGACAAGCCCGACAGCAGCGCATTACGATCGCGTGAGGCATAACGGCCAACGTCGAGCACACCGATGGAGCAGGAGCGCTCGGGTGTAACCGGCAACTTACGCCAGCCGGGCTGTGTCCCATCAAACAGCAGGTTGGAGTAAGCAGCACTGACTGTGGTTCTCGACTGATACTGCGTGCCGTCCGGCCGCTGCAGCGTATACGTGCGCGCTCCGCTGTTTCCGCCAACTGCCATATCGATCGCGTTGGACAGGCGCGCAATCGGGTTCGAGCCGAACGATAATGTGTACATGTGGGAAATGCGATCGGCTGCGGGTTCGTCACCGATCATGATCAGTTCGTCACCTACGTGGACTTCGCCAGCCTCGGGCAGTATCGCGACGACGATGGGCTTGCGCTGTACCCAGCTGATGCGAAAAGGAGGGCTGAGGCTTGTGCTGGGTATTTGCGCCGAGTAGTAGTAACCGTGCGAATCGTTGAGCTCTGCCGTGAATTTGCGCATCAGCTCGGCATAGCTTTGTAGGGTCTGCGCCTGTGCAATGGGCAGCACGTACTCGTCGAGGACTTCACCCCAGTCGCGCCCGATCAGGTGCTTGTAACCAAAGAAGTACTCGGCATCGTTCCAGAAGCGGAAGGCGCCCAGCAGGCGCAGGTTCCTGTCCAGGGGATAGCCGCCAAACCCGTTGTCCCGGGAAAAGTCTGCCTGGCCCACATCCCAGGGCGCGACATAGCACTGGCGCGTTGGCCGGTTGGCCGCAATGTTCGCCAGTGTCTGCTTGTTCGCTGCGGAAAGCGGCGCCACGCGGACCCAGGACGGCGCCTGATCGACGGCGGCGCTGCCGCTGACACTGCCGGCTTGCCGCAGCAGTTCCGTGATCGAGGCATCGAACGCGGCGTCATCGGTTGCTGCTTCGATGCGTGGTAGCAGACTGACGAGAACCTCATCCCAGGTTCGCGTGCAGGCGGTAACCGCGGGATGCCTGTACTTGGCCAGACCCCATACGCGTGCTGTCAGGTTAAGGCGCTGCGTCAGCGTGGTCTGCGCCATGGCGGCGTGTGCAGTCAGCAAACCCAGGACCAGCAGCAAGCCGGCCAGCCATTGAATCGGACTGCAAAAAAAAGGCGCGTGACGCGCCGTGCTTCGCGACACCGGACTTGCGGCTTTCTTTCTCACCGTGAACGCTCCCTGATTGAACTACCGCCTTGATCGTATGTTCCGCAAGGCAATCTAGCAATACATTCGTACGAAGATTGCGGTAGTTTGGCGGGGCATGCCGCGCGGTTGTTGCCTATATGCTGTTGCGGAATAAGTTCGGGGCGCGGCACGCGCACAGCGGCAATTGCTGCCGCTGCCGCCAGGTTCCCGCTACGGCGAATCGCAGCGTAGCCCCGGTGGACAGGCTCAGAGATCGGTCGCGTACAGCGCGGTAACTTCACCTGGTACGGATTCGATGTCACGCTCATAGCGCAGGCCGAGCTTGAGCAGCAGGTGGATGGAGCGCACATTGCCTGGCGTGACGATGGCGAGAACGCGGCACAGGCCGAGCTCGCGCGCATGCATCAGCGCTGCGCGCGCGGCCTCTTCTGCATAGCCACGGCCCCAGTGTGCGGGCAGAAAGGCATAACCCAGGTCGGCATCAGGCAAGGTGTCACGCTTGATCAGGCCACACATGCCTATGGTCGACCCCGTGCTCTTCAGGTCGACGCGATACAGACCATGACCGCAACGCGCGTACATGGCATGGGGGCCTTCGCGCAGATACCGGCGGGCATCCTCGATCGTGCGCACGCCTTTGTCGCCGATAAACTGCAGCCACGAGGGTTCGTTGACCAGTTGCAGCACGAAGGCCGCATCGTTTTCCGTATCGAAGCGGTGCAGGACCAGTCGCTGGGTTTCGGTGACAAGACTCATGTCGCGATCTTAGTAGCGCAGCGACAGGCAGCTCAGGCCACCATCCATTTTGCGGAACTCACTCATGTCGAGTTCGATCAGCGCATAGCCCAGTTCGCGCAGTCGTGCTGCGGTACGGCGATAGCCGGTGGCGAGCAGTACATAGTCGTTCACGCGTACCGCGTTCGCCGCATAGGCTTCGTCAGATTCCGCACAGACCCGCTCGTAGTGCGCAAACGCCGGATCGTGAGCCAGCGCGTCGATGACCAGCAGGCGTCCGTCTCCGAGCCAGCTAAGGCCACTCTTCAGATGCAGGATGCCGTCCACATTGCGTATGTCGACAAAGCTGGTGTCATAGCCGCTACTTTCGAGCAATGCGGCGAGTTGCGCGGCACCCTCCTGATTCGTTCGCGCGGACAGGCCAATGAATACATGGTCACCGGCTTCGCAGATATCACCCCCGTCGACCGTCCCCGGTGCGGTAATCGAATCCAGCGAGACTTCCTGCTGCAGCAGGCTCGCACGTATCGCATCGACTTCACCGCGACGGCTTTCGGCGCCGGGGCGTGTAATGACCCGACAGCGCGGCAGCAGTACGGCCGTGTCTTCGACGAAAGTGGCATCGGGATGGCGCGGATCCGCTGCCAGCCGGATCAGGTTGAGTCCACAGCGTTCCAGCGCGGTGCAGTACTGGGCATGCTGCGACAGCGCGGTTGCATAGTCGGGCGGCCCCAGGTTTTCGCGCGTAACGCCGTCAGCAAAATTCGGGCTCGGTGCTCGGACAATGGCGGTTCTGAACACGGCAGTGCTCACACAAGTGGGCTCTGCAAGGTAGCGGCTTTGTGTTTGCAAGTGAAGGAGGGGATGCGGTCCGGGGAGCTCCCCCATTGTCCAGCGCATGCCGCCGCCATCGCGTAGGAAAATCACCTGGTCGCACATCAGATTGTTCTGAATTCCGGGTGGCCTGGTTCTATCGCGTGGTTTTGTTGGCCCGAAATCGCTGGTTCCGCATGGGTAGGAACGCCCGCTGCATTGCGGCGGCGCAGGTGTTGGCCCAGTCGCCTTGCGTACGCGCGATGCTCGCTACCGGCCGCTCCCGGTGCGGACGAGCGAGATTTTTTGAGTGCCGATGTCCTGTCGCCTCATGGATTTCCGCTATATCCGATCCAGAACTCCCTGGAACCTTATCAATGCGCGGCAAATTCATGCTCCTTCTGGGCTGTCTGTCGAACACCAGCCATGCGGAAGTTTTCCGGGTCGGCTCCGATGGTGCCTGTACGCATACGAGTCTGCCTGCAGCAATCGCGGACGCTGAAGCGAGCGAGGACGCAGTAAGTGCGATCCTGCTGGCGAACAATGGTGCCTTTACCAACATCCATCAAACCTTTGACGCCAACAAGCAGCTCATCCTGCGCGGCGGCTACAGCAACTGTGCTGCCAGCTTCAATCCGGCACTGCGGGTCACGGTCAGTGGAGCCGGCAGCTCAGGCTCGGTGCTAACCATGGCCCTCCCCGGAACCGCCAGCAGCGCGAACATCACCCTGGACACCCTGGTCATCCGCGATGGCAATGACTTCCTGGGGGGAGGCATCAACATCCGCGGCGGCAGTGTGCGCCTGATCAACAGCGAGGTGCGCAATAACACCGGCTCACTGGGCGCTGGCATAAACGTTGCGCTAGGCAGCAACAAGGGCAACCCAGGCACGTTGCACATTGAAAATAGTCAAGTCGTGGCCAATACCGGCGCCACGTTGGGCGGCGGCATTTACTGCGACGACGTGGAAATCCGCATCGTCAGCGCTGAGATCATCGAGAACGCGGCCACCACCGGCGGAGGTGCCTACCTCACCAATCTGTGCAGCATCGAAATGGCTGGCGCCGGGCCGCTGTATCTTCGCAACAATGACGCTAATGACGAGGGCGGGGGTGCCTACCTCAATGGTGGGGCGCGATTCCTAAACACACAGGATGCCCGGATCTATATCGATGGCAATACGGCGCAATTCGGCGCTGCCTTGTACATTGATGGGCTGGGTATGCCGGTGCCGCAGCAGACGCTGGTATCGCTTCAGCACGCCTGGATCCGTAACAACACGGCTACCATCGCGGGTGTTTCGATACAGGGCAATGCGCGGTTCGAACTGCGCGGCGGTCCGCGCTTTGTGCGTTGCGAGAGCGGCGACTACTGCACGCGCATTTCCAATCACGCTGGCGGCGCGATCAACATGAGCGGCACCGGTGCCAGCCTGCTTCTCGACGGCGTGGCTATCCAGAACAACACCGGTACCGTGGCGAACCGAGGCGCGGCGCTGGCTGCTGTCGGCAATATCAGTAACGTGGAAATACGCAATTCATTGATCACTGGCAACCAGGGGCCAACACTGGTGACGCTTGAACTGTCTTCCACAGCACCCGCGGTACAGCTGGTTTCATCAAGCCTAGTCAGCAACCCCGTAACCGGCAGGGTTTTTTCCAAGAACACGGGGAGCGCCTTCGCCAGCGTGAATCTGAGTCACAGCATTGTTCACAATTCTGTTCCGGTGAATGCCGCGGCGGGTTCGTCCGTCACGGTAATTCCCGGTACATGCCTGCCCCTGGTTAACGAGAACTCCAGCATCGGCGGCAACGTCTTTGGACGAGTGCAGCTATCCTCCGGACTGGATGTCGACTTCGTGCCTTTCACCACCGGCACCGCGGTCGACGCATGCCCGATCACAGCGTCGCCCCTCGACATCAATCAACGATCGAGATCGGTGGATTTGCCCATCTCAAATCTGCTAGGGCCGCAAGATCAGGGTGCTATCGAACGGCAATCCGACGTGATATTCCAGGACGATTTCGAATGAGCGCCGGATGGGGCATCGGCGTTACACAACCTCGAAGATCCCCTGGTTCAGCCCTTCGACATAGACACGCCGGGCGGCTGCCTTGTTTTGGTCAATGTTGCCGCTGGCAGCGAGTGTGGGGGGCGTGGCAACGGCTAGGGCGAGAGCGAGGGAGTAGTTGAGGATGTTCATCGTGGCTTCCAAAGTGCGAGTCCAATGCCCGAAGTGCATCTTCAGTGCCCCGCGCGACGGGCGCATGTGTTTTGGGGCTAGCGGAGGCTGTGCAGGGACGAAGGTGGGAGCGAAGGGGCAGATGTAGTCAGCGGCCGCCGCGTCCACTACTTGCGAAATCGGCAACGATGTGGCGCGCAGAACACTCCGGCTGGCGACATCAACGGTGTGCTCGTCCGGGTGGCCGAATAGGCTAGGTATAGCGGCCTGTCGGCCCGGCAGCTTTCTGCGGAGGGAACCATGCGATACCGTGAACTTCTTTTTGTGGTGCTGACAGCTTCAGCACCCTGCTTGTCCCATGCGGCTGATGCTCCGGCCATGGCGGTGTTCGAAGAACTCAAGACTCTGGTCGGGAATTGGCGTTTGACTGAGGCGGGCAAGAGCACGTCGGTCGAAGTGAAGCTGATCGCCAACGGCAGCACACTGGTCGAAACCTGGACCATGAGCCCGACACGGCGGTCGATGACGGTGTATACAATGGATGGAGATCGCCTGTTGGCGACACACTACTGTCCTCAGGGCAATGCGCCGCGCCTGGTCTACACACAGACCGACGACTCCCGGGCTCATCACTTTGCCTTCCTCGACGGTGCTAACCTTCAGAACCCCGAAGGGGCTCATGAACACGCGTTCTGGATTCGCAAAGGACCAAAAGGCGCGCTGACGCGAAACGAGGTCTACATTTCCAATGGGGCCAAATATGACCCCGCGAAAGATGTTGGTACCACAGAGACCTTTTCGCGGGTCGACTGATCGGTACACGATCCTCAGCGGCTTCGCGGCTGGTCAGAAGTAACCGGCCAGTCCTTGCCGTTCGTTGCCCGAACGGCAAGGACTGGCCGGCGCTGCTGTTTCAGTTGCCGCGGTCCGGTGGTGCAAGCGCCGCGGTGAACTGGCGTAGCAGGTCCAGCTGTGCCGTCGTTGGAACTCGTTCGGCACTTTCCGCGTCCGCGGCAACGGCGCTGAGAATTTCCATCCATCCACGCAATCCGCGCACGCCGTTGCTCAGGTCTCCGTCCAGCCGCGCAGAAAGACGTGCCCGTTCCGCGGCGACGTCGTCCTTGCGCTGAACGAGTGCGGCCATGGCGTGCTGATCAGCAGCGATTTGCGTGGTCAGCGTCTTCAGCGCGGCCGCCAGATCGAGGTTGAAGCGCAGGATCTGGCGCAGTTCCTCGTCACTGAGTGACAGCCTCGGGTCGAGGCGGATGTTGAACTCGCGTTGCAATGCCTTGCCGTCGACCTCGAGTTCAATGCGATAGCGGCCCGGCAACGCCAGCGGCCCTTGCGGCAGCGCATCGGTCTCGACGCCGGCGGTCGCGGCAATCGAATATTCATAGGCAGTGGCAAGTGGGCGTTCGTGCCGGAGGTTCCACACGAAGCGATGCGCGCCGGCAGCGGTAGGTGGTGTTTTCGCCGGGTTGCGGTACAGGTCCGAAAAATACTGCTCGGCGGGCAGCGGCTTGTCGGGTGTGTCACTGGCGAACTGGCGGACCAGTGCGCCGCTGGCATCGCGAACACGCAACACCAGGCGCCGGGCATTCTTGGGCAGGTAGTACTCGATCAGTGCGCCGGTAGGGGGGTTGCGGCCCAGCGGTACTTCCGCAGCCAGCGGCGTGTCCTTGTTCATGTTCTTGCGCAGGCGCACGGCATCGGCAACTGAGAACAACGTGGGGCTATTGAGGCGCTGGTCTGCGGCAAGGTCACGCAGCCGGTTCACACCGTCGAGTATCCACAGCGCGCGCCCTTGAGTCGCTATGGCCAGATCGTTACCGACCACGCGCAGATCGCGTACCCAGGCGACGGGTAGTCCATTCTGCAACGGCTGCCACTGTGCTCCATCGTCGATGGAGAAATAGACGCCGCGATCCGTGCCCGCGTAGAGCAGTCCGTCCTGTTTCGGATCGGCGCGTACTACGGCGGTGAACTCGCCCGATGGCAGGCCGTTGTCGATTGTGATCCACGACTTGCCGCCATCGCGTGTCTTGAGCAATAGCGGTTCGAAGCGGTTCGCCCTGTGCAGATCCACGGCCGCATAGATCACATCCCGATTGAGCGGAGAAGGATCGATGCGTGCCACCGTGCCCCATTCCGGCAGTGCGGGCGGCGTGAGGTTGTCCCAGCTCTTGCCGCCATCGCGCGTGCGCTGGATCAGACCGCTGTCGGTGCCGATCCAGACCTCATCGGCCGAGTGTGGCGAGGGGGCAATGCTGAAGATCACACCAAAGCCGCAGGCACGTGCATCGGCCAGTGCAACCTGGCCGGCACAGGATTGGCTGTCGCGGGTGCGGCCGGTCAGATCAGGGCTGATTTTTTGCCAGCTCGCACCACGGTCGCTGCTGCGGTACAGATACTGCGAACCGAGATAGAGCGTGAACGGATCCTGTGAGCTGCCCGTGAGCGGCGTGATCCAGCTCCAACGGTCTTCCACCGTACGCGGGTCGCGGCCATAGGTATTGACCGGTACCGGCGTGATGTTCTGCACATCGCCGGTGCGCGCATCGTAACGGCTCACGCGGCCACCCAGGCCGCTGCCGTAGACGATCTGCGGATCGGCCGGATCGGGCACCACGCAGTCGCGCTCGTCGGCACCTACGGGTTGCCAGTCGCGGAAGCTGATCGCGCCGTAATCGGAACGGCTGCGTAGCATCACCGAGCCGTTGTCCTGCTGTCCCGCATACAGCCGGTACGGGAACTGGTTGTCGACATGCAGACAATAGAACTGTCCGGTCGGCTGGTTGTACCAGTCGCTCCAGCTGCCGCCGCCGTTGCTGCTGACCAGCGTGCCCTGGTCGCTGGCGGCAACCATATGCCTGGGATCGCGCGGATTGATCCAGAGGTCGTGGTAGTCGTCCCCGCCGGGTGAGCCACGAAAGAAAGACAGGGTACGGCCTGCATCGTGTGACACACGCATCGAGCGGCCCATCAGATAGATCGTGTCGGGATCGTCCGGATGCACGGTGAGGCGGGCGAAATAGCGCGTAGTCAGCGCAGTGTCTTTTTGCACAACACTCCAATTGGCGCCGCCATCATCGGAGCGATACAGCCCACCATTGACCGCATGATCGACCAGTGCATAGACGCGCGGCTTGCCGTCGTGCAGGGCTACCGCAACGCCAATGCGGCCCAGCGGACCTTCGGGCCAGCCACCACCGCGCAGCCTGCGCCAGGTGATGCCGCCGTCATCGGAGCGATGCAGACCGCTGCCAGTGCCGACCATCGGCGTGAAGTAACTCATCCAGGGATAGTTGCGTGCGGTCCAGGTCGCAGCGAATACGGTGCGCGGCAAACGCGGGTCGGCGGCGAGGTCAACCGCGCCGCTGGCGTCGTCGACGCTCAGCGTACGCGTCCAGTGTGCGCCGCCGTCGGTCGTCCGGTATACGCCGCGATC
The DNA here is from genome assembly GCA_016790075.1 of Rhodanobacteraceae bacterium. Taxonomy (GTDB): domain Bacteria; phylum Pseudomonadota; class Gammaproteobacteria; order Xanthomonadales; family Rhodanobacteraceae; genus Tahibacter. The sequence continues at coordinate 919 of JAEUPP010000044.1, read as the reverse complement.
GGCGGACTCCGCATAGTAGGGCCCGAGTGCTGCTGCCAGGGCGATGTTGGGATCGGCTGGATCGATCAGGATCGCGCCTATATGCCGGGTGGCGGCGAGACCTGCGTGAGTCCAGCTGGCACCTGCGTCGCGCGATACCCATACGCCTTCACCGTGGGCGACGTCGTAACGTGCCTGCGGCTGTCCGCTGCCGACATAGATCGACATAGATGACACGCGGGTCGCTGGGCGCGACCGCGAGCGCACCGACCGAGGCCGACTGCCGGTCGAATACCGACACCCAGTTATGCCCGCCGTCGGTAGTCTTCCACACACCGCCGCCAGCGGCGCCGAAGTAGTACACCTGCGGCTGCTCGGCCACCCCTGCGGCGACCGTGCTCCAGCCGGCGCGAAACGGGCCGACCAGGCGCCAGTCAAGATCAGACAGTGCGGCCTGGGGGACGACGGATGCTGTTGCGCCGCCAGCGCAGGCCAACAGTAGCGAAAGAATGGCGTTCCGCATGGTAAGCGCTCGGTGCGAGTCAGGCCGCAGCAATAGCAGTGTTCGCGACTTGCAGGCAAGAACGTCGTGGCATAACGCGCCGGATTCGCCGATGCGGGGCTTTGCAGTTGACCGGGGGCGGTAGCCTGGTGCCAAACCTGTGCCCGGCAGCTGGAGGGAGGAACAGCAGCCACCCAAAAATCAGATTTGTCCTACGCGCGACCGAGAGTTTTTCGCAGGCACCAGCAGTAGCTGACGCGGAAAATGCAACCATGGCCCAGCCCCGCTCCCAACTGCTCTCTTCGGATGTACGCGGCACATTCCACTGTGTGCAACGCTGCGTACGCCGCGCATGGCTGTGTGGCGTGGACCAATACACCGGTGTTTCCTTCGAGCACCGCAAGCGTTGGGTCGAGGAGCGGATTGCTCTCGTTGGCG
>JAEUPP010000035.1 GCA_016790075.1 Rhodanobacteraceae bacterium | reverse complement strand
GGATATCTGAAGCGCGCGAGCGAGGATCAAGTGTGGGCGAAGCTTATTCGCTGTGGGCCTGACTCGATAAACCGGCCTCCGTCCCGATGACGGTGGCGGATGAATCGTCGTTGGATAGGGTATTGTGGGTGTCCTTGAGTCTTAGAGCCTTGTCGTGGGTGTCCTTGAGTCTCCTTAGGCGACACCGGGTGGGCGCCCCGCGAATTGGGCTTGTACCCTTGGAGCCAGGCGGCAATCGAGTCGTCGCGTATCTCGAACGGAGGGAACCATGGGGCTCTTGACCTTCGGTATCAACGTCACCCTGGACGGCTGCGTCGACCACCAGGAAGGAATCGCCGACGACGAGACACACGCCTTCTTCACCCGCCTCATGGACGAGGCCGGGGCGATGCTGTGGGGCCGTGTCACCTACGAGATGATGGAGAGTTACTGGCCAGCTGTCGCCCGCGGCGACGCAAAGGCGCCGACGGCGATGCGTGAATGGGCGGTCAAGCTCGAGGCCAAGCCGAAGTACGTGGTGTCCTCGACGCGGAAGGATTTCCCGTGGACCAACAGCCACCACATCACTGGCGACCTGCGCGTAGGCGTACAGAATCTCAAAGACGCGACCTCGGACGGCGTACTCCTCGGTAGCGGCAAGCTCGCGACCCAACTGGACCGGCTAGATCTCATCGACGAGTACAGGCTACTCGTCCACCCCAGGATCGCCGGCCACGGTCCGACCCTGCACGAGAGCGGGCTGCCCTGCACGCGGCGGCTAGAATTGATTTCTGCGAAGCCGCTCCGCAGTGGGGCTGTCGCCCTGCACTACCGGCGCGCTCGCTGACCCGGCGAGGGGTCATGTCGTACGACAACGCGCTTTGCTCGGGTGGGCCTTGCATTGCCCGGCCCGCGGGCGGGTGCGTTCGATATGTCGGTGACTCGCTACTCCGCCGCATTTTTCTGGCAGGTGCGGACAATTGGCTGCAAACTTGGGGGTGGCGAGGCGCTGTGTGGGCAAATGACGACCGCCCGTACGGCGCCCCGCCGACGTGTCGATATAACGCTTACCGTGCCAACGCAAGTGGCGAGGAACATATGTCGGACTTATTGGTACTGGTTTTACGCGGCGGTATCGGGCTGCTGACGCTGTCTGTCAGCAAGGTGGTGCTGGCAGAGCCGCCGGCAGCGGGTCTCGCCTGCACGGTGGCCGCAGGCGGCTGCGATGTCGTGCTTGCCGCCAACAGTGCCGGCGACATCGTTCTCATAGAAACGAATCAGCCGCCTGCTCGATTTGCCGGGAAAAAACTCTGTATTCCGGCGGGCAACTACCGAAGTCTGTTTTCAAATGCGTTGCAGGGACTCAGCGATGCGCCGGTCACCATTACCAATTGCGGTAGCGGGAAGGCCACGTTCTCAAACAACGGTGGCAGCGCGGTCACGTTCTACAACGCCCGCTACATTCGATTCACCGGCTCGGGCGACCCGGATACGCGCTACGGCATCGTTGCCCACAACAGCAATGCCAGCGGCCAGGGATACATGGTCGAGTTCACCCGCGGCAGCTCCGATATCGAAGTAAACCGTGTCGAAGCCAAGGGCAATCCTGTCACCTTCGATGCAAACGGGGTACCGATACTGACCGGCGGCACCGGAATTTCCATCAAGACTTACCCCGACTGCGCGACAGGCAACTGGCGGCGCGGCACGTTCACGCAATACAACACCCGGGTTCATGACAACTACGTGCATGACACGGCAAACGAGGGAATGTATCTGGGTACTTCGCACAACGGATGGGTCGTGGCCAACAGCTATACGCCGGGTTTTTTCTGCAGCAGCACCAACCAGACATGGATCGAAGCTGATCTGATCAATGTGGTTGTCACCAACAATCGCGTCGAGAACACCGGGAACGATGCTATTCAAGTGGGGGGCTCGCTGGAGTGGACTCAGATCAACAACAACGTCATCCGGTCCTACGGCATGCGCAGTACGCCGGCGCTCGATTTTCATGCAGCAGGGATACAGATCGGCAACGGAACCAAGGCAACCGTCAACGCCAACTGGATCGAGAACGGCGCGCCTGTCGCCTGGGCCAGCCAGGGCATCAAATACCAGGGACTCGGCGGCAGCTTCATCACCAATAACGTTGTCGTCAATGCGCGAGTCGGTCTGATGCTGCTGCGCAATACCGATGTCAATCTGGCGCTGGATCTGCCCCATACCCACATCTACAACAACACGGTGGTCTCATCGACGGCCGAAGCCATCTACATGCTGTGCAGCAACCTGAAGACCGTGTTCCTCAGGAACAATCTGATAACGAGCTACGCATCGGCTTATGTTTCCGGCAACGGAGGTACGGCCTGTGTTCCCGGAATAGCAGGTGACAATCTCTTTTTTCCCTCCCTGGCCAGCGCTGGTTATGTCGCCGCGGCGCAAAACGATTTTCATCTGAATGCGAATTCGCCCGCGGCCAGCAATGGGGTAAACCTCAGCGGTGTTGTCGACAGCGATTTCGACGGACTCCCGCGCACGGGCAGTTACAGTTTTGGTGCCTATCGCGCTCCATCTGCGGAAGTCATCTTCGCTAACGGCTTCCAGTAGTGCGGCGTCGGCCTGTGGGCATGCGCGTGCCACGATCAGCGCCTGAGGGTGTGATGCAGCCCACGGGTGGCGACGATCTCGCCGGCGCAGCCGGGCATCCGGTTGCGTGACTATCTGGAACTGGTGGAGTGGACCGCAAGGCAGCTGAGGGATGGCACGTGCGGGACTGTTTCCGAAGAGGCGCCACTGATCGTCCGGCGAATCGAGAAGAGCACTGGCCGCTGGCCGGTACGCGTCAAGGCAGTGGGTTCGCGCTACTGGCGTGTCGTGGGAGATGCCCAGGATCTGATTGCTACGGCCGGAGATCTGGGTCAGCGGTGGCTGCGTGGCATTGGTTTTGCCCGGTGGCTTGAGAAAATCCGGTGAACCCGAGTGATCCGGATATCTGAAGCGCGCGATCGAGGATCAACTGCGGGCGAAGCTTATTCGCCGTGGGCCTGACTCGACAGGCTGGCCACACAATCTCGCCGATGGCAGATGACCTGCGGTTGGGTGAGATATTGTGGGTGTCCTTGCGTGTTCCTGCATCTGGTCTATCTGTCGCGCCGTGGAAGGCTGCCGGCCGTGCGGGCGGTTGCGGATTTTCTGGTGGAGTGTTTGCCGGCGTTGGTGCGGGCCAGGAGGGCTGAGGTGGGGTGCCCGGTTGAGGGGGTGTGAGGCGGCGTGGGCGTGGGCGTATCTCAACCCCCATTTTCCCAAGGCCATCATGAAAAATGCCAGCATGTTTTCCATGCTGGCATTTTCTTGAGGCGCGTTAAAAAATGCTTAGCGCGGGATATAGCACGTCGTCGTGTTGTTGGTCGACGTCCAGACGCAATTGACTTGGCCGTTCGGCAACTGGCCGTTAGTGATTGTCACGCCAAGGGAGCGCATGTACTCGATGAACTGGGTCATGTCGCTGCTTTGCCCCGGTGCGAAGTTCCAGCGGCCAGGGTAGGCAGGCGTGCCGTAGTCCGGGTCGGGAAGGACATGGCCACTACTGTCGCGGGCCGTGTTCTTGACGTAGGTCGTTACCTCGCCGAGCTTGACCAGCACCTTGACGCTGGAACCGTCAAGGAACTTGAGTCTGATGGTGACGAAAACGCCCTGCTTCATCGACAGGAAAGCATCGATGTGTGAGCCGATAAACGTTAGAGCTGTGCCCAGGGAGGACGTGGAATAGCCGAAAATGTCTTCGGTGCTGGCCAGGTCGAGAATTTCCCCCTGAAGCTGCAAATCCGTCTGAAAATCGTGTGCGCTCGGCTTGCGCGGGTAGTAGGAGGGGTAAGAGATACCACCAATCTCGGCGGTAATGTCGGCCTTGAACGTGCCGCCGGTGTGCCGCCAAATCTGGCTCATGGCACTAGCGACGCCGACCAGCTCGGACGTGACCTGATGCTCTTCGGTCTGCAAGTTGCAGGCAGCCGCCGTCGTCGTGCTGGATTTCGTACCCGGTGACGTGCCATTAGGGGCAGAGCCGCAATAGTTGCGGTAACGCCTTACGTCGCCATCGGCTGGATCCCAAACGATGTGAGCCGTCGAACTCGCGCCGAGCGTGCGGGCCGTATTGTATAGCTGCGCATCGCTGCAGTTGACGCACTGTACGGTTGCGGCGTGGGCGGCATGACCGACAAAGAACATGGCCGCGAAAGCGGCCAGGACCTTGAATTTACTGCTCATCGAAACTCCATTTTCTTAAAAAATCCCCTGAGTGCGCGGAGTTTACTTGTCTGCATCACATTTGTGGAGTGATGCGCGGTATGGCATCGCTCCAGCCACAACCAGCGGTGGAACAATGCTGCTCTCGGCCTTACTCACGACTCCTAAGTTAACCTGGCCCGTTTCCCGGGCGTGTCTCAACCTGAACCCGTTGACCGGGTTCACATGCCGTAATACTTGGAACCAAACCCGACTGAAATCGGAGCCTCGTCGTAGAGACAGGAAACGGTGATCTTGAGTCTCTTCTTGTGGTCGTAGTAGGTATGGCAGTGAGTCTGCTTCCGGACCAGTTCCAGTTCGTTCAATCCCACGCTAAACGCGCCGAGAACGGCCTCTGAGTCGAACTCTTGATTCTGGTAGTGTGGTGCGGTGGCTTTCAGATCAACTTCGACGAAGCTGACGTAGTTTCCTTCGGCGGTAAGACACATGTGGCAGTCATCGGTGTCGATGATGATGTTCCCAACGTCATTGGGCGTACCGTCAGTAGCCCGTGCAGCGTCTTGAATCGACATCCCGATGTACTGGAACGGTCGATGGAAGGGCCGAAACAGCACCGGAAGTGCACCCTTCCACGCTTTGTCCAAGGCACGGCCGAGAGTCCCGGCTGCCCCATCAGGATTGAACGCGCGTCTATTGAATACAACCCCAATATCCTTGACGAGTCCCTCGAACGCCGCGTCGTACTTCGCGCTCTCGGTGAAGTTCGCGTACTTCTTACCAAGAAGAAAGCCGGGCAAGGCGCACTCTCGGTACATGACGGGAAGAACCTTCACGCGACGACCTTGAATCTCCTGATTCATAGCGACATCAACCTCGCGCTGCACCCACGGTGAAGCAACGGAGTCTGGCGACAGGATTACGACCACATACTCCATGTTGTCGATTCCGTCCCGAATCTTCTCGATCAGGGACTCGCCGACCCTGATCTCGGCTTCATCCAGCCAGCATCGGATTCCTTGGTGTTCAAGATCTGCCGCGAGGCGTCGGGCAAATGGCTTGTCTGCCTCGTTGTGGCTGAGGAAGATGCTATTGCGCATGATGTTTGAGTTCCCGTATCCAATTTCAATTCACACCCCAGATCGGGGCACAATATTTCCAGTATCACCTGAATCTCAAGAACGCTCCTACTAACCGCTGCGCCATTCTTCGACGCTCTCCAGCGCATGGCTTGTCCACGACACCTCCGTTACTTCGGCAATGGCGGATCGTCTGAGTTAGTACGGCAGGATGAAGGCATAACGGATGAGGCGGACGTGACGCGCAATCCGGGACTTCTCAGAATAACGGGACCAGGTCAAATTCCAGCCTCATTGAAACTCCACGAAAGCCAACCAGACCACGATTACATTTGTTTTTATATCTACATTAACGACAAGTGTAAATTACTATATTCTAATCTAAGCATTCTTGACCGATAACTTTTCCCTTTAAACGCGCGCAGAGACCCTATACCATTGCTGCCTCGCCGACGCCCGGGTCGCTTTCCGCAACATCGGAAACAATATCTGGATTGAATTGCAATTGCCCCCTCAACCAGTCTTGAGCGGCGGGAGTATTGGCCTGCAGCGACTTCTCGATGGCCAGCGTTTCGCGATACTGAGTCGCCTCGGCACTGATTGTCCAGACGGCCTCGAGCCCCATCGTGCTCACGGATTCTCTTACCGCGCTCAAAGGGATGCGAAAGAACTCCTTGCGCGGATTGACCTTGTTGATTTGGCTTCGAACGAAGCGCCTATGCAGTTCTCGCTCCAAGGCAGGCGCGTCGTCCGTCCAGATCATTGCGTGAATGTCGAAACCGAACGGCACGCTCGCGTCGCCCAGTTCGCGAATACGATCCGCTGGCTCCAGACGTCTTGTCATTCCAACTTTCAAGACGTCCTCGCCGAATGAACCGACGTTTGAAATCACGTAGACGTGCCCAGCCTTGGTCTGCTGAGCCATCGAGAGCGCTCGCTGGTTCTTGGCCTCAGCATCAGCCAGCTTGCCTTGTAGTTCCAGTAATTTTTCCTCGAATCCTGCACGCTGCTCTTCGTTGGCTTTGGCGACTTGGTCCTGCACTTTTTGAAGCGCCTTCTGCAAGAATTCCTCCTCCTTGGCTGCGTCCTTCAGAGCCCGCTCAATCTCTCGCTGCGCCTTTTCTTCCTCGCGAATCTGTTCGCGGATTCGTCTTTGCTCTTCTTTCTCGCGCTCTCTCAGAGCCTGTACCGACGCCGCCCACTTCAGCTCCTTGAGTCGTGAGGAAAGATAGTCCGGACTGATTCGAGCATTCCGGAACGCAGCGCCGTTGTGGTTCACCAGTGAGAAAGCGTCCTTGATTCGTTGCTCCAGTGTTCCCGCGTTGTCGGACTTGGCGCGCGCCAGAATGGTGTCGACTTTGCCGTTGAAGGCGTCGAGGACAAACCGCAATGCGGTCTCGCGGCGATTCGTCTCGACGTAGTCGCACTCGGCAGCCCGACCTGAAGTGACCAGGTTACGTGACATCTCTCTCGACGCCGTCAGTTCTCGGCCCGCCTCATCGAATCCGTATGTTTCGCCGAGTTGATCGAGCAAGCTGCACGTCGGCACGAGATAGCGATCTCCGTAGCCGTCGATAACGTTTTCCATTGCTACTGTGACGCGCTTGAGCTGATCCGCTTCTTTCAGCGCGCGATAGGCATCCCCTGCCACTTCTTTCGCACGAGCTTCGGCTTCGGCAATGATGGCTTCAGCGCGCGTATTGGCACTCTGGATCAGCGAAACGATCTTCGCTTGGGCCATTGCGTGCGAGGTTTTCGCGTCGAGCTTGAGCGAGTTTGACTCTGCTACTGACTCGGAGCGAAGCCGGCTTGCTTCTGCCGCTGCCTCGGAAAGAATCCGGCTGGCTTCTGTCGCCGCCTCGAATCGAATCCGCTTTGCATCTGCCCCGGCGGTAATTCCCAGCGCTTCAACTTCCCGCCTCGCGTGCTCCAGTATTCGCTGCCCTTCCGCGCGAAGAACGGCGGTTGCCGCCATCGCGTCGCGAACGTTCTTGAAAGGACGCAGGCTGACCAGCTCTTCGTTGAGCGCCTCTATTTGCTGTCGAAAGCGATGCGCGGATTCGTCAGCGTCTCGCTTAGCTTCTTCCGCCGCTTTGGCTGCCTTCTTGCTGTCCGAAACCCGCCGGTGATGCACGACCACCAATGCGATGAGCGCAATGGTCAACAGAATCCACGCCATGGCCTGCCCCCTGATCTTTCTCGCCGCCGCGTTGTTGCCGACTTACTTCCCAAGAAATCGGCGGGTTCACTTTCCGCAGAGTGCCGAATAGCGATACCGAACCTCGTCCCTAGCCAACAGCGCTTTCAGCCTGCCGTCGGAAGCCGCAACCTCTCACCTGCGAGCAAAATATACTCGGTTCGCGCTGGGGACGAATCCGCACCCTTGACGCCGCCCGCCCTCAGGTAAACAATCCGCTCGTTGCCGCCCATTCGGCAACCGGGAATAGCAGCCCGAAAGCACGACGCGCAAAGCGTCGCTCCGTGAGTCGGCGTTTTTTTATGCCCGATTTTCATGCGACGCCGTCTGCCGCTTTCTGGCGGCGGTGTGCGGGGAGCCGCAAGGCTCGCCGGTCTTCGTGCCCGGTCTGCTACCCGCACACCGTTCGCCACCCTTTTCCCCGTTCCGGGTGGCGACTCCACGCAAAGGGAGTTGTCCATGGAAAATCGGTCTGCAGTTGGCGGCACTGAGCCGCGTTGTTGTTGCCTTGTCCGCATTGGCGGCGTTGTTCCCGTGTCCGGGAGGCGCGCGCCATGACCTATACCGGCTCGTTTTATCCGATGCGTCTGGACGCGCGCAGGGATCATCCGGTGATGTTCGCGTACGTGCTCGACTCGCGCGAACACCGCGAGGCGCTGGATGACGAGATCATGACCCGGCTGGCCGCGATCCAGGAACTCAGCGAAACCATCGTGGACGCCGAGTTCGAGGCGCCGGACTCGCACTCGCCCAGCGGGATCCTCGAAGCCGTGGCCATCCTCTCGCGCGATGTGCGCGGGCTGCTGGAAGCCCGTTCCCAAAAGGGACCGTAAGTTCCTGCGTTGCCGGAGCGGCATCGCGCCGTTCCGGCGTTTCGACCGTGACCCTGCCGCGCCGGCGACAGATCGGCCCACTCGGCATTCGCCCTGCCCGTTCACGCCGGTTCGCGCGCGCCGCGCCGCTCTGCTCAGGGATGGCTCGGTACGACAGGGTCGCAACGGCACGGTGATAGACGTCGCGGCAAGGCAGTCGAACGGTTTCATGCCGGCGAATGGCGATGCGCGCGTCCGGCATCTGAGCGTCGGCGATTCCGCGTCTCTCGCGTCAGTGTGCGAGTTGCGCCTCCTGCGCTTCGTTGCGATGCGTCGACGCGGCGGCGAGCGCGGCGATGCGGAGGTCTTCGAGCAGACCCGGTCGCCACCAGAGCACCGGATGCCGGTTGTGGATGAGCTGCTCCAGACGAGGCGGCGTGATACGGCGCGGACAGTCGTCGGCAAAGGCGGTCTGCAGGCAATGCAGGGCGGCAAGGCCGAGGTAGGTCACGCGCTGGTCGTTCGGCAGCGCGGGTGCGTCGAATACCTCGTCGAAAACCGCGAGCCCGTGCTCCTGCCACAGCAGCACACCGTCGACGGCATCCGCATCGGCAGCCCACGATGGACGGTAAGGCTCGCCGCTGGCAGCGGCGTTCGACCCTGCGCGCCAGCGATGGGTCGAGGCGATGCGGCGCAGGGCGTCACGCTCGGCTGGCGAGAATCGCGCGGACGCATCGGGCAACGGTCCGTCGGACTGCGGAACGGCGCAGTACCAGGTCCGTCGCAGCACCTGGCCTTCGAGGTCATGGCGGTACTCGGGCCGCTGTTGCGCAATGAAGTCGGTCAGGCGCCGGATGGATAGGTTGACGCAACCGTGATGCAGGCGAGCCATGCCTCGGCTGGCCGCGTCGAGGTCGTCGCCGCTGCCCATTTTGCACCCGCCCCACAAGCACAGGGCAGTTAAAGTACCGCCAGCACCGATGACAAGAAAGATCACACTCACCGTCGCCGGCCAGTGTGTATTCCGGCCGCTAGCGCCATGGGCCTGTGTCCGGCGTCTCCATGCCGTGACGATCAGCGCAATCGCCACGATAACGGCGGTTGCACCGACGAGGATCGGCAGCCAGAGCACAATGGCGAGCACTGCCAATCCCATCGTTGAAAATCCTTCGGTCGATTGCGAACGATGACTACGGTGTGCGACGCGCTTGATCGAGTTCAGCTACAGACCGGCGCGATGATCGCATGCCGCGTGCTGCCGCGAGACTGATAGGGCGCGCCAGCGACGGATCGCCGTCGGATCCAGCAGGCCCGCATCCGCGCCAGATCGGTTCGATACGGGTGACAAAAATACGCTGCGGAATTGCCTCGTCATCGGCCCGCGACGAAATGTCGCTGTCGCGACGGACGTGTCCACATTGCAGTGCATCCATGCGCACCGGTTGCGTAAACCGTATTCGATTGCGCAAAGCAGGCGATTTACTGACGCCGCGTTTACAGTTGCAACCGGGTTTTCCTCGCGCCACGGCACCCGTGCGGTGTCTCGCTGCGGCGCCTGGATGCTTGAAAATTACACAATGATAACAGTGTGCAATTCATGGAAGCTCGCCAATCCGATATAAGCAGAAACACTATGCGCATTCATTCGCCCGCTGCAGCGCTATCGCTCGCCTGCGGTTCTGCAGCAGCACAGGAGTGGACCGGCGGTTATGTCAGCAGCTACGCCGGTGCACTGATGGACCCGGACGACAGCGGTGACACCGTTCAGTTCGATACGAACCCCGACGGTGGTTTCGGCGACTGCGTAAACACGGCTGCCAGCGCGAATGCGTTCTCACTGAGCTTTTGCGATGGCGCTGCGGGAGATCGCATGCCCGCCGGCGGTTGCCGGGAAAACGGCAGCGGTGGCGACTACGGCATTCGTGGCGGCGACGACTGGCTGTCGGGCAACCTCGTTTTCGGTGTGCTCAGGGAATATGGCATGGCCGATTGTCGCGACGCGGTTTCCGCATTCAGCACGACGCCGCCGTTCTACACGCTGCTGCGCAAGGTCGATGACACGCTGGCGGTGCGAGGCCGTATCGGCATGACGTTCGGCGACGGCAACAATCTCGCCTATGGCACGGCCGGTTACGCCCGTTCGACCGTCGAGAACGATTTCTCGACCAGCCATGCCGTCAATACCTTCGTCAACAACGGCGACAGCGACGCGGACGGCTATCCGCTCGGCGTCGGCAATGAACGGCGTTCTACGGATAGCTTTTCGCTCGGCGTTGAATATCTGCACAGCCGTATCGACGACGAGGACTACCGCGTGCGTGCGTAGGGGCCCGCTCCGGCGACGAGGCTGTTCATCCTCGTCAATGCCGCGCCGGGCTTGGCGCCGCACGGTTATTCGTCGAAGCCTTGCTCCTTGTAGCTGGCGTAGCCGGCCTTAATGAGCGTGGCAAGTTCTCTGAACAGTGCAGTCTATGACATGAGCCCGGCTGCGGCCCGCAGGTCCGCTTGAACACCTAGCTAGCGCTGACGTGGAACCTGCCCGCGCCAACCGTGAGCCAGCTCACCGCGACCAGAACGGCAACGACAAACGAGAGCAAGCAGAAGATGGCGATTGCCGGCGAGCGCAGAGCGACGACACCTAGCACCGCAGAAATCGCGGACAGCCCGAGCAGCCGATGACCCACCCAGGCATGCAATGCCGGGCGGTCACGGACCTTCGCGTACTCGACGAAGTTGAGAATCTGGCTGGAGCCGGCAAAACGAACCGCCAGTGAAAAAAAGAACAGTAGTGCGGCTGCGATGAAGATAGCGATGGACATGGCGAGTTTTCGTGTAGGCGCTAACGCCTGAGTTAAGCCACCCCGCAGCGGGGTGGCGGACGCGTGCTAGCGTAGTGCAGGCACGTGGCCGACGCCACGATGCGGGGTCGGCTTGAACGAATTAGGCGGCATCCAGGAATTCAGCGGTCACGCAGCACTGTCGCCCGACGGCGAGCCCATGAGGTTTTCGCGCAGGGACTTGTGATCCGGATGAATCCGGTGCTCGCCGTGGAGGAGCAGCCGCAGCACTTCAACCGGACGTCGGTACCAGCTGGCCCAGGCCAGCGGCGTGTCTCCGTGGGCATCGGTCTGTTCCGGTCGTGCACCGGCGCCAAGCAGCAACTGGATCGTGGCTGGGGTTCCGCAGGCCGCTGCCCGATGCAAGGGCCCCTCGCCTCGTGTTCGGCTATCTCTCATGAAAGATCCCGTCGCCGCGCCCGGAACGGTCGCTGCGTTCGCGTCGGCGCCCGCGCGCAGCAGGACCTTCACCACAAGGTCGTACCTCATCCGGTCGTCGTTGGTGAGTGCCGCGTGGAGCGGCGTCTCACCCGTGACCGGATCGGAGTACCTCGCGCTCGCTCCCGCCTCGACCAGGAACTCACACAGTTGCCAGTGACCGTGGAAGGCTGCCGCGTTGAGCCCCCTGTCCGGGCCGAGGTCAGCCAGAACGGCCCCAGCGCCAAGAAGCGCCTTCAGCGCGGTGACGTCGCCGTAGTAAGCCGTCCATTGAAGCAGCGAGGCCCCTTCCACTTCTGGCCAGGGCCCGGAACCGTGAGTCCTGAGGATGTCGACGATCAGGTCGGTGCGACCCGTCGCCACGCGGAGGAAGCGTGAGTCCGGGTGCATGGGCTGCTGCCTATCGCCTTGGTTGCCGCGCCGAAGGCGTCGGCGTGGATGGTTGGCCAGGCCCCGAACTCGACCCCCACAAGGCCGGCGCTACTGCGAAGAATACAAGCGAGGCCCAGTAAACGCCGCCCGAGATCGGATCACGGGACGCCAGGTAGTCACTCAGCGATCGGACGCCCAGGAAGTACGCCACCCCGAGTTCCGCAGCGACGAGCAGCAGGAAGGCGGTGCAGCCTGCCGCCAAGCGGGCCGGGCGTGCCAATGATGCGTTGCGGCGGGCCAGGTATCGCGATGCCCAGAGGATGACGAGCAACATGGCCGGGGCTTCGATGAGCTCGGCGGTGCGGACGCCAAAGCGTGGCACCAGGAACGGGATCCTGATCAGCGCGAGCGCGAAGCCGGCGCCGAACACCAGCAAAAAGTATACGAATCCGGCTCGCACGATACGCATACGTTTGCTGATGTCCTGACGTTTGAGTTGACCTGCCCGCGAAAGCTGGTGCTGCAAGCTCAGTCTGCAACGATGCACCATGTGCCGCAGACTGGAATGGCAGCGACTTAAGCCCCGTCATCCCCGCGCAGGCGGGAATGACGAAAATCGGGATGCTGAGCCGAAGTCAGTGCCATTCGCCGCAGGCTGGGCTTGCAACGCTTGCTCTAGCGGGTCAGGTTGCCTGTGCTTGTCTACTCCACCTCAAACGACTGCAATGCCACCGGCACCGCGGTAACGGTGAGCGTAACCGAGGTGCCGGTATAGTTGATCCGGAATACCCGGCCATCATTGAACGGGATGGACGCGCCGTCGGCCAATCCATTGAACGTCCCCGTCACACTGCTTGCCGACACGATGGTGAACACATCGCCGAGCGCTGGCGTGAATGCTCCGCTCAGTACCAGAGCCACGCCGGTGAGATTCACCGCGCCGGCAACATTGAGTTGCGAGTACTGCGCATCGAGCGTCGTGCCGTTGATGACGATATTGAGATCGCTGCCGAATGACACGGTACTGGCCGTGGCATCGGTAAGGGCGCGGACCGGTTTGACCGCGGCAGGTGTCACGCCCGGATCGAGCAGCAAGGTGCCACCGCCTGTGTTGACTTGTCCTCCGCTCACCACTACATCGCCGCCGGAAATCAGCTCCGTCGCCGTGGAAACGGGTCGAGTCATGTCGGTGCTGACCGTCAGCGGGCCACTGGTGCTGTTGCCGATCGCCAAGGTACCCGCCGTGACCTGATCCAACTCGGCGTCGGTGAGGCCTAAGGTGAGGGGGCTGCCGGTGAGCACGTCCGCGCCGCCCAGGTCGATGAGCGTCCCCGCCGTACGCGGTTGCAGCGTCACCCGGCCAGTACCCGCGTTGACGGCACCGGGAGAGAGCCTCACGCTGTCGGCGGTAATCACAATCGCGGCATTTCCGCCCGACTGGATCGCGCTCGTATCCTCCATATTCACCGCCGCGCTGTTGCTGGTCCCGGCTCCGGTGACGCTGACCGTGCCGCCCGCTGAATTGATCTGGGCCGCGTTCACGGCGGATACGCCATAGCTGCCGCTAGGGGGCACTCCGGTGGCCCCGGCGGTGCCCAGCACGGTGGTCGTACCCGCGCCACCAGCGCCGATTTGACCGCTGTTGAGAAGTACACCCGCATTGTTGGTGCTGACGCCGGTGCCACCGCCTTGTCCGGTAACGCTGACCGGGCCGCCGTTGGAGGTGATCCGTGAGTTGGTGCCTCTCACCTCGACGCCGCGATTGATTTGCCCGGCGGCTCCACCCGTGCCCTCGACCGTGACCGTGCCAGCGCCCCCCGCGCTGATCTGGCCATCGGCGCTCACGAACACGCCGAAGTGCTCGGTGCCGCTGATACCGCCGCCTAGGCCGGTGACACGGACATTGCCACCGCTGGAGGAAATCTCAGAGCCGCTGTTCGTGACGCTGACCCCGATATTGAACAAGCCCGTGCCAACGCCGCCCGTGCCGTTGACGGTGACCGCGCCGCCGCTGCCGGCGCCTATCCGGCCACTCAGGACCAACGCCACGCCGTTGTTCTGACCGCTGGCGCCGCTCCCGCCGCCGCGTCCGGTGATGGTGACCGGACCGCCGTTTGAGGTGATTGAAGAGTTTGCATCTCTGACATACACGCCATTGTTGCTCGTTCCTGGGCCGGCCCCACCCGTACCCGAGATCGTGAGCAATCCACTGGTTCCGCCAATGAGGTCGCCCCCCGAGCGCACCTGCACGCCATGCTGCAGGCTTGCCCCGTCGCCGCCCCGGCCCGCGACCGAGAGCGCGCCAGTGCCGGTGACTTGCACGACGGCCGCGTTGATGTTGATGCCAATGAAGTCACCGACGCTCGCCGTCGCCTGCTGGTTGGCTTCCAGGACGATATTGCCGTTGGCCGCCGTTAGGGTGGCGCCGCCGGCGAAGCTGATGTTACGGCTGGTACGCGCGGCAATGCTGGCAGCGCCGGCGAAGCTCGAAGCGCCATTGAACGTGATTGTTCCGGCGGCGTTGTCGAGGGTGATATCGAACGTATCGCTGTACGTGTTTGCACCGCTGCTGTTGAAGGTCGCCGCCGTGCCGGTGGCCGAGTCGGTGAGGCGAATGGTGTTGAACGCGGTCAGTCCTGCCGCCGTTACCGTCATCGACGCGGTGCCATTCCCCGTGACGTTGGCGCTATTCGTGCCGCTCCAGGTACCGCCGGTCAAGGTGAGTGTGTACGTGGTGGCGTTGGCGACAATCGCCACGGCTTCGTTAGCGGTATTCAGGTCAAGGTTGAGTTGTGCTCCAGCCTCGCTGAAGGTCGCGGCCTTGGCTGCAGTGGTCGCGCACAAAAGCATCGTACTGGCAGCCAGCGTCCTGCGGGCGAAGGCACAAGTCTCGGTGAACGAGAATCCACAGGACGACCAGAAGGATCGGACGCGAAGAAAAGACATGAAGGACATCTCCTGTACATGGTGTTGTGAGCGGCCATCTCCCCCAACAGATTGCTGTACCCCGAGTTGCAAATTCCCGATATTCGTGTGAACCACACGCATGTTTCCCGAGGGTGTGTCCGGAATTCGGCCCATCGTCGCCCCCGCTGAAGAAATTCCACAAATCGTGGGAATCTCCCCGAAGTCTGCAGGGCTGTCAAGTTGACGTTGTCCCGGCTGAACTGTCCTGACCTCGACATCGCAGCGCGTGCACGGCGCTACGAATCCTGTCCGTTGCTGGGTCGGCATGCATTGAGATTTACGCCTTGAGTCAAGCCGTGCCGTAGGCCTCAGCTCGAGCAAATTGTTGAACCACCCCGCTGCGCGGGAGCCCCGCGAAGCGGGGGGCTGCGTGAACTGTCAGGCCGCGCGCCGCTCATTGCGGCCATCCAGAATCGTACGTGCGGCTGCAACTACTGGATGCCGGAATCGCCCACAAGATTCCGCGGTGAGCGCGCGGCGCTGGCTGCGGCTTGTGAGCATCGGCGTGGCGGGTCGTGCCGGGTGCCCCCAACAAAAAAAAGCGCGGCCTTCAGGCCGCGCTTTTCCAGCGATTCAAACAGAGTGGCCTTGCATCAGTCGCAGTTTGCCGGTGTCATGGTTTCGAAGTTGTCTTTGAACAGGGTGTCAGCCGCCTTGCCGCCCAGTGAGATGTCGTCCAGGAAAAAACCCTGGAATTCGGCGCCGGAGTCGGACGAGAAGATCCAGCGGATCTTGACGTTCTGGCCAACAAAGGTCGAGAGGTTGCGCGTGAACGGCTTGTACACCGCGGTCGCCGTGCCATTGCCCGGATCTGCATTGCTGGTTGCGGTTGTAACGCCATTGAAGGCACCTTGTGAGGCCGGGAAGCCGCAGCCATTGCCAACGGTGTCGGCAAACGAGCTCGGATAGCCGCCGTCGGGTGGCAAATCAGACCAGGTCGTGCCGTTGTTGGTCGAGATCTGCATCACGACGCCGTCCCAGCGGTGTTCGATGTCGTAGCGTGCGTTGAAGCTCAGCGTGCTGGCACCGGCCTGGACCGCAATTGGCGCGGTGGTGATCGCTGTGCACAAGTCAGTCGAATACGTGCCGGTTTCCGATCCCATGAAATAGTTGCGGCCACCGCCCGGCGAGGTCGTCAGTGAGCTCAGATGCCAGGGCGTGGCATACAGCATATAGAGCAGCGTATCGGCGTTGTCCGCGTAGTACTGGCTGCCTATGCCGCCGGCGCCAACTGCCGTCGTGCCGAAGATGGTGCTCTTGCCACCGCTGTTGCCGGCGGCATCGAGTGCCTCGATGCGATAGAAGTAGGGCTTGCTCGGATCGGGTGTGGTGTCGTCGTAGGTGGTGCCGGGATGTGCTGCAGCCAGTACGGTCGGTGCAGTGAACGCGAGGCTGGTGTCGCGTTCGACCTTGTAGCCCAACGCTGCCGCCGGGCAGTTGCTGGCGCCAGCATTCCAGCTCATGGCGACATGGCAGTTGCTGCCTTCCGTTGTCGTTGGGCGCACGCTCTGCGCGTTAAAGGCCGGCTGCAAGCTGCAGGCTGCGGTGGAAGTCATGTCGACACAGTTGGATACGTCGCCTTCGACATCACCTGCGACGCCGCGGATCTTGTAGGCGTACTGGTAGCCGCCCTGCGTCGTGCTGTCGACCAGCGGGCTTGCAGTGCCCGTAGCGACCAGATGGAAATCGCCGGCCGCGGCGCTGGCGCAGGTGCCGGTGGCGCGATAGAGCTGATAGCTTTGCGCGCCGCTGGCGCCGGTAAAGGCGACCTCGCCGGTATTGCCCACTGTGGCCGCACCGGTTGCCGCAGGCGCCGGGTGTGCGGCACCGCTGGGCAGGCCGAAGTTGCCGCTGACGGCGAGGCCATAGCCCTGCAGCGTGCTGTTCGCGCTGCCATCACCCGGTACATTGGTGCCCTTGACGCGGATCGTATACGTACCTGCGACGGGTGCGGTCAGCAGTACCTGCTCCACGCTGTTGCGGGCGTCGGCGGTGCCGCCGGTGGTCGAGGCGCCGCTGGTAAACACGTTGCCGAGAAAGGTGCCGCCGGGCGCTACGACTTCGAGATCGAGGTTGTTGACCAAGGCGATGGCGGCACCCGGTGCGCCAGGTACGTCGAACCAGGTCAGGGTCGCGCGCAGCGGCTGGCCGGCTGCTACGTTGTTGATCGTGTAGGTATGCGTCTGCCCGGTCTTGAGTCCGGATAGCTGGGTGCGTTCGAAAAGGCGCAGACGGCGACTGTCGTCGCCGCCGCTCAGCGTCGTAGCAAAGTACAGATTACTGTCCAGCCACATGCGGCCCCAGCCGTAGTTGTTGCCGCCGAAATTTGTCGCGAGCGAATTGGTGCCGTTGAGCAGCGCGGCCTTCATCACGGCGCCGGTGGGGTTGTAGACGTCGGCGGCAGTCCTGGTGCCGCGCGGATACCAGCCGTCAGCGAAGAACTGGCGCATCAGCGCTGCGCCACCGGAAATTGTCGGTGTCGCCATGGAGGTGCCCGACAGGGACTTGGTCAGCGGTGCTTCGGCCGCGCCGCCCGAGCTCGAGTCACCCGAGGCCGAGATCACACTGCTGCCCGGCGCCATGATGTCGGGCTTGACGCGATTGTCGTCGGTGGGGCCGCGGCTGCTAAAGCCTGCGACCGTGGTCGATCCCGCATGTCCCAGGGCGCCGACGGTCAGCGCGTTCTTGGCATTGCCCGGCGTGCCGATTGTATTGGCCGAACTGTCATTGCCGGCTGCGACTACAAACAGCAGGCCTTCGTTGTCGCGCAGACCGCGGTCGGCGAGCACGTCGTTGCCGGAGTAGGCGCCGCCTGTCGGAGCGCCCCAGCTCGCGCTATGGATAAAGGCATTGCTGCGGGCCGATTGCGTGAACATGTCGTTGATCGGTCCACCGGTCAGGCAACCCGTGGTGTCATTGCCTATGTCCTGCACCAGCAGCTGTGCATTGGGCGCCATACCGTCGGCAAGCTCGTGATTGAGCGCGGTCGGTGTCGAGGCCAGGTAGGTTGACGCGCCAAAGGTACCGGCTGCATCACCCGCGACCGTGCCCGAGGTGTGTGTCCCGTGAAAGCCCGTGGGGGTTCCGCCGGGGCAGGCCACATTGTTGTCGCCGAACGTGGCGCCTGGCTGCACGTAGTAATTGATGATCTTTTGGGTCGGATTGGGTGTGGTCACCGCCGGTGGTACCGGGGATTCGGCGGTTGCGATGGCGGTCACCGGACCACTGCCCTTGTCGAGGGTGGTGAACCAGGCTTCGTTCGCGTCCGTGCCGGAGTCCGAGATCGCAACGATCTGGCCCGAGCCGTAGATGTTGTGATCGAACATCGGTGTCGGTGTTGTCGGTGCGCCGCTGCCGGCACCGGTAGTGCTGGTGTTGTTGCCCTGGATCGCGCCTATCGAGGCCGAGTTGGTCAGATGTGGCTGGGCGTAGTGGCCTACGTAGGACACGCCGTCGAGTGCAGTTGCGGCTTCGACCAGCCGCGCCAGTTTGTCCAGCGTCACGTTGACGCGCACGTTGGGCAGGCTGGCATGTTCGCTGATGGCGACAACACTCACGCCGGCGAACTTGGTCAGTGCGCTCGCGATCTGCTGCGCCGACTGGCCCGCGAAGCCGAACACTTCAATCTCGACCCCCCCCTGCGGTGCTGGTGGCACGGCGCTGCGGTTGTTGTCGTAGAGCTTGGGGTCCAGCTTCATGCCGGGCTGGTAGTAGCCGGCCCAACGCCCGTTGGTGCGGCTGCGCAGCTGCATGAGGTCGCGCGCATCTTTGAGATCAACGACATAGGCGTAGTTGGGCGCGTAGGCGACAATCACATAACCCAGTTTTTCCAGCCGCTCGTGCGCGGTGTGGTCGTCCTTGCTGAACTGGATCAGCGCGTAGCGGCTGCTGGCCACGTCGGCGGCAGCGCCGGTATCGCTGTAGTCGATGCGTTGCTGGGTGGGGTCGATCAGACCCGAACGCAGCAGCAGCAGATTGCTGTTGGTCACCGTGACATCGGTCAGCAATTCGGGTGTTGCGACCTGCGGGCGTAGCGACTGCAAGGCGGCGGCGGAAGTGATGTGCGAAGTGACTGCAAGCGAAATCGCTGCAGCAAGTCGTATACGATTCATGACGTCAAGATTCCCGGCGGATAGTGCGGAAGTAGCGCTGCTCGGTGAACGGGCGTGGTGCTGTGCTGACCAAATCACAGACCTAGTGACGCACGACGGCATCGCAGGCCGTGGCCTCACGGTAGAGCCTTTGTTGGAATGCGATTCAGAGTGCTCCGGGATGTTGGGTACTGGTCTGGACCTCCTGCAATACGAATACAGGCGTAGTGGGTGTGGCCCGCAGGGCGTGACAGTCGCTACGCCTGTGGACGTGCACCTCGGCGCCGCCTGGTTTGGTCATGTGGTGTCTGGTGCAGCACGCGGCAATGTTGCGCCGTGCTCTGTGAAATACCCCAAACACACAAAAAACCCGCCGACCTGACGAGGGCGGCGGGTTTGTTGTGTGTAGGTTTCAACGATTGCCGGCGATGACGGTTTGCGCCGTGATCCAATGTCCGGGGCCGGACCCGCACGGGTCAGTCTGTTGCCGGCAAGGAGGTCAGGCTGGCTGGGTCAGTCGAACCGGCCGACAAATAGCCGGTCCACATACGGGCATCCTGCGTTGTAGTCAGTCTGGTAGGCGGAGAGGTCGGCGGCGGTGATCGTCGGCAGGCCGTTGCTACCCAGGGAGTGGTCATAGTTGGCACGTACGTTGCCGCTGTTGTAGGCGCTGGTGAACGCGCTGAGGTCGGAGGCGTCCAGCACGTGGTCAGCGTTGAAGTCGGCACGGCAGAAGTCATAGCGCACTGAGTTGGCGTCGTCGGCCAATGTGCCCTGGTCGCGTTCGTCCTGGTCAAAGACGCTGTCGCTGTCGCGGTCCACACCCATGCGGTATTGCGTGCCCGCCGGCACTACGGTGATGGCTACCGGGGCTGTGGCGCTGGCCGTGGTGCGCAGCGCGGTAAGCGTGGTCGGTGAGTTTTCGCGGTCGGACAGCAACACGCCCTGTGTCGCGTAGACGTAGCCGCGTCCGGCACTGTGGACGACCAGGCCTACGGCACCCGCGTCAGCCTGTGCGACCCAGGCATTCAGGCGTGCCAGCAGCGTGGCATCGGCGTTGTTGCTGCCGTTGTAGGCAATCTGCCGGCCTACAGTCGCGACGGTTTCGGTATCGAAGGTGAGCATGAACGCTTCGACGTCGCGGCGTGCCTGGGCGGCGGTCTGCGGCGGGCCGAAATTGAAGCCGGCCTGCAGCAGTGCGCTCAGGCTGTCGTGTTCCGAATCGCTGTTGAAGCCAAAGCCGCGCAGATTGGTCTGGCTGGTCTTGGACCAGCCCAGCTTGGCCCAGAGGCCGCGTAGCTGCACGCCCTTCATGGGCTGCGGTGCTCGTGGCAACTGCGGATTGTCGATCAGGTTGCTGGTGCCCAGCGGCAGAGCATGACAGACGGTGCAGGGACCGCCGCCTAGCGTGGGCTGGTTCTGGAAGATGTTCCGCCCGCTGGCGGGGTTACCGTTGCCACCCGTTACCGCAATGCTGGCGGGGGCGCTGCCGTCCGGATTGTGGTTCGGATTCGGTGGATAGGCGACCTGGGTGATGAAGTTCTGCAATTGCTGCATCTCTGCCGCCGTCGGCGCGGTGTCGCGGCCCTGCAGGCTGACGTAGGCGCCCGAAAAGGCCGCGAGGTTTTCCCGGTCGCCACGCCAGTGCATGGCACCGGCGGGCACTATGCCTTGCAGGCTCTGCGTCACCATGGGGCCCTTCATCGGATGCCAGACGCCGCAGGTCTGGTTGGGCAGGCAGGGCAGGGTGACCGCTTGCAGGCTGCCTTGTGGGTCGCCCAGATCCCAGGCCAGCAGGTCGGACTTGCCATCGACATGGCAGCTGGCGCAAGCGGCCTGGCCCAGCCCGCTGTTGGCATGGGTGTTGTACAGCAGCGGTCGGCCGGCTTTGACCGTTGCCGGCGTCGGATCGAAAAACGCACTGCGCCCGAGTTCGCTGCGTGTGGTTGTGTCGATGCGCGAGATCGTGCCGTCGAAGCGGTTGAGCACGTAAAGGCGGGTGCCGGCGGCGTTCAGCGCTAGCCCCGTCGGGCCCTGGCCCACTTCGATGCGCGCCGTGCGTGCGCCGCTGGCATCCGTGACGATGACGTTGTTCGAGCCCATGCCGGCGACGAAAGCCGTGCCATTGCTGGGATGCCAGATGATGCCGCGCGGATCGCCGAGTGACTCGCGGCGCAGGTTGGGCGCAATGCGGCGCTGGCTGTAGTCCAGATGTGGGTTGAGATCGGCGATCTGGGTGGTGGCTGGTGTGGCTGGATCGAACGAGCCTATGCGTACGCGGATAAAGATGCTTTGTACCTTGGGTTCAAAGCGCATCTCGTTCGTGGCTTCGGTGCCGACGGCGGCGACGCGGCCGTCCGGTTTTACGCCCAGAGCCATCACCGTCGTCATCAGGCTGTCGGCGTAGCTGACCTGCAAGCTGGCTGTATCGATGATGCCGACGTCATGATCCAGCACGTTCCAGGTCACCAGGTTGGTCCAGTTGCGGCCGTTGCCGTCCAGCCACTGGTTGCCGCTCTTGCGCACAATCTGGGCGACGCGTGGCGCCACGCCGTTGGCGGCGAGTTGTGGCGGATCAAACGCGTTGCCATTGTTGGGTGGGGGATTCTGCCCAGCGTAGGGGCCTGCGGCACTCGACACCGCCGGAATATCGACAATGCTTGAGGCATTGCCCGAATCGAAGAAGGCGACATAGACGCGGCTGCCGTCGATGGCGGCGGCCAGGCTGCGCGGGCGCTGCCCCAACAGCGCTATCGTGGTTGGTGCGGCGGCCAGGTTGGCCGGGTCATAACGCTTGACCTGATTCGCGCCGGAGACACTGACATAGGCCTGCTGCGGCGTGCCGGCAAATACTACGTCGCCGGGCTCGTCGCCCACGTCCAGCGTGCGTACGATGCGCAGCGTGGCGAGATCGACAATGCTGACGTTGTCCGACAGCGCATTGACCACCCAGGCCTCGCCATTGCCGCGTGCTCGTACGCTGACAGGCTCCAGCCCGACCGGTACCGAGCCGGCACGGCTCAGACTGCCGTCGGCCGCTACCGCGAACACCTCCAGACGCTGATCTGCCGTATTCACCGCGAGCAGGCGTGTGCCGTCGGGCGTCAGTTCCAGCGGATGGGATTGCCCGCTCTCCCAATGGACCATCCGGTTCTGCGCCTGCGCTGCCATCGCCGTCAAGGCAACCAGTCCCAACCACCATTTCGCTTTCATCGTCCGCTCCCGCGTGCTGTCCCAGGACTGAGCTTGCGATGCGATTTGGGAACTAATGCGCAGGGAATATGGAGATTGACGTAGAGCCGGGTGTGATCTGGGTGCAGGCGTTCGCGGCCAGATGCTGCAGTTCTGCGGCTGGTCTCCACCGTTCCGGAGCCAAATTCCGCGCCCGATACGAGTGAAAGTTCTCCGCCGCCGCTGATCATGGAGAAATCGCGAAACTTGCGTTCAACCCATTTCGTGCCGACGGGGCAGCGGCTAGTGTAGCGGCGTGCGCCTGCGCCTCTGGCACCAGCTATTTCTGCTCAACGCTGCTCTTGTGATCGCAGCGCTTGCCGGCGTGCTCTGGGTGCAGCAGCAAGCCTTTCGCCGGGGGTTGCTGGACTATCTCAATCATCTGGACCAGCAGCGCACCGCTGCCATCGCTGCAGCTGTCGCGGCGCATTACCGGGATACCGGCGGCTGGGACCAGCTGAGGTATCGGCCGCGGGTCTGGTTGATGCTGGTAGGGGCCGAACTGGGAGGTGCGCCGCCAGCGGATGATCCGGCGCGAATGGCCGGGCCGGATCCACGTGCCCCGGGACCACGCGGCTGGCCCGGCGAAGGTGCGCCGCCGCGTCTGCGACCTGAACAGCGACCGCTGGCCCCGGGACCACCGGGTCTGGGACAACGGCCTCGGCCCGGTGGCACGGAACTGCCGGCGCGCCTGGTGCTGCTGGATACACAAGGCCAGCATGTAGCGGGGTTCGCCATTCCGGAGCAGGCCGACTACGCGGTTCCCGTCAGCCTCGATGGCCATGTTATCGGTCAACTGAAACTGGTATCGCTGCCGCGTCTGCGAGGTGGTGACGACCTGGAGTTCGTACGCGCGCAAGCGATGACGGCGTTCGGCGCAGGTGGCGTCGCCCTCGTGCTGGCATTGCTTGCCTCGGTCGCGTTCGGTGCGCGCCTGCTCGCGCCGCTGCGGCGCGTGACTGAGGGGGCGCGTCGGCTCGCGGCCGGCGACTATGCCGCGCGCGTGGACGTCGGCCAGGGCGAGATCGGCGTGCTTGGCCACGACTTCAATCGCCTGGCCATGGCCCTGGAACAGGCAAGTCAGGCGCGCCGGCAATGGGTGGCAGATATTTCCCACGAATTGCGCACGCCGCTGGCGATCTTGCGCGGCGAGATCCACGCCCTGGAGGATGGTGTGCGTTCGTACTCTCCGGCGGCATTGGCCTCACTGCGCGTGGAAGCTGATCGTCTTGCGGCGCTGATCGATGACCTGTACCAGCTTGCGCTCGCCGATGTCGGTGCCTTGTCCTATCACTTTGCACTGCTTGATCTGGGCGTGCTGCTGCGCGATTCGGTGGAAAGCCATGCGGAGGCGCTGCGTTCGCGTGGGTTGGCTCTGGAACTGCAGGTGCCGGACGAACCGATGCATCTGGACGGCGATGCCCAGCGCCTGGCACAGCTGCTGGATAACTTGCTGACCAATGCGGCGCGTTATACCGACACGGGCGGGCGCGTGCGCATACAGGCGCAGCGCTCGGGTCAAGGCTGGCTGCTGCACGTCGACGATACGCCGCCAGGGGTGCCGGCGGCCGATCTGCCGCGCTTGTTCGAGCGTCTGTTTCGCAGTGAAGGTTCGCGCAATCGTGATTGTGGCGGCGCCGGCCTGGGTCTTGCCATTTGCAAAGGTATAGTCGTGGCGCATTGCGGAGATATTTCCGCCTCGCCATCGCCGCTGGGCGGCCTGCGCATCAGTGTGTACTTGCCAATAGTCGGCAGGCGTTGAACACGTCGCTGTCGGCGCTCTTCAATCAGGGCTTGCTTGGGATCGAATGCATGAGTCATGGTCGCATCCTTGTCGTCGAAGATGAGCCCAAGATCGCGGCGCTGCTGCGCGATTACCTGGTCGCCGATGGTTTCGAGGTCGAGCATCGCGAACGCGGTGACGGTGTGGTTGCCGCGATCCGCATGAATGCGCCGGATCTTGTGCTGCTCGATCTCATGCTGCCGGGGGTCGACGGTTTTACGATCTGCCGCGAGTTGCGCACATTTTCCACTCTGCCCGTCATCATGCTCACTGCGCGCGTGGAGGAAATCGACCGGGTGCTGGGTCTCGAGCTTGGGGCTGATGACTATGTGTGCAAGCCGTTCGGTCCGCGCGAGGTCGTCGCGCGCGTGCGCGCACAGCTGCGCCGCGTGCGGCTGCGCGGTGCAGACGGCGTGCCCAAGCTCGATGTGGTGCTGGATGCGGAGCGGTTCGAGGTCCGGGTACGTGGCGTGTGCCTGATACTGACTCCGGTTGAATTCCGGCTACTGCGGGTATTGCTCGAACATCCGGGGCGGGTGCATTCGCGCAATCAGCTGCTCAATGTCATCTACGCTGATCATCGCGTCGTCAGTGACCGTACGGTCGACAGCCATATCAAGAACCTGCGGCGCAAGATCTCCGGTTCCGTGCCGGGTTACGACCCGGTGCAGTCGGTCTACGGTGTCGGCTACAAGTTCGATGAAACCGTATGACGGCCCGCTGGGTTAACGCGACTGGCATTGCCCTTGCGGCGCGCCGCCCGGATGCGGAGCCTCGCCGCCTATGGCTTCGGCAGCCGGTGGACGCAGGTTCTGGCTGGCACAACCGGCCCCTGGCCCAGGCTGGGGTGGTCTGGGGCGCAGCGTTTCAAATCTCGCGATCTGGTCCGCGCTGAGCACGGTTTTCAGGCGTTCCAGTGTCTCCTGGTGCAGTGCTTGCTGATTCTGGTGCATGGCGCTGCGCTCGGTCTTGGCAATTTCGCGCAATGCGCGGTGCTTGGCGTGCTGCTCGCGCAATATCCCGACAAAGGTTGCCGTTGCGGCGGCGTCGAGGCCCAGCGTTCTCGCCATTTCGCTGGGCGACTGCGGCGGCGGGCGCTGATCTCGCGGTTGTGCCAATGCGCTGGTCGCGACAATTGCATTCATCAGCATGAGGGCAAAGGCGCGGTGATTCATGGCGTTCTCCTCCGTTCTGGCCGTGCAGCGGTTTCGCTACGTGAGTAGCTTGCCGTCCCAGGTTGCAGGGGTGATGGAGAAATCGAGGAGGTCGTGGTTCAGTCGTTTTCGCGCAATTGGCCCTACTGGATAGCTGGAAGTACTTCTATCTTTGGGACCACTAAGCAATTGCGGAGACGCTGATGCACGGCACATGTTTTCACCCGCTCCGGCGGCGCTACTGGATCGGTGGGTTACTCAGTTTGGTCGCTTTATGCGTGACGGCACCGATAGCGGCCTCCCCGCCCACCGATCAGGCTGCTGTCGCTGCGCTCGATACGGAATTCCAGGCGGCGGTGAAGCGCAACGATGTAAGCACGGTGGGACGAATCCTGGCGGATGACTTCGTCCTGATTTCGGGGGCGGGCAAGGTGTCTACACGCCAGCAGTTGCTGGACGAAGTACGCAGTGGCCGGGTGCGCTACGAGCAGCAGGACGAGGTGCCTGGTTCGCAGACGGTTCGCGTCTGGGGCGATACGGCAGTGGTGACGGCGTTGTTATGGCTCAAGGGCGTCGACGGCACGCAGCCGTTTGACCGCAAGCTGTGGTTCAGCGACGTCTACGTGCGTACCCCAACAGGGTGGAAGTACGCGTTGGGTCAGGTAGGGCGTATGGTCGAGAAAGACGGCCTGCCCGTGTCTGCGCAATAAGCGGTGCCGGCGCGACTTGACCTGCAGTGGTGCTGAAGTTGCGGGTTTCTACCGATCGCTCAGCACGCGAGGTCAATCCAGGTTTGTCTGCGTGGCATCAGGATGGTGCGGCGCTGATGCTATTTGACGACTCAGGGCAGTACAAACGCCGCGACAACCCGGCGGCCTTCGCTGGCAAGCACGTTGTAGGTGCGTGCGGCCGCCGCGTTGTCCATGACTTCGATGCCGATGCCGCGCTGCAGGAACAGGGCGAGCACAGCCTGTGATGGAAACACCAGGCGCGGTCCGCTACCGAGAATCACGACGGCCGGGTTCAGCGCGAGTATGGGAGCTGCGCTGGTCACATCCAGCGCGGCGACCTCGCGCACGTCCCAGTCCTCGATGGCGCGATCGGGAGCAAGGACAAAGCTGCGAGCCAGATCGCGATCGACCACGGTGACCGAGCTGGCGCCAACCTTGCGTACGTACAGGTACTCGCCCGGGCGGTTCAGCGATAACTGCACGGCGGGCTCAGCGGGGCAGGGCGATGACGGGTTTTTCCGCGTTGCGGCGGAAATAAACCGCCGTACGGCCTATGGTTTGCACGGTTTCAGCCCCGGTAGCCGCAGCGAGCTGTGCGGCCTGGGTAGCGAAATCGTCGCGTTCTTCGGCCGGTATGCGAACTTTGACCAGCTCATGATGGTCCAGGGCGAGGCTGAACTCCTGAATTAGCGCGTCAGTAACGCCCTTGGCGCCAACCAGGATGACGGGTTTCAGATCGTGGGCGAGGCCGCGCAGGTAGCGGCGCTGGCTAGTGCTTAAAGACATGGAGTACTTGGGGAGACGCGGCGCTGGACCGCAGGCAAGGCACACAGGGTATCATGCGCGGCCGCATACCCTGCCGGTTTTTGCTCGAACCTCCATGTCACGCAGCAAGAGCAGCCAGCGCTGGCTGCAAGAACATTTCAAGGACCCCTACGTCAAGAAAGCCCAGGCCGAGGGGTATCGGTCGCGCGCGGTATTCAAGCTCGACGAGCTCCTGGAGCGTGACGACCTGCTCAAGCCTGGCATGACCGTGGTCGACCTTGGTGCTGCGCCGGGCGGCTGGTCGCAGCTGGTCAACGAGCGGCTCAAGGGGCGAGGCCGAATTGTCGCGCTCGACATCCTGCCTATGCAGGGTATCTCCGGGGTTGATTTCATCTGCGGTGATTTTCGCGAGGACGGTGTTCTGGCCCAGCTCGAGGCGCGACTGGAAGGCGCCCTGGTGGATCTTGTGCTATCGGACATGGCCCCCAATATGAGCGGTGTGGACCTGGTCGATCAGGCACGTGCAATGCATTTGTCGGAATTGGCACTGGATTTCGCCAGCCGCTGGCTCAAACCGGGTGGTGATTTTCTGATCAAGCTGTTCCAGGGCGTCGGCTTCGACGACTACGTAAGAAACTTGCGGACGGCATTTACCCGCGTCAGCATCCGTAAACCCAAGGCTTCGCGGGCGCGATCCAACGAAGTCTATGCACTGGCCCGGGGCCGGCGCGCGTAAGGAGTGTTTTGATGAATGACATGGCCAAGAACCTGCTGCTCTGGCTCATCATCGCCGTCGTGCTGTTGACGGTATTCCAGAGCTTCAACCCGCGCGGGACGGGCACGCAGGATCTCGCCTATTCCGATTTCATGGACAAGGTCGAGCACAATGCCGTTTCGGAAGTGCTGGTCCACAACGACAATCGCACGATAGAGGCCAAGCTCAAGGACGGCACGAGCGTGCGCACAACCTTCCTGCCCACGGATGAGAACATCAGTGTGCTGCAGAAGAAGGTGGACAAGATGCGCGTTGAACCTTCCGACAACGGCATCTCCCTGCTCGGCATTCTGATCAACTGGGCACCGTTCCTGATCTTTATCGGCTTCCTCATCTATGTGATGCGTCAGATGCAGTCCGGTGGCGGTGGCCGTAGTGCCATGAGTTTCGGCCGCTCGCGGGCACGTCTGCAGGGTGAGGATCAGGTCAAGGTCACGTTCGCCGATGTTGCGGGCTGCGACGAGGCCAAGGACGATGTCAAGGAGCTGGTCGACTTCCTGCGTGATCCCGGCAAGTTCCAGAAGCTTGGCGGCAAGATTCCCCGCGGCGTGCTGATGGTCGGTTCACCGGGTACCGGCAAGACCTTGCTGGCCAAGGCGATAGCCGGCGAGGCCAAGGTGCCGTTCTTCACGATATCCGGTTCGGATTTCGTCGAGATGTTCGTCGGCGTAGGTGCTGCGCGCGTGCGTGACATGTTCGAGCAGGCCAAGAAACATGCGCCCTGCATCATCTTCATCGATGAAATCGATGCGGTGGGCCGCCATCGCGGCGCCGGTCTCGGCGGCGGCCACGACGAGCGCGAGCAGACGCTGAATCAGTTGCTGGTCGAGATGGACGGCTTCGAAGGCAACGAAGGCATCATCGTCATTGCGGCGACGAACCGTCCTGACGTGCTTGACCCTGCACTACTGCGTCCGGGCCGCTTCGACCGTCAGGTCATCGTGCCGCTGCCCGATGTGCGTGGCCGCGATCAGATCCTCAAAGTGCATATGCGCAAGGTGCCGGTGTCGGCCGACGTCGATCCCATGGTCATTGCGCGGGGTACGCCGGGTTTCTCGGGTGCGGATCTCGCCAACCTGGTCAATGAGGCTGCGCTGTTTGCTGCGCGCGAGAATTCGCGCGAAGTGCTGATGACCCATTTCGATCGCGCCAAGGACAAGATCATGATGGGGGCGGAACGCCGCTCCATGGTCATGAGCGATGACGAAAAGCGCAACACGGCCTATCACGAGGCTGGCCACGCCATCGTCGGGCGCCTGATGCCCGAGCACGATCCGGTGCACAAGGTCACGATCATTCCACGCGGCCGTGCGCTGGGTGTGACGATGTTCCTGCCCGAGGGCGACCGCTACAGCTACAACCGAACCTATATCCACAGCAATCTGTGCTCGCTCTATGGCGGCCGTGTCGCGGAGGAACTGATCTTCGGTGCGGACAAGGTCACGACGGGCGCATCCAATGACATCAAACGCGCCACCGAGATGGCGCGCAACATGGTCACGAAATGGGGGCTGTCGGACGAGCTCGGGCCTATCGCCTATGGCGAGCAGGAGGACGAGGTCTTCCTCGGGCGCTCTGTGACGCAGCACAAGAACGTGTCTGACGAAACTGCGCGCCGGATAGACGAGGTCGTGCGCAGTATTCTCGATCGGGCCTATGTTCAGGCGACCCAGATCCTGACTGACAATCGCGACAAGCTTGATCTCATGGCCAAGGCGCTGCTGCTGTACGAGACCATAGACGCGGTGCAGATCGACGCCATCATGGAGGGGCGCGACCCGCCGCCGCCGAAAGACTGGACAGGCAACGGCAGGAACGGCGGCGCACCGGCCAGTGGCCCGCGCGGCGAGAGCCCGATCGGCAGCCCCGCAGTCACGCGCGGATCGATCAACGCTGGTTGAGTAATGTGATATCGATTTGTTCAAAAGGCCGCGTATGCGGCCTTTTGAACAATGTGGGTAGCCGCAAACAGGAATCTCGCATGATCCACCCAACGATAGACTGCGCCGGCCGCGAGCTGGTACTTGATCGCGCGCGGATTTGCGGCATCGTCAATGTGACGCCGGATTCGTTCTCTGACGGCGGACTGCATTTTGATCCGGCTGCGGCGATACGTCACGGTCTGGCGTTGGTGGAACAGGGGGCCGATCTGCTTGACGTCGGTGGCGAATCGACACGTCCCGGTGCTGCGGCGGTGGACCAGGACGAAGAGCTGCGCCGAGTGATTCCCGTCATAACAGCGCTGGCGCGGGAAACGACGGTACCGATCTCGATCGACACCTCCAAGCCCGGCGTCATGCGTGCGGCCGTGCAGGCTGGCGCGGGACTCATCAACGATGTCTGCGCCTTGCGCCAGGACGGCGCGCTGGAGGCCGCTGCGGAGCTCGGTGTGCCGGTCTGCCTCATGCACATGCAGGGCGAGCCGCGCAACATGCAGGCCGATCCGCAGTACGACGAAGTTGTTGCTGACATCAAGCGCTTTCTCGCCGACCGGCTGTTCAGCTGCGAACTTGCTGGTATACCGCGCAAGCACCTGCTGATTGATCCGGGTTTCGGTTTCGGCAAGACGGTGGATCACAATGTGGAACTGCTGCGCGAGCTGCAGCAGTTTGCAACCCTCGCGGTGCCCTTGTTCGTTGGGCTGTCGCGCAAATCTTTTCTCGGTACGCTGAGCGCACGCCGAGAACCCGCTGAACGCACGCCAGCGTCGCTCGCTGCCGCGCTGATTGCGGTCCAGCGCGGAGCGGCAATCCTGCGTGTGCACGATGTGGCCGCCACCTCGGATGTGCTCAAGGTCTGGAACGCTGTGGGGCCAGGCAAGCCTCAAAAAGCCTCGGCATCGCCGCCCCGCGTGCGCTGGGGCGAAGACGACTGATCTCTGCTACGGGCTGAACCAGCCGGAGAAGCCCAAACTCCATCAGCCGCAAGCACCAACTGCGCGTGCAAATGGCGGTGCTGGGTGCATCGCCTCAAGCGCGTGTTCAACATCGCACCGCGGCGGCGCGGTGCGGATCGTGGCCAGCATCGGAGAGCGAAACGCGATCCGAGCCATGCCCGCAAAGGGTCATCCATGTCTGGCCCACATCGCAAAGCACGACGCACTGGAAGAGGCGCACTACCGGCCCGGACCGCGCCTACCGCCGGCAGCGGCCACGTGAGGCTCATCAGGCAGGATGTCCGCGGCGAAACCCGGAAGACGGCACGATGCGGCAACGACCTCACAGGAATGCGCGCGGGCCGCTGGCGGGAACAGGCGCGAGAAAACCGTAGACAGCGCGCCGGTGCGACCGCGCGGGATGCAGATCCCGCTCAAAGCTGCCCGATCCGCGCCGAACGTTGCGGTTGTGCGACCGCCGCCTACCCGGCAAACTTCCCGGAAAGGGTGCTTGAACTTCCGCTGCCCGAAACCCTTATGAGTTCACTTTTTTCGACAACCACGACGTGGCGCGCATGAATGCCACGGATGAGGGCTTCATCGATGCGCACAACTGATTGTTCATCGCACGCGGCAATCCGGTGATTTATTACGGCTCTGAGTCCGGCTTCATGCGCGGCCGAGTTGAGCATCACGGTAATCGCAGTTACTTAGGCGAAGAAGCCAGCAAGCAAGCTCAATCTCATCCAATCCACTCGGGCCACAAGGCGATTGCGCATACGCGCGCCAAGGCTGAATCACTGCAACGAGATTTGATGCTGATCGACACGCTTCAATGCGATGTCGCTGTCTTCTGCCGGGTGCTTGCATACCAAGGCAAGCAGGAAACAGTATTGGTCATGCTCAACAAGTCGGCTGAAGCCAAAACCCTCAGGGTCGATCAGCATACCCAGTCGGGCGAATGGCAGGATTTGCTTTCAGGTGCAAACACCTAGCTTGACTCCAAAACGCCCATCGACGCTCCCGCGCATGGTGTGCGCGTTGTTGTACGCTCAAGCGTCCAGGATGCTGCACCGACGCGAGAGAACTTTTGGATGTATTGATGAAAGGCAAGGACGGTATCCAAATCCCTGAGGCTGCCGGAAGCTCCTAAGTCAGAGGTCGAGCCTTGCCTCGGAAAATCCGTTCACGAAAACAGGCCTAGTCTTTATCCACCCAAGACAGGGCGCTGGCGGACGAATGCAAAAAAGGTCTCTTTGAAGTGGTCCAATAGCTGCGTCCTTAACTAACCTTATTGATCAATTGGGATTCGCATGAAGTTTTTCTCTAGCCAAACAATCGCCTTGCTTCTTTGTTGCGCACTCATGGGATGTGCTTCAACGCCCAAGCTTACGTCTGAGGATCAGGCTAGCTTCAACGCGTTTGTAGCTCAAGCAAAAAGCGTGAACCCCACAAGCAATTCGTTGCGAGAGCTCAAAGTGGATACGACGTTGCCAAGGAGAGGAACAACAGCCGTAAGCCTCCAGAGCGGTTCGCAGGCCTTTCGTTTCGCGAGTGGAGCGTCATACGTTCATTTGATCCAGATTCCAGAAAATTCGACACCCTACATTCTGGCACTGAACATGGCCGGTCAAGCGCAATACCTGGTGTGGCTGCCTTCGCTCCTGCTTCTGGATGCCGAATTCAACGAGCTCAGTCGTATGGAACTGAAGGCGGAGAACTTCCAGTGGGCAGCCGGAAGCACTGCAATCCAAGACCTCAAGGTTCCTACTTCTGCGCGATATGCCTTGCTTTACAGCTTGCCTGAAAATTACGGTAAAGAAATCG
The DNA here is from genome assembly GCA_016790075.1 of Rhodanobacteraceae bacterium. Taxonomy (GTDB): domain Bacteria; phylum Pseudomonadota; class Gammaproteobacteria; order Xanthomonadales; family Rhodanobacteraceae; genus Tahibacter. Next base: position 55,933 of record JAEUPP010000035.1, on the reverse strand, counting down.
TATTGGCGCTGGACGTTGGCATCGCAACGTCCAGTAGCCACCATCTTGTTTCTCCATTCGGCCAGGTCTTCATTCAAGCAAAGCAGAATCTTTTTTCGCAATTGCCGGAGCAAGACCTACCAGGCGCCTCAGTGAAAGAGTAATGCCCTCGAGCTAACTTTGGCGGCCTCTTTGCTCAAGATTGCTTCAACAGTGCGGCGCCGGGTGCAGCGTCACTTGCTGGACTCGATACCCTCGCTGCGACACCAACTCAGCGTCATCCTCGCCGCTCGCGTGCCGCGATGTTCATGTTGCGGAAGGCATCGGACAGAACCAATCTCGTAACACAGTAAGACTAAGGGGTGAACCAACCGGGGAAACCAAGGCTCCACTTGTCGATGTAGAGATTGCTGCTCGGTCCGGAGTTGGTCACACGCAGTTTCCAGAGCCCGTCTGCGATTTCACTGGATGCGTTCACTGTCTGTGTGGTCACAAAACTCGCGGCATTGTCATGCAATACCTTCACTACGCTGCCATCGGGTGCAATGAGCTCGATCTTGTACTTCTTGGGGTCTACGACGCTGATGTTGCGTGTGATCAGCGTGAACTTGACCGTCATCGATGAGGGCGCGTTTGTGCCGTACTGGCCCCATACGGTGTTGGGCGAGGCCGTCATTGACCCTGAAGGCAGATGGTAGTTATTTGCGTTTTCAAAAAAAGTTGGTTTGAAAAAACTTGCTGGACTGGGGCTGGCCGCGACGTCGCCGTTGAAACCTTGGCCGACCGCGCGCAGCGTATGCAACGCATCGATCAGGCCCCAGCCACAGGACTTGACCGAATCGAAGGCGCAATCAAGTGCCGCTGTTCCGTTGTACTTGATGAGATTCTCGACCTGTAGCGGAGTGAACGTGCCCTTGGCGCGAATCATCGCGGCCAGACCTGCGACCTGTGGTGCTGCCATCGACGTACCCGAATAGCTTGCATAACCTTCAGCGACCTGAGTTTCCGTGCCAGTGTTGACTGTTGATGTGATCTCACCGGGTGCGGAGACGTCGATCTTGTCGCCATAGTTGGAATAGCTGGCGAGTGCGCCGGATGTAGTCGTCGCCGCCACCGCGACGACGTTGTTGCAACGCGCAGGAGTAAAGCCGGCGACGTTGGCGCTGGCATTGCCTGCGGCGACGACCACGACGGCGCCGTTGCCAACGGCTGTATTGATCGCGTTTTGCATGGTCGTACTGCAACTGCCCTGGCCGCCGAGGCTCAGGTTGATGACCTGCGCCGGGTTTGGGTTTGCCGGTATCCCGGCGACGCTACCGCCGGAAGCCCAAACAATGGCTTCCGCGACATCCGACAGCGAGCCGCCGCAGCGTCCCAGTACGCGCACGGGAACGATCTTCGCGTCGTATGCCATGCCAGCCGTACCGTTGAAGCTGTTGTTGGTTGCAGCGGCGGCGATGCCGGCTACGTGCGAGCCGTGCCAGCTGGAATTCTCGCTGCCGCCGGGGTCGTTGCTGCAGTCACCGATGTCGTACCAGTCACCTTCGTCATTCGGATCGGGGTCACGACCGTCACCGTCGCGGGCGACGGTGGAATTCGTGATGAAGTCGTAGCCGCCGAGTACGTTCGCATCGAGGTCGCTATGCGGTGTAATGCCCGTGTCGATCACGGCAATCTTGATGCCGGCTCCGGTCGAGTAATGCCAGGCGCCTGCGGCGTTGGTGCCATAGCGCGAGCGGAAATAGGCCCACTGCGACGGATAGCGTTCGTCATTGGGCGTCAACGTTCGTGTAAGCAGGCGGTCGGGTTCTACCGCAGCAAGCGCCGGATTGCGGGCAAGCTCGTACATGGCAAGCTCCGCTTCGTCGCGGGCTAGCGGCCGTGTCTGATCGCTCTTTGCGCTGTCGCGCGCTTCAATCAGCCAGCCGCCGGTAGCCAGCTGGCGTAACGGAATCAGCCGACGGTTGACGAACGAGCCGACGCGCTCAAGTTCGATGTGCAGCGCGGTTACGTCGCTCTTGCCGGCTAGCGTCACAATGAGACGTGCGACCTCGGGGCTGGTTGCGAGTGCGCTGGTGTCGACGCGCTCGGGAGCGTCGACGCTGGGGGCAGCCTGCGCTGCTGTGGTGCTGAGCGCTAGCAGTATCGCCTGCGCGAGTCGCGCGGCCTTGGTGCTGTTCTGATGCATGAGTTTTCTCCGATCAGCAACGCCTGGTTCTGCCGCGAGATTGCGGCGACGTTGTTTCCGCAGGTGCGGCGCGTTGCATCAGTAAAAACGCTGACTATGGAAAAATCCGAACAGTGTGTTGCTTTTTTCTCTGCATCCGGTTGCTAGCGCTTGAGCAACTCCGCTAGAACCGGATATCGCATCAACTTTCGACTTTTGTCTGGTTCATGATTTTCTGGTTGGTGAATATGGGAAAAGTAATAAACGCCGAACGAATAGCGTGAGCTGCCTGTTGGGCGGAGTCGCCTCGTGGCGGACAGCTGATCTGGTGAATGGAAGGGCTGAAAGTGGCCGGATGCGCTGCAGTCTGGCAACCTAGGCGGCCAGGTTCCCGCCGCCACCGCGAGCGGGCTGTTCGAGGTGGCAGGTGCAATGAGCAAACGCAAGTATTTCGGCACTGATGGTATTCGCGGTCAGGTTGGTGAATGGCCTATCACCGCGGAGTTCATGCTCAAGCTCGGCCGCGCGGCCGGCAAGGTGCTGACCGGGGCCGACGGGGTTGCAACCGTTGTTATCGGCAAGGACACGCGTGTATCGGGTTACATGTTTGAAGCGGCGCTGGAAGCCGGGCTGGTTGCTGCAGGTGCCAATGTGCGCCTGCTCGGTCCCATGCCTACGCCGGCCGTGGCCTATCTGACGCGTAGCTTGCGCGCCAGCGCTGGTATCGTCATCAGTGCATCGCATAACCCACATCAGGACAACGGCATCAAGTTCTTTTCCGGCGACGGCGAGAAGCTTGCCGATGAGGTCGAGGCTGCGATTGAGCAGGAACTCGACGCGCCCTTCACTACCGTGCCTTCCGAGCACATAGGCAAAGCGGTGCGCGTTGCGGATGCGGCGACGCGCTACGCGGAGTTTTGCAACTCCACCTTCCCGCCGGAGCGCAATCTGCGCGGACTCAGGCTGGTCGTCGACTGCGCCCATGGCGCGACCTATCAGATTGCGCCCAAGCTGTTTGCCGAACTTGGCGCCCAGGTGAGCACCATCGGCACGCAACCAGATGGCCTCAACATCAATCGTGACTGTGGTTCAACAAGCCCGGCCGCATTACAGCGTGCGGTGGTGGAGCAGGGCGCTGATCTGGGTATCGCGTTCGACGGCGATGGCGATCGTGTGCAGCTGGTTGATCATCGCGGATGCCTGGTCGATGGCGACGACATCCTGTATGTGCTTGCCAGCGACTGGCGTATCAGCGGCCGTCTGCAAGGCCCCGTGGTCGGCACGCTGATGACGAACTATGGCCTGGAACGCGCCTTTGCGGCGGCCGGCATAGGCTTCGCGCGTGCGAAAGTGGGTGATCGCTATGTCATGCGCCTGTTGAAAGAAACTGCCGGAGTGCTGGGTGGAGAGGCTTCGGGCCACGTGCTCTGTCTCGACAGTGCTTCGACTGGCGATGGCATAGTCAGCGCATTGCAGGTGCTCGAAGTGTTGGTGCGCCGAGGGCGGAAGCTCGCTGAACTCTGCGCTGGCTGGGAACGCCTGCCGCAAATCACGCGCAATGTCCGCGTCGCAAACGCGGCCGGCTTGCTTGAACATGCGTCGGTGCTGGCTGAGCGCGCCGCGGTCGAACACGAACTCGAAGGCCGCGGCCGGCTGGTGCTGCGTGCTTCGGGCACCGAGCCCTTGATTCGTGTGACCATCGAGGCTGCCGATGCCGTGCTGGTCGATAAGCTGGCCGGTCGCCTCGCGCGCGCCGTAGAATCCGCGGCCATGGAACTTGCCTGATCCGTCAGCCGCGCCAGCAGGTCGGTGGTACATCCGTAGCGGACGTTACGCCGTTGAATTCACTTTGCAGGAATTCGTACATGTCAGCAGCCATTCCTACCCTGGATATTCGCCGTTACGACACTGACCGCGACGCTTTTGTCGCCGAGCTCGGTGCAGCCTACCGTGAGTGGGGCTTTGCGGGTATCCGCGGACACGGCATCAGCGACGAGCTCATCAGCGGCGCCTACGAGTGCTTTCGCGCATTCTTTGCGTTGCCGACGGAAACCAAGATGAACTATCACCTGGCCGGCAGCGGCGGCGCGCGCGGCTATACGCCGTTCGGGGTCGAGACGGCAAAGGACTCGAAATACCCGGACCTCAAGGAGTTCTGGCACATAGGCCGCGAGATTCCGCGTGACTCGCGCTTCGCCGAGGTGATGCCGCCGAATCTTTGGCCGGCGGAGGTTGCTGGTTTTCGCGACCTGGGCTACGGCCTTTACACGGCGCTTGATCATCTGGGTTCGCGCGTACTGCGCGCGCTGGCACTACATATCGATCTGCCCGAGACGTTCTTCGAGGACAAGATTGACTTCGGTAACTCCATTCTGCGCCCTATCCACTACCCGCCCATTACGGCAGTGGACATTCCCAACGTGCGTGCGGGGGCGCACGAAGACATCAACTTCATCACCTTGCTGGTCGGCGCCAGCGCGGCAGGCCTCGAGGTGAAGTCGCGTGCAGGCGAGTGGGTGCCGTTTACCTCGGACTCCGACACCATAGTCGTCAATATCGGTGACATGCTGCAGCGCCTCACGAATCACGTGTATCCATCAACCACGCACCGGGTCGTGAATCCACCCGGAGAGCTGGCGCGCAAGCCGCGCTATTCAGTGCCGTTTTTCCTGCACCCGAATCCCGATGTTGTGCTCGATCCGCTGCCGTCGTGTGTCTCGCCCGACAATCCCAGCCGGTATTCGAACTCGATCACCTCGCACGAATACCTTATGGAGAGGTTGCGCGAAATCAAGCTTGCTTGATTGTCGGGCCGTTGCGGGCGGTAAATCGGGATCACATCAGGCTGCTGTGTTGCGGCCGGGCCGTTGTGAGTGCGGAACCTACGGTTTTGGCTCCTGCACGCGGAAATCTTTTGAGCGGCGCTGGATCAGGTTCAGCGCGAAGCGATCGGGCATTAGCTTGACCAGTGCCTTGATCGCCCGGTTCACGCGTCCAGTCACATAGACGATCTCGCCACGCTCCAGAGCAGCGAGTCCTTCGCGCGCGACGTCCTCGGCCGTCGCCCAGAGCCATTTCGGCATACGCGACACCTGCTCGCGCGAGCCCACTACATCGTGAAATTCGGACAGTGTGAAGCCTGGGCAGATGGCACAGACCTTGACGCCACGGGCGGCATTTTCCAGGCCCAGCGACTGCGAAAACTTGATCATGAATGCCTTTGACGCGGCATACAGCGTGTGCCCTGCGGAGCCTGGTATGTGTCCAGCAAGTGAGGCGATGTTCGCTATGCGGCCGTAGCCGCGCTGCTGCATGCCAGGCAGCAGCAGATAGGCCAGTTCGCAGGGGGCTGTCACCATGACCTGCAGGAAATCGGCATGCACCTTCCAGGGCTGGGTGAGGTAATTCCCGGCGACGCCGTAGCCGGCGTTGTTGACGAGGATGTCGATGGCGATACCTCGGCGCTCGATCTCCGCACAAAGGGTCCGGCTCGCATCGGACTCGGAGAGATCCGCACGGACGGTTTCGATGCGTACGCCATGCTGCTGACTCAGTTCGCCGGCTAGTGTTGCAAGCCTGTCCTCGCGTCGTGCGGTCAGTACCAGCGAGTGACCGCTGGCTGCAAGCGTTCGGGCAAAGGCGGTGCCAATGCCGGCCGAAGCGCCAGTGACCAGTGCCCAGCGGACGGGGTGAGACATCGTGGGTTTCCTTGTTCGATGAGGGCGAATTGCCGCGGGCCAAGCCGTGATTCAACCTCAGCCATGGGTTTGCCGCAACGCCGCATTGCGCACACGCGGGCGCATCGCTATTCTGCGCGCCCTTTGCGGGAGCGGACTTGATGCGGCGCAAACTGGTAGCAGGCAACTGGAAGATGCACGGCAACGCTGCCACGGCAGCAGAGCTGGTGCGTACCATCGCTGCCGGCATGCCTGCACAGATTGATGTAGCCGTATTCCCGCCGGCGGTTTACATCGCAGGACTCATCGCTGCGCCGGGTGCCAGTTCGCTCGCGTTTGGCGTGCAGGATGTCAGCGAGCATGCGCTGGGCGCCTATACGGGCGAGTTGGCGGCGTCTATGGCGGTTGACATCGGTTGCCGTTTGGCTCTGGTCGGCCATTCGGAACGGCGCCAGTACCACGCGGAATCGAATGAGTGCGTCGCCGCGAAGTTCGCCCAGGCGCAGGCCGCCGGGCTGACCCCGGTGTTGTGTGTCGGTGAAACCCTGGCGCAGCGTGAAGCGGGCCAGACGGAGCTTGTCGTCGGTGCGCAGATGGACGCGGTCGTGAAGGCCTGTGGCGCAGCGGCGTTTGGCAACGCTGTCGTAGCGTATGAGCCGGTCTGGGCCATTGGCACCGGTCGTACCGCAAGTGCGGAACAGGCTCAGGCGGTTCATGCATTCATCCGTAGCCAACTCGCCGCTCACGATGCTACACTCGCCAACTCGCTGCGCGTGCTGTACGGCGGCAGTGTCAAACCGGCCAATGCCGCCGAGCTTTTCGCTCAGGCAGACGTGGACGGCGGCTTGATCGGCGGCGCCTCGCTGGTTGCTGCGGATTTCCTCAAGATTTGTGAGGCGGCGCTTTAAGCGCGGCCGGGCTGGATCGAAATGCTGCTTACGATCTTCAATGTGTTTTACATCTTGATCGCGGTAGCGATGGTGGCGCTGATCCTGTTGCAGCGCGGCGCCGGAGCGGATGCGGGTTCGGGCTTTGGCTCGGGCGCTTCGGCTACGGTGTTCGGCGCGCGGGGATCTGCGAATTTCCTGTCGCGCGCCACGGCGGTCCTGGCCAGTTTGTTCTTCCTGCTCAGTCTGGGCATGGGTATGTACCTCGGTGGCGGTGCGGCTCCCAAGCCGCAAACGGATCTGGGTATCATGTCCGGCAGTGAGGTTCCCACCGCTCCCGCGAAAGCTCCTGAGGCTGCACCGCCTGCCGGTGACGTTCCACAGGCGTCGGTACCGGCTCCAGCGACGGCTACCGAAGTGCCCGCAGTGCCTCAGCCCGCTACTCCTGCCGTCGCCACCAAGGGCGATGACAAGACCCCAGCCAAGGCGGACGAGTCGAAGAAGAACTAGTTGGAACACAATGCCCAGATGGCGGAATTGGTAGACGCACTACCTTGAGGTGGTAGCGACTTAGGTCGTGGGGGTTCGAGTCCCCCTTTGGGCACCAATCTAGTTACGGTCGTGCGGGTTTCAGCACACTGCGCATGGCCGCTGATGCATCGTTGATCGATGCGGAGGTTCGCGGACTCGTGCTTGCCGAATATTGGCCTATCTTTTTATTCCTCGTCGTTGCCACGGGCCTGGGTCTGATCCTGCTCGCGGTCGGCACCGTGCTCGGGCCCAAGCGCCCCGACACCAGAAAACGGTCTGCGTACGAATGCGGCTTTGAAGCCTTTGAAGACGCGCGCATGAAGTTCGACGTGCGCTACTACCTGATCGCCATCCTGTTCATCATTTTCGATCTGGAAATCGCCTTCCTGTTTCCCTGGGCGGTGGTTTTCAAGCAGATCGGTATCGTTGCGTTGATCGAAATGGGCCTGTTCCTGGCTCTGCTCGTCGTCGGCTTCGTCTACGTCTGGAAGAAGGGAGCCCTCGAATGGGAATGACCGACACCCTGAGCCGGGTCATGCATAACCCGGTGCCGCCTTCCACTGTGGATGACATCCTTCGCCCCGACGGCGATAACCCGCTGATCGAGCGAGGTTTTGCGGTAACTTCGGCGGATGCGCTGATCAACTGGGCGCGCACCGGCTCGATGTGGCCAATGACTTTCGGTCTGGCCTGTTGTGCTGTCGAGATGATGCATGCGGGAGCCTCGCGCCTGGATCTTGACCGCTACGGCGTCGTGTTCCGGCCCAGCCCGCGTCAGTCCGATGTCATGATCGTTGCCGGCACGCTGGTCAACAAGATGGCCCCTGCGCTACGCAAGGTCTATGACCAGATGCCTGACCCGAAATGGGTCATTTCCATGGGCTCCTGCGCGAATGGTGGCGGCTACTATCACTATTCCTACGCGGTGGTGCGGGGTTGCGATCGCATCGTGCCGGTCGACATCTACGTGCCGGGCTGCCCACCGACGGCCGAAGCGCTGGTCTACGGCATCCTGCAACTGCAGAAAAAAATCCGCCGCACCAACACCATCGCGCGCTAACGGAACCTCCGCATGAGCGAGAATCTGCCTCCTACGCTGGCGCAGCGCCTTAACGCGCGTTTTGGTGCCGACGTCGTCGCTGTCACCGAATGGCGCGGTGAAACCACACTCGAAGTGTCGGCCACGAGCTGGCTGTCCGTGTTCCAGGCGCTGCGTGACGAAGCGGATTTCCGCTTCGAGCAGGCCATCGACGTCTGCGGTATCGACTACATGGGCTATGGACAGTCCGAATGGGATACCACCGGCATATCCAGCCAGGGTTTTTCACGCGGCGTCGAAGGGCAGGGCCCCGGCCGTTTCCGCTGGTCCGAGCGCCCGCAAGCTGCACCGAATGAAAAACGCTACGCGGTTGCCGTGCAGCTGTTGTCGATCACGCACAACCGCCGCCTGTGTGTCAAATGCTATTGCCCTGACGATGCGTTACCCATCGTGCCGTCGCTGACCGGGCTGTTTCCTGGTGCGAACTGGTTCGAGCGCGAGGCCTTCGACCTCTACGGCATCGTGTTCGAAGGGCATCCGGATTTGCGCCGCATCCTGACCGACTACGGTTTCGTCGGTCATCCGTTCCGCAAGGACTTCCCGCTGATCGGCAACGTCGAAGTGCGCTACGACAGCGAAAAGCAGCGCGTCATCTACGAGCCGGTCAGCATCGACCCGCGCGTGCTCGTGCCGCGGGTGATCCGCGACGACTCGCGCTACGACCAGGCCCAGGCCGAAGCCGCCGCAAACGCGGCAGCGGGGAAGTAACCCATGCAGGAAATCCGCAACTACACGATCAACTTCGGTCCGCAGCACCCGGCTGCCCATGGCGTATTGCGCCTGGTACTGGAAATGGACGGCGAGACCGTCATGCGCGCGGATCCGCATATCGGCCTGCTGCATCGCGGTACCGAGAAGCTGGCCGAGTCCAAGCCGTTCAATCAGGCTATCGGCTACATGGATAGGCTCGACTATGTCTCGATGATGTGCAACGAGCACGCTTACGTGCGCGCCATCGAGAAACTGGTTGGCATCCAGGCGCCGGTCCGTGCCCAGTACATCCGCACGATGTTCGATGAGATCACGCGCATCCTGAATCATCTGATGTGGATAGGCTCCAACGCACTCGATCTCGGTGCGATGGCCGTGTTTCTCTATGCGTTCCGCGAGCGCGAAGAGCTGATGGACTGCTATGAGGCGGTCTCCGGTGCGCGCATGCATGCGACCTATTACCGTCCGGGTGGCGTCTATCGCGATCTGCCGGACCGTATGCCGCAGTACAAGGAATCGCGTTGGCGCAAGGGCGGCGATCTCAAGCGCATGAACGCCTGGCGCGAAGGTTCGATGCTCGATTTCCTCGAGGCCTTCTGCAAAGATTTCTACAGCAAGGTCGACGAATACGAGACTTTGCTGACCGACAACCGAATCTGGAAACAGCGTACCGTCGGCATCGGTGTGGTCACGCCGGAGCAGGCCTATGCCTGGGGCATGTCCGGTCCCATGCTACGCGGTTCTGGTATCGCCTGGGATTTGCGAAAAAAGCAGCCTTATGCGGCTTATGCCAATGTGGATTTTGATATTCCACTCGGCACCAAAGGGGATTGCTACGACCGCTATCTCGTGCGCGTCGAGGAAATGCGCCAGTCCAACCGCATCGTTGAGCAGTGCGTGAAGTGGCTGCGGGCCAATCCGGGCCCGGTCATGGTCGAGAACTTCAAGATCGCACCGCCATCCCGTGAGGGCATGAAGGACGATATGGAAGCGCTGATCCACCACTTCAAGCTGTTCACCGAAGGCTATTGCGTGCCGGCCGGCGAAACCTACAGCGCGGTCGAGGCGCCCAAGGGCGAGTTCGGCATCTATCTGATTTCCGACGGCGCGAACAAGCCGTTCCGCCTCAAGGTGCGCGCGCCGGGCTTCGCTCATCTGTCGTCGATGGACGAGATCGTGCGCGGCCACATGCTGCCCGACGTCGTCGCGATGATCGGCACTTACGACGTCGTGTTCGGCGAAATCGACCGCTGAGCGACGGGAGCACATCATGAAAGCCACTGGCACCTACCAGCAGATCAAGGACGTCGACCCGCTGGTCGCACTGACCGAACAGACACGCCATCACATCGACCATTGGGTGGCGAAGTTCCCGCCGGACCGCAAGCGCTCGGCGCTGATCCAGGGACTCATGGCCGCGCAGGAGCAGCAGGGCGGCTATCTGACCGACGAGCTCACCACCGCCGTCGCAAAATACCTCGATCTGCCGCCCGTCTGGGCTTATGAAGTCGCGAGTTTCTACTCGATGTTCGAGACTTCGCCCGTCGGCCGCAACAACGTCGCCATCTGCACCAACATCTCGTGCTGGCTCAACGGCGCCGAAGACGTAGTGCGTTACTGCGAGAAAAAGCTTGGCGTAAAGCTCGGCGAGTCCACGACTGACGGTCGCATCTACCTCAAGCGTGAGGAGGAGTGTCTGGCCGCCTGCTGCGGTGCGCCCATGATGGTCGTCAATGGCCACTACCACGAGAACCTGACCACCGAGAAAGTGGATCAGATTCTCGACGGCCTGAAGTGAGGCAGGACATGGCATCGCATTCCACCGGTCCGGTCGGCCCTGCTCCGCAGGAGCATCAGGTCGTCTACACGACTTTGCATTTTGACAAGCCCTGGTCGTATGACAGTTATGTCAAGGTTGACGGCTACCAGGCCTGGAGGAAGATCCTCGCCGAGAAGCCTGATCCGGCGACGCTGATCGAGGAGATCAAGAAATCCTCGTTGCGTGGCCGTGGCGGCGCGGGTTTTCCGACGGGTCTGAAGTGGTCGTTCATGCCGCGCACGGCGCCGGGTCAGAAATACATTTTGTGCAACTCGGACGAGTCCGAGCCGGGCACCTGCAAGGACAGGGACATCCTGCGCTTCAATCCGCATTCGGTCGTCGAAGGCCTGGCGATCGCCTGCTACTGCACGGGTTCCACGGTCGCCTACAACTATCTGCGTGGCGAATTCCATCACGAGCCCTTCGAGCATTTCGAGGAAGCGCTCAAGGAAGCCTATGCCGCCGGCCTGCTGGGCAAGAACATCCAGGGCTCGGGTGTTGATGTCGACATCCATACGGCGCTGGGCGCTGGCGCCTACATCTGCGGCGAAGAAACCGCGCTGATGGAGTCACTGGAAGGCAAGAAGGGCCAGCCGCGCTTCAAGCCGCCGTTTCCGGCCGGCTTCGGCCTGTACGGTCGCCCGACGACGATCAACAATACAGAGACCTATGCGTCGGTGCCGGCAATCCTGCGCAAGGGCGCCGACTGGTTCCTGAATCTGGGCAAGCCCAACAACGGCGGACCCAAGATCTTCTCGGTGTCGGGTCACGTGGCCAGACCAGGCAATTACGAAATCCGCCTGGGCACGCCCTTCAAGGATTTGCTGGCGCTGGCCGGTGGCATGCGTCCAGGGCGCCAGTTGAAGGCTGTGATACCGGGCGGATCGTCCATGCCGGTGCTGCCGGCGGCGACCATGCTCGAATGCACCATGGACTATGACTCCATCCAGAAGGCGGGTTCCGGCCTCGGCTCGGGTGCCGTCATCGTGATGGACGATACGACCTGCATGGTACGCGCCTGCCAGCGCATCAGCCGCTTCTACTACGCCGAGTCCTGCGGCCAGTGCACGCCTTGCCGCGAAGGCACGGGCTGGATGTACCGCATGCTGACACGCATCGTCGAAGGCAAGGCCGAGCTCAGCGATCTGGCCATGCTCAAGCAGGCTGCGGGCCAGATCGAAGGGCATACGATCTGTGCGTTCGGTGAAGCGGCTGCCTGGCCGGTACAGGGCATGCTGCGCCACTTCTGGCATGAATTTGAATATTTCATCGTCAACCGGCGTTCGCTCGTCGATGACCAGCTCGGCAAGGCCGCATGAGGACGAACGACGCATGAGCGCCCAGCCCGTGAACCCGAATACGCCGCCTGATCACGTCACTATCGAAATCGACGGCAAGTCCCTTACCGCACCGAAAGGTTCGATGATCATCCATGCCGCTGACAAGGCCGGCGTGCCGATCCCCCGCTTCTGCTATCACGACAAGCTGCCGATTGCGGCCAACTGCCGTATGTGCCTGGTCGAAGTCGAGAAGTCGCCCAAGCCCATGCCCGCCTGCGCGACGCCGGTCATGGAAGGCATGAAGGTACTGACGCGTTCGCAGAAGGCACTGAACTCCCAGCGCAACGTCATGGAGTTCCTGCTGATCAACCATCCCCTGGATTGCCCTATCTGCGATCAGGGCGGCGAGTGCGAATTGCAGGACGTGGCAATGGGCTATGGCCGTTCGGTCAGCCGCTTTGTCGAACGCAAGCGTTCGGTCGCTGACGAGGACATAGGACCGCTGATTGCGACCGAGATGACGCGCTGCATCCAGTGCACGCGCTGCGTCCGCTTTGTCGGCGAGGTCGCCGGCACCTATGAGCTCGGTGGCATGAGCCGCGGCGAAAATCTCGAAATCGGCACATATGTCGGCAAGACCATCGAGAGCGAGATCGGCGGCAACATTATCGATGTCTGTCCCGTCGGTGCGCTGACCAACAAACCGTTCCGCTTTCAGGCGCGCGCCTGGGAACTGATCGCGCGCGAAAGCGTTGGTTATCACGATGCTCAGGGATCGAACGTCTGGCTGCATACGCGTCGCGGCGAAGTCCTGCGGCATGTGCCGCGCAACAACGAAGCGATCAACGAATGCTGGCTGTCGGATCGCGACCGCTACAGTCACCAGGGGCTCTATGCCGCGGATCGCGCGACTCAGCCGCTGCTTAAGAAGAACGGTGAATGGATTGCGGTGAGCTGGGATGAGGCGCTGACGGCCGTCGCCGAGAAGCTGCGTGCCGTGCGTGGCGACGATCTGGGCACCCTGGTGCATCCGGCCACGTCGAACGAGGAAGGTCATCTGCTGGCCGAACTCATGCGAGCGTTGGGGACCAAGCATGTAGACCATCGTCTGCGCCAGCTGGATTTTGCCGACGCGGCTGCAGGCTTTGGTTTCGCCACGCCGCTTGCGGATATCGAGAAGGCCGGCGCGCTGTTGCTGCTGGGCTGCAACCTGCGGCACGAGCTGCCGCTCGTGAATCATCGTGTGCGCAAGGCGGCCAAGCGTGGCGCCAAGGTCCATGCGCTCAATCCGATAGCGTTCGATTTCAACTACGATCTCGCGAGCTCACTCGTCGCTGCACCGCCTGTACTGGCCGATGAAGCCGTCAAGCTCGCCAGGGCCGCGGTTGACCTGGGCGCCGAAGCACCGGCCGAACTGGCTGCGCTGCTGGCGTCGGCTACAACGGATGATGCCGCACGCGCGGTCGTGAAGTCGCTCAAGGACGCGGCCGCATCGGTACTGATCCTGGGCGAAGCCGCCGCCATGCATCCGCAGGCTTCGCTGCTGCGGGCCTGTGCGCGCTTCGTCGCACTGGCCACCGACTCTGGCTACAACGAGGTTCCGCTGGGTGCCAATACCCTGGGCCTGACGCGGGTCGGTGTCGTGCCGCCGAACGGCGGCCTCGATGCGCGCACCATGCTCGCACTGCCGCGCAAGGGCTATCTGCTCTATGGCGCGGAGCCGCCCTACGACTTTGCTGACGGTGGTCTTGCCATGACCTCCCTGGCCAAGGCTGAGGTCGTGATCGCGTTCAGCGCGTTCGCCAGCGACTCGATCAAGGCGGTCGCCAGCGTGATCCTGCCTATCGCTGCCCTGCCGGAGATGGACGCGACCCTGGTCAATCTCAACGGTCTCTCGCAGCGCGTTGCCGCTGGTGCGAAGGCGCCCGGTGAAGCTCGCCCTGGCTGGAAGGTGCTGCGTGCCCTGGCCGGCAAGCTGGCCTTGCCAGGTTTCGAATTCACTGAGTTTGCCGAACTCGAGGCGCTGGTCGCGGCCAGATCGCAAACGCCTGCGCCACAGGTACAAGCCAAGTTTGCAAGCCGGCATGAGGTCAAGGGCCTGGTGCGAATCGCGACTGTGCCGATCTATCGCGGTGACGCGGTGCTGCGCCGCGCTGCTGCGCTGCAGGCGCATCCGCTCAACGGTAGCGCAGGTCTGGGGCTGCATCCGCACGATGCGGCAGCGCTAGGCGTTACCAATGGCAGTATGGTCAGGATCAACGGCGCGGCCGGCACCGCGACTTTGCCCGTCGTCGTCAGTGCCGATGTAGCGCGCGGCGGCGCCTGGATCGAGGCCGCCTACGCCGAGACGGCTGCATTGCCGGCCTACGGCGCCGAACTCAGCATCACCAAGGCCTAAGCGCATGGACTCTCTGATCGCGCTGCTCAATAACTTCATTGCTCAATGGCCGACCCTGTCGCTGGTCATAGGCCTGATCGCGCTGCCACTGCTGCCGCTGATCATCTCGGTCGCGATGTACGTCTGGTGGGAACGCAAGGTCATAGGCTGGATGCATGTGCGCATGGGGCCAAACCAGATTGGTCCGCTAGGCCTCGCCCAGGCCTTCGCCGATGTGTTCAAGTTGCTGTTCAAGGAAATCACGGTTCCTGAAAAGGCCAGCTCGTTCCTGTTCTATCTCGCGCCGTTGCTCGCGCTGGTGCCAGCGATGGCCGCCTGGGCGGTAGTACCTATCGGGGACAAGCTGGCCTGGTCGAACGCGAACGCCGGCCTTCTTTACTTGCTCGCCATGACCTCGCTCGGCGTCTACGGCATCATCCTTGCGGGCTGGGCGTCGAACTCGAAATACGCCTTCCTCGGCGCGATGCGTTCCGCTGCTCAGGTGGTGTCGTACGAAATCGCCATGGGCATGGCGCTGGTCAGCGTGCTCATACTTTGCGGTAGCCTCAATCTGTCCGACATCGTCAATGCGCAGGCGGGCAACAAGGGCCTGTTCGACTGGTTCTGGCTACCGCTGTTGCCGATGTTCGTGATCTATTTTGTTTCGGGCGTGGCGGAAACCAACCGTGCGCCGTTTGACGTAGCCGAAGGCGAATCAGAAATCGTCGCCGGCTTCCATGTGGAGTACTCCGGTTCGGCGTTCGCGATCTTCTTCCTTGCCGAATACGCGAACATGATACTTGTCGCGTTCCTGGCGTCGGTGTTGTTCCTGGGAGGCTGGTTGTCGCCGCTGCAGGGCTGGGGACTGGGCCTGCTGTCCGCCCCGGGCTGGTGGTGGCTGTTCGCGAAAGCGTTCTTCATGGCGTTTCTGTTTCTCTGGTTCCGTGCCACGTTCCCGCGTTACCGCTACGACCAGATCATGCGTCTGGGCTGGAAGGTGTTCATTCCGATCACCATCGCCTGGACCTTCGTTGCCGGCTGCCTGGCTTACTTCGGCGGCGTGACCATAGGCCCGGGAGTCAACCCGTGAACCGCGTCCTCAATTACTTCAAGAGCCTGTTCCTGCTCGAACTGCTGCAGGGTCTATGGATTACCGGCCGTTACCTCGTTAAACCGAAGTACACGATGCAGTATCCGATGGAAAAAATACCGAAATCAAACCGATTTCGTGGTCTGCACGCCCTGCGCCGCTACCCCAACGGCGAAGAGCGCTGCATCGCCTGCAAACTCTGCGAAGCGGTGTGTCCGGCCCTGGCCATTACCATCGATGCGGCGCCGCGCGCGAGCGACGGCCAGCGCCGCACCACACGTTACGAAATCGACCTGTTCAAGTGCATTTTCTGCGGCTTCTGTGAAGAATCTTGCCCGGTCGACTCCATCGTCGAGACCGATATCCATGAATACCATTTTGAAAAACGCGGCGAGAACATCCTGACCAAGGAAAAACTCCTGGCTCTGGGCGACCGCTACGAGGCCGAAATCGCGGCCGCACGCGCGCAAGACGCGGCCTATCGCTGAGCGCGCAGGAGAACGCCCGATGACGCAACAGATCCTGTTCTACGCCTTTGCCGCCGTGCTGATTGCTTCGGCGCTGGCGGTCATTACGCTAAAAAACTCCGTGCATGCAGCGCTGAGCCTGGTACTGACGTTCTTTACCGCGGCCGGCATCTGGATTCTCGCCGAAGCCGAGTTTCTCGGCCTTGCGCTGATCGTGGTCTATGTTGGCGCGGTCATGGTGCTGTTCCTGTTCGTGGTCATGATGCTCGACATCAAACCCGAGTCCATGCGCGAGGGATTCATGCGCTTTCTGCCAGCCGGAGTCATTGTTGCCGCGGTGATGCTGGCTGAAATGCTGAGTCTGATCGGCGTGAAGACCTTGCAGGCCGTGCCGCTGCCGGAGAATCCGGCCGCCGCTGCCGGCAGCAACACAGCCTGGCTGGGCCAGGCACTGTTCACCAAATTTCTGCTGCCGTTTGAAATAGCAGCGCTGATTCTTACGGTTGCGCTGATCGCTGCCGTCACCCTGACCCTGCGCAAACGCAGCGGTGTGCGCACGCAGAAGCCGGGTCTGCAGGTGCTGGTGCAGCGTGACGAGCGCCTGCGCGTTGTCCGCATGGCCAGCGAAACGCCGAAGACGGGAGAGTCCGCATGATTTCGCTCGCGCATTTCATCGTGCTGGGCACGGTGCTGTTCTGCATTTCGGTCGCCGGGATCTTCATCAATCGCAAGAACGTCATCGTGCTGCTGATGGCGATAGAACTGATGCTGCTCGCCGTGAACATGAACTTTGTCGCGTTCAGCCGCTATCTCGGCGATCCAGCGGGCCAGGTGTTCGTGTTCTTCATTCTGACGGTCGCCGCGGCCGAGTCCGCGATCGGCCTGGCCATACTCGTCGTGCTGTTCCGCAATCGCAGCACGATCAATGTGGCCGAAATCGATTCGATGAAGGGATAAGCTTCCGATGATTACGCCCAAGCTCATTCTCCTCGTCGCCGCGCTTGCGCCTCTGTTCGGCGCCATCGTCTCCGGCCTGTTCGGCAGCAAGGTCGGTCGCGCCGGGGCACATACGGTCACAATCGCCGGCGTGCTCGTGTCGTTCCTCCTCTCGTGCTACACGCTTTATCAGCTCGTCACCGGCGGCTGGGGCGTATTCAACGAAAACATCTATACCTGGTTCGAGGTTGGCCCGCTGTCGGCTCATGTCGGGTTTCTCGTCGATCGCCTGACTGCCGTCATGATGGTCGTCGTCACCTCCGTATCGCTGCTGGTGCATGTCTACACGATCGGCTACATGCACGAGGATCCTGGCTATCAGCGTTTCTTCAGCTATATCTCGCTGTTCACGTTCTCCATGCTCATGCTGGTCATGAGCAACAACTTCATGCAGCTGTTCTTCGGCTGGGAAGCGGTAGGCCTGGTGTCGTACTTACTGATCGGGTTCTGGTTCAAGCGGCCAACGGCGATCTTCGCGAACATGAAGGCCTTCGTCGTCAACCGCGTGGGCGATTTCGGCTTCCTGCTTGGCATTGCCGCCGTGCTGCTCTGGTTTGGTTCGCTCGACTATGCAACCGTTTTCAGGACTGCCGATGCGACCTTGAGCGGCAAGACGCTCGAAATCATCGCCGGCCATCCTTGGCAAGCGGCGACCGTAATTGGAGTGCTGCTGTTCATCGGCGCCATGGGCAAGTCGGCGCAGGTGCCGCTGCATGTCTGGCTGCCGGATTCGATGGAAGGTCCTACGCCGATCTCGGCCCTGATCCATGCGGCGACGATGGTGACCGCGGGCATCTTCATGGTTGCCCGCATGTCGCCGCTGTACGAGCTGTCGGAAACAGCGCTGTCGTTCGTGCTGATCGTCGGTGCAACAACGGCGCTGTTCACCGGTCTGATTGGTATCGTTCAGAACGACGTCAAGCGCGTGGTTGCTTATTCGACCTTGTCGCAGCTCGGCTATATGACCGTCGCTCTCGGTGTGTCGGCCTATTCCGCCGCCATCTTCCACCTGATGACGCACGCGTTTTTCAAGGCGCTGCTGTTTCTGGGGGCGGGCTCAGTCATTATCGCGATGCACCATGAGCAGGACATGCGCTACATGGGTGGGCTGAAGAAGTACATGCCGATCACATTCATCACCGGCTGGATCGGTACGTTGGCACTGACTGGATTTCCGGGCTTCTCGGGTTTCTTCTCCAAGGACGCGATCATTGAGGCGGTGCATGAGTCCCACCGCTTCGGCGCGGGTTACGCCTATTTTTGTGTGTTGCTCGGCGTGTTCGTGACGGCTCTGTACAGCTTCCGCCTGATCTATCTGACCTATCACGGCAAGGAGCGCTTCGTCGTGGAGCACAAGGACTCCACCCACGCGCAGAGTCATCATGCAGACGAACATGGCCATCACGAGCCGGGGCATCTTGAGCATGCGCCGCATGAGTCGCCCTGGGTTGTTACCTTGCCGCTGATTCTGCTTGCCATCCCGTCGGTCGTGCTCGGCTGGTTTGCGATAGGTCCAATGTTGTTCGGCGATTTCTTTGCCGGCGCCATCTTCGTCAAGGAAGGCGGGCCGCTGGCCGAACTCGCGCGCGAATGGCATGGCCCGGGAGCAATGCTGTGGCATGGCATCATGGCACCGCCGTTCTGGCTCGCGTTAGCCGGATTTGCCCTGGCGACCTACGTCTACCTGTTCAATCGTCAGATTGCTCAGCGTGCGGCGACGCTGTTCGCGCCGTTGTACCGGCTGCTGCAGAACAAGTATGGCGTCGACGATCTTTACTTCGCGTTGTTCGCGCGCGGTGGCATCAAGCTCGGCCGCGGCCTCTGGCGTGGTGGCGATGTCGCGGTTATCGACGACGGCCTCGTCAACGGATCGGCCGCGCTGGTGCAGGGTGTGGCAGCACGCGTGCGCCGCGTGCAGTCCGGCTATCTGTATCACTACGCGTTCGCAATGATTCTTGGGCTGATCGTGTTGCTGGGCGGCCTGTGGCTGGCGGCGCGCTGAGCGAGCAAAGGGAATAATGACAATGTTTGCAAATTGGCCCTTGCTTAGCCTACTTATCTGGCTGCCCATCCTCGGCGCGATTCCGCTGCTGCTTGCCGGCGACCGGCGACCGGCGGCCGCGCGCACGCTCGCGCTGCTGATCACATCGGTCACCTTCCTGTTGAGCCTCGCCATGCTGTCGGGTTTCGGTGCCAGCGTCGCCGCTGCCGGTACGACTGATCTTGGCCTGCTGAAGAACATGCACCTGCAGGAAAACCTGCTTTGGATAGAAGCGCTGAACGTACGCTATCACCTGGGCGTGGACGGCATTTCGGTCGCGCTGGTGCTGCTGACGACATTCACCAGCGTACTCGTCGTCATCCTCGGCTGGGGCTCGGTCGACAACAAGGTCGCGCAGTACATGGCGGCCATGCTCGTGCTCGAAGGGCTCATGGTCGGTGTGTTCTGCGCGCTGGATGCGTTGCTGTTCTATGTCTTCTTTGAAGGCATGCTGATCCCGATGTTCATCCTGATCGGTGTCTGGGGCGGAGCGCGGCGCGTCTACGCAACCTTGAAGTTCTTCATCTACACCTTCTTCGGTTCGATCTTCATGCTGATCGGGCTGCTGTATCTCTACTTCAAGACCGGAACCTTCGAGCTCGCCGAGCTGGCCAAGGTCGGCCTTGGCGCCCAGGAGCAGGCCTGGCTGTTTTTCGCCTTCCTGATCGCGTTCGCGGTGAAGGTGCCGATGTGGCCGGTGCACACCTGGCTGCCGGATGCCCACGTCGAGGCGCCGACCGGCGGTTCGGTCGTGCTGGCCGCGATCATGCTCAAGATCGGCGGCTACGGCTTCATCCGGTTCTCGTTGCCCATCGTTCCGGACGCAAGCATGGAATACGCCTGGATCGTGATCGCGATGTCGCTGATTGCGGTCGTCTATGTCGGCTATGTCGCGCTGGTGCAGGAAGACATGAAGAAGCTGATCGCCTATTCGTCGATCGCACACATGGGGTTCGTCACGCTGGGTGTATTCATTTCTCTGTCACTGGCTCGCAGCGGCAACGCGACCGGCGCCGCGATCGGCATCCAGGGTGCGATGGTGCAGATGATTTCGCACGGATTCATCTCGGGCGCGATGTTTGCCAGCGTCGGCGTGCTTTACGACCGCATGCATACGCGCATGATCCGCGACTATGGCGGTGTCGTGAATACGATGCCGCGCTTCGCGACCTTGTTCGTGCTGTTTGCAATGGCGAACTGTGGCCTGCCGGGTACCAGCGGCTTCGTTGGTGAATTCTGGGTCATCCTCGCCGCGTTCCAGCACAACCCAGTGGTTGGCGCGCTGGCTGCCTTCACCCTGATCATCGGCGCGGCCTATACGCTCTGGCTGGTCAAGCGCGTGATCTTCGGCGAGGTTGCCAACGAGAACGTCGCCCAGCTCCAGGATATGGACGCACGCGAGACCTTCGTGCTCGTGACGCTAGCTATCGCCGTGCTGCTGTTCGGCCTCTGGCCGCAGCCGCTGGGCAATCTCATGGATGCGCCGATCGCCGATCTCGTGAAGCACATCGTCATCAGCAAGGGCGCATGAAGGAACAGCCATGATTAGCCTCGCCGACATCCTGACCTTGCTGCCCGAATCGTTCCTGACGATTGCGATCTGCGCGTTGCTGCTGCTGGATCAGTTCCTGAAGCCTGCACAGCGCAGCGTCACCCACTATTTGTCGATCGTTGCGCTGGCAGTCACCGGCTGGCTGGTACTGCAGCAGTTCGGCGAACCTAGCGCCTTCGGCGGTATGTTCGTGCGCGATGGCATCGCTATTCTGCTCAAGCTGTTCGTACTGCTCACAACCGCGCTCGTGTTCGTCTATGCGCGGCCTTATTTGCGTGATCGCGCCCTGTTTGTCGGCGAGTACTACGTGCTGTGTCTATTCGGCGTGCTCGGCATGATGCTGCTGGTTTCGGCCGGAAGCCTCGTCATGGTCTACCTCGGCCTGGAACTGCTCGCGCTGTCCTCGTATGCGCTGGTCGCGTTGAATCGTGATTCGCCCCTGTCGTCCGAAGCGGCGATGAAATACTTCGTCCTTGGCGCATTGGCCTCAGGCATGCTGCTCTACGGCATGTCGATGATCTATGGTGCAACCGGCTCGCTGGACCTGGGCACGATACACGCGGTCACGGCATCAAGCACGCAGCGTGGCATGTTGCTGTTCGGCGTTGTCTTCGTTGTCGTCGGCATTGCGTTCAAGTTCGGTGCAGCACCATTCCACATGTGGCTGCCCGATGTTTATCAGGGCGCCCCCACGGCGGTCACCGCATTCATAGGCTCCGCACCCAAGCTCGCCGCATTCGGCATGGCTTATCGGCTGCTGGAGTCGGGGCTTGATGGTCTCGGTGGCTACTGGCAACTCATGCTTGCACTGCTCGCGGTCGCTTCGCTGGCCATAGGCAATATCGCCGCGATCATGCAGAGCAATCTCAAGCGCATGCTGGCGTATTCGACGATTTCACACGTTGGCTTCCTGTTTCTCGGGTTGGTCAACGGTCAGCCCGAGGGTTATGCCGCAGCCATGTTCTATGCCATCAGCTATGCGCTGACGGCAGTCGTTGCATTCGGCATTATTTTGCTGCTGTCGCGTGCGGGTTTTGAGGCCGAGGAAATTGCTGATTACAAAGGGTTGGGACAGCGTGCGCCGTGGTATGCGTTCCTGATGGCGTTGACGATGTTTTCGCTGGCCGGCGTACCGCCGCTGTTCGGCTTCTTCGGCAAGCTGCTGGTGCTGAAGGCAGTCGCGGTGCCGGGAACGCTTTGGCTTGCGATTTCGGGAGCAGTGTTCGCCATCGTTGGCATCTACTACTACCTGCGCATCGTCAAGGTCATGTACTTCGATGAGCCGGAGCAGGGCGCAACCGCGATTGCACGGCCGGCTGATGCGCCCGTGCGTATGGTCATTTCGGCCAATGCGCTGGCCTTGTTGATACTCGGTATTACCTGGGGCCCCTTGTACGGTTGGTGCGCGCAAGCGCTAGGCATCACGAAATAAGTCTTTCGATTCAAAAAGGCTTGCGGAATCGTTTATCGATCCGTAAACTTCCGTTTCTCTGATGCGGGGTGGAGCAGTCTGGCAGCTCGTCGGGCTCATAACCCGAAGGTCGCAGGTTCAAATCCTGCCCCCGCTACCAGGATCGAAGCGAAAGGCCACCTCGTGTGGCCTTTTTGCTAAAGCCGAACCGGCGATCGAGCGAGCTGCGGTCAGTCCGAGACGGTGAAAGAGCGCAGGATGCGCGCGTTGCCGATGTTGGGAAGCAAGACAACGGCGGACTATGGAATGGGCCTTTGTGCCCATTTTTTGTTTGTGCAGAATGCAGCGTGAAAGACGACGAACTTATCCAGTTGATCAATCCTGTAGTTGCCGATCTGGGTCTCGAATGCCTCGGCATCGAGTACGCGCCCAGCCGCGGCAATAGCCTGTTGCGCATCTATATCGATCATCTCCAGCGCCCGATTACGATCGATGATTGCGAAGCCGTCAGTCGTGAACTGTCTGCTCAACTTGATGTGAACGATCCGATCAGCGGGCGCTATACGCTTGAAGTGTCGTCGCCGGGCCTGGACCGTCCGTTGTTCAGTCCGGCGCAATTCGCCCGTTTCATTGGCGAAAAAGCCAAGATTTCCTTGAACCTGCCGATAGACGGGCGCCGTCGCCTGCTGGGCGAAATCCGCGCCGTGGACGGCGACCGCATCACGATAGAGCAAGACGGCGTCGACATCAGTGTCGCGCACGACAATGTGCAGAAAGCGCGTATCGTGCCCGACTACGCGGCGTTGGGTCTGTTGCCGGAAAAACCCTCAGGCAAGGCCAAGCCGCCGGCGAAGCCAGGAGCCGCCGGGGCCGGCAGCGCGAAACCCGGCGCGACCAAACGCAAGCCAAACAAATGATCAGTGCTGGTGTCGACGACGCCAGCGGGAGTGACGAACGATGAGCAAAGAACTGTTGCTGGTAGTCGATGCAGTCGCCAACGAAAAGGGCGTCGACAAGGCGGTCATTTTCGATGCGATGGAAGCGGCGCTGGCTTCGGCGGCGAAGAAACGCTACGTCGATCAGGACGTCGCTATCCGCGTGTCGATCAATCGTCACAACGGTGATTACGAGACCTTCCGACGCTGGGAGGTCGTGCCTGACGACGTCGTCATGGAGTCGCCCGAGCGCATGATTCGCCTCATGGATGCGGTGGAAGAGAAAGCGGGCAGCGGTGTCGGTGACTTTGTCGAAGAACAGATTGAGAACCCTGAGTTTGGCCGCATCGCTGCGCAGGCTGCCAAGCAAGTCATCGTGCAGCGCGTGCGCGAGGCCGAGCGTGCCCAGGTTGTCGATGCCTTCCGCGACCGCATTGGGGAGCTCATTACCGGCGTCGTCAAGCGTGTGGAGCGGGGTGCGGTATATCTCGATCTCGGCGGCAATGCCGAAGCGTTTATCGCCCGGGACAAGACCATCCCGCGTGAAACCGTGCGTACCGGTGATCGCGTGCGCGGCTATCTCTACGATGTGCGCGCAGAAGCGCGTGGTCCGCAGTTGTTTGTTTCGCGCACTGCGCCAGAGTTCATGATGGAACTGTTCAAGCTCGAGGTGCCGGAAGTGGGCCAGGGGCTGGTACAGATCAAGGCCTGTGCCCGCGATCCGGGCGACCGCGCCAAGATTGCGGTGCTTGCAACCGATACGCGCACCGATCCTATCGGCGCCTGCATCGGCATGCGTGGTTCACGCGTACAGGCCGTATCGAACGAACTCAACGGCGAGCGCATCGACATCGTGCTGTGGAACGACAACCCCGCGCAGTTCGTCATTAATGCGATGGCGCCGGCGGAAGTGCAGTCCATCATCGTCGATGAGGACAAGCACTCGATGGATATCGCAGTCGCCGAAGACAAGTTGTCGCAGGCGATAGGCCGCGGCGGGCAGAACGTGCGCCTTGCGAGCAAGCTTTCAGGCTGGCAGCTCAACGTGATGACCGAAGCGCAGGTGCGCAACAAGAGCGAGTCGGAACAGGAGTCTGCGCGCCAGCTGTTCATGCAGCGGCTGGAGGTCGATGCGGAAATCGCCGCGATCCTGGTGCAGGAAGGTTTCTCGACGGTCGAGGAAATCGCCTACGTGCCTACCGGCGAGCTGCTTGCAGTCGAGGGCTTCGACGAAGATATCGTCGAAGAGCTGCGTGCCCGCGCCCGCGACGCGCTGCTGACCGAGGCCTTGGCGGTGGAAGAAGATATCGACGAGCACAAGCCGGCTCCCGACCTCGTTGCTGTCGAAGGCATGGACGAGGCATTGGCCTATACGCTCGCGCAGCATGGCGTCGTGACGCGCGAGAATCTTGCGGATCTCGCCACCGATGAACTCATGGAGTTCGGTATCGACGGTATGGACGAGGATCGTGCCGCTGCGTTGATCGTGGCTGCGCGCGCTGCCGAGACGTAATTCGCGCCGGAAATTGCGGCGGCAGCAAAGGGCAGCGAGCGGATCACGGAGTAATCGAATATGTCGGACGTCACTATCAAGCAATTGGCCCAGGTTCTGGGCACGCCGGTCGAAAAGCTGCTGTCGCAGCTTGCCGAAGCTGGCATGAAGTTCACGAGCGCCGACCAGGTGATCAGCAGCACTGAGAAAGTGAAGCTGCTCGGCTTCCTGCGCCGCACTCACGGCAAGACTGAGCCGGTCGGTGACGACACGGCGCCGCGTCAGATTACGCTCAAGCGCAAGACGGTCAGTGAAATCACCGTCAATCAGGGCGCCGCACGCGGCAAGACAGTTAACGTCGAAGTGCGCCAGAAACGCACTTACGTCAAGCGCAGTTCGGTAGACGATGAGCAGAAAGTCGACACCGAGCGTGAAGATGCGCTACGCAAGCTCAGCGAGTCGACGCTCAAGCGTGAAGGCGAGGAGCTGGAGCGTGCGGCACAGGAAAAACGCCGCGCCGAGGAAGAAGCGAAGGCCGCCGCTGCAGCTGCTGCAGCCGCTGCGGAGGCAGCTGCTGCAGCGGCGGTCGCTGCGGCAGAAGAAGCGCGCCGTCGTGAAGAGGAGGCAGCAAAGGCTGCTACTCGCGAAGTTGAGGAAGCGGCTCCACGCGTGCCGCCGCCTGGCCGCCAGGAAGCTCCGGTTTCACGCCCTCCGGTTTCGCGTCCTCCAGTTTCACGTCCTCCGGTTTCGCGTCCGTCGGCACCGCCGCCGGCCGTACGCCCGGCTGGCGATGCACCGCGCCCACCGCCGCGCCGTGATGCGACCACGCATCATGTGCCGCATCGTCCACCCGCACCGCCGCCCAAGCGTACGGATGAGTCTCCGGGCCGTGGCAGTCGCGTGCGTCATGGTTCGCACCGCATGACCGAAGGGCTGCCTGCGGACATCGGTCACCGTTTCGCTGGTGGTGAACTGCATCTGACGGCGGAGGAGCGTGCGCGCCGTTCCAGCCGCAAGAAGCCTCGCAGCGGCAAGCCGGATATCAGCCGCATCACGGCACAACATGGTTTCGCCAAGCCGACCGCGCCGGTCGTGCGTGAAATCGCGGTTGGCGATGCGATCATCGTCGCCGATCTTGCCGCCAAGATGGCAGTCAAAGGCTCCGATGTGGTCAAGGCGCTGTTCAAGATGGGCGTCATGGCCACGATCAACCAGACCGTGGATCACGACACCGCCGTGCTCGTGATCGAAGAGCTGGGGCACAAGGCCGTGCGTGCCAGCGACAACGATGCGGAGTCGGCGCTGATCGCCCACTCGGAAGCCGACCATGGCGACAAGGAAACGCGCCCGCCGGTCGTGACCATCATGGGCCATGTCGACCATGGCAAGACCTCGCTGCTTGACTACATACGCCGCACCAAGATCGCGGCGGGTGAAGCGGGGGGCATCACGCAGCATATCGGTGCGTACCACGTAACTACCGACAAGGGTGTGATCACCTTCCTCGACACCCCGGGCCACGCGGCCTTTACGGCGATGCGTGCGCGCGGCGCCAAGCTGACCGACATCGTCGTGCTGGTCGTCGCCGCCGATGACGGTGTCATGCCGCAGACCGTTGAAGCGGTCAAGCATGCGCGTGCCGCCGGCGTGCCCATCATCGTCGCCGTCAACAAGATGGATAAGTCCGAAGCCAATCCGGACAACGTCAAGCAGGGACTGGTGCAGCACGAAGTCGTGCCGGAAGAATGGGGTGGCGATACCCAGTTCGTGCCGCTGTCGGCCAAGACCGGCATGGGTGTGGACGCGCTGCTCGACGCGATCCTGGTCCAGTCCGAAGTGCTGGAATTGCAGGCCGTGCGTGATGGCCGTGCGTCCGGCGTGGTCATTGAGTCCAGTCTCGACAAGGGGCGTGGCCCGGTCGCCACCGTGCTGGTGCAGGCGGGAACGCTCAAGCGCGGCGATTTCCTGGTCTGTGGCGTCGAGTACGGCCGCGTCCGCGCGATGTTCAACGAATCTGGCAAGCAGGTTAACGAAGCTGGCCCGTCGATTCCGGTGCAGGTGCTCGGTCTCTCTGGCGTGCCGGATGCAGGCGATGACTTTGTCTCGGTCGCCGACGAGCGTCTGGCCAAGGATGTGGCGCAGCAGCGCAACCAGAAGCGCCGTGAAACCCGCTTGGTGAAGCAGAGCACCAAGCTCGAAGACATCATGGCGACGATGACACAGGGCGGCGATCAGCAGACGCTGAACCTCGTGGTCAAGGCGGACGTGCAAGGTTCGGCAGAAGCACTGCGCGATGCGTTGACCAAGCTCACGAACGAGCTGGTCAAGGTCAACGTGATCGTGTCGGGTGTCGGCGGCATTACCGAGTCCGACGCAACGCTTGCCGCAGCTTCCAGGGCCACCATCATCGGCTTCAACGTCCGCGCCGATGCATCGGCACGCAAGGTCATCGACACCAATGGTCTGGATCTGCGTTACTTCTCCATCATCTACGACGTCATTGATCAGGTGAAGCAGGTCGCATCGGGTCTGCTGGGCATGGAAGTGCGTGAAGAGATCATCGGTGTGGCGCAGGTGCGCGAAGTGTTCCGCAGCTCGAAGTTTGGCGCGGTCGCCGGCTGCATGGTCATCGAGGGTTTTGTCAAGCGCAACAAGCCTATCCGTGTGCTGCGTGACAACACCGTGATCTTCCAGGGCGAGCTCGAGTCACTGCGCCGTTTCAAGGATATCGTTGACGAAGTCCGCAATGGCATGGAATGCGGTATCGCGGTGAAACAGTACAACGACGTCAAGCCTGGTGATCAGATCGAGTGCTTCGAGCGTATCGAAGTGCAGAGAACGTTCTGATACGTGGCCGGAATCGCGGCGGCAGCCGGCGCGATTCCGCCACTTGTGCCCTGGCGCCCCTGCGTCGACTTTTCGCGGAGAACCGCCATGCCCAGTACTTTCAACCGCTCGGACCGTATTTCCGCCGAACTGCGCCGCCTCGTCGGCACTCTGGTGCACGAGGTCGTGCGTGATCACGCCTTGCCATCGGTCAGCGTGTCGGATGTCGAAGCCTCGCGTGAGCTCGACACGGCTACGGTCTATGTCACGGCGCTGGTGGCCGAACAGGGGCCGCCGGCGGTCAAACTGCTCAATGAAATGGCCAAGGATTTCCGGCGTGAGCTCTCACGCATCATGAAAATCCGGCGTGTCCCCGAGTTGCGTTTCAAGTACGACGATTCGGTAGACAAGGGCGAACGTATAGAACAGCTACTGCGCGAGGCGCAGAAACCGACCGACTAAGTCGGTTCTGCCTTGCCGTTGTTCGCGCGTCAGCTGCGCGAGGCGGCCTAGTGTGTTTCACATCCATGAGCAAGAAACGAGATACCACACCCTGGCGTGATGTTCACGGCATCCTGCTGCTCGACAAGCCTCGTGGGCTAAGTTCCAACCAGGCGCTGCAGAAGGCGCGCCGGCTGTTTCTCGCGGCCAAGGGCGGGCATACCGGCAGTCTTGATCCTCTGGCGACCGGGCTGCTGCCGTTGTGTTTTGGCGAAGCGACCAAAATCGCTGGCTATCTGCTGGGTGCGGCCAAGGCCTACATGGCCGAAGTGCAGCTCGGCGTGACGACGACCACGGCCGATGCAGAGGGCGACATACTGGAGCGCCGCGCCGTGCCGCCGCTGACGCCTGCACTTGTCGAGGCGGCGCTGGCCCCGTTGCGCGGACGCATCGTCCAGGTGCCGCCGGTCTACAGCGCGATCAAGCTTGGCGGCGTACCGCTGTACAAACGGGCACGCGACGGCGAGGACGTCGCGGCCGCTCCGCGCGAGGTCGACGTGCACCGGCTCGAACCGTTGCGGCATGAGGGCGATACCCTGCTGCTCGCCGTCGAATGCGGCTCGGGCACGTATGTGCGCAGCCTTGCGCGTGACCTCGGCGCGGCGCTGGGTTGTGGTGCGCACCTGACGGCCCTGCGCCGCACCTGGGTTGATCCGTTTCGTGAACCACGCATGCACACGTTGGACGAGTTGGAAGCGCTGCTGCTGAGCCAAGGTCGCGAGGCCCTGGACGCTTTGCTGCTGGAAACCGATGCGGGCCTGTCGGCCCTGCCGCTGCGCCAGGTCGATGCGGTCCAGGCGCAGCGCCTGCTCCAGGGGCAGCCGGTGCGGGATCTTGGCGAAGCGGTAGCGCTTTGCCGTGTACAGGACGCGGCCGGTCGGCTGCTCGCCCTCGGCGAGGTCGATGCGGTGGGCGTATTGCGGGTCCGGCGTGGGCTGAATCTGCCGGAGTGAGCCGCTTTCCTTTCGTGCCGCGCCGCCAGATTCCGTCGCGGCCAAATCTTTCAGACTTGTTGCGCTGCAGGGTCTGGCGTTAAACTCCCGCGGCTCTCTTGACAATTCATCCCACGCGGGGCTTGTGCAGCGCCATTGCCCGCAGTTGCGCTGTACAAGCCTCGTCTAGCTTCAAGGTCACGAAAAAATGTTGAACGTCGAACAAACCCAGAAAATTCTTGCCGATTTTGGCCGCGTGCCGAACGACACCGGTTCGCCGGAAGTCCAGGTCGCGTTGCTGTCGGCCCGCATCGACAGCCTGTCTGAGCACTTTGCCAAGCACGCCAAGGATCACCACTCCCGCCGCGGCCTGCTCAAGATGGTCAACCAGCGCCGCCGCCTGTTGGCCTATCTCAAGGCCAAAGACGCCAATCGTTACAAAACCCTGATTGACCGCCTCGGCATCCGCCGCTAAGCGAACCGCACCGAGGAGATAGCAGTGGCGAAAGTAACCAGGTCGTTCCAGTACGGTAATCACGAAGTCACGCTGGAAACGGGCGAAATCGCCCGCCAGGCTAGCGGTGCAGTCATGGTCAGCATGGGCGGAACCGTCGTGCTGGTCACGGCGGTAGCAGCCAGCAAGGCGCGCGAGGGACAGGATTTCTTCCCCCTCACCGTCGACTATCAGGAAAAGTTCTATTCCGCCGGGCGCATTCCCGGTGGTTTCTTCAAGCGCGAAGGCCGCCCGACCGAAAAGGAAACGCTGACCTCGCGCCTGATTGATCGTCCTATCCGTCCGCTGTTCCCGGAAGAGTTCAAGAACGAAATCCAGATCATTGCGACGGTCATGTCGCTGAATCCGGAAATCGACGGCGACATTCCGGCGCTGATCGGTGCATCCGCGGCACTCGTCCTTGCCGGTGTGCCATTCAAGGGGCCAATAGGCGCGGCCAAGGTCGGTGTGATCAACGGCCATTATGTGCTGAACCCCAGTGTCAGCGAACTCAAGACCTCGGATCTCGAACTGGTAGTTGCTGGCACGCAGAACGCCGTGCTTATGGTCGAATCCGAAGCCAAGCTGCTCAGTGAAGAGGTCATGCTGGGGGCGGTGACGTTTGGTCACAATGCGCTCAAGAGCGCTATCGCCGCGATCGAGGCCTTTGCTGCCGAAGCGGGACGCAGGACTTTCAACTGGAGTGCGCCGGCACGCAACGATGCACTGTTCGCAGCGCTGGAAGGCCAGATCGGCAATCGCATGGCCGAAGCGTTCCAGGTCCGTGACAAGCTTGCTCGCCGCGATGCCCTGGCCGCCATCAAGACTGAGGCCAAGGCCGCCGTTGCCGAGGCTGCAGCAGCGAACAAATGGAGCGATGGCGAAATCGGTGCGGCGCTGGGCGACATCGAGTACCGCACGATGCGCGACGGCGTGCTCAAGACCAAGGTCCGCATCGATGGCCGCGCGCTGGATACGGTGCGTGGCATTGATGTCCGCGTCGGTGTACTGCCGCGTACCCATGGGTCGGCGCTGTTTACGCGCGGCGAAACCCAGGCGCTGGTGACGGTCACGCTGGGCACCACCAAGGACGCGCAGATCATCGACGCGCCGGAAGGCGAGTCCAAGGACACGTTCCTGTTCCACTACAACTTCCCGCCGTTCTCGGTCGGTGAATGTGGCCGTATGGCCGGCCCCAAGCGCCGCGAAATCGGCCATGGCCGCCTCGCCAAGCGTGGTGTGCAGGCGGTCAAGCCGACGATGGAAGAATTCCCCTACGTGCTGCGTGTGGTCTCCGAGATCACCGAGTCGAATGGTTCTTCCTCGATGGCTTCGGTCTGCGGTTCCTCGCTGGCGATGATGGACGCGGGCGTGCCGCTGAAAGCTCCGGTCGCCGGTATTGCGATGGGCCTGGTCAAGGAAGGCGACGATTTTGTCGTGCTGTCCGACATCCTTGGCGATGAGGACCATCTCGGCGACATGGACTTCAAGGTGGCCGGTACGCAGGACGGTATTTCCGCGCTGCAGATGGACATCAAGATCGACGGCATTACCGAAGAAATCATGCGCGTGGCGCTCGATCAGGCCAAGCGCGGGCGTCTGCACATCCTCGGTGAAATGAACAAGGTCATCACCTCGGCGCGCTCGGAAATGAGTGAATTTGCGCCGCGCCTGCTGACCATGCGTATCCATCCGGACAAGATCCGCGAAGTCATTGGCAAGGGCGGCTCGGTCATCCGTGCGATTACCGAAGAAACTGGCACCACCATCGACATCCAGGATGACGGCAGCATCGTTATCGCCTCGGTCAACCGTGCTGCGGCGGATGAGGCGAAGAAGCGCATCGAGATGATCGTGTCCGATGTCGAGCCGGGCCGCATCTACGAAGGCAAGGTCGCCAAGCTCATGGACTTCGGCGCCTTCGTGACCATTCTTCCGGGCAAGGACGGTCTGGTACACGTTTCGCAGATCTCCAACGAGCGCGTCGAGAAAGTTTCCGACAAGCTCAAGGAAGGCGATACCGTGCGTGTCAAGGTGCTCGAAGTCGACAAGCAGGGCCGTATTCGCCTATCGATCAAGGCGGTGCTGGAAGAAGAGCAACAGCCGGCCGCCGGTTCAGCCTGATCCGTCGCCGCATGCACCCACAAAAAAAGCCGGCTTCGCGCCGGCTTTTTTGTGGGCGAGCCAGACGCTGAACTGGCGGCCTGAGTCTGTTCTTGCGCTGGTGGTACGCGAGCGGCAGTGTGCAGGACACCTGTCTGGCGAAATGCTAGCGGTTGGCCTCGCGCCAAGCCTTCAGCATCTTGTAGGCCGCGGCGGTTGCCGGTCCGTTTCCGGTCAAGGCTACGGCGACGAATGCATTGTCCTCGGGCGAATACAGCAGCAGGGCGCTGCCGCCCGGCGTGCCGCCAGCATGGCCTAGCCACAGATTGCGCCGGTCGCCGTCGGGCACGTCGAAAACCATCAGTCCCAGGCCATAGTAGGTGCTGGCATCGAACATCGGATACAGCGTTGCGGACATGCTGGCCACGCTCTGTGGCGATAGCAACCGGCCGTTCATCAGGGCAGCGAAAAAGCGCAGCATGTCGGCAGCGTCGGCGGCGATCGGGCCGGCGGCCCCGGGCCAGCGCGGATCGATGGGACGCCCATTGGCGGGCCGCAGCGGAGCGATGTCGCTGATGTTGCTGTCAGGCCCAAGCACGCGAGTACGCGTCAGTCCCAGCTTTGCAATGATGCGCGTGCTTATCGCTTCTTCCAGCGAGCGTCCGTCAACTTTGCGGACTATTTCACCCAGCACATCGTAGCCAGTATTGGAGTAGCGCCATTGGGCGCCGGGGCAGAACATGGCGCCGTGACGGCGCGCTATGGCCAGATTTTCCGAGACACTGCGTTGCCGCGGATTCTCGCGCGCAAGAAGATCTTCGTTGGCGCTGAATAGTCCGCTGGTGTGGGCGAGCAGGTCTCGTACAGTAACGATGCGGCCATTGGGAACGCCGTCGACCCAGCGCGACGCCGGGTCGTCCAGCGACAGGAGGCCTTCCTCGGCCAGTTGCAGTATGACGACGGCGGTAAACGCCTTGCCGGCGCTGGCCCAGTACAGCAGGGGCGCATCGGACTCGGCGCGGTTGGCGCTCCAGCTGCCCACACCGGGCACGGCAATCGCTGCACTGATGGACGGTGCGGCGGTAGCACTGAGGACCTGGGTAAACGCGTCGTCCAGGTGTCGCACAACGGCGTTATTGAATCCCGCGTTGCTCAGTTCGCCGGGAGCTTGCGCAAGGCGGACGGCGGCATGTAGTGCCGGGCCGGCGTAAGTGGCGCGGGTCTCGCAATCGGCCGCTCTGCTGCGAGTGGCGAGGGCAGTTGCCGGTAGCGTGGCGATCAGCGTGCAGCAGGCCAAGCGGGCTACGACGCGTAGCATCGAAGATTCCTTATCGTATGGGCAGGCAGTGAGCCCGAATGCGTTGGCTGATGGTTGCTGCTGTCGCGATGTGTAGCCACTCCAGCCGTCGGAGGATAGCCATGCCTGCGAAGTTGCGCAGCCCTTGTAAATCGGGGCGGTTAGCTCCGGTTTGGCCACCAGGTCCAGGGCAGTGACTTTGCCGCCCGGTGTGGACTGGCCCAGTGTCCGGCAGTTTGATTGCGGCTTCGTGGCGGTGCTGCAGCAACTGTCTTGCGCCGGTGTCTTTGCAGCGGTATGTCGCGCCCGGCTTCTTGGTCCGGGGCTCTGCAGAACGTGTGTGCGCCTGCGGGCGTACGCACTGGCTTGCATTCCAGGCACGCGCATGTCCTCCGTCACTGCAAGCGCGTATCGTCCGCGCCGGAATGTCTGCTACGGATCGGCGCGGAGATGCGGTAGGCTCACGGGCTGGTTGTATTTGTTGCGACGCAGCAATCGGCCGGTGTAGCATCCGGCGGCTTTTTGGAGAAGGACACTATGTCGTCGAATTCAGCGCAAGACTGGGTCACCCAATGGCAGAAACTGACGCAGCGCTACTGGGAAGGCTGGCAGTCTCAGGGCATTACGCCGCCGGGCCGGCCTGATTTTTCCACGCCTTGGCAGGCCGGGCTCGAACAGTGGGCGCAGCTTTTTGGTCAATCCGGTATGCAAAGCGACCTGGTCGACCGTGTCTCCGCCAATGCCAAGTCCTATGTCGCGCTGATGCAATCCATGCTGTTGAGTTCCCTGGGGCAGGCGGGTGGCGATGGTTCTGCCACGGCGTGGACCGAAGCCTTGCGCAACGGCTTCAACATTCCTGGCATGGATGCTTCGTTGTGGAACAATCCACTCGGTGCGAATCTCCGCGCAATGGCCGGGCAGGGTGCCAAGGGATTCGAGCAGCTGATGGCGGAATTCGGCCGCGGCGCGGTTCCTTTCAAGCAGGAAATGCTTGCCAACCTCAACTTGCCGGCTTTTGGTCTTGCGCGCGAGCACCAGGAGCGCTGGCAGCAGCTTGGTACGGCGCTGCTGGACTATCAGGAACAGACCAACCGCTACAACACGCTGATCCTCAAGGCGAGCCAGCAGGGTTTCGACCGTTTCCAGAGCAAACTTGCCGAACGCGAGGAGCCGGGCCGCCAGCTGGAATCCGTGCGTGCGGTCTACGATCTTTGGATAGACGCGGCCGAGGAAGCCTACGCGGACATCGCCATGTCGGACGAGTTCCGCAAGGCCTATGGGGCGATGGTCAACGCGCAGATGCGCGTACGTTCGCTGTTCCAGGCCGAAGTGGAACAGCAGACGCGCCAGCTGGGCATTCCCACGCGCAGCGAACTCAAAGGCGTGGAGAAGTCGCTGCAGGAACTGCGTCGTCACCTCAAGGCCAGCCAGGAAGCGGTGCAGGAAGCAGCATCAACTGGCCTGGCAGATGAAGTCACTGCGTTGCGTGCCGAAATCGCCGCACTGAAACGCGAACTGCTGGCTGAGCAGCCGGCCGCGCCGAAACCCGATGCCGCAGCCAAGCCGGCCGCGACCAAGAAGACCAAGCGCTGAGGATTCCCATGGGCCCTATTCGTATCGAACCGCAGAAAGCGCTCGACGAAGCGCTGAAGCTGCAGCAGAAAATGACCGCCGGCGTACAGACGTTGCGTTCGCTGGATCCGGTCACGTTCGGCGTCACGCCGAAGGAATCTGTATATAAAGATGACAAGGTCACTTTGTATCGCTTTCGCGGCGTAAGCGCACCGACGGTCAGAACGCCGCTGCTGATCTGCTATGCACTGGTCAACACGCCCTACATGGTCGATCTTCAGGACGATCGCTCGCTGGTCAAGAACCTGCTCGCGCTGGGGCAGGATGTCTATCTGATCGACTGGGGCTATCCGGATGGTTCCGACAAATTCCTGACCCTGGACGACTACATCAACGGCTACCTGCGTCGCTGCGTGGATTTTCTGCGCAAATCGCATGGCATCGACGCGATCAACCTGCTCGGCATTTGTCAGGGCGGTGCATTTTCGCTCTGCTTCAGCTCGATCTATCCGGAAAAGGTGAAAAACCTGGTCACCATGGTGACACCGGTGGACTTCCACACGCCGGACAATATGCTGTCGCACTGGGTGCGCGAGCTCGACGTCGATCTGTTCGTCGATACGCTGGGTAATATCCCGGCAGACCTGATGAACTACTGCTATCTGACGCTCAAGCCCATGCGCCTGAACCAGCAGAAGTACGTCGGCCTCGTCGACATTCTCGACAACAAGACCGAGCTGGAAAATTTCCTGCGCATGGAAAAGTGGATTTTTGATTCACCCGACCAGGCCGGCGAAGCATTCCGCCAGTTCATCAAGGACTTCTATCAGGGCAACAAGCTGCTCAAGGGCGGCCTGCGTATCGGCGAGCGCGAGGTGAGTCTGAAGAACCTGCGCGCGCCGGTGCTCAACATTTTCGCCGAACAGGATCACCTGGTGCCGCCGGCTGCGTCGCGCGCGCTGGCGGATGCAACCGGTAGCAAGGACTACTCGCAGATTGCGTTCAAAGGCGGGCATATCGGCATCTATGTGTCGGGCCGCGCCCAGCGCGAAGTGCCGCCGGCCATTCATGACTGGCTGGTCAAACGATCCTGAGTAGCGAACCGGGCGCTGCGCAGCGGCGCCCGGTCCAATTGTTTACTCGCTCGGTCTCGGCTTCGAGCGGGTAGTTGCTTTGTTGGTTGTGGATTTCACGGCGGGTTTTCTGCGCCGGGATGGTGGTGCAGCGGTTGTTGTCTTCTTGGCTGCCGTTTTTCTCACGGGCTTTTTTTGGGCCCCGGTCTTGCGTGCCGCGGCTGGTTGCCTTTGCTTGTTCGTGACAGCCTCGGCGCCTGCAGAGTCTGCATCCTTGCCTACGCTCGCGTCGTCATCCGGGCCTGCATGGCCGTCGGAGCTGCTATCAGAATCCATATCCGGCATTTCCCAGCGTGCGAACGGATTCATGGCCTTGACCTTGTCCGTGACGCGGGCGATCGTGGCCAGCGCTTCCTTCGTGGCGGTAACCGACCATTCCCAGACGCGGCGTTCATCAACACCGGTAAAGGCGCGGAACGCATCGACGAGACTGTCCGCGGGTGCCGCGCCCATCTTCGCAAACGCTTCGGCACGGCGGCCGATCGCATAGGTTGTCGCCGCATTACCCAGCGCGCTGGTCAGCACGCCGACCAATGGCGCGACGCGGCCAAACACCGTGCCACCGAGCTTGCTGCCAAAGCGGCCGAGTATGCGGCGGCCGATCGCGTCGACACCGACGCTGGCGCCAGCACCTAGCGCGCTGATCTGCGCAATCAGCGGCTTGCGCAGCGGCTCTGGCAGCGGCAGTTCGTACAGAGCCAGGGTGTCTTCGATGAGCTTCTCCTGGATGGCACCGACTGCGGCTGCATCGGCCAGTTCGCCCAGTGCAAAGCGCAGCAACACGCCGGCACCGGGAATTGCACCC
Organism: Rhodanobacteraceae bacterium; assembly: GCA_016790075.1. Taxonomy (GTDB): domain Bacteria; phylum Pseudomonadota; class Gammaproteobacteria; order Xanthomonadales; family Rhodanobacteraceae; genus Tahibacter. The sequence goes on along the minus strand of JAEUPP010000035.1, from coordinate 19,760 downwards.
ACCAGCGCCGACAGGGCGCCGACGCCAGCGGCCTTGACGCAGGCGCCGCGCAACAGGGCCTGGAAGCGCGCGTCGCGGTCGTTTTCCAGCGCCGCTGGCGCGCGTTTGGCGGGAATCTCCGTGCTAGGCTTTCGCAATGCCATCATCCACCTCGTCGTTTGCTGCCCTGTGGCAGCTTATTCGTTATGCGCGTCCCTACCGCGCCCGTTTTGTCGCTGCCAGCCTCTGTTCGGTGGCGAACAAACTGTTTGACGTCGCGCCCGAAATCCTCATCGGCGTTGCCATCGATGTCGTGGTTCGTGGGCAGGCGTCCTTCGTCGCCAGCTTCGGCATTACCGATCCGCTGCAGCAAGTCTACCTGCTGGGCGCACTGACTTTGGCCATCTGGGTTTTCGAGTCACTGTTTGAATTTGCCTACCTCGTGCTCTGGCGCAACCTCGCCCAGGATTTGCAGCATGAGTTGCGCACCTCGGCCTATGCCCATGTTCAGAACCTCGATCTGGCGTATTTCGAAGATCGCTCTTCGGGGGGGCTCGTGGCCGTACTCAACGACGACGTGAACCAGCTCGAGCGCTTTCTCAATGGCGGCGCAAGCGACCTAATCCAAGTCCTGGTTACGGTACTGGCCTGTGGCGCCGTGTTTTTCGCGATTTCGCCGCAGATTGCGCTGCTCGCGTTCACGCCCATTCCGGTAATTCTCTGGGGCGCGTTTTATTTTCAGCGCAAGGCGGGACCGCGCTACGACGTGGTGCGCGAGAAGGTGGCGGCCTTGTCAGGCCGGCTGGCGAACAATCTTGCCGGTATCGCGACCATCCGCAGCTTTGCCGCCGAGCAACGGGAGCGCGAGCGTCTCGCTGCGGAAAGTCTGGCCTATGTCGCGGCCAACCGTAGCGCGATCCGCCTGAGTGCGGCCTTCGTACCCCTGATCCGCATGGCCATACTGTTTGGCTTCCTCTGCACCTTCGTGCGCGGCGGCCAGCTGGTACTGGAAGGGCAACTGCAGGCCGGCTTCTATGCCGTGCTCGTGTTCCTGACCCAGCGCCTGCTTTGGCCGCTGACGCGATTGGCCGATACGGTGGATCTGTTTGAGCGGGCGATGGCCTCGACACGACGCATTCTGTCCCTGCTTGCGACACCGATCACGATTCGCGACAGCGATGAGAATCCACCGGAGCACGCGGCGCGCGGTGATATTGCGATTGAAGGTCTGCATTTTGCCTATGCCAACGGGGTTGAGGTGCTGCGTGGCATTGATCTCGAGGTGCGCGCTGGGCAGACGCTTGCTCTGGTCGGTGCAACCGGTGGCGGGAAGTCGTCGCTGATCAAGCTGCTGTTGCGCTTCTACGCGCCCACCCGGGGCTGCATCCGTCTGGATGGTCGTGATATCGCCGACTATCCCCTGCGCTCGTTACGTGGCCAGATCGGTTGGGTTGCGCAGGACGTGTTTCTGTTCGATGGCACGGTGCGCGAGAACATTGCCTATGGCCGGCCCGGGGCCGGTGAAGCCGACATTGTTGCGGCTGCCGTCGCGGCCGAAGCGCACGAATTTATCCAGCGACTGCCGCAGGGATATGACACCCCGGTAGGCGAACGTGGCATCAAGCTGTCGGGTGGCCAGCGTCAGCGCCTTTCGATTGCGCGCGCGCTGCTCAAGGATCCGCCGGTGCTGCTGCTGGACGAAGCCACCAGCGCGGTTGACAACGAAACCGAGGCCGCCATTCAACGTTCATTGGCGCGCCTTGCGCATCAGCGTACGGTCGTGGTCATTGCGCATCGCCTTTCGACCATCGTGCATGCCGATCAGATCGCCGTGCTGGATGAAGGCCGCGTCGTTGAGCGCGGTACTCATGCCGAGCTGATCGCACGCAATGGCAGCTATGCGGCGCTATGGCGCGTGCAGACCGGGGCCGTGGCGGGCGGGTGACTCAACGCTTCGCCCAGCCGGTTGGGTTATCCTTGCCTGTTCGTCTCAACGAGTTCCATTTCATGTCCGACCTGGATCGTCACGACACCATTCGCGCCGTGCACTGGCGCGGCGACCGCCTGAGTCTGCTTGACCAGCGCCGCCTGCCGTTCGAGGAGGTCTTCGTCGATTGTGTGTCGGCGGCCGAGGTCGCTCAGGCAATCAAGGACCTGGTTGTGCGCGGCGCACCGGCGATCGGTATTGCTGCTGCCTGGGGCGTGGTGCTGGCCGCACGCAACGAGTTCGCGAGGCTGGACCAGGCGTTGGCTGTATTGCGCGCATCACGGCCGACGGCAGTCAACCTGATGTGGGCGCTGGACCGTATGCAGGGCGTCGGCAGCGACCCTGCGGCGCTCGCCGCCGAGGCTCAGGCCATCCAGGAGGAAGACCTCGCAGCGAATCGGCGCATGGGCGAGCTTGGCGCCGCGCTGCTGGATGGCGGCGGCGTGCTGACCCATTGCAATACTGGTTCACTTGCGACGGCCGGTTTCGGCACGGCGCTGGGCGTCATCCGCAGTGGCTATGGGGCTGGCAGGATCAGCCAGGTCTATGCAGGTGAAACGCGGCCCTGGCTGCAGGGCGCACGCCTGACGATGTACGAGCTGGTCCGTGACGGGATTCCGGCACAGCTCATCGCGGATTCGGCTGCTGCTCATCTGATGCGTTCGGGCGCCGTGCAATGGGTCATTGTCGGGGCCGACCGCATTGCCGCGAACGGCGATACGGCGAACAAGATCGGTACCTACCAGCTGGCTATCGCCGCGCGCCATCATGGCGTCAAGTTCATGGTCGTCGCCCCCTCGTCGACGGTCGATATGGCCACGCCGGATGGCGCCGCTATCGAGATCGAACTGCGTGCAGCGGACGAATTGCTGGCCCTGGGCGGCAAGCGCACGGTGGTCGAAGGTGCTCAGGCCTGGAACCCGGTATTCGATGTGACACCGGCTACGCTGATCGACGCGATAGTGACCGAACGTGGCGTGATCAGGCACCCCGATCGCCACGCCATGGAAAACCTGTTTCTGTCCGGCCATGACTGAACTCCTGCCTGCGGCGCGAGTGCGCCGCGTCGCCGTACTGATTCCCTGCTACAACGAGGCGATAGCGATCGCCGCCGTTGTCGCCGATTTCCGCCGCGCATTGCCCGAGGCGGCGATCCATGTGTTCGACAACAATTCGCGGGACGATACCGCGCAGGTTGCGGCGGCAGCCGGCGCCATCGTGCACAGCGTCAAGCTGCAGGGCAAAGGTCATGTAGTGCGGCGCATGTTTGCCGATATCGAGGCCGACGCCTATGTCATGGTTGACGGCGACGATACCTACGATGCGGCGAGCGCGCCGGCTCTGGTCAAACGCCTGTTCTCGGAAAACCTCGACATGGTGGTCGGCGTGCGCGAGCCCATACACGCCGACGTGCACCGGCCTGGCCATGCCTTCGGCAACCGCATGCTGACCGGGTTCCTGAGCCAGCTCTTTGGTCGCAACTGTTCCGACATCCTGTCGGGTTATCGGGTTTTCTCGCGCCGCTTCGCCAAGTCGTTCCCGGTACTGAGCCAGGGCTTCGAGATCGAGACTGAGCTGACCGTACATGCGCTCGAACTCAAGATGGCCGTCGCCGAAGTCGGTACCCCGTTCAAGGAAAGGCCCGAGGGGTCACACAGCAAGCTGTCGACAGTACGCGACGGCATCCGCATCGTCGTGACCATGGTCCGCCTGTTCGGCGCCGAGCGGCCGCTGGCGTTCTATTCGATGATTGCGGCCCTGTTTGCGGGCAGTGCGGTCGCGCTGTCGGTGCCGTTGTTGCTGACCTATGCAGAAACCGGCCTGGTACCGCGCTTCCCTACCGCTATCCTGTCCACCGGTCTCATGCTGCTGGCAGCGCTGTCGTTTTTCGCCGGACTGATTCTCGACACGGTCACGCGCGGTCGGCGTGAACTCAAGATGCTGGCTTATCTCGGCCATTCGGCGCCGGAGTAGGCGATGCCGCAATTCCTGCTGTTTTGTATCGGCGGTGTGATCGGCTTCGTCGTCGACGCCGGCGTGCTGCGCCTCCTGGTCAGCGGTTTGCAGATGAATGCCTATGCGGCACGGCTGCTGTCGTTTCTCTGCGCGGCGACGGCGACATGGCTGTGGAACCGGCACAGCACGTTCCGCGGTACGCGCCGTTACGGCCTGCTCGGCGAATGGGGGCGCTATCTGCTGGCGATGAGTGGCGGCTTTGCGGTGAACTATGCGGCATATGCTTTTTTGTATGCTTTTTTCCCGCTTGTGCAGCGCTACCCGGAGCTTGGCGTTGCCGCAGGTTCGATCGCCGGGCTGGCCGTGAACTACCTGTCCTCGCGCTGGTGGATTTACCGTCGCGACGCGCGATAAGCCCCTTGCGTGACGTGGTCAAGGCACGGTACGCGTCCGGCTGCGCATGGCTGGTGCAAACGCGGCGGCTGCGCAGATCAGCAGTAGCGGCGTGAACGGGTGCAGATAGCGAAACGACACGATATGCGAGAACAGAAGCTGTCCTGCGACCAGGCCCAGTGCAGTCAGCGCCAGCAGCAGCGCGGCGCTGCGCCGGCGCCGCCATAGACGCAGCGCCGCGACCAGCGCAAACGGCGCGAGCGCAAACAGGCAGATGATCAGCCAGTTGCCACCGCGCTCGAAGTAACGGGCGATCAGGTTGCGCTGTTCGTGCACCTGCGAAGCGTCGTAGTTCAGCCGCTCACGCAAACTGGCCTGTATGGGCAGACTGAGTGCGCGCGTGCCCAGATCGTCGGCCATGCGCGCCCGGGTTTCGTTCGCGTTGAAATAGTCTCGTGTGGTTGCCAGCGCGAGGCCTATGAAGCCCAGTGGATCATCGCGCAGGGCTGCTGCGGCAATATGCCGTGCCTGGCGTTCGGCGTCGTCGCCGGTGGCGCGGCGCAGCACGGCGATAAGGCCGTTGTCCAGCCAGAGCTGGGCTTCGCGCGTACGTGGATCGGCCAGCGGCGGACCTACGCTCGCCAGCAGCTGTGGCGAAAGACCTTCGCGTTCGAGGTGTTCGGGCTTGACCAGCGGGGCAACGAGGCCGAGCCGGAACGTGCCGGTGCTGTGCAGATATTCCGGCTCCCCCTGATACATATGGCCGTACAGCCGCTGGTACCCGACATGGGCGAGTGCGGTAGCCGTCAGCGCGATAACGAGGTGCAGGCCGATGCGAGGCCAGGAACGGTTTAACCCGGCCTCGGCGGCGGCTACCAGCGGTGGCAATACCGAGAAGCCAATCACGACCGGCAACAGGCTCATGCGCAGGGCGACGGTAGCAATGCCGCTCAAGGCCATGGCGAGCAGCCAGGGCCAGGCGCCGTGACGCAGATAGGCGAAGCCGCAGCTCGCCATCGTGATGAGGCAGAGTGTGCCCAGGCTTTCGGCCATGACCATACGCTCATAAAACAACTGGGCGGGCTCGATCGCGACGAGCAGCGCGAGCAGCGCGGCGGCGCGCCGATCGACGCCGAGATCGCCAATGGCAATGCGGGCGCACAACAGTGCGGTCAGCAGGCCGCATAACGACTGTGCGGCCAGCAGACCGGTCAGCGTACCGGGCCAGATGGCGGTGGCGCGAACGAATAGACCGTAGATGAAAGAACGGTCGGGCGGAATCCAGCCGGTGAATGCCGAGTGCAGATAACTTTCCGAATCGCCGAGGAAGAAGCGCTGGGTTGGGTCGATCAGGATCAGACAGAGCTTGACCGCGGCTAGCGCCAGCGCCAGTAACAACCAGTAGTGCGGCGGCGTTGTGCGGGCGGTGGTCGGGATCAGCAGCATCGGGGTGGGGCGGTCGTGGCCGGCGGACGGTGCATGCTAAACGCTGCTGCGGAAAGCACAAAGAGCTTGTGTGCCGGCCTGGTTGCGGGGATCGCCCGCTGTTGAAAATATTTATAAATATGCAAATCGATCCTGCCTGCCTCAAAGGCTGCCTGCTCGCCGGCGTTGATCACCTCCGCCATCCGCGGCCCGGCGGCGGTGAATTGATCTGAATCAAGGCCGGCCCGGTCCGCTACGCCTAGGCTTGCCACCACTTCGAACTGCGATGAGCCCTCCAATGCGTACTGTTCTCTATGCCTTCCTCCTGTTGGCCTCCGGCACTGCCAGCGCTGGCGATTGCCTGATCGAGCTCAAGGCCGACGATGCGATGAAGTTCGACCGCAGTGAAGTTGCGGTGGCCGCGTCCTGCAAGAGCATAGAAATCAAGCTGACCCATACCGGCAAGCTGCCGGTGGCTGCCATGGGGCATAACGTCGTGATCGCTGCAACTGCGGACCTGCAGCCCATTGCCCAGGATGGACAGAAGGCCGGTGCTGCAGCGAACTATGTGGCGGCGGGCGACAAGCGGGTGATTGCCCACACGCCGCTGGTAGGCGGCGGCGCATCGACTTCGGCAACGTTCGCTGGCTCGGCGCTCAAGCCCGGCGGCGACTACACCTTCTTTTGTTCCTTCCCAGGTCACTGGGCGATCATGAAAGGCAAGCTCAGCGTCAAGTAGGACGCCACTCGGACTGGCCGCACACAGAGGCCCGCCAGGCCGGCCTGGGATTTCACCGCCATTTGATTCGACCACAGGCACGCCCCTGTGGTCCCGGCAGGGCGCGGCCGGATTTTTCCTGCGCTGTGGGAGCTGCCATGAACGCTGCAACCGTGGATGAGCGCTACAACGACACTGTCGTGCGCCAGTTCACTCTGATGACCGTGGTCTGGGGCATAGTCGGGATGGCTGTCGGCGTGCTGATTGCTGCACAGCTCTACTGGCCGGCCCTGACCGAGGGGATCAGCTGGCTCAGCTACGGCCGCTTGCGGCCGCTGCATACCAATGCCGTCGTCTTCGCATTCGGCGGCTGTGCGCTGATGGCGACGAGCTTCTACGTCGTGCAGCGCACCTGCCATGCGCGCCTGTTTTCCGACCGGCTCGCAAGCTTCGTGTTCTGGGGCTGGCAAGCCGTCATTCTCTCTGCGGCGGTGAGCCTGCCCCTGGGGCTGACCCAGGGCAAGGAATACGCCGAGCTGGAATGGCCAATCGATATCCTGATCACCCTGGTATGGGTTGCCTACGCCGTCGTGTTCTTCGGCACCCTGGTGCGCCGCCGCGTCAAGCACATCTATGTCGCGAACTGGTTCTACGCGAGTTTTATTGTCGCGGTCGCGCTGTTGCACGTGGTCAATAATCTGGCGTTGCCGGTGTCCTGGCTGAAGTCGTACTCGGTCTATACCGGCGCGGTCGATGCAATGGCGCAGTGGTGGTACGGCCATAACGCGGTCGGATTTTTCCTGACCGCGGGATTTCTCGGCATGATGTACTACTTCGTGCCCAAGCAGGCAGGCAGGCCTGTTTACTCGTACCGTCTTTCCATAGTCCACTTCTGGGCACTTATTGCGATCTACATGTGGGCTGGGCCGCACCACCTGCAGTACACGGCGCTGCCGGATTGGGCGCAGTCCCTGGGCATGGTGTTCTCGCTGATCCTGCTGGCTCCATCCTGGGGCGGAGCGATCAACGGCGTAATGACCTTGTCCGGTGCGTGGCACAAGCTGCGCACGGATCCGATCATCAAGTTTCTTATCGTCTCGCTGTCGTTTTACATGATCGCGACCTTTGAAGGTCCGATGATGTCGATCAAGACGGTCAACTCGCTGAGCCACTACACCGACTGGACCGTTGGCCACGTACATGCCGGTGCGCTGGGTTGGGTCGCGATGATCTCGCTGGGGGCGGTCTACGCCATGTGGCCGCGCCTGCTCGGGCTGCAGACCATGCATTCGGTCAAGCTGATCGATCTGCATTTCTGGATACACACTATCGGTGTTGTTTTCTACATTGCTTCAATGTGGATAGCTGGCGTCATGCAGGGGCTGATGTGGCGTGCGACCAACGCTGACGGGACCTTGACGTACAGCTTCGTCGAATCGCTGGCGGCGACCTATCCGTACTACCTGATCCGCTTCCTTGGTGGCGTGCTGGTACTGCTGGGCATGGGTGTCATGGCCTGGAACATCTGGCTGACCTGGCGTGCCGCACACAGTACGCAGGACATGGCCGTGCTGCCGGTTGTGACCCAACACTGACGATCCGGACAGGCATCCCTGGCTCGGCTATCTGGTCGTGCCGCGGATGTCTGCCGCCGGAAAACCTGATCTGATCAAAGGTTCCCCGAGAGTGCCTTATGAGCGAATACTTCCACGCGAAAGTCGAAAAGAACGTCGGCCTCATGGCCGTGCTTATCGCCGTCGCGATCAGCTTTGGCGGTCTCGCAGAGATCGTGCCGCTGATGTATCAGGCCGAGACGATACAGCCCTTGCCCGGCGTCACGCCGTACCCGCCGCTGCAACTGGCGGGACGCGACGTCTACGTGCGTGAAGGCTGCTACAACTGTCATTCGCAGATGATCCGTACGCTGCGATTTGAAACCGAACGCTACGGGCACTATTCACTCGCGGGCGAGTCGGTCTACGACCGGCCGTTCCAGTGGGGCAGCAAGCGCACCGGTCCCGATCTTGCGCGCGTAGGCGGACGTTATTCCGACGACTGGCACCGGGTGCACATGGTGAATCCGCGGGACGTAGTACCGGAGTCGAACATGCCGGCCTATCCCTGGCTTGCCGACGCGCCGCTTGATGCCGATGCGGTGAAACTGAAACTTGCGGCGCTGCGCCGCCTTGGCGATCCCTACACGGATGCCGATATCGACGGGGTTGCCGCGGCGCTCGCCGGCAAGACTGAACTCGACGCGGTCATCGCCTACCTGCAGGGACTGGGCCGCCATGCTCCGGCCCAAAGCGCTGCCAGCGCCACGTCAGGAGGTGTGCAATGAGCTCAGGCGTGCTATCGGGAGCGGCAACGGCGGTGCTGCTCGTGATTTTTGTTGCCGGCTGGATCTGGGCCTGGAGCAGCCGGCGCCAGCAGGACTTCGAGGCTGCTGCGCGGCTGCCGCTTGAGGACGATGCGAAGGAGTGCAGCCCATGAGCAGCTCGTGGTCGTGGTATGTCATTGTTCTGGTCGTGCTGAATCTGGTGGGCAGCGTCTGGCTGCTCTGGTTTACCGGCAAGCGTCGCGCGGGTGATCCGGCGCCGGAGCAGACCAGTCACTACTGGGACGGCGACGTCACCGAATACAACAAGCCGATGCCGCGCTGGTGGATAGTGCTGTTCTATCTGACCATCGTGTTCGGCACGGCTTACCTGCTGTACTACCCGGGACTGGGCGCCTGGCGTGGAGCCAGCGGCTGGTCGTCGCAGCGCGAGCATGATGCACAACGCGCCGAAAACGAGGCGCGTATTGCGGCGGCATTCGCGCCGTATGCTGAAAAATCCTTCGAAGAGCTTGCGCGTGATCCGGTGGCACGCAAGCTAGGCCAGTCACTGTTCGCAAGCCATTGCGCAGCCTGTCACGGTGCCGACGCCCGCGGCGCGCGTGGGTTCCCCGACCTTACCGACACGGTGTGGCATTGGGGCGGCACACCCGATGACGTCCTCGCCTCTGTTCGCGACGGCCGTCAGGCCATGATGCCGCCGCTCGCGAGCGCGTTTGCCAGTGATGCGGAAATCGATGAGACCGTGGCCTATGTGCGCTCGCTTTCCGGGCAGCAGGTGGACGGGCAACTGGCGGAGAAGGGCGCTGCGCGTTTCTCCGCCCTGTGTTCAGCCTGTCATGGCGCCGAAGGCAAGGGAAACCCGCTGCTGGGGGCGCCTGACCTCAGTGACAGCTATTGGCTCTACGGCGGCGACGTGGCCAGCGTGCGTACCAGCGTGACCACCGGCCGCAGCGGCCAGATGCCGGCGCACGGCGATCTGCTTGGCCCCGCGCGCACACGTGTGGTGGCGGCGTGGGTCCACGCGCGTTCAAGCGCCGCGAAGCAGCCATGAGGCGCGCGCGGGTCGCCGAATGTCCGCCCCTGCCAGCCTTGCAACGCTGGGGCGCCATCCTGTGGCCAAGTTTCTTCAGCGCCTGTGTCTGCACCATGGTGTTCTTCGCGTTCGTCGATCCGCTGGAGTGGCGCGACCTCACGTTTCCGGATTGGGAAATTGGTCGTGAATGGGGTTATACATTGGGTTTTTTTGCTTTCTGGTCGGCCACCGCGAGCTCCAGCTTGTTCACCTGGTGGCTGCTGCGTCCGGCAGCGCAACTGAATGAAATCCCGTCAGATCGGGCCCGGTCACATCGCACGCGAGGCCTGCGCTCGTGAGCCGCTCGATCCCGATCACACTCAAGGAAGAGGCGCCATCGGGCCTGTATCGGGCCGAACGCAAGGTATATCCGCGCGAGGTGCGGGGCCGCTACGACACCTTGCGCCGTATCGCGGTCGTGGTCCTGCTCGGCATGTATTACGCGTTTCCGTGGCTGAGCTGGGACGGGCGTCAGGCCGTCCTGTTCGATCTTCCGGCGCGCAAGTTCTACGTGTTCGGGCTGGTGTTGTGGCCGCAGGATTTTGTGTTCCTCGCCCTGCTGCTGATCATCGCCGGCGTCGCCCTGTTTTTCTTTACCGCGGTTGCTGGCCGGCTCTGGTGCGGCTACGCGTGTCCGCAAACGGTCTGGACCGAAGTGTTCCTGTGGATGGAGCGTTGGACCGAGGGGGATCGCGCCAAGCGCCAGCGCCTGGATGCCGGGTCCTGGACGCGCGAGAAGCTGCTGCGCAAAACCGCCAAGCACCTGCTCTGGCTGATTTTCGCGCTGTGGACCGGTTTTACCTTTGTCGGTTTCTTTACGCCGGTGCGGGAATTTGCGCTGCGGTTGCCGGCGCTGGACTGGAGTGGTGCGGAAACGTTCTGGACGGTGTTCTATGCGTTGGCAACCTGGGGCAACGCCGGTGTGCTGCGCGACCAGGTCTGCAAGTACATGTGCCCTTACGCGCGTTTCCAGGGGGCGATGTTTGATCGTGACACCCTGATCATCGCCTATGACGCGCGCCGCGGCGAGCCGCGTGGTTCGCGCAAGCGAGAAGTTGTGAGTGTGCTGGACGGTGGCCGCGGCCGGTTGTCCGCAGAAGAGGCGGAGCGCTGGCTGGTGCATGCCAGCCGTCACGCTGGCGGTGCATCCCGGGCACTGGACGTGCGGCGCACGACGGCAGCTTATGAAGGGACCGGGCCGCTGATGGCGACGCCGGCGCCGGCGGAGCTCGGCGACTGCATCGACTGCACCTGGTGCGTGCAGGTCTGCCCGGTCGGCATCGACATTCGCAATGGCCTGCAGTACGAGTGCATCGCCTGTGGCGCCTGCATCGATGCCTGTGATCAGGTCATGGACAAACTGGGTTATGCGCGCGGGCTGGTGCGCTACGCGACCCAGAATGCGCTCGAAGACCGGCCCGCCCGCGTGTTGCGTCCACGGGTGTGGATCTACGGGTTCCTGCTGGCGGCACTGATACTCGGCTGGATCGTGGGCCTGGTTGGGCGCGCGCCGCTGACGGCCGAAGTGCTGCGTGACCGCAACGCGCTGTATCGTGTCGCAGCGGATGGCCGTATCGAGAATTCTTATAGTTTGAGAATTATCAATAAACGTAATGTGGAGCGTAGGCTGCGCATACGCCTGGCCAATGCCGATACATTGCGCCTGCTCGATGACGGCAGCATCAGTGTGCCGCCGGAGAGCGTACAGACTGCGGCGCTGACCCTGGTCGCCGAGCCGGGCTCTGTTGCGGGCCGGCGTGTTGTCGAATTCGTGGTCGAAGACGTTGCGCGCGGCGACACGGCGCAGGTGCGCAGCGCATTCTTCGGGCCTGCGCCCTGATGCGGACTGAAGCAGCAAACCGCCCCGTCTGGCGCGAGCCCATGCTCTGGCTTGTTGCCGGCCTGCCGCTTGCCGCCGTTGCCGCCGGCGTAACGCTGATTGCGGTATTGGCCGCGGGCGGCAAGACCGATGTGCTCAGCCCTGCCGTTCGCCGCACTGCGCAGGTACAGGTCGAGGACATCCGTGCCGACGAAACGGCCCTGCGCAAGGGCTTGGGCGCGACGCTGCAGCGCCGCATGCCCGGCGGCGGCCTGGACCTGGAGCTGCGTGGTGACGCGGGAGGCGAGGCGCCGCTGCGCCTGCGCCTGCTGCATCCGGCAACAGCCGCCTACGATAGTGAACTGCAGCTTGAGCGGATCGATGCGCAGCACTGGCGTTCGGCCCAGACGCCCGCGTCTACCCATGCCTGGCATGTACGGGTCGAGCCGGCTGACGGGCGTTGGCGTCTTGCGGGCCGCCTGGAACCGGAGGCCGAGCGCATCGAACTGGAACCGCTATGGCGGCGCTAGTTGCGGGACTCCCGTCCGGTTGCTTCCATTGCGCCGAAGTACTTCCGGCGCAGGCACCGACGGTTGCTGTCGACGGTGTCACGCGCGCGTTCTGTTGCGACGGCTGTGCAGCAGCAGCTCTATGGATACGGGATGCGGGACTGAGTCAGTACTACCGCCTGCGCCGCGATGAGGCACGGCGTGTTTCGGCAGAGGAAGAAGATTTTAGTGCCTGGATGCAGCCGGAGATTCTGGCCGAGCATGCCTGGGCGGTGCCGGGCGGCATGGAAATCGTGGTGCTCAGCGCCGGTTTGCGCTGTGCTGCCTGCGCCTGGCTGGTCGACCAGGCGCTGATGCGCGAGAACGGCGTGCTGGACGTGACGGCCAATGCGGCTACCGGCCGTATCCGGTTGCGCTGGAATCCGTCTGCTGTGGATTTGTCTAAATTGCTGCAACGCCTTGGGGCGCTTGGGTTCGCTCCGGTGCTGGCGACCGGGACCGCGCGCGAGCGCACGCGTCGGCGTGAATGGCGCCGGGACGTGCTGCGGCTGGGCCTGGCCGGCATCGGTGCGATGCAGGCAATGATGTTCGCCGAGGCGCTGTACCTCGACACGGCGGCGCAGATGCCGGTCGCAACGCGAGATTTCCTGCGCTGGACTACGCTGCTGGTTTCCACACCAGTAGTCTTCATCGCCGGCTGGCCGTTCATCGCCGGGCTGCTGCGTGGCCTGCGCGAGCGCAGCGCCACTATGGATGTGCTGGCAGGTGCTTCCATCCTGCTCGCGTATTTCGCCAGTGTCGTCGAGACCCTGCGCGGCGGCGGGCAGGTCTGGTTCGATGCTTCGGTGATGTTCGTATTCCTGCTGCTGACGGCGCGCCAGCTGGAGCAGTGGGCGCGGCGCCGCGCGACCCTGTGCGTGGACGCGCTGGCGCAAAGAAGGCCGGTGTTCGCCCAGCGCGAAGAGGGCGATGGAACACTGACGCGCATTGCCACGGCGAAGATCCGTGTGGGAGATGTGCTGCGCGTTGATGCCGGTGACAGCGTGCCAGCCGACGGCGTATTGCTGGATGCGCAGGCCGCGCTTGACGAAGCCCTGCTCACCGGCGAGGCGCTGCCGGTACTGCGTCGTCGTGGCGATCCGATTGCGGCCGGCAGCAACTGCTGCGAACGGCCGCTGCGGCTGCGGGTGGTACGCGTCGGCGGTGATACGCGCCTCGCGCAGCTGGTGCGGCTGCTGGAGCAGGCGCAGACACAACGGCCACGGCTGGCGCGCGCTGCCGATCGCGCAGCACGTCAATTCGCCAACGGGGTGCTGATCGCGGCGGTACTCGTGTTTGGCGCCTGGTGGTGGTGGCAGCCCGCGCGTGCATTCGAGGTCGTGCTTGCGCTGCTCGTGATCAGCTGCCCCTGCGCGCTGGCGTTGGCGTTGCCGGCTGCACTGGCGGCAGCGACGGATGCGCTGGCGCGGCGCGGGGTACTGGTTGTACGCGCGGATGCGGTCGAGGTGCTTGCTGCTGTCGACACGCTGATACTCGACAAGACCGGTACCTTGACCGATACGCGCCTCGCGCGTGATACGGTGCAGACCTTCGGCGGCATGACCTGCGACGAGGTGCTGGCCATAGCGGCTTCGCTGCAGGGGGATGCTACGCATCCGCTTGCGGCGGCGTTTCGCGCCGCGGCGGCCTCTGGTCCCGAGTTGCCGCGTGTTGCGTCCGGCACAGGGCAGGGGACTGGCCCTATCGCCGAACCAGGTGCCGCAGAGCAGGCGCAGATACCTTGCGGCCTGCGCCCCGGACTGGGCATCGAAGGCTGTGTTGGCGGTCGCCACTATCGTCTCGGTCGCGCCGATTTTGCGGCGGCGCGGGATGACGACGGCGCGGTCTGGCTGGGCGATGGGCAGACGGCGCTGGCGCGGTTTTCTGTCGAGCAGCAGCTGCGGGCGAACGCAGCTGCTGCTGTCGCAACGCTGCAGCAGTTGAATATTTCAATTGAAATTTCAACTGGAGACAGCGCGGAAGCGGCTGCGGCCGTCGCCGGGCAACTCGGCATCAACTGCTGGCGGGCGCGGCAGACGCCAGAAGACAAGCTGGCGCGCGCACAGGCGCTGCAGCGGGCCGGTCATGTGGTGTCGATGCTCGGGGACGGTATCAACGATGCACCGGTGCTGGCCGGTGCAAGCGTCTCGTTCGCGTTCGCTGATGGCGCGGCGCTGACGCATCGTGCGGCCGACCTGGTGTTGACCGGCAATGCATTGGCGGGCGTCGCGCACAGCATTGCAGTTGCGCGACGCACACGCCGGATCGTGCGGCAGAACCTGGTCTGGGCCGCGACGTACAACGTGGTTGCCCTGCCGTTTGCGGCGCTGGGCTGGGTGGCGCCCTGGCTGGCGGCGCTGGGCATGGCGGGGTCGTCGCTGTTTGTGGTGCTGAATGCGTTGCGTCTCAGCCGGAGCCATACATGACGATTCTGCTGCTGCTGGTGCCGCTTGCCGTATTGCTGCTTGCGGCGGCTGTCGCGGCCTTTGTCTGGGCCGTGCGCCATGGCCAGTTCGACGACCTCGATACACCGGCGCTTGCGCCGCTGCTGGAGGACGCGGCGCCGCCGCTCCAACGTCATGCCGATTGACCTGTTGGTACTGGGCGCTGCATTCCTGAGCGGTCTGCTCGGTAGCCTGCACTGTGTTGCGATGTGTGGCGGCATTGCGACGGGCCTGGGAGCTGCGGCCGGCGGGTCGCGCACTAGTCTGTCTGCGGCAATCTGGATCAGCCTGGGACGTCTGCTCGGCTATACCGTGGCGGGGGCCCTGGCGGGCGCGGTTGGTGCAGGCCTGCTCAATATCGCGCGCAACAATCTGCTGCAGGGCGTGCTGCGCAGCCTGATCGGACTGGTCATCATCTTGCTGGCGCTGCGGTTGCTTGATTCCGGCCGGCGCCTCGCGCTGCTGCATCGCACTGGCCGCGGTGTATGGCAATGGCTTGCACCGCTGCAGCGCCACCTGCTGCCAGCGACGACCCTGCCACGCAGGCTCGCCCTCGGCATGCTCTGGGGGTGGTTGCCCTGTGGACTCAGTTCGACCCTGCTGCTGCTCGCCTGGCTGCAGGCTGACGTGCTGGCCGCCGCACTGCTGATGCTGAGTTTCGGTCTCGGCACGCTGCTGCTGATGCTGCCTCTGACCTGGAGTGGCATGCATCTTGGCCGCCGCCTTGCGCAGCCGAAGTTAAGGCGAGTCGCGGCGAGCCTGTTATTGCTGTCGGGGCTGGCCACGGCGCTGGCGCCTTGGCTGATGCATATGCCTGGCGTGCATGCGTTGCTGGCTGGCCTGGGCTGTGTGGGTTGAGGGCAATAGTCGTCGCCCCCGCTGTCGCTGCGAACGCGATCCGGCGTGTTTCAGTTGCGCAACGTGCCGTTGTGCGCCGCCGCCGCTACACGTTCATGCAAGATCAGGCGCACACGGCGCCCGCGTACAGCAATGATGCCTTCTTCCTGCAGCCGGGTGAAACTGCGGCTTACGGTTTCAATGACGAGGCCTGCGTAGCTTGCGATGTCTTCGCGGGTCATGGGCAGCACGAATTCGTTACCGTCGCGGCCCAAGGCGTAGAAACGCTGCGACAGGCTGTGCAGGAACAGCAGGATGCGGTCGTCGGCCTGGCGCCGTCCCATGAGTTCGACATGATCGTGGTCACGCCCGACGCTGGTTCCGATCACGCGCAGAAGCTGGCGCTGCAGGCCGGGTACTTCGGCCGCTACCGCATGCAATTCTTCGAGTGGAATTTCGCAGATCTGGGCAGCTTCCAGGGCAACCGCATCACAACGATGGCGATTGGTGCCGAGTGCGTCCAGTCCCAGCAGTTCGCCGGCCAGATGAAAGCCGATGACCTGCTGCTCGCCGGCGGCATTGCTGGTCACGGTCTTGAAGGCGCCTTCCCGCGCCACGTAGAGGCGTGCCATTCGTGCCTCGGCGCGGAACAGGTATTCGCCACGTGCCACAACGCGGCGCTTCTTTACGAGGCGGTCGATGCGATTCACGTCCTCGTTGCTGACGCCGGCCGGAATGCAAAGCTCACGCAGCGAACATTGCTGGCAATGATGCCGCGCTGATGCGAGTTCCACGACAGAGGTTGTGCTCATGCCGCTAGCATAGTCCTTCGGCCTGCGGGTTCGATAGCCTGCGACGTCGTGTCACGAATCTTCAGGCGGTGCAGGCTGCTGGGCGACCTGCCGTGGTTTTCCTCGGCGGGAATACGTTTCGCACACGGCCATCGCATTGCGCTGGCCGGTCTAGAGTACCCGCGAGCCGCCCACGGGCGCTGCAAGATCGCGATACGCGTCGAAACACATGGCGATGATGCGCAGCAGGAATCGGCCGCGTGGCGTTACGCTGATGCGGCGGGCATCGACTCGCACCAGACCGTCGTCCTGCAATGTGTGCAGGCGCTGCAGCGCTTGGCTGAAATACTGTGCGAAGTCGATGCTATGGCGATGCTCGAAGTCGGCGATGTCGATGGAGCCGTCGCACATCAGCTGCTGGATGGCACTGCTGCGTATGCCGTCGTCGGTGCTGCGCACGACGCCGCGCACGCGCGGCAGCTGACCGGCATCAAGCGCACGGTAGTAACCCGGCAGATCCGCGGCGTTCTGGCTGAAGGTCGAGCCAACCTGCGAGATTGCGCTGAGGCCAAGCCCGATCAGGTCGCAGTCCGCATGCGTGGAATAGCCCTGGAAATTGCGCTGCAGACGCCCTTCACGCTGCGCTATGGCCAGGTCATCATCGGGCCGGGCGAAGTGATCCATGCCAATATGCCGATAGCCCGCTGCGGCGAGTGTGCGTACCGCGAGATCGAGCAGCGCCAGGCGTTGCGCAGACCCTGGTAGTTCGTCCGCGGCAATCAGGCGCTGTGCGCGAAAGCGCTGCGGCATATGTGCGTAGCCATAAATGGCGATCCGGTCCGGATCAAGCGCTATGACCTCCTCAAGGGTGCGCGCCAGACGCTCGGGTGTCTGCCGTGGCAGGCCGTAGATCAGATCGACGCTGATCGAGCGCATGCCGTGTGCGCGGGCGGCGGCGATGACGTTCTCGGTCTGTTCGAGGCTCTGCAGGCGATTTACCGCCTGCTGCACATCGGGGTCAAAATCCTGAATACCGATGGACACGCGGTTGAAGCCCAGCGCCGACAGCAGCCGCAAATAACCGGGTTCGACGCTACGCGGGTCAAGCTCCATGCCGATCTCCGCCGGCCAGGTGCGCTGCAGCAGGAAGTGCCGGTCCAGGCAGGCCATCAGCGAGCCAAGTTGGCGCGCATCGAGCAGGTTTGGTGTGCCACCGCCGAAGTGCAGCTGCAGTACACGGCGGTCACGATCGAACAGGCGTGCAGTCAGTGCGATTTCTTTCTGCAGCTGTGCGAGATAGCGCTCGCTGCGACTGCGGTCGCGGTTGATGATGCGATGGCAGCCGCAGTAGTAGCAGGGCGCCAGACAGAAAGGCAGGTGCAGGTAGAGGGACAGCGGATTGGGTATCGGAGGCGCGTTGCTGTCCAGGGCCGCAGCAATGAATTCCTCAGCGCCGCAATCCGGCGTGAACAGCGTGGCCGGCGGGTACGAGGTATAGCGCGGTCCCGCCAGATCGTAACGCGCAATGAGCTCGGGATCGAAGATGGTCTGCGGGGCGAGTATCGCGTTCATGCCGCCAGTCTGCGCTGGCGTTGCCCGCGCCGCCTTGACGCGGATCAATCTGCTGTTGCCGCGACACGCTGGCGGGACTGGCGGAAGAGGTGGGATTCGAACCCACGGATGGTCGCCCATCGCCGGTTTTCAAGACCGGTGCATTCAACCGCTCTGCCACTCTTCCGTGCGGTAGCGACGGGTTGCCGCCGCAGAGCCGGCGACAGCCGGCTGCAGCCCGAAAGGATAGCGAATCAGCGCTGCAAGCTCCACGTTGCGTATTTTCTCGATGTCATGTAGGCAGGAAAAATTGCGTCGTGCATTGTCACTGCGGTGTCCCTGACGTACCTTTCAGCCGCTGCAAGATCTCTGCGATGCACCTTGGATACGCTCTGCCGCTGCAAGCGAGGGGAACGCGGAATGATTAATGTTGTCCTGATCGACGACCATGCGCTGGTCCGTAACGGCTATCGCGCGATGCTGGAACGCGAGCCGGGTTTTACGGTTGTTGGCGAGGCAGGCGATGGCGAAGCCGGCCTGGCCTTGATCCGGCGGGTAGAGCCCGACGTGGCCGTACTGGATCTGCATATGCCCAAGCTCACCGGTGTCGAAGTCACCGAACGGGTCCGCCGTAGTGACTTGCGTACCCGTGTCGTTATCGTCACCGTAGCCGGCGACGCGCCGTTTCCGCGGCGCTTGCTGGAGGCCGGTGCCTCGGGATATCTCACCAAGGCCTGTCCGGCGGAAGATTTTATCCAGGCCTTGCAGCAAGTCGCTGACGGACGGCGCTATCTGGCGCCGGTTATCGCGCAGCAGCTCGCTCTGGAGGCTGTCGAAGGTGGTGGCGGATCGCCGTTCGATCGTCTGACAGCGCGCGAGCTCGAGATAGCGATACGTCTTGCCCAGGGCGATGACGCCCAGACGCTGGCCCGTATCCTCAGCATCAGCGACAAGACAATTTCGACGCACAAGTCGAATATTTTTACCAAACTGGACATAGATAACGTTGTTGCACTGGCGCATTTGGCCAATGTGCACGGCGTGCTGGATCTCGGCAGTGCTCGGGAGACTGCGAACGGTACGCGGCGTCGGCCGCGGCGATAGAACACCGGCGACCGGTCGGCGGTCCGAGTTCGGTACGGCTTTGCCGTAGTTGCCGCCGGCTATGCTGCTGGGTCGCGCCTATCCCGCAGCGGGATAGGCGCGGCGGTCCTCAGCTGTTGTTGCTGTCTGCAGGCTTGCTGTCGCTGGCGGCCGGCGTCGGAAGCGCAGCCGGAGTACGCAGCGCTGCCGCCACAGCTTGGCGCACGCTGGTATCGGCCGGCTCAGCCGGTTCGGGCATGCCTAACGGGAGCTGGCCGGTTGCGGGTGCTGTCTTGGTCACGGCTTCGTTAGCGCGGCCAGTACCGGGAATCGGCGCCGAAGCAATCGCGTTGGGCACTTCAAGCTTGACCGGCGGCGGCGCGGAGGCCGGGGCGCTCGGAGGCGGCGCGACCGGTGGCGAAGCTGTGGTTTTCGCAGGCTGAGCCGATACCGGAATCGGTGCCGTGCGCGCTGGCGCTGGTACCGAGGAATCGATCACCGGCTTGACTGCGGCAGTTGGCGGCGGGATCACGACCGCAGTAGCGGTCACCGGAGCCGGTGTCGGGCGTGGCGTGACCGGAATCGGGGCGGTTCGTGCCGGAGCCGAAGCTGTCGGAGCCGAAGCTGTCGGAGCCGAAGCTGTCGGAGCCGAAGCCGTCGGAGCCGAAGCCGTCGGAGCCGAAGCTGTCGGAGCCGAAGCTGTCGGAGCCGAAGCTGTCGGAGCCGAAGCCGTCGGAGCCGAAGCCGTCGGAGCCGAAGCCGTCGGAGCCGAAGCCGTCGGAGCCGAAGCCGTCGGAGCCGAAGCCGTCGGAGCCG
>JAEUPP010000013.1 GCA_016790075.1 Rhodanobacteraceae bacterium | reverse complement strand
TGGTACCACCCGATCCCTTCTCGAACTCGGAAGTGAAACGAACCCGCGCCGATGGTAGTGTGCTTCCGCATGCGAGAGTAGGTCACTGCCAGGGCCCTTTTTGTCCATCACGCCATCCATTCGGATGGCGTTTTGGTTTTTGACTCTCAGTTCGAGCCGCTCTGAGTTCTAGGCGCTCTGACTATCTGGCCCGGGATTTCCCTATCGCCACCAGGCGCAGCTGGTCTAGCGACCAGCCGTGTGTGCGCCAGGCCCTAGTCTTTTTTGGCCTAGAGTCACTTAGTTTGTGCGCGCGCCGAGTGCTCTCAACGCCCAATGTCATGCGGCGTAATCCACCCCATCCAGATTGAGAACATTACGATCACGATGAGTCCTACCGATAGGGCGATTCGTCGCGTCAGCGCCTTCACCGTGCGACTAGTAGTACCCTTGTCGACCATCATGTAATACAACCCGGCGCCGAGGTTGTAGAGGATCACAACCAGGAAAGCGACGATGATCAGTTTGCCGGCCATAAGCGAAGCACCTGTCGGAACACACTGCACAGGGCGCGAGTATAGGCGCTGGCGGCGATGAGCCGGCGCTGGCGTCGCCCGTCTTTATTTGCATGCATCCTGGCGTTGCTCGGTCTCGCTGTGTTTCTTGGACTATCGCGCTGGCAATGGGGGCGCGGGCAGGAGAAGGAGCACTTGCTGAACTCTTACACCGCGGCAGCGAATTCTGTGCTGCTGGACTATGCGAAGCTTCCAGATCCTCTGCCTGCCGATGACTACCCGCGTGTCGCCGTGCAGGGGCGCTACGTCGCAGGGCGTGGATATTGGCTAGATCAACAAGTTCACGAAGGCAAGGTTGGCCGGCGTGCGATTGCAGTATTCGAGCCACGTGGGGCATCGCACCGATTGCTTGTCAACTTAGGCTGGGTCGCGGCTCCCGTTGGGCAGCCGCCGCCGGCTTGGCCAGATCTGCCGTCGATGGACCTCGAATTGCACGGTATCTACGCACCTGCGCCGGGCGGCGGACTGCGCATCGGAGGCGATGCATTGCCGCGACAAGCCGGTTGGCCCAAGCTCATGCTCTTCGTGGACATCGGCGCTATTGCGCGGGATCTCGCTGCCACGGTCGCGCCGCGGCTGCTGTTACTTGATGCTGATTCGGCCTCTGGCTTCGTGCGGAGCTGGACGCCGGCAGCGCTGTCGCCAGAGAAGCATCGTGGCTACGCACTACAGTGGTTTTCCTTCGCAATAGCTGTAGTCGTCATCTTTGTCGTACTGCATTGGCGAAAAGATTAACCAGGACCCGGTCGATGGAAGTACAAACTAAGAAACGCTTACAACTCATCGCGATCATGTTTGTGTTTCTCGCTCCGATGATCGCCGCTTTCGCGTTGCGTGTCGGCGAATGGCAGCCGGCAAGACTACGCAACAATGGCGTCCTCGTTAAGCCGCCGCAAGAACTTGCGGCCGACAACCCGCGCGCGACGCGTGACGCGGCTTTTGCGTGGAAAGACACCGAATATCGCTGGACGCTCGCACTGATCGCCGGCCCCGACTGTGCTGCCGCTTGCGAACAGCGTCTCGCTGATGCAGAAAAGATCTGGTCGTTGATGACGCAGAAAGCCACGCGGTTGCGTCTGGTTGCCGTTGGCGTTGATTCAACGCCAACGCGGATGACGCAGTATCCTCGTATCGATTTCGTACAATCCACTGCCGCACCGCTACAAGCACTGCGCCCAACAACGCCTGACAGCGTCGCTGCAGTCGTCGTTGACCCGGCCGGACTATTGATGCTGCGTTTTGATCCAGGCTACGACCCCGCGGGCGTGCGTCAGGATCTCTCCCGCCTGATCCGCTGAAACCATGAACTCGAATCACCGAATTTTGCGCAACCTCGCCTGGTTCGCCGTTGCCTTCGCCCTGCTTGTCATTGTGTTCGGTGCGTTCGTGCGCCTTTCCAACGCCGGCTTGTCGTGTCCAGATTGGCCGACCTGCTACGGAAAACTGACTTGGCCCAAGCACGATTACGAGATCGAAGCCGCAAACGCGGCCTTCCCTGAGCGTGCGGTCGAATCGCACAAGGCCTGGCGCGAGCAGGTGCACCGTTTTCTAGCCGGCGGTTTGATACTGACTACCTTCGGTCTGACGCTGTTCGCCTGGTATCGCCGTCGCGAGTTGCCTGGTATTGCACCGGTGCTGGTTGCTACTTCGGTGCTGATCGTATTTCAGGCATTGCTTGGTATGTGGACCGTAACCTGGAAGCTCAAGCCTATCGTAGTAATGGCGCATCTGGTCGGTGGTATATCCACATTTTGCCTTTTGTCCTATGTGGCGCTGCGCTTGAGCCTGCCTGTGCAGGTGCAGACCGGTACTGGGGCACTGCGCCGCATGATCATTGTCGGATTGGCGCTGGTAGCATTGCAGATCGCACTAGGGGGCTGGACCAGCGCGAACTACGCGGCGCTGGCCTGTGGCACCGACTTTCCGACCTGTGCCGGGCGCTGGTGGCCGGCGGTGGATTTCCGCGAAGCGTTCGTGCTGTGGCGCGGAATCGGCGTCAACTATGAAGGCGGTGTGCTCGATGCGGACGCACGTACGGCGATACAGCTAACCCACCGCATCGGCGCGCTAGTTGTGTTAGGGCACTTGCTGGGCATCATTGTTGCCGCCTGGCGGCGGCGCCTGGGCCGCCTAGCGCTTGCTTTAGCTGCTGCTCTTGTGGTGCAGATCGCCCTGGGTATCAGTAACGTCGTGCTCGGCCTGCCATTGCCGGTCGCGACTGCGCACAACGCTGGCGCTGCGCTACTGCTACTGCTGCTGCTTGCGCTATTGGTGCGCGTCCGTGGCACTTCCAGCACGTAGGGCCGGGCGCGTCGGCCCGGTGTCGGCCTGAGCTATGTCGGGGGCTTAGCGCCCGCGCGTGGAACGCGCTGGCGCGCGCTACACTTGGCCCATGTCTTCGCGCAACGGCAATACTACGCAACGTCGTACGGTGCGGCCACCAGGGGCGCGCACCGGTCGGCTCGGATCGGCCTGCCTCGTAGTCATTCATGGCGAAAACCTAGGCCGCCGTATCGAGCTCGGCAATGATGCCGTGGTGATCGGTCGTTCTCCCGAGGTTGAGCTGCAGATCAATCACCGCAGCATCTCGCGTCAGCATTGTCGCATCTGGCGCGAAGCCAGCGGCTACCGCATTCGTGACCTTGATTCCACTAACAAGACCTTCCTTAACGAGCAACCTATTCTTGAAGCCGAACTGCGCGACGGCGATCACATCGGTGTCGGTGACTATATCCTGAAGTTCATGGAGCAGGGGTCGGTGGAGGCGAGGTATCACGAGGAGCTGTACCAGCTTGCGACCTCTGATCCGCTGACTGGTTTATACAATCGCCGTCAGTTTCAGGAATTAATGGAAAAAGAGATTTTGCGCGCGACGCGACACCTGCGTACGTTGTGCCTCGCGCTTGTGGATATCGATCACTTCAAGCCGATCAACGATCGCTACGGCCATCCTGCCGGCGATGAGGTAATTCGCGGTGTTGCACAGTTGCTACGTCACAACCTTCGCGCCGACCAGCTTGTTGCCCGTATCGGCGGGGAAGAGTTCGCGCTCGTCTACGCCGAGCAAAGTTTGCCGGAGGCGGCCGAGTCGGCAGAACGGCTGCGCCGCACGATCGAGGCGAACACATTTGAACTCGGCGGTGAGCCCACAACGGTTACTGTCAGTATCGGCCTAGCGCAATGGCGTCGTGGCATGAGTGCTCTGTCAGATTTGTTTCGTGCTGCCGATGAGCAGCTTTACCGTGCCAAACAGAACGGACGCAATCGTGTCTGTCGCGTCGACGGCTGAGCTTGGGCTGCGGCCGCGGCAAACGGGACTTGCGATCATTCGCTATCTCCGGTCTGAAACAGCCTGGTCTACCGCCACTAGCGCGCATGTCGTTCCAGGACCACGGTGGGCAGCATGTACCGGAGCCGGCGAACAGGTGAAGTTGGCGGTAGCGGCTGCTGGACCTGCCGTGGTAGTGCAAAGGCAACGCAGTTGTAGAGCGGGCACGGTTTCGTGGGTTTTCAAAGCGCAGGGCGTGTGATGCCACGACCACGCCAGGCCGCATAGCTGAAGCCGAGCGCGGCTAACAACAGGATCAACACCGTCTGAAGTACGGGATAGGCCAGTGACACCAGCACCGTCGCTGCAAAACATAGCCACGCGCTGGCCGTTGCGAGCGGTCGCAGCTTCTGCAGCGGCATATCTTTGGCCATCCACCAGTAGGCGGTGCCGGTGAGAATCAGAAATACTGCGAAGCTAGCGCTGAACATGCAGTGCAGAGTCCACATCGTCGTACCAAAACGCGGCACGATGACATAGCTCTGCATCGCCTCAACGACGGCTCGCCTGCGCTCGTCCGCGAACAGGTCGGCGACGTAGTACTGGTAGTGCGCCATCGCATGCATGCCGGCGGAAATCAGAAACACGCTGGCTGCGAACCTGATGCCGCGGCGCAAATGCAGTTCGGCCATGGATGCTCCTGGAGTGCTTGCCAGAGCGCACGGTAGCCGCCTGCGCGGCGCCCAGCAACGGGCCAGTGGCCTTACACTAGGCCTGCCAACCCCGTGTATAGCCATGTCACACCCCTGCCAACATTGCGGTGCCTGCTGCGCCCGATTCCGTGTTGCGTTTCATTGGTCCGAAACGACAGACTTCGACCCGGCCGGTATGCCCGCTGAATTGACTGAGCCACTGGACGCGCACCGCGTCAGCATGTGCGGCACCGACAGCGGTTCGCCACACTGCATCAATCTCGTCGGTACGATTGGCAGCGACGTGCGTTGCCGCCACTACGAACGTCGCCCGTCGCCCTGCCGTGATCTCGTCGCAGCCTGGGAGTTCGGCCAACCCAGCCCGCAGTGTGATCGCGCTCGCGCAACATACGGGCTCGCTCCACTCACACCGGAAAGTTGGAGCAAGAACGACGTTGCATAAGTGTGCTCTTTGCCACGTCCTGGCCTGAGCGGAGATTCGGTATCGACGCGACACGGCCAATCGCTGTACATGCCGGCGCCAGTCGTCTGCTCGCTAGGGTTTCTTTTCCGCCCTTTTATAGTTTCCCTCGAATACGGTACGCCAGGTCTTGCCGCTGTCGTCCGATGTCTGCCAGAGCTGAGTCA
This sequence comes from Rhodanobacteraceae bacterium, assembly GCA_016790075.1. GTDB lineage: Bacteria > Pseudomonadota > Gammaproteobacteria > Xanthomonadales > Rhodanobacteraceae > Tahibacter. Next base: position 93,302 of record JAEUPP010000013.1, on the reverse strand, counting down.
CCGTGCCATCGGTATTGGGCGTCCAGGTCACGCGCTGCGGCGACCGCTTTCCACTCTTGGCGTCGATTGTGTCGCCGCTGAGCACCATACGGCCGTCCACCAATCCGCCGCCGAGGTAGAGCACCTGGCCGTCGGTCGCGACCCAGTACTGGTTCCAGCGCTTGTTGCTCGCATCCCAGGCGCTGTAGCTCCTGCCCACGGTGCCGCCCGCGCCCCGCCAGTTTTCGCTGATCGCACAGTCATCGAGTATTGCCTCAATACGGCTCTGTCCGGCGGCCTTACCCTGTGGGTTGGTAACGTCCCAGTCGCCTACCCAGAAGTCGAATTGATGAAACTCCGCTGCAGCACAGGCAGGCGGCTGCTTTGGCGGCGCCGGTGTATCGGCGTTGGCGGCGGCGCTCAGGCACAAGGCGGCGAGCGGCAACAACGTTCTCATGCGTCCTCCCGAACAGTTGGATGGGGATAACCGCCCTGGCAACGTCAGCGTCGCAAGTGGCAGCGCAGTCTAGGCGGACCTCACGCCGGCAGGGTTTAGGAAATTGCGCGTCGGCAGACTTTGTTGCGATCGCGCAGGAATCGTTTCACGCGCACCGACATGGACGCAGTCCGGCTCAACCGCGACAATAGCCGGCTAAACCTCCCGGCAGCCGTCTGCCTTCCTTCCCACCGGAGATTTCCATGGCTGAGCCCACCATTACCGCCCCCGCTGGCGGCGCCAAGATCACGATCGACAACGGTATCCTCAAGGTTCCGAACAATCCCATCATTCCGTTTATCGAAGGTGATGGCACGGGCGCCGATATCTGGCGCGCTTCGGTGCGCGTGTTTGATGCTGCTGTGGAGAAAGCCTACGGCGGCCAGCGCAAGATCCACTGGCTCGAAATCTTCGCCGGTGAAAAATCCAATAATCAGTTTGGCAGCTGGCTACCGGATTCCACGGTGCAGGCCTGCCGCGATTATCTCGTCTCGATCAAGGGCCCGCTGACCACGCCAGTCGGCGGCGGCATCCGCTCGCTCAACGTCGCGTTGCGCCAGATGCTTGACCTCTACGTCTGTCTGCGTCCGGTGCGCTGGTTCAAGGGTGTGCCCTCGCCGGTCAAGACGCCGGACAAGGTGGACATGGTGATCTTCCGCGAGAACTGCGAAGACATCTACGCCGGCATCGAATTCGAACAGGGTAGCGACGCAAACGCGAAATTCCTCGCGCTGCTCAAGGAAACCTTCCCCAAGGAGTTCGGCAAGATCCGCTTCCCGGAAACCTCGGGCATCGGCATCAAGCCCGTGTCCAAAGACGGCTCCGAGCGCCTCATCCGCGCGGCGATCGAGTACGCGATCGCCAACAAGCGCCGCTCGGTGACCCTGGTGCACAAGGGCAACATCATGAAGTTCACCGAGGGCGCGTTCCGCAACTGGGGCTATGCTCTGGCGGAGCGTGAGTTCGGCGACAAGGTCTATACCTGGGAGCAGTGGGAACGCACCAAGGCGGCCAACGGTGAAGCGGAAGCCAATGCCGAGCAAAAGGCCGAACTCGCCAAGGGCAAGATCCTCATCAAGGACGCCATCGCGGACATCACCCTGCAGCAGGTGCTGACACGTCCGGACGAGTTCGACGTGATTGCGACCCTGAACCTCAACGGCGACTACCTCTCCGACGCGCTGGCCGCCCAGGTTGGCGGCATCGGCATCGCGCCGGGCGGCAACATCAACTACATGACCGGTCACGCCGTGTTCGAGGCCACGCACGGCACGGCGCCGAAGTACGCGAATCTCGACAAGGTCAACCCGGGCTCGGTCATCCTCTCCGGTGAAATGATGCTGCGTTACCTGGGCTGGACCGAAGCAGCCGACGCCATTATCTCGGCGATGGACAAGGCTATCGGTAACAAGACCGTTACCTACGACTTCGCCCGCCTGATGGATGGCGCGAAGGAGATCAAGTGTTCTGAGTTTGCGGATGAGCTGATCAAGGCGCTGTAATGTCGGCGGGCTGCTGCCACATCGGCTGCAGCCCGCCGGAGGTCACAGGAGTTTCAATGCTTACGTATCTGCGAGTCGATAACTTGCGCTCGCTCGTCAATTTCGAATGGCGTCCAGGTACCGTCAACCTTTTGGTGGGCTCGAACGGTAGTGGCAAGACCACCGTACTTTCTGCGCTGAATTTGGTTTGTCAGCTCATGCGTGGTCAGCGGGTAACCGAGTGCTTGACGGCGTCCGATCTGACCTGGTGGCAACGCCGTGATCGCCAGCAGATATCGCTGCGCGTCAAGCGAGAAACGCAGTCAGCATTTGTCTACGATCTGACGATTAAGTATGAAGGTCGCCTTGAACATCCCCTCATCGAGCGCGAGGCGCTTAGTGAGGATGGTCGCCTGTTGTTCGAGTACACGAACAACACCGTTACGCTATACGACGACGAGTTTCGAGTTACTCAGAAGTTTAGCCTCAGTGGCTCGCGTTCCTTCATCCCGGAAGTTCCAGCATCGGGCAACAACACCAAGCTCTGCTGGTTTCGTGACTACTGGTTTCGAGCGCTGATTCTCAAGCCCGACATTTTCAGGTTTTCATCGCATACGACCGATGAAGAATCTGTGCTAAGGCAGGATGCGACAAACTTTGCCTCATGGTGGCGAGAAATGGCCCTGTCGCGACCGAGCGCGATTCATCGTCTCGACGAGCGGTTGCCAGCCATTGTTTCGGGAGCAACTTCTCTACGACTGGCCGATCGCCACAGTGGACGAGCACTGTCGATCGACATCCATCGCCACGGAAAAGTACACACGACAGGCTTCGACCAGCTAACGGAAGGGCAGCGAACGCTGATTCTTCTGTACGCTATTTCCGAGTGCCTCGACCGTGCATCATTGATTGCGCTGGACGAAGCACTCAACTACATAGCGATCGCGGAAATACAGCCTGCGCTTGTTGCTCTGCGAGAGGCGGTTGTAGATGCCGGTGGGCAGCTTATCGTTGTCTCCCATCACCCTGAAGTAATCGACTATCTCGGGGCTGACGACACTTTCGTTTTTTCGCTAAAGAACGGCTTGAGCGAATGCGTCCCGCTGCGTGATATCGATCTGTCTGGTGCACGTTTGTCTGAGTACCTTGCAGGACTCGGCGATGCCGTGTGATCGGATTGATCTACTCTGTGAGGATCGCGCGCACGAACTCTTTGTGCGACGCTGGCTTCAGACGTTAGGTATCGATTCGCGGCGCATTCGCACGACTGTCGCGCCGAGCGCACGCGGATCGGCAGAAGCATTTGTCATTACTCAATATCCGCTAGTGGTGAAGGAGTTCCGGGCAAAGGCCAATCACCAGCTTGGGATAGGGATGATTGTCGTCGTCGACGCAGACCTTAGGTCTGTCGAGTATCGCTGCAGGCAGCTTGATCAGAGCCTGGAAAACGCCGGCCGGCCAGTTCGCGCGGCGACTGAGCGTATCTGTCATCTAGTCCCAAAACGTCATATCGAAACGTGGTTGCGTTACCTCCTGGGAGTTGACGTCGACGAGGAACGAGACATCAAGCACGACTTCCGCGAAGTTCCCCCCGATCTTATTCGGTTGGCAGGCGAACGATTCGGTGAGTCTCGCCGCGCTCCGCAGTGTTTACTCGCGTCGCTCGTGGCCACTATCGATGAGACGCGGCGCCTGGGGCTCTGACAGAGGAGTTTGGCGGGCAACTGTGCGTTGCTTGCGCGCGCGCGGTGCCTTATTCCCTTGCCTTCCCAATCGTGATACTCGTGCCGCCGCCGATTGCGACTGCCTACGATGACTGCCACATCCCCAGCCGCCGAAACCGCTACCTTGATCCACGAAGGATTCGTGGACTATCACGCGCAATTCCGCGCCGTCACCCAACGCGCGCAGCGGCGATTCGAGACACGTGACTGGGATGGAGCCGGCGGAGATGCGGTCGAACGTATCGAACTCTACGACGCCTGTGCGCAGCGTATGGCTAGCCGGCTCGAAGCACATCTCGGCGAAGCGCTGCGTGACCGCACGCTCTGGGGCGAGATTCGTACGCACTATGCGGCAATCATCGCAACGCTGCTCGATCAGGAACTCTACAAGACCTGGTTCAACACGCAGACCCGGCGCTTCTTCAAAACGCGTGGCGTGGATGCGGGCATCGAATTCGTTGCGCTCGATATCGAACCCACCGATCGCATCACGCATCCGGTTGCGCGCCATAGTTATGCGGTCTGGGGCAATCTGCCGCGCGTGTGTCAGGCCATACTCGACGACTATCCGTTCGCCGCGGCCTATGCGCATGCGGGACTCTGCGCCATCCGTATCGCCGAAGCCGTGTCGCGGCGGCTGGAGAGCTGGGGCAGTGACCCGGTGCGCGCCATCGAGCTGCTGCAGACCGTGTTCTACCGCGAACGCCGCGCCTATCTCGTCGGCCGCGTGTTCGGCGCCGAGCGCATTGCGCCGCTGGTGATCGCGCTGGTGCACGAACCCGGGGGCATTCGTGCCGATGCCGTGCTGACCGAGCGCGAACATGTGGCGCAGGTGTTCGGCTACACGCGCAGCTATTTTCATGCGGACCTTGCGACCGTCGGCGACGCGGTCGTATTTCTGCGCACCTTGCTGCCGTCCAAGCCCATTGACGAGCTATACACCGTGCTCGGCCGCGCCAAGCAGGGCAAGACCGAACGCTATCGGCATTTCTTCCGCCACCTGCAGCGCGATCCGGACGAAACCTTTGTGCACGCCGAAGGCGAGCGTGGCATGGTCATGCTCGTGTTCACGCTGCCCTCGTATCCGCTGGTGTTCAAGCTGATTCGCGACCGCTTTGCATTTCCCAAGGAAACGGTGCGCGAAGAAGTCATGGCCAAGTACCGTCTGGTGTTTCATCGTGATCGCGCAGGCCGGCTGGTCGATGCGCAGGAGTTCCGCTTCCTGCGCTTTCCGCTGCGCCGTTTTGCACCTGCGTTGCTGGAAGAAATCCTTGGCGAGTGTCGTGAGAGTGCCTATGTCGACGGCACTGATCTCGTGATCGCACACTGCTACATCGAGCGCCGTCTACGGCCACTGAACCTCTACCTGCGTGAAGTCGATGCGGAGGCGGCGCGGCGTGCGATTCTTGACTACGGCCAGGCGATCCGCGATCTGGCGCGCAGCAACGTGTTTGCCGGCGATCTGCTGCTGAAGAACTTCGGTATCTCGCGCAACGGCCGTGCAATATTTTATGACTACGACGAACTTTGCCTCGTCAGCGAATGCCGCTTTCGTGTCCTGCCGGAGGACGAAGGAGAGGGCGCCAGCGGCAGCGACGCGTGGTACGTCGGTCCACACGATGTGTTTCCGCAGCAGTTTCCGCGCTTTCTCGGCCTTAGCGATGCGCAGCGCGCAGCGTTGCTCGCCCAGCACGGCGAGATCTTCGATGTGCGCTGGTGGCTGGCGCTGCAGCAGCGTATCGCGGCCGGAGAGCGCATCGACGTGCCACCGTATCCAGCCTCGGCCTGCCTGACGCCTGCCGTGCTGCTCGGCCAGCCCTTCTCCTGAGCGGACCTCTGACTAAATCGGTAGTTGGTTTTGGATTTTGGGGTTATGCGGATAAGCGGCTGGGTACAAAAGCTTCTCTGCGGATACTTCGTAAGCGCTCCACAACCCCCATCTATTCAAGCATTAGCTGTGCATGGGGCCGCCAGTAAGCTCAAGAGCGCTTGCGGAAGCGATGTCAAATTTGATCTGAAGGTCGATAGCTTTCCGGCGAAAGACGAATTGACTCAGATCAGAAATTTCAGCACCGCGATCAAGGACGGCGCTCTTGCTTATTGCTCGGACGCCGGCAGCAAGAAAGCGGTATGTGGCATAACAACCATCGAAATCAGCTACAGCGGAAGCGTCAGCGTGCGTTTTGCCGGCGGCAAAGTTGCGGTTACCACGGACAGTTCGTCATATCCTTCCTGGGACATGATGATGCAAGAAGTGGACAAATAAACACGCATATCGAATTATTCAACCCGCATGCGGCGATGTTGTTGTCGTGGACAAACACTGAGGCGTGCCGGTGTATTCGCAGAGATCACGCGGCTCACCATGGCGATGCAAAGTGACCGTTCAGGTTTCACGCTTTCTCAATGGAGTGCGGCTACTGTCGCTCCTGGTCCTGGCGCCGCTGGTTTCTGCCCAGCAGTTCGAGGTGTGCAGCGACCGGGACCAGCATCCAGTGTTGGTGCCCAGTTTATGCACTTACTACACGGTTCCGGCACGGCATCAGGCTGCGGAGCGTCTTCAGCTGAGCGGCGACCCCCTGAAGAAAGAGCAGGCGGACTACTGGTTCACTAGCCCGCTTCCAGGGCTGGTGCTGCAGGGCAATTTACCGGTCTGCGAGCGCGATGCTTACTACGGCGAGCTGCCCAAAGTCTTGCCGCGCACCTTCGTGCTCGCGGGCACGCTGGACCCTAAGACGCGTATAGCTGCTGCGCACACCCACGTCGCGGCCCTGAAAGCGGCAGGCCCGGTTCAACTGGTGGAACTGGACGGTTCCCCGCACTTCGTGTTGGCGTTCGCCAGCGAGTGCTTTGTCCGCACGGTTCAGTCCTTTGTCCTGGGGATCTGGCAGCAGGCGCAAGCTGTGAACTCAGCGCAAAGTGAAGGGTGCCGGCGATCGGGGCGGCCTGGCCGTGCCTGACCAGCGCCTCGCATCGCCGCAGTAAATCGCGGCCGGTGAATGCATCGAGGTGCCGCGCTATCCGGCTTGCGCCTGCCCGGCGCGGGCTGCACCGTTCAGCCGGCCGTTTCTCTGAGCCGCGTGCGACGCGTCCTGGCGTCACACTCCGGCGCAACGGCCGCATCAACTGCAGCCGGCGCAGGCGAGGCCCTCGGTATCGGCAGCGAGTTCTGTCAGTTGGCGGGCTTCGCGCTGTGCGTCGGCCCGGTCGGCCTTGCTGTGGGCAACGTCCAGGATGTCATCGGGGCGCACGAAATACCCATGCATGAAGAGCAGGTCTTTCCAGATCGAGGTCATGGTATTGCTCCGTCGGGGTGCAGCGAGAGTTGATGCCGCTTGAAGGTGGCGACAGCGTAGCCACGCCAGTCGCGGGGAAAAAGCGATATCTTTGCAAGACAGGCTTGAGGAAAATTCAACATGGCAAAGCCTCCGCTGTCCGCACTGCAAGCGTTCGTGCTCGCCGCGCAGCAACGCAATCTGTCGCGCGCGGCACAACGTCTGAACCTCACGGTCAGTGCATTGAGCCATCAGATCCGTGCGCTCGAAGCACGCCTGCAGCAGACCCTGTTCGTGCGCGGACCGCGTGGCGTCAGCCTGACCGCCGACGGCGAACGCCTGCTCGACGCGGTCGAACATCCACTTGCCGCGATCGAGCGCGCGTTGCAGCCGCCGCGGCAAAGCCGCGCAGGCGCGCTCAGCATCAGCATGATGCCGACGGTTGCCTCGGGCTGGCTCGTGCCGAGGCTGCCGCGTTTCGTCGCACGCCATCCGGAACTGGAGCTGCACCTGCATTCAGGCGTCGGCCTCGTCGATTTCGCCAAAGAACCCGTCGATGCGGCACTGCGCTTCGGGCCTGGTATCTGGCCCGGCCTTGACGCGATCCACCTTTTCCACGAGTGGATAACGCCAGTCGCGAGTCCGCTGCTGCTCAAGCGTCGCAGCCGCTCGCCGGCGCCAGCCGAGCTCGCACGTTGGCCGCTGCTTGGCGACCCGGGTGATTGGTGGGCCGACTGGTTCCGGGAGTTCGGCGGTCAGCCGCCGAAGCGCTATGTCGCCAATTTCGGTGATACCGAGACGCTGCATCGCGCAGCGCTCGAGGGGCTGGGCGTGGCATTGGGCCGCATGACCCTGGTCAAGCCGCACATCGATGCGGGACGACTCGTTGCGCTGGTGCCGGAGCGGCTGCGTGCGGAGTGGTCGCACTACCTCGTCTATCCGCCGCGCTCGGCGACACATGCCGGTGTGGCCGCGTTCCGCGCGTGGCTGCTCGAGGAAGCGGCAGAACACACGGCGGCGACGGCTAGCGCGGCGGTGAAGCCGCGTGCGCGCCGGCGCCCGCGCTGAGTTGTTGCCAATCCGGCGCATTGGCAGTACGCCACGGCTCGAAGGCGATTTCGGCCGTCACTTCACGCGTGTTAGCCTGCTGCACTTCCCCATCGCGTTTCGGAGCTGTCATGCAGAAGCTTGCCCTGCCGTTCGCCCTCACTCTGGTTCTTGCCGCCTGCGGCGGTGGCCAGGAATCCGCCAAGCCCGCTGCCGCACCGGAAGCCCCCAAGCCTGCGGCACCCGTTGCGGCGCCCGCTCCGACCCCGCCGCCAGCCGCTGCCGCCGCAACCGTCGACTTCGATCAGGTGCTCGCGGGCTCCTGGCGATCGGATGCGAACAAGGCGCGCGACGTCTATCGTCATCCGCGCGAGACGCTGACGTTCTTTGGCCTGAAGCCGAACATGACGGTCGTCGAAATTACGCCCGGCGGCGGTTGGTTTACCGAAATCCTCGCGCCACTGCTCAAGGGTCAGGGCAAACTCAGCGCGGCGCTGGTCGACGCGACGACGGTGGAGAAAGAGGGTACCCGTAACTACCTCATCAAGAGCAATACCGCATACCGGGAAAAGCTTGCTGCCGACGCCGAACGCTACGGAGCCGTCGACGTGCGCGAATTCCCGATGAGCGCGCCCGTGCTAGGTGCGCCGGCCAGCGCCGATATGGTGCTGACATTTCGCAATGTTCATAATTTCATGATGTGGAACACTGACAAGGCCCTGTTCAAGGCAGCCTTCGACGTGCTCAAGCCCGGCGGTGTGCTCGGCGTGACCGATCACCGTGCTGCGGCCGGTGCCGATCTGGAGAAAATCAAGAAGTCGGGTTACATCACTGAAGACTACGTGATCCAGCTCGCGACCGACGCCGGTTTCCAGCTGCAGGAAAAGAGCGAGATCAACGCCAATCCCAAGGACACCAAGGACTACGAAGGGGGTGTCTGGACCCTGCCGCCGACGCTGGGGTTGGGCGACAAGGACAAGGACAAGTATCTGGCGATAGGCGAGTCCGACCGCATGACCTTGAAGTTCGTGAAGCCGGCGACGGCGGCCGCTTCGCCGTCCGAGTCCGCAAAGCAGTAACGCCGCGCGCGCGGCTGTTCGCATCCGCGCGCCACCCGCATGCTGCTCGCGTTCAACAAGCCTTATGGCGTGCTGTGCCAATTCACCGACAACAGCACGCCGCGGCGGCCAACCTTGGCCGACCATATCCACCAGCCCGGCGTCTACGCGGCTGGCCGCTTGGATGCCGATTCCGAGGGCCTGCTGCTCTTGACCGACGACGGCAGGCTCGCCAACCGACTGACCGATCCGCGGCACAAGCAAGCCAAGACCTATTGGGTACAGGTCGAAGGTACGATCACGGATGAAGCGCTGCGATCGCTATGCCGCGGCGTCGTGCTCAACGACGGTCCCACCTTGCCGGCGGAGGCGCAGCGACTCGAACCACCGGACATCTGGCCACGCGATCCGCCGATACGCTTTCGCAAGAACGTGCCGGATAGTTGGCTGGCACTGACCCTGCGCGAAGGCCGCAATCGGCAGGTACGGCGCATGACCGCCGCGGTCGGCTTGCCGACCTTGCGCCTGGTGCGCGTGCGCATCGGTGCGTATGCGCTAGCCGGACTGGCGCCGGGTGAATCGCGCGTGGTGATTGACGGTGCTGCGCGCCATTCGTTGTGAGGCGGAGCAGTGAAATTCAATGCTGATGAGAGAGTGCGACGGAGAGTGCCATGTCGTTCAAAGACCATTTTTCCACTCAGTCGGCGATCTATCGCACGGCGCGGCCGCGGTATGCGCCAGAACTGTTCGCCTGGCTTGCGGCACAGTGCCCGACCCGCACATTGGCCTGGGACGCTGGCTGCGGTACGGGTCAGGCGAGTCTGGGCTTGGCCGGACATTTCGAGCGCGTGATCGCGACCGATCCCAGCGCTGCGCAAGTCGCGCAAGCGGAAACCGCGGCGAATCTCGAATACCGTGTCGAGCGCGCCGAGCACTCGACGCTGGAAGACGCCAGCGCCGATCTCATCACCGTCGCCCAGGCCTTGCATTGGTTTGAGCTCGATGCCTTCCATGCCGAAGTCCGGCGCGTGCTGCGTCCTGGCGGGATCGTTGCCCAGTGGAGCTATGCCGATTGCCAGGTCACGCCGGCGGTCGATGCGGTGAAACAAAAGCTCTATGTCGATCTGCTCGATCGTTACTGGCCGCCCGAGCGCCGGCTCGTGGAATCGGGTTATGCCGAGCTGGCGTTTCCATTTGCGCGCCTCGAGACGCCGGCGTTTGAACTCGCTGCGCACTACGACCTCGCCGCGTTTCTGGCCTACCTGCGCTCGTGGTCGGCTACGCAGCGCTACATCGCGGCGAACGGCAGCGATCCCGTCGATGAACTGGGTGCTCAGTTTGCTGCGGCCTGGGGCGACGCCAGCGAGATTCGCCTCGTGCGCTGGGACCTCGTGCTGCGTGTAGGCCGCTACGACTGAACGCGGGCCGCGCAATAATCAGACCGCCACTACGTTATCGGAGCCGCTAATGTGTTCTCGCCTGGTCCTGGTTGTGTTTGCGCTGTTCGGCGCGTCAATGGCTCAGGCCGCGGTCAAGCAGGCAGCGCCCGACGGTTTCCAGATTGAGCATCGATTCCTGCTTGCGGCAGCGCCGGCGCAGGCTTGGGCCACACTCGGGCAGCCGGCGCGCTGGTGGCCGAAGGATCACACCTGGTCGGGCGATGCGGCCAATCTCCGCCTCGATCTCACGCTTGGCGCCTGCTTCTGTGAACGCTGGAAAGGCGGAGGTGCCGAACACGGCCGCGTCATCATGCTGCGGCGCCACGAACTGCTGCGGCTCAGTGCGGCGCTCGGGCCGCTACAGGACATGGCGGTCAGCGGCGTGCTCAGCGTCGCACTCGCGGCGAAAGATAACGGTACGGAGGCAACGGTAACCTACCGCGTCAGCGGCACATCAACTCATGCTCTCGACAAGATTGCACCTGCCGTTGATCGGGTCATAGGTCAGCAGTTCGGCGGCTGGGCGGCGTATCACGGCGACTAGGGGTAACCGTTTCAGCGGTTCGCTGCGAGGCAGGCCATCAGCGATTCGTCAGCTGAATCTCGATACGCCGGTTGCGCGCGAAACCTTCCGCGGTCTGTGCGGAATCCAGCGGCTGGAACTGGCCGAAGCCGTTGGCCGACAGGCGATGTGCCGGTATGCCTTGCACCACGAGGTGTTTGACGATGGCGACGGCGCGCGCCGAAGACAGTTCCCAGTTCGACGGGAAGCGGTCGGTGTGGATGGGACGTGCATCGGTGTGCCCGTCTATGCGCAGCACCCAGTCGAGATTCGACGGAATTTCCGCGGCGACCAGCTTCACCGTTTCGGCGAGCTTGTCCATTGATGCTTGCGCCGTCGGTCCCAGTTCGGCTGAGGCGGTATCAAACAGGATATCCGTCGGCACGACGAAACGATCACCGACGACGCGGATATCGGGCCGGTCGCCGAGTGCGGCACGCAAGCGGCCAAAGAATTCCGAGCGATAGCGTTCGAGTTCGCCCACGCGATTGGCCAATGCGAGATTGAGCTCCTTGCCGAGATCCGCGAGTTTGACGTCCTTGGCCTTGATGTCCTTGTTGGCCAGGTCCAGCGCGGCCTGGATCTGCGCGAGCTGCGTATTCAGCGCGGCCATCTGCCGGTTCAACAGTTCGATCTGCGCAATCTGCTGCGCGGACAGCTCCTTGCCCTTTGCGACTTCGGTCTGGCTAAGACCGAGTTCGCCGCTGAGCCGTGCAATATCGTTTTCGAGCTGACTCTTGAGCTGCGCAAGTGCAGCGATATCGGCACTGAGACGGGCGGCTTCGGCCTGCGCAGCCGTGAGTTCACTGCGCGCCTGGTCGCGTTCGCCGCTCACGCCCAGCAGCGAGGCCGATAGCTCCTTCACCTGTGCGTCGAGCTGCTGCTTGGTGTCTTCGGTCAGCGACAGCGTCTTGGCCAGTTGTGCAACGCGCGCATTCAGATCGTCGAGCGCGCGATTCTTGCCAGCCAGCGAATCGGATAGCACGAACTGGCCAATCGCAAACAGCAGCAGCACAAACACCAGCACCATGATCAGCGAGGTGAGTGCGTCGACAAATCCTGGCCAGATATCCAGGCTGCGGCGGCGGGCGGCAAGGCTGCGCATAGGTCAGCGACGCTCGGCGCCGGAGTGCCGCGAGTTGTCGAGCGCAGCCGCTATCGTGCGCGACAGCAGGCGGAACTCGCTGCGCAATTCGTCGGATAGTGCCTGTCCGCCCGAATGCTGGCCGGCGATGGATTTCAGCGCGGCGCGCAGATCTTCCTGCACCTCAGTCGCCGCATGCCGTTCCCGCGCATCACGGCCCAGGAATTCGGTCAGGCGCGCGAGCTGGGTATTGAGTTCGGCCAGCTGCTCGTTCGCGCTGCGGCGCTCACGTTCGCTGTCGACTATCGCCCGCTGCATGCGTTCGAGGCCGTCGGCGGTCTGTTCCAGCAAGGCCTGTACATAGGCCGGTACCGAAGTATCGGTTTCCACACCAATACCGTTGCCTGAAGACAACTTGGTGACGGTCGACAGCCATTCCTCCATTTCGTTATAGAAACGGTTCTGCGCGTGGCCGGCCTGCAGATCGAGAAAACCCAGCACCAGGGAGCTTGCCAGGCCGAACAGCGAGGTCGAGAAGCTGGTCGACATGCCGGCCAGCGGTTCGCGCAGGTTGTCCTTGAGGGCACTGAACATCGCTACAGCATCCGTGCCGACGCCGAGGGAGCCGATGATGTCCGACACCGCACGAATGGTCCCCAGCAAACCCCAGAAGGTGCCCAGCAGGCCAAGAAAGATCGCAAGTCCGATCAGATAACGCGACAGGTCACGCGCTTCCTCAAGCCGCAAGTAGACGCCGTCAAGCACGGTGCGCATGGAGCTGGGGCTCAACGCGAGCTTGCCGCGCTCGCGTCCGGCCAGCATGCGCGCCATCGGCGCCAGCAGCCGCGGCTGGCCAGATACCGGGCGTTCGGGATTGGCGCGGCGGTAGTGTTCTATCCAGTCGATATCGCGGTTCAGTGCCAGCACCTGGCGCAGGTTCACGCTGATGCCGGCCAGCAGCACGAGTAGGATCAGGCCGTTGAAATACGGGTTGGCGAGAAACGCCTGTGCCAGACGAGGGGCGATCAGGGCGACCAGGACGGCGATCGTGGCCAGGAAACCGGCAATCCAGATCAGGCTGCGGGTCGGTCGGGTCATAAGGAGTTCTCGAAGGCGGCGCCGGTAAGATGCCAGAGGCGTCTGACCGGTTGCGTGCCGCTTGGTTCCCCGTTACAGCGGCGCTCAGATTGCGAAGAACGCCCGCGCGGTCGCGCTGGTTCCCTGCGCTGTCGTTTCCAGGCTCTCGCCGCGGTCACGTGCCACTTCGGTGCAGATATGCGCAAGGTACATGGGCTCGTTGCGGCGGTGGCTGGGCATGGGCGAAACATTGCGCGGCAGCAGGTAGGGGCTGTCGGTTTCAATCATGAGCCGCTGCAGCGGAATATTGCCGACGATCTCGCGCAAATGCGTCCCGCGGCGCTCGTCGCAGATCCAGCCGGTAATGCCGATGTGGCAGTCCAGATCGAGATAGTCGAAAAGTTCAGCGCGCGTGCCCGTGAAGCAGTGCACCACAACGGCGGCCAGCTTGTCGCGCACGGGTTTGAGTATGGCCATGAAATCGTCATGCGCATCGCGCTGATGCAGGAACAGCGGCTTGCCGCAGTCCAGCGCGATCTGCAACTGCTGCTCGAACGCGAACTGCTGGGTTGGCCGCGGCGACAGATCGCGGTAGTAGTCCAGACCGGTCTCGCCGACCGCACGCACTTCTGGAGCTGCGACGAGTTCGCGCAGTAGCGCGTCGCAGTCGCCGTCGTACTCCGCGGCATGGTGTGGATGCACGCCAGCGGTGGCGTAGAGCAGGCCCGGATGCAAGCGGGCCAGGGCCAGCGCTTGCGGGCTGCCCTCGCGACTGGCGCCGGTCACCACAAGCTGGCTAACGCCGTGGGCGCGAGCGCGTTCGAGTACGGCGCTGAGATCATGCTGAAACGAGGAGTGGGTCAGATTGGCGCCGATATCGACAAGCTGCATAGGGATGGCCACAAACAAGGACCGGCCATTATCCTGAAAGCCAGGGCGGTGCTGTAGCGGTTCTGACCCACCGCAGTCCAAGCCGCCACCGGGGAAAAAGTTCACCAGCAATTCATCCGTTCCACAACACTCTCGCGGACATTCGCGGCTCGCACGGAATACTTGGGAGGAAATGTTATGAGTAAGTTAAGGCTGGGGTTGGTTTCGGGGTTGTTGCTGTTCGGCGCCATGCTGGCGCTGCAGGCCTCAGCAGCCGAAACCGTCATTACCGGAGTCGCTGCACAGCAGCGTGGTGAGAGCGCTGCCAAGGAAAACGCTGCCGCGCGCGTACTGATTGGTGCCTCGACACCCAAGCGCGATGCGAACGGCACGAATGAAGGCGGCGCCAAGGATCTGTCACCGAGCGCGAACCGGTATCGCGCATATGCGCCGAGCTGTTTGCACTACCCGCTGCCGGCACCGCCATCGTCGTCCTCGACGCCGGTCTATTCCAGACGCGTCGTGCTTGCAGCGAAAGACATCAATTTCAATGACCGTTTCTACGAAGAAACCGTGACCGTGCGCCTCTGGCGCATTCCCTGCAGCAGCAGTGGCCAGTTCTACGACGCGGTCACACTGATCGCGATCGATCGTGATGCGGCCAACGAAGGCAACGCAGTCCGCTACCCCTTGTTTCCGGGGCTGCGCCTGACCCAGGGCAGCAGCTCACGCAAGCTGGTGCGTGTTGCGGACGAAACGAATACCGTGGTTTCGCACAGCTACGCGGACGAACCGCTGGTCAACAGCACGACCTACGTGCTCGAAAACTTCGCAACGAACTCGTCGAGCACCGCGTTTTTCGACTTCAATAACGCGTTCACCGTAACGCTGTTCAATTTCTTCCAGGGCGACAACGGGCAAGACATTGCAGTGCCGACTTACAACCCCACGTCGGCTACCTACCCGACCGCATTCCAGAATATTCCAGTCACGGGTTATCTGACCGGCAACTGGTTTGATCCGGCGCATTCTGGCGAAGGCATGTTGATCCAGGTGTTTGACCTGGTCGGCACAACCGACAAACTGTTCACGTTCGCTTGGTTTACTTACGGCGTTGACCGACTGCCTTTCTGGTTGTTCGGTTCGGCGCGCATCACGGCCGGTGCGCGTGGCCCCATCGTCGCAGACACCATCTATAACTCCAACGGTGGTTTTGCCGGCGATTTCGGCAACGCGGCGGCGACGCGCTGGGGCACGGTCACATTTGAATTCCCGAACTGCTATTCCATGAAGTTCAGCTACAACGGCTCGGCCGCTGCCGTCGGCGGTCCCTCGGGTTCCGGCACGCGTGACACCTGGCGCCGTCGTGAAATTGAGCTCAATGGTTTGACCTGCGAGTAGGCCTCCGGGCGGGGTGGAGACTCAACGAAAATCCATTCCACCCCGCTCCTGGCCGGCATGCCTAGCAGGGCATCCGGCCTTGCCTGGGAAACCGAGAGCGCAAGTAAGGCTTCAGCGATGTCACCACGCGCACACGGCGTCGGCCAAGCGTCGCACGTGAACAATCCCGCGTCCGCTGCCGCTACGCCTGCTTCCAATTCTTTCAGGATTGCTGCGATCTGCACTTCGCTGTACGTCGGCTTCCGCATGAGACTCTCCGTTTTCTAGAGCCTCTACTTTTCGTTGGATGCACTCTGCGGGCTATTGACGCTGCAGGCGCATCGCATACCAACGCAGCGGTCATGCGTTCGGACATGGACAAGCCCACCACCTTGCGTGAGCACAGGTCGAGAATCACCGCCAAAGCTACCGCAGCCCGGTGATCCCCCCGCATGCGCTACGCTATCGCAGTGAGCGCCCCGAATCCCGCCGAATTCCCCATCCACGAAATCCTCCCCGATCTGCTCGCGACGCTCACGAGCGGCTCGCGTGCCGTGCTCGAAGCACCACCGGGTGCGGGCAAGACCACGCAGGTACCGCTGGCGCTGCTGGACCAGCCCTGGCTGGCGGGGCGCAAGATCCTGCTGCTTGAGCCACGGCGCATCGCGGCGCGCGCGGCGGCCGAGTTCATGGCGCGGCAACTCGGCGAGGAGGTCGGCGCGACGGTCGGGTATCGCATCCGCTTTGAGGCCAAGGTTTCCGCCGCGACGCGTATCGAGGTCGTAACCGAAGGCATACTCACACGGTTGCTGCAGAGTGATCCCGAACTCACTGGCGTCGGTGCGATCCTGTTCGACGAATTCCACGAGCGCCATCTGCACGGCGATCTGGGCGCTGCGCTGGCGCTGGATGTGCAGAACACCTTGCGTCCTGATCTGCGCCTGCTGGTGATGTCGGCGACTCTGGATGGGGAGCGTGTCGCGCGCTGGCTGGATGCGCCGCGGCTTACGAGTGCGGGGCGCAGCTTTCCCGTTGAAGTTTGCTATCCGCCGGTGCGTGGTGGCGAGGACTGGCTGCCGCACCTGCGCCGTGTCGCGGAGCTGGCATTGGCCGAAACGGATGGCGATATCCTGGTTTTCCTGCCGGGCAAGCGCGAGATCGAACGCGCGCGCACGCTGTTAGGTAGCGCTGCTGATCGGGCGTCGACCGTGCAGGTGCTTGCGCTGCACGGTGAGTTATCCCTGCAGGAGCAGCGCGCGGCATTGGCGCCGGCATCCGAGGGCACACGGCGCATCGTGCTGGCAACCAATGTGGCCGAGTCCAGCGTGACCCTGCCCGGCATCCGTGCCGTGGTCGACACCGGCCAGGCGCGCGAGCCGCGCTTTGATCCGAACTCGGGGTTTACGCGCCTTTCGACGGTAACGATTTCCCAAGCCTCCGCCGATCAGCGCGCCGGCCGTGCCGGGCGCGTCGCTCTCGGGCGTGCGTACCGGTTATGGCCGCAAAGCCAGAGGCTGGAGCCTTCGCGCAAGCCGGAGCTTGAACATGTGGAATTATCCGGTCTTGCGCTGGAGCTCGCGGCCTGGGGCGCAGATAGCTTGCCCTGGCTGGATCCGCCGCCAACCGGCAACCTTGCCCAGGCGCGCGAGCTGCTCGTGCTGCTGGGTGCGCTTGATGCGGATCGGCGCATCACGGCGCTGGGGCGTGAGCTGATCGAGCTCGGTGCGACGCCGCGACTGGCTGCTGCCGCGGTACGCGCACCGGCGCGTGATCGCGCGCTGGTCGCCGATCTGCTGGCTGCGCTGGATGCCCGCAGCCCGCTGCGTGGGGAGGCCGGGCGCAGTGACGATTTCCGCCTGCGTATTGCGGCATTGCACGCCTGGCGTCGCGACGGCGCCAGGGCGGCGCGTGATGCCGACACGGGTGCTCTGGCGGCACTCGAGCAGGCCAGTGCCGGATGGCGCCGCCGTCTGCGCAGCGATGCGCCTGCCCGCGAGGTCGGTGATGCGTTGCGTATCGGCGATCTGCTGCTGCATGCGTTTCCCGATCGGGTCGCGAAACAGGATCCGGCCAATCCGCGCCGCTATGCCCTGTCCAACGGCCGCGGCGCGCGTCTGCACGACAATACCGCGCTGTACGGTGAGCCCTGGCTGATTGCGCTCGATCTGCGTTTCGAGGACAAAGACAGCCTGATCCTGTCGGCGTCGCCGTTCGATCCGGACCAGCTGGAACGCGATTTTGCCGAGCGCTTCGCCGACGTGCGCACGGTGCGCTGGAACGGCGCCAAGCGTGCCGTCGAAGCGTTCGAGGAACGCCATTTCGCCGCACTCGTGCTGAGCCGGCGGCAGGTCGCCGTCACACCGGCGGACGCGGTGCCGGCGCTGCTCGCGGCAGTGCGTGATGCGGGCCTGGATCTGTTGCCCTGGAGCGATAACGCGCGTGAACTGCGCCAGCGCGTGAACGCGCTGCGTGGCTGGTGTCCGGAATTGGGGTTGCCGGATCTGTCCGAGGCGGCGCTGCTGGCGTCGCTGGAGGAGTGGCTGGCGCCGTACCTTGAAGGCAAGTCGCGTATCGATGCATTGCGCAGCGACGAGTTGTCACAGGCATTGGCGGGCATGCTTGACTATGACCAGCGGCGTGCGCTGGACGCGCAGGCGCCGGTGAGTCTGCGTGTACCCAGCGGTAACGAGCGCCGTATCGAATACACCGACGGCCAGCCACCGGTGCTGGCGGTGAAACTGCAGGAATTGTTCGGCCTTGCCGATACGCCGCGCATTGCGCAGGGACGCGTACCGCTGACCCTGCACCTGCTTTCGCCGGCGCAGCGGCCTATCCAGGTGACTCAGGACCTCAAGGGCTTCTGGGAACGCACCTATCCGGAGGTCAAGAAAGAACTGAAGGGCCGTTATCCGCGCCATCCCTGGCCCGACGATCCCTGGACTGCCGCGCCGACGGCACGGGCCAAGCCGCGCGGCACCTGAAAAATATTACAAAATATAGCGTGAGTGATCTTCGTCCTTGACCAGTTCGCCCAGATGCTGGTCGACGTAGGCGGCATCGATACGGTACTGCGTGCCGCTACGGTCTGGCGCTTCATACGAGATGGTATCGAGCAGGCGTTCCAGCACGGTGTGCAATCTTCTCGCGCCGATATTTTCCGTGCGCTCGTTGACCAGGAAGGCGATGGCGGCGAGGCGCGAAACGCCGTCGTCGGTGAATTCGAGGGTGACGCCTTCGGTGGCGAGCAGAGCTGTGTACTGCTTGGTCAGCGCATTGTGTGGTTCGCGCAGGATGCGCACGAAATCGTCGCTGCTCAGCGCCCCGAGTTCGACGCGGATAGGAAAACGGCCTTGCAGCTCAGGAATCAGATCCGAGGGTTTGGCCAGCGAGAACGCGCCGGAGGCGATAAACAGGATGTGATCGGTCTTGATCACGCCGTACTTGGTCGACACGGTCGAGCCTTCGACCAGGGGCAGCAGGTCACGCTGCACGCCTTCCCGGCTGACACCGGCACCATGCCATTCGCCGCGTTGGGCGACCTTGTCGATCTCGTCGATGAACACGATGCCGTTCTGCTCGCAGTTGCGCAGCGCCTCGGCCTTGAGTTCGTCCTCGTTAAGCAGTTTGCCGGCCTCTTCTTCCAGCAGTATCGGCCGGGCAGCCCTGATAGTGAGCTTGCGCGATTGCGTACGGCTGCCGGCCAGTGACTGGAACATGCCGCGCAGCTGCTGGCTCATTTCCTCCATGCCCGGAGGCGCGGCGATTTCCACGCCGACATTCACGCTGGTCTCAAGGTCAATTTCGCGCTCGTCGAGCTTGCCTTCGCGCAGCTGCTTGCGCAGCTTCTGCCGCGTGTCCGTGTCGCTGCTATCGGTCGCGTCGCGTTCCCAGCCGCCGGCACGGCGCGGCAGCAGAGCGTCGAGGATACGCTCCTCGGCGCGATCTTCTGCAGTGGTCCTGACGCGTGCCTTGGCCTGCTCGCGGGTCATCTTCCAGGCCGAGTCGGCGAGGTCGCGCACGATGGACTCTACATCCTTGCCGACGTAGCCAACCTCGGTGAACTTGGTTGCTTCGACCTTGATGAAGGGCGCGTTGGCTAACCCGGCGAGGCGGCGGGCTATCTCTGTCTTGCCCACGCCGGTGGGGCCTATCATCAGAATGTTCTTTGGCGTTACTTCATCGCGCAACGACGGTTCCAGCTGCATGCGGCGCCAGCGATTGCGCAGCGCGATGGCGACCGCGCGCTTGGCGGAGTGCTGGCCGACGATATAGCGATCGAGCTCGGTGACGATTTCGCGAGGGGTCAATTCGGACATGCGGGGGGAGTTCCGGCAGTGAGGTGCTAGGGTCAGGCCTGAGAGCCCGCACCGGTGTTGCCGTCGATTTCTTCGATGGCGATGGAGTGATTGGTGTAGATGCAAATGTCGCCGGCTATCTTGAGCGCACGCTCGACAATGCTGCGGGCATCAAGATCGGTGTTTTCCAGCAATGCCTTGGCCGCCGCTTGGGCATAAGGGCCGCCGGAACCGATGGCGATCAAACCCTGTTCAGGTTCAAGTACATCGCCATTGCCCGAGATCAGCAGCGAGCTGTCCCGGTCAGCCACGGCCAGCATGGCTTCGAGGCGGCCAAGACGCCGGTCGGTACGCCATTCCTTCGCCAGCTCGACCGCGGCACGCGTGAGCTGGTTGCCATGTTTGGCGAGCTTGTCCTCGAACAGCTCAAACAGCGTGAAGGCATCGGCGGTTGCGCCGGCGAATCCGGCGAGCACGTCGCCGCGGCCGAGACGGCGCAGCTTGCGCGCGTTGGACTTGACCACCGTGTGCCCCAGGGTGACCTGCCCATCACCGCCGATCACCACTTTGCCGTTGCGCCGTACGGAAACGATGGTTGTTGCGTGAAAACTGTCCGCCATGAAACCTCCCGGGCTGAACCCGGAAGGTAGGGACGATGGTGCGATCGCACAAGGGAAGATGCGTGCCGGCGGCAGCTGCAAATTCCTGCTGGCCGATGGCCCATCCCCGGCACCGCGCCGAACGCCGGTGGCCCCAGCGTTCGGCGCCTCTCGTTGCCGCTGGTTAGGCGTGAATGCGGCGCGCGCTGCGCGACAGGCGGCTGAGCAGCTTTTCAGTGCCGTCCCAGAGCTGACGGCGTGCGCTGAGGCTAGCGATCGCGGCTTTGCGTACCGCGTCGACGAGTTCGGGTTCGCGCTGCAGGGCGCGATCGATAATGGCCTCGGCGGCCGGGCCGTGGGCGTCGCCGTCGAGTTCAATGTGCCGGTCGAGGTAGTAGACGAACGACGGTGCCTGCAGGCGATCCAGTCCCCAGCTGCTGAGCAGGCGCTGGAACATGCCTGGAATCACGTTCTCGCGGCCGTAGAAGAAGTTAGCCATGACTACCAGCGTGCGCTCACCGATGGCGACGCGCAGTGTATGCGTGACAAAGTCAATGACGCAGGTGGGAGCGCCGACGCGGCCCAGTGCGTTCTCCACCGGTACACGCTCGCGCACCAGCGAAAGAAATTGCAGGAAGGGCCGGGTGTCCGCGCCGACTTCGCGCATCGCAGCGATGTAGAGATCCATATGGCTGATCGGATGCCCGTCTGGTCCGGTATCTGTCTCTTCACCGAGGATGATCTCGTTGATCAGGTGCGCAGCTTCGATGTCCGGCGGTGGCATCCAAGGCAGCTCGACGCAGGTCAGGTCGCGCTGCAGGCGCTTGGCCAGCGACATGAAATCCCAGACAGCGTAGATGTGAACTTCCATGAATGCGCGCAGCGAATCCATGTCGCGGATCGCGTCGAATACGCGGTGCGTGTGCAAAGCGTCGCGCAGCGCACGCACATCTGGCGTGAATACCTGTTCGAGTAGTGCGGACACGGCTGACTCCTCCCGGTGAATGCGCGTAACCGCCGGACGCCGCCACGGCATCCGGTGTCGCGCGGTACTGCGCTGAAACACATGTTGTGTGTCGCCGCGCGTCGCCCTGTCGGCGCGCCGCCCCGTTTCGCCCAATCAGCTGCGTTTGCGTCAGCTATTCTGATAAAGCGGATAAAGGCTGCCTTCTTCCCGTTCTATTCGCTGTACCAGCAACTCGCCCACCTGGCGGTAGTCGGCGATGAACGCCCCGCGATCGTTTGATCGGACCAGTGGTTGCTGGTATTTCTTCACAAATTCGATAACGCCGCGCGTGATCGCATTCATTTCGCGGCGGAAGTCGCGGATCAGCTTGAAGTTCTCTTCGTCGTCGCGCAGCGAGTATTCGACGTAGTTGTAAAAGCGCACATTCTCTGCAAGCAGGTGTGCTTCGAGCTGCGCCTTGAAGGCAAGTAGCTGCTCGGGCAGCAGATCCCAGCGGTCGCGCTCAGGCAGCAGGCCTATCTGTTCGTAGCTGCGCACGAGTTCGCGATGGTCATGCGTCAGCTGCGGCACGAGCAGTGCATCGTAGCGTGGAGCCTGTACGCTGCTGCTGGTCAGTACAGGAGCCGGTACCGGCAGTTGTCGACCAAACAGCTTGCGGATGGCTGCGAACATGCGGGCTCCGTCACGAGGCCGCCGCGGGATGAAGCTGCGGGCGTGGTTGCGATCCTAGCAGCAGTGAAATTAATTTCAATCGTATACGTGTTTCTAATTAACAAATAGCAATAAAAAGCTGACGCAGAGCACAGTCTGGTGGGGCGGCTGGTGTTGGTCGGTGCCAGCGTGGCCCAGAAAACAAAAAGGCCGGCGGCCCCGGGGAGAGGCGCCGGCCTTGTTGCGCGGTGTGCGTTTCAGGTTGGCATGTACAGCGGATACAGATTGCCTTCCTCGCGCTGGATGCGCTGCACGAGCAGGCCGCCGACGGCGCGGTAGTCGTTCAGAAAACTGTGCATGATGCTTTCGGCGTCGCCATTCGCCTGGTATTTCTTCACGAAATCAATGACGCCACGCGCGATCGTGTTCATTTCGCGGCGGAAGTCGCGGATCAGGGCGAGGTTTTCCGCATCATCGCGCAGGGTCGACTCGACATAGTTATAGAACCGCACGTTTTCCGTAAGCAGATGCGCCTCGAGGCGCGTCTTGAATGCGGTCAGCAGTGCAGGGATTTCGTGAAAGCGCCGCGCCTCGTAGGTGCGACCGATCTGCTCGAACAGCGCCACGAGTTCCTGGTGGTCGTTCTTGAGCGAGGGAACAAGGCCCGAATCGTAGCTCGGGCTGCGTGGCGCCGGCGGCGTCACGCCATTACGCACGGGAGCTGTGACGGGCGCCGGCTGGGCGGGTTGGCCAATAATTCTGCGCAGCATGTCGAGCATGAGTCCTCCTAGATGGCGAGCGTGCAAACGGGTCTCGGCTTCGCCAAGAATGTCTGGTCTGCAAATACACGAGCTGCGCATCAGCGAGCTGAGGGCGTTCCCCGCGTGAGGGAGCGCGCCTGATGCGTGGGCGCTTAGCCTACTCAATTGTTCGCGGAAAAAAAATAGCTAATACGTGCGATGTTGCTAAGTACATAAATTATTCATGTGCTGCGGCGCAATGTCGCAAACACTTGAGCATTCCATCATTGATGGTATGTTGTTGTGGCACAAGTGGCGAGGCACCTTCATGAACTACTGGCTGGCCGCCGCCGCGGCCGTGGCATTTTCGACTTTCCTTATTCATGCGCTGGCCGGCGGTCGCGAGATCGTGCGGCCACTGCTTGCCGCACGTGAGCTCGCGCCCATTCCGCGGCTGACCGCCTATTACTGCTGGCATATGGTGACGCTCCTGCTGCTGGCGATGAGCCTTGCACTAGCCTGGGCCGCGTACCATGCAAACCTGCCGCTGGTCATGCTGATCACGGCTCTGGCGCTGGCGTTCACCGTGTTGAGCCTAGCCCTGGTCGTGGTCTATCGCATGAGCCCGTGGCACCTGCCGCAATGGAGTCTGTTTGCCGTGATCGCACTGCTGGCTGGTCTAGGCCTGGTCTGAGATGGCCCGCCGGAGCGAGGTTGACTGGATAGCTGTCGGACTGGGGTTGCTGTCGCAGCATGGCCACACGCGCCTGACGGTAGCCGACCTCTGTGCGCGTGCGGGCCGCACTAAAGGCTCGCTGTATCACCACTATCCCCGCATGGATGCGTTCCATGCCGCGCTGTTGGGAGCCTGGCGCGAGCGGCACACCTCGCGCCTGATCGACGAGGCGGAACGCGAAGCCAGGGTTGATGACAAGATCCGCGTCCTCGACACCCTCGCGGATGCGCTGGATCTGCGGCTGGAGCGCGCCGTGCGCAATTGGGCGGCGCACGACGCACCCGCACGCGAAGCGGTGCAGGCGGTCGATCGCGAGCGCGTCGCCTACCTCGCGCGCTTGCGGCGGGAGGGCGGCATGACCATGGCCGAGGCGCAGGATCAGGCGACGCTGGCCTATGCCTTGTTTCTGGGCCTGCAGCAACTGCTGGGCCAGGACGAGCAGGCCGCTCTGCGCGAACTCGCGGCGCGTGTCGAGTTCGTGCTGCCGCGCGCAGCCAGGGAAAGGCGTAACCCATGACAGAACCCTATGCCGCGCGTGTCTCCGGCACTAGCCTGCTGGCCTGGCGCAACCTGAGCCACGACCGGGCGCGTTTCGTCGTTACCTTGGTCGGCGTGTTGTTCGCGGTGCTGCTGATGGGCGTGGAGCTAGGCCTGCTGCTTGGGTTTGCGCGCACGACTTCCGGCCTGGTCGATCACACCGCAGCCGACCTCTGGATTACGCCGGCAGGAACAACCAATGTCGATATCGCCGGGCGTCTGGACGAGCGCCGTCGCTTCGAGGCGCTGGCGGTGCCTGGTGTTGCTTCGGTCGACATGCTGATGATGCAGTTCGCGTTCTGGCGCAAACCCGACGGGGGTACAGAAAGCGTCAGCATGGTCGGTTTCAATCTGGCCAGTGGCCAGGGCCGGCCCTGGAATCTTGTCGAAGGACGTGTTGAGGACCTGCAGCAGGACGATGCGGTCATCATCGACCAGCTCTATGCCGGCAAGCTCGGCGTCACCGCCCTGGGACAGACCGTAGAAATCAACAACCACCGCGCGCGCGTGGTCGGGTTCACCCAAGGCATCCGCACGTTCACACAAAGCCCTTATGTGTTCGCCACGCACCGCAATGCACAGCGATTCACCTTCTTCCGGCCGGATCAGACCACGTATCTGCTGGTCAGGCTGCAGGCCGGAGCCGATGCCGCAGGGGTGCGCGCTGCGCTACAGGCGCGGCTAGGTCGCGTCGACGTCTGGTTCGCCGCCGATTTTGCCCGTGCAGCGCAGCGCTACTGGCTGATCACGACGGGCGCCGGGTCCGCGCTGCTGCTCGCCGCATTGCTGGGGCTGGTTGTCGGCATCGTCATCGTTGGTCAGACCTTGTATGCGACTACCGTCGACCGTCTGCCGGAATACGCCACCTTGCGCGCGATGGGGGCACCGAACCGTTATCTCCACCGCGTCATCCTGAAGCAGGCGGCGATCAGCGCGGTGTTCGGATTTTCCGGCGGCATGTTGCTGGTCGCCCTCGTGGTGGCGGCCAGCGCAGGCAGCACGGTAGCGGTCGCCATGCCGTTGGGCCTGGTCGGTGTACTGGCGTTGCTGACCTTGTGCATGTGTGCGCTCGGTGCGCTGGTCTCGATCCGTCGTATCACGCGCATTGATCCGACCTCGGTGTTTCAGTGAGCGCCGTGCTTGCGCTCGAACAGATAGGCGTGGTGTACGGTCAGGGCGCGACCGCGTTTACCGCGCTGCAGGACATCAGTCTTGAGATCGAGGCGGGGGAGATGACCTTGCTGCTCGGCCCCAGCGGTTCAGGCAAGACCAGCCTGCTGCAGATCATGGGTTGCCTGCTGCGCCCGACCCGTGGCCGTGTGCACTTGTTCGGCAATCCCCTGGCGAGCGGGCTGGCGGTGGAAGCCATGGCAGCACTGCGGCTTGCGCACGTGGGCTTCGTGTTCCAGCACTACAACCTGTTTCCGACCCTAAAGGCCTGGGAGAACGTCGCGATAGCACTCGACATCAAGGCCGTGCCGCGCAGCTCACAGCGTCAGTTGGCGCTGGCCCTGCTTGAGCGCCTGGGCCTGGGCGATCGCGCCGAGCACTATCCCAGCGAGCTCTCCGGCGGACAGAAACAGCGCGTCGCCATCGCGCGCGCGCTCGCTGGCAAGCCACGCATTCTGCTGGCCGACGAACCGACGGCAGCGCTTGACGGCAAGACCGGCCAGAGCGTCGCAGCGACGCTGCATGGCCTGGCGCGTGATGAAGGCGTGGCGGTTGTCGTGGTCAGCCATGATCCGCGCGTCGAACCGTTTGGTGATCGTGTCCTGCATCTGGAAGATGGCCGTCTGGTGGGTGACCGGCGGCCGCAGCGGAGTTCCGTATGACTCGTGTTTTGTGGATTGTCTTGGTCGCTGTAAATGTGCTGCTGCTGGCCGCTTGCGGCCGCGAGGCACCGTCGGCTGCAACTGGCGGCGGCACCTTGCACTTGATTGCTGCCGGTGGCCTGGTCGAGCCAGTTGGCGAGGAGCGCGTGATCATTCCGCAGTTGTCAGGACGCCTGTCCAAGGTGCTGATCGCCGAAGGGGACGCGATACGTGCCGGCCAGCTTATCGCCGAAATCGAGAACAGCGAGTACCGTGCGGCGCTTGCGGCGGCCGAAGCGGAATTGCAACGCCGCGAAGCCGAACTGGCGCGACTGGAAAATGGCGCGCGGCGCGAGGAGCTGGCCGCGGCCGAGGCCGCGCGCGGTGAAGCTGTCGCGCTGGAACGGCAAGCCCTGGCTGAGCGCGACCGCCGCGACAATCTCCTGCACAACAAACTGATAGCAGCAGAGACCGCGCAACAGGCGCGGGCCCAGGCAGAGGCGGCGACAGCGCGGCGCCTGCGGGCGGATGCGGAACTCGCGCTGCTGCAGGCGGGCGCGCGCGCGGAGGATATTGCTGCCGCGACGGCCGCAGTGGCCGCCGCGCGCGCCGATCGCGACCGCGCCCAGGCGCTGGTGGAGAAGACACTGATTCATTCGCCTATTGACGGTACGGTGCTCAAGCGTGATCTCAGCGAGGGCGAAACGGTCGTGGCATTGTCGCCGCTGCCGCTGGCGCGTATCGGCAATCTGTCGCGGCGCTATGTGCGCGCCGATATCGACGAGCTCGATATCGGCCGCATCCGCGAGGGCCAGGCTGCGACCATCGTCAGCGATGCGTTTCCGCAACAGCAGTTCGCCGGCAAGGTGGTGCGGGTGAGCCAGCGCATGGGGCGCCGCAATTCGATCTCCGGCGATCCCGCCGAAAAGCAGGATGCCAAGATACTCGAAGCGCTGATTGAACTTGACGGCACGCCGCCCTTGCCCATTGGCCTGCGTGTCGATGTGCGCATCACGGCGGGCTCCGGCGGTTCCTGAGACGCGCCGGCTGCGGCGCCGGCCGCTTGGCAATCTCTGCACCTGCGGCAACCGACAGCCGGCACAGTGGTTCCGTTACTGCTTCGGCGTGGTCAGGTCCTTGTAAGCTGCGGGAACGTTCAGGCTGTTGTGCACCCAGTCGAATAGTACATAGCCGCGGTAGTCCGGCATCGTCACGCGCCTGACCGTTTCCTCCTGGCTGAGCCCCTCGGTGATTGCAGCACGCACGTTCTGCTCGATCGTCGCCAGGTAGTTGATGTGCCATTTCAGGTCTTCACGCGACAACGCCACACCATGCCCCGGCACGATGCGCGCGTCGCTGGGCAGAAAATCATATACTTTTCTCATTGTTTCCAATGTTTCAACCAGGTGGCCGTCCAGCAGCCAGGGCAGTGCGGGTTTCTTGGCGATGACGGGGTTGCCGGCCCACATCACCCGGGACGCGGGTTCCCAGACGAACAGATCGCCGCCGGTCTGGGCAAAGCCGAAATCAATGATTTCAACCTGCTTGCCGCCCAGATCGACAACGATCTTGCCGCCGGCGGGAACGATGAGATCGGCCGGATGGGCGTGAATTTCCTCGATGCCGCGGCCGTCGCCAAAGTTCTTGAGCATGAATGCCTTGTCGGCATCCAGGCTGGTCGCGATGAAATTCTGCGTGTGTGCGTGCTGGATCACGCGCGTCTGCGCTGGCAGATACATGTTGCCGTAGGAATGATCGCCATGTGCGCTGGTGTTGACCGCGTAGAGCAGCGGCAGCTTGGTTGCCTTGCGTGTCAGCGCCTGGACCTGCGCGTTGAGGCGCTTGTTCAGCATGGTATCGACGAGTAAGGCGCCGCGCGAGCCGACGATCAGTCCGCTGCTGGTCGCGGCCGCCCCGCCGCTGGCGTTCAGCTCGCGGGCGTTGTCCGCATAAAAGGCATAGACGTCCGTAGCCAGCTTCTCGCTGATCATGTTGACCTTGTTGCCGTCCCAGATCGGTTCGGCTGCGTAAGCCGTTGCCGAGAGCAGCAGTGAGGCGGTGATGTGCAGGAATGTGCGCATGGGAAAGCCCCTCAGATGGGTATTGACCCGAGTATTGGATTTGCGAAAATGAAATTCAATATGACAAATCTGAAATCGGTATTTGCATAGATGCAAACCGGAGACGACTTGAGAGACCTGCAGTTTGTTGCTGCCATTGCAGCGACAGGTGCGTTGACGGGTGCGGCGCAGCGTCTTGGCGTGAGTCATGCGACGGCGTTCCGACGCCTCGAGGCGTTTGAAGCCCGCCTCGGCGTGAAGCTGTTCGAGCGCAGCGCCGGTCGCTACGTGCCTACGCTCGCCGGCGAGGAGCTGGCCCAGGCCGGTGCGGAGATCGAACGCCAGGCGACCGAGTCGCTGCTGAAAGTGGCGGGACAGGACTTGCGTCCTACCGGGCATGTGCGGGTCACGACCACCGACAGCTTCGCCAATGGCCTGATTGCGCCCATGGCCCAGAGCTGTCGCAGCCTGCACCCAGGCATTCTGTTGCAGGTCGTTGTATCAAACGATTTCTACGACCTGTCCAAGCGCGATGCGGACATCGCCGTGCGGCCGACAAAGTCGCCGCCGGAGCACCTGATAGGGAAAAAAATAGGCAATCTCGCCATGGCGGTCTACGGCGCTGCGCGGTATCTGCAGCGCCGGCCGGGCAAAGACCTGGCTGCGCATGAGTGGATCGCCGTGGACGACTCCATGCCGCACACGGTGTCGTTGCGTTGGCTGGCCAGGTTCAAGCCGCTGGACGAAGTGGCCTACCGCACGAATTCATTCATCGGCCTGGCGCATGCGTGTTCTGCTGGCGCAGGGCTGGCGGTGCTGCCTTGTTTCATCGGTGACCGGCAGCCGGCGCTGCGGCGCGTCACGGGCCCTATCGAAGAATGCACCAATGATGTCTGGGTCCTCATGCATCCGGACCTGCGCAACAGCGCGCGCATCAAGGCCGTGTTCCACGCCCTGGATCAGGAGCTGAGCCGAGCGGCACCGCTGCTTGCCGGCAGGCAGCCGCGGTTTGTGCGGCGCTAGCGCGTGCGTGTCCCATCGGTACGCCAGACCAGGCCGCGCGGATCGAACTCCGGCGTCTCACGTTGTGCGGCCCGGTGGCCGAAGCCGCATACCGCAATCGCACTTTCGACCAGAGCGTCGAGTCCAAATGCCTGCTCGATCTCGATCTCGTTGATGGCGGCAGTGATAAAGGCGCCCAGACCCAGGTCAGTCGCCGACAGGTACAGGGTCTGCGACAGATGGCCCACGTCGAGCGTGGTCACGCGGTAGGCCTTGGCGTGATTGCGGTATTTCCAGAAATTGCGTGGAAAACGCACCGCGAGCACGACCAGCACCGGTGCGGCGGCGAAATAGGCTTGCGCCGCCACGCTGCGCAGCGCGAGATCGTCGGCCTCGTCCTGCGCCAGCCCGCGCATGGGTTCCAGCGCGTGCTCAAGTGGCCGGTAGTGATACAGCCCACAGGCCAGGCCTTGCACATGCCGTGCGATCACATACGCACCGGTTGGATGCAGGCCGCCGCCGGAGGGGCTGTTGCGCTTGATCACGGTAGTGTCACCACCGCCGTTGATCTGTAGCGTGCCCTGGGCGCCAAACACGCGGTGCAGCATGGTCGCAAGCTCTGTCTGGGCCAATGCTGTCGTGGTATCGAAATTGCGGCAGGTTGCGCGGCGCCTGAGCAGGTCGTCGAAATCGCTGGTTTGCGGCGGCGGCAGCGGCAGACGTGCGGCAGCGCTGCTGTGCTCTTGTGCCGGCGGCGGCGGTTCACCGAGTTTGGCAATCAGATCCTGCAAGGTGACGTAACCGGCTCTGCGCGTCTCGTCGCCGGAGCGCACCCCGTCCCAGCAGCCGAAATAGTGTTGCACTGCCGACAGCGTATGCCAGTTGGCTTCCCGTACCCGATCGTCGCGGGCACGGTCCGCGGCGTGGTCAGCATCGTCGGCAATCAGCAGTCCGCGTGCGATCAGCGAGTGGATCCCGTCCGGGTCATGCGTGGCCGCAAGTGTTTCCAGATCGGTCCACGTAGTGCAGGGCACGCGGGCAAGCAGGGCGGCCTCCGCCACGGACACAGCGATCTCCTGCCGGTTATGCGGCACCAGGGCCAGCAGGCTAAGTTCCGTGCGCAGTCCGTCACCTCCGCCGACCAGAGAATCGAGATCAAACTGCAGCGCCTCGCGTGGTTCAAACATCAGATGGGCGCAGCGGCGCACACGCATGCGGAACTCCGGGAATGTGATACCAAGATACGGGTTGCCACATTCGACAGTGGCCGCCAACAGCCGGCGCGACACTAGCGGCTGAATGCCGTTGCGACAAGCACACGAGCCTATGTCGCAAGGACTGGCCGGTGCCTGCAGCCGGAACCCGTTGTTGACCAGCAACCTGCCCACTAAACTCGCCCGGCCGCAATTGGCGGCAACGATAAGGAATGGCAATGGATAGTTTCACTGCTGGGCAGCTGGATACAGTGCTCGACAAGGCGGGCTCGACTGACGAATTCCGGTCAGCGACGGCCGCCCCCGCGACGGTACGCCTTGCTTCGGCGCAGGTGGATATGCTGCTAGATAAGCTGAGCAGCGATGACGCGTTTCGAGCGCTGTTGCTCAGCGATCCGGCCGCTGCGCTCGGGCAGATAGGCGCGCCTATCGAGCTGGTGAAGTGCTTTGGGAAGTGCAAGCAATTGGCTGATGCGGAGACGCTGAAAGCGTCGCGTGCGGCGATTCGGCAGCAGATAGGTGCGACACTAAGTGCAAACATTCATGACCTTCGCGTGAGCTGAGGTCGATAAATTCGCGCTGATTCCGCGCGGTTGCTTGGTATTCGTGGCTATATTCCGCGGCGACCGCGTAGCTTTTCGGTACCTACTGTAGCGGTGTGTTGCCCGCGTGAACTAATTGTTGGCCTGCTGCTTGCTCGTTACACTCGTCCGGCCACGGGTGGTGGCAACTAGGGGGAATTGTGATGGCTAGTCTTACGTCTGCGCAGGTGGATACGCTACTCGACAAACTGAGTTCCGACGACGAATTCCGTGCGTTGTTACTTAAAGATCCGGAGGCGGCACTCAAGCAGATCGGCGCACCGGTGGAACTGGCGAAATGCTTTGCGCAGTGCAAGCAGTTAGCGGATCCTCAGACGTTGAAGACTTCGCGTGCCGTAATACAGAAGCAGCTTGGCGGTACTCTGGATGCGGTCATTCACGACCTCAGAGCAGACTAAGAATGATCGCCGGCGTCCTTGCGGACTGCGTCCACGCGGCGCTTCAGGGGCGCCGGTAATTCTGCTTCAGGCCATAGGCGGAGAAAATCGGCTAGTTTGCTTGCAGATATGGTTGTCTTTTTCTGCAGTAGCGCGATCTCCGCTTCGCTGAGTACGGCGAGGTTCGATTCCGCAACATTGAGTGCCTTAAGAATCTGTGTAGCGTTGTATTCGGCATAGGCGCGACCACGATGCTGCGCCAGCCACTGCGCCTCGCGCGCAGCATCGTCTAGATTGCCAGCTAGAGTGTGCGCGTCGCGCAGTCCACTGTGCAGCAGATAGAGTTCCGCCCCATCAATCCGAGCCGATAGCAGTATCAGTGCCGCTTTGGCATCACCTTTAGTGATTGAGAGCTGCGCTTGGGCCAGTGCCGCCATATCAGCAACATAGCGGTAGTGTTTGATGTCGGCATGATCGACTACAGGAGCAGCTACGGACTTCGCGAGTTCTTCGTCGCCGTTGCGTGCCGCGAGATATGCTGCGAAAAAGACTCCGAAGAGTGACTGGTCGCGGTCGTAGTTCTGCGAGTCGCTCAGTGCAGAGATTTCGTTGCGTGCGTAGGCATTGATCTGACGCGCGAATTCGGTGCCCGGCGTTGCGATGGCCTGCAGCGAAAGCTTGGTGCCTTGAAACAGACGAGTCGGGAGTGGTCCCACCGCTGCCGCTGCAGTCTCTGCTTCATCTGCGCGTGCCAGCGCGTCGCGCCATAGCCCCTTGTCAACAGCTAGTGCGACTCGCAAGCGATGCTGTAGCACGTCGTTGCTCGGTACGCCAAGAGGCTTTGCGGCGGCCATTTCAGCATCTGCTTCGGCAAAGCGGCGCATGCTCGCTGCCGCATCGACAATGAAAGTGCCTTGCCTTTGTGAGTTCAATTCCTTGGCGCGTTGCAAATGGAGCTTCGCCTTTTGCGGCATTTCGCTCGCCGTATACAGCTGGCCGAGCAAATAGTGTGTATTGCCGCTGCGCGGGTAGTTCGGGGCGATTGCCTTCTCCGCGACGCGGATGGCTTCAGCGTATCGCCCGTCGTACACGTATATAAAATGCGCAAGATTTGCGAATGCTGCATAATGGTCGGGATACATTTCGCCCAATAGCGCCCATTTCTTCTGGATATCGGAAGGTTTGGCGAAGCTGGCTGCGAGGGCATCCATATAGAGCTGTTCGCGTGCGGGAAGGCGTTCGCGCAATGCCTTTGCGCGCTCGATATCTTCCTTGGCGCGCCGTTTGTCATCGGCCCCCAGGCGCAACCCAGCGCGACTCAGATAAGCAAGCCCAAACTCCGGATCGAGCCGGATCGCCTGCTCGTATAGATCCAGAGCCGTATCGCCGTTGCCCTCGGTAGCCGCCTTGCGCGCCAGCGAATACGCTCGCAGCGCTTCAAGGTTGTCAGTCGTCACCTTCGCCAGCGGCTGGCTGGTCGTCTTGACCTGAGCCAGTGATTCACCAAGTCGCGCGCGCAGCTGCGCATTGATCCGGTCCAGCGAGGTCAGCACCGACTCGATACCGCTGCCTTCCGCCGAATCGGTGTAGACCGTGGTCTGGCTGCCCGGATCGATGACCTCGGCGGTCACGCGCAGCTTGCCGCCGACTTCGGCGATGCTGGGCAGTACGAGGGCGCGTGCGCCTTCGCGCAAGGCGACTTCAGCGCCGATGGCGCGATCGATACGCGTATTGGCGGGGTCGCGGCGCATGCGCCGCACGGAATCGCGGACCTGCAGATCGGATACCACGTTGACATAACGCGATTGCTCGACACTTAGGCGCAGCGCCGTGCGCAGGGTGTCGTCGAGATTGGCCTGGCCGGTCAGGTTCTGCAGGTCGCCCAGTACCACCCAGTCACGTTCGGCGAAGGCAATGGCGGCCGGTGGCCGCAGTATCAGCCAGATGCCCAGCACGATAGCGGCTGCGGCAATTCCGGCTTCGATAAACATGGTGCCGGGACGGCGCCACCAGGGTACCTCGCGCCAGGCCTTGCCCGAATACGGCGGCTGGCGCAGTGGCGCAAAGCCGACCTCGCCGACTTCGTAGACGACCTGAGGTTCGGGCACGCCCTTGAAACGATAGCGGCCATGGTTGATCCAGCGCGTGCGGTCAGCCTTGGCGCCGAGTTCGGCGTGGGCACGTTGCGCGAGACTGGCGGCCACGCCGGATACGAGGACTTGTCCCGGCAAGGCCAGCGAGGCGAGCCGTGCGGTCACGGGTTTGACCAGACCTTCAACTTCCAGCGGCTTGGCGCCGTGGATTACATCGCCGGGTTCGTTCTGCCAGACCAGCACATCGCCGACATGAATGCCGATGCGTGCTTTCAGCTCGACCTTTTCGTCCGCACCCAGATGCTGCAGTTCCCGTTGATAGGCCAGGGCGAAGGCGATGGCCTGGATCGGGCGCTCGAACAGGACCAGGAAACCATCGGTCTTGTCGATCTCCTGGCCTTCGTGGGCCAGCATGAGGTCGCGCGCCATGCGATCGTGGCGGCGCAGCAGCTGGGCCGCCGGCTGGTCGCCCAGCCGCTCGACGAGACTGGTGGAGTCGACGAGGTCGCACAGCGCGAGCGTGCGCAGCAAGGGCGTGCTCTGACGTGGTGACGGTTGCGATTCCGTAGGCGACACCAAGGCATTCATGCCCAAGACTCCAGAACGTACGGCAAGCGGCAGGTATTCCCGATGGCGTTATGCGCGCTTACTGTTTACAGCGAGCGCAACAACGCTTGGGCCTAGCGCAAAAGTGTACGCCTACGTATCAGGAATAAGCAGTAGCCGGTAGTGTCCAGGGTCAAAAATGCTGCATCGCAGCATTTTCAGGCCGACCGGCGATGCCGCTGGCAGACCGTGGAGGTCTCAGGCGATAACGCGATAGTTGTCGCCGCCCTCGCCCTTGACCAGGTAGAGCGCACAGTCCGAATCGCTGTACCAGGCCGACCATTCGGCCGTTTCGTGGCATAGGCTGCCGCCGATACTGACGCTGACCAGCAAGCCCTCGGCCGGAGCGTGGAAGCGCAGCGCACGCACGCCGCTGGTGACCTGCGCGGCACGGTCACGCAATTCTTCGGGGTCGCGCACCTGAACCAGTAGCGCGAATTCGTCGCCGCCCAAGCGGCAGGGCAGGTCGCAGGTCAGCGCCGCCTGCTGCACTTCGCGTGCGACCGCGCGCAGCGCGATGTCGCCGCTCAGGTGGCCGTAGTGATCGTTGATCTGCTTGAAGTGATCGATGTCGATCAGCAGCAAGCCAAGACGCCGCGAGGGGTCGCGGTTAGCCCGCAACTCTTCAAGGAAATGATAAAGCCCGCGTCGGTTGCACAGGCCGGTCAGCTCGTCGGTGCGCACCAGGCGTTCGGCAGTCGACAACTGCGTCTGCGTCTGGCGCAACGAATCCAGAGTAACCAGCAGATCTTCATTGCGCCGCTTCAGGTTCTGGATAAGCTGCTGTTCGCTCGCGACCAGATAGGAGAACGAGCGCCGCATGAATTGCGCGAGCAGCGGGGCCTGGGTCTGCAGCAGTGTTTCAAATTCCGGGTGTTCAATCACGCGCAGCACGCTGGTTTCCGCGGCAATGGCATTGGCTACACGCGCGTGGTTGCCGATGAATAGGGCAAGTTCGCCGAAAAACTCCCGGGCACCGATCAGTTTGTCGGGCATGCCGTCGCCGAATTCCAGCTGGATAGTGCCGGACTCGATCACGAACATGGTGCGACCCAGTTCGCCTTTGCGGAAGATCATCTCGCGCGGCACGACCTCGCGGCGCTGCCCGGCGCTGATGAACAGCGCCAGTTCCTCTTCCGATAGTTGACGCGGCAGGAAAGGCGGGCGGCTGCGGGCGAACGAACCGCCCGCACCGGGTATCCCCGCCAGCGATGCACCTGGATTGACCATGACCACAATATCCCCCCACCACGGCTACCTTGCCGACCCGGCATCTTATATCAAGCGTCGCCAAGGGCCAGACGCCGGGTGTTCAGGCCCGCATGCCGACACCGCGTTTGAGCAAGTACAAGCCGAACACGGCCAGAATCGCCGCTGCAGCAAGCATTACCGCATAAGCGGCTACGAGGTTGACGTCGCTGACACCCAGCAAGCCGTAGCGGAACGCATTGACCATATAGACGATAGGGTTGGCCAGCGAGATCGTGTGCCAGGGTTCGCCGAGGCTTGCGAGCGGGTAGAACACGCCGCCGAGGTAGGTCAGCGGGGTCAGTATGAAGGTCGGCACGATCGCGATGTCGTCGAACTTCTTCGCGTAGACGGCGTTGACAAAGCCGGCCAGCGCGAACACGACCGCGGTCAGCAGAAAGGTCGTCAGAGTGACGAACACATGATGTAGACGGATATGCGTGAAGAACATCGCAACACCCAGCACGATGGCGCCGACCAGTAGTCCGCGCACGACCGCACCGAGTACATAGCCGCTCAGGATCACCCAGCTTGGCATGGGTGAGACAAGCATTTCCTCGACGTAGCGGCCGAACTTGGAACCAAAGAACGAGCTGGAAATATTGCCGTAGGCGTTCTGGATCACGCTCATCATGATGAGCCCCGGCACGATGAAATCGATATAGCTGATGCCGGGCTGCATCTCGCCAATGCGCGCGCCGATCATATTGCCGAAGATGAAGAAGTACAGCGTCATGGTGATCGCAGGCGGCAGCAGGGTCTGGCCCCAGATGCGCAGGATGCGCGCGATCTCTCGGCGGACAATGGTTCCCAGGGCGACGAAGTTGGCTTGGGTTTGCATGCGCAGTGGTTTGACCGAAGGGGTGAGTGAGCTGGCGGTCGCCTCAGGCGGCCTTGCCCTGATTGTTTTCGACAAGGCGTACGAACAGTTCTTCGAGGCGATTGGCCTTGTTGCGCATCGAGGTCACGACGATGCCGTTGGCGCTGAGTGCGGCGAACAGCGAGTTCAGATCGTGCGTGCGCGACATCTCCGCTTCCAGCGTATGCGCATCGACCGGCGTCAGGCGCACGCCGTCGACCGTGGGCAGTGCCTCGGGCACGGCGACCACATCGAGCACGAAAGTCTCCACATCAAGCTTGGCCAGCAGGCGTTTCATCGACGTGTTTTCGATGATGCTGCCCTTGTCGATGATGGCGATGTTGCGGCACAGCTGCTCGGCTTCCTCAAGATAATGCGTGGTCAGGATGACGGTAGTGCCGGCACGGTTGATCTCGCTGACGAACTTCCACATCGAGCGGCGGATTTCGATGTCAACGCCGGCGGTGGGTTCGTCCAGGATCAGCAACCGCGGCTCGTTCATCATGGCGCGCGCAATCATCAGGCGCCGCTTCATGCCGCCCGACAGGGTACGCGAGGCGACGCCTTTCTTTTCCCAGAGACTGAGCTGATTCAGATACTTCTCGGCGCGTTCGCAGGCGATCCGGCGCGGAATGCCATAGAAACCGGCCTGGTTCACGCAGATGTCGAACGGCGTCTCGAACTGGTTGAAGTTGATTTCCTGCGGCACCAGGCCGATCAGCTGCATGGCGCCGCCGCGATCGGCGTGAATGGACCGGCCAAACACGTCGGCTTCACCGCCGCTGGCATTCACCAGCGAGGAAAGAATGCCGATCAAGGTCGATTTGCCCGCCCCGTTGGGGCCGAGCAGTGCAAAGAAGTCGCCGGGTTCGACGCATAGCGAGACGCCCTTGAGTGCGTTTACGCCGTTTGCATAGGTCTTGGTGAGATTGCGCACATCCAGCGCCGGGAACGAGCTCATGGGCTGCAGGGTCCGGAAGGGGCGGGTAGTATACGGCCCCCTTTGATGCCTATTGGTCCTGCCTCGTGGCTGAACAGTTTCCGTTGCGTCTGGTGTCCAGCTATATGCTCGCGCCCAGCGTGCGCCATCTCGTGTTTGAACGCGCTGACGATCAGCCTTTCGTCTTCGTTCCCGGCCAGTTCCTGCAGATCCATTTCCACTACAGCGACGGCAAACCGACCAAGCGCAGTTATTCGATTGCCACCGTGGGGGCGGGCGACGGCACACCGATACGCCAGATCGAGATCGCCGTGTCCTACGTCGATGGCGGTGCGGCCACGGCGTTGCTGGGCAATCTGCAGCACGGCGATACGATCACCGCCAGCGGCCCTTACGGCCGTTTTTGCCTGCTCGATGCGGATGCGAACCAGCGCTATCTGCTCGTCGGCACCGGCACCGGCATTACACCGTATCGCGCGATGCTGCCCCAGCTGCGCCGCGTCATCGCCGAGCGTCAATGCGAGGTCGTGCTGATCTTCGGTGCGCGCAACGAACAGGAACTGCTCTACGACGCCGACTTCAGCGCATTCGAGCAGCAGGTGCCAGGTTTTCGCTACCACGCCTGCCTGTCGCGCGCGGCGCGTGCGCAGCCGCGCACGCAGGATCGCAATGGCCACGTGCAAGGGTTGCTGAAGGAGCTGGTGCCGAGTCCGCAGGGCGATATCGCCTATCTTTGCGGCAATCCGAACATGGTCGACGAGGCGTTCACACTGCTCAAGGAAGCGGGCCTGGCGGTGCCGCATATACGGCGCGAGAAATACGTCTCCTCAAAATGAGCCTTCAGATCAACCCAGCATGCGGCGCAAGGTGTTGTCGCGGAAGTAGTAGTGGTGGGCAAGTGCCGCGAGTGCATGCAGGCCTATCACGGCATAGAAGATCTTGCCGATCAGCACGTGCATTTCCTCGGTCCACTCGTGCAGGTCGTGATCATTGACGATCAGGTCAGGCAGGGTCAGGCCGGTCAAGGGAATGACGACGGCGCGTTCACCGCTTTGCGCGGTTACCAGGCCAAGCAAGGGTTGCACGATCAGGAACAGATACAAGGTGATATGCATGGCTCTGGCAGCGAGCAGTGCAAACCGTCCTGGCGGCGGTAGTATCGGCGGGGCGGGTCGGCTCAGGCGTGCGCCAAGACGCGGCAACACGAGCAGTGCCGCCAGCAACCCCAGCGCCATATGCCATTGCATGACGGCGGTCCGCGTCGGGCGGTCCGGCGCCCAGCCACGCAGTTCGGCCGTTGCATAGACGGCTATCAGCAGAAGCAGCGTGAACCAGTGCAGTACGCGCACAAGGCGGGAATAGGTTGTCGGGGTATTCATGTGATGGTGCCCTCGCGGCAGAAGCAGTCGGCAAGATGATCGTTGACCATGCCCGTCGCCTGCAAAAATGCATAGCAGATGGTGCTGCCGACAAAGGTGAAACCCTGCTTGCGCAATGCCTTGCTGAGGCGGTCTGACAGCGCAGTGCTCGCGGGTACATCGTTTCGGCTGCGTGGTTTGTTGTCGACCGGCTTGCCGTCGACGAAGGCCCAGAGATAGGCATCCAGGCTGCCGTGCTCGCGCTGTACGGCCTGGGTTGCGAGTGCATTGCGCCGCACCGCATAGACCTTGAGGCGATTGCGTACGATGCCGGGGTCAGCCAGGGCGCGTTCGAGCTGCGCATCCGTGAGCCTGGCGCAGCGGGCTATGTCGAAATCGTGAAATACGCGGCGATAGTGCGCCCGCTTTTCCAGGATGGTGCGCCATGACAGGCCGGCCTGGGCGCCTTCGAGGCAGAGAAATTCAAATAGTGCCTGATCGCCGTGCAGCGGCCGGCCCCATTCGGTGTCGTGGTAGATGCGTTCGCTGTCGCTGGATTCGGCCCAGAAGCAGCGCTTTGTCCCGGTACCACTCATGCGCGCACCTGGCGTAGCCAGTCGTCGAGGTTGTAGTAATTCGTCAACCGGCAGATCTGGCCGTCGGCGATTTCAAAAAAGGCGCCGCCCGGCAGCACGTAGCGCTGGCCATTCGCCGGCGGCAAGCCTGCATCCGTCGCGATGTATTCGCCGTGGACCACGAACTCCGCGGCAGCGCGCGAGCCGTCCGCGTTGGCCATGACGACGATGTCGCGTAGCTGCTCGCGGTAGCTGACCTGCATGCGCTCCAGGAAATGACGGAAAGCGTCGCGGCCCGTTTCGCGCTGGCCCTGATTGATGTCGTGCTTCACGTCGCTGGCGAGGCAGGCCAGCATGTTTTCCCAGTCACCGCGATTGAACGCGGTGTAGTAGCGCAACAGGAGTTCAGTGGCGCGATCCATGGCGCGCACGCCGTCGATAATCATGTGGAGCTCCGGCCGGCGTGGATGCCGGGGTCTTGTGCCGAAGCCCAAGCATAACGACGGCGCCGGTGTGTTGCAGCCTGCACGCTGTCGCCAAGCTCGCGCTCAGCGCATGGGATGCCTGCAGGCTTGCCGTATCATCCGGCGTTTCGTCAGAACCCTTGCCATGAGCGACCCTGCTTCCCGCCGCGGCGCCTTGCTTGCGCTGGCCGTGCTGACCCTGGTCTGGAGCTACAACTGGGTCGTCATGAAACAGGTGCTGCAGTATTCGGGGCCGTTTGAGTTTGCGGCCATCCGCGCGGTGCTCGCGACCCTGGTGCTGTTCGTGGTCCTGCTGTTGCGCGGCGAGACCTTGCGCGCCCCACCGCTGCGGCCGGTAATCCTGCTCGGCCTGGCGCAGACCACGGCGTTCCAGTCGCTGGTGCAATGGGCGCTGGTTGAGGGCGGAGCTGGCAAGACCGCGTTGCTGGCGTACACGATGCCGTTCTGGCTGTTGTTGCTCGCCTGGCCAGTATTGCGTGAGCGGCCCGACGGGCGCCGGCTTGCTTTTGCCGCGCTCGCCGCTGTCGGACTGATCGGCGTGTTGCAGCCTTGGCACGGCCTGGGGGTAGGCGCGAGCGCGTTGCTTGCGCTGGGTAGTGGACTGGCCTGGGCGCTGGCGGTCGCGATTTCCAAGAACGCCTTTGCCGATGGTGGCACCACGCCGCTGCGACTGACGGCGTGGCAGATGCTGTTCGGCGCCATCGGGCTTTGCCTGATCGCGCTGTGTGTGCCGGAGCGTCCTATCATCTGGAATGCGCCGTTCGTCTGGGGACTGGCCTATAACGCCGTGCTCGCGTCCGGTCTGGCCTGGGTGTTATGGGCCATGATCGTGCAGCGCCTGCCGGCGACTGTGGCTGGCATCATCAGTCTCGCCGTACCTCTCTGTGGCGTGTTGCTGGCCTGGTTGCTCCTCGGCGAGCGTCCGGATGCCTGGGAGGCTGCCGGAATCGCACTGGTCGCGGTTGCACTGGTCGGGGTCAGCCGCGCGCCGCAGTCAGCGCGCGGCAAAGCCAATGAAAGTTAGAGCAATTTCCCCCGTTGCCGGCGGCGGCACCAAGGGCTGCGCGTCGAAAACGTTCGGCCGGCTTCAGTGCAGGTCTGACTCAGCGCCAGGGCAATGCGTCGAGATCGACATTGCCGCCGGACAGCACCACGCCGACACGCTTGCCGGCGAAATGCGCGGGATATCGCAGTACAGCGGCAAGCGCCGTTGCACTTGATGGTTCTATCACCTGCTTGAGGCGTTCCCAGATCAGGCGCATCGCGGCGATGATCTGTGCTTCGCTGACCGGCAGTACAGCGTCGACATTGGCGCGCATCAGGGCAAAGTTGATTTCTCCTATTGTGCCGCGCAGGCCATCGGCGATCGTGTTTGGCTGGATATCGACATAACGCTCGCCGCGGCGAAACGACTCGTAAGCATCAGGTGCGCCTTCGGGTTCGGCGGCGAACACTGCGGTGACGGGACTCAGCCCTCGTGCCGCGACGGCGCTGCCGCTGATCAAGCCGCCGCCGCCTACCGGCGCGACCAGTACATCGATACCGCCACACTGCTGCATGAGCTCCAGCGCCGCCGTGCCCTGGCCGGCTATGACCCGTTCATTTGTGAACGGATGCACGAGCGTCGCGCCCGTTTGCCGTTGCACGCTGGCCGCCGCTTGCTCGCGTGCGGCGATGTTCGGTGCGCAGCGATGCAGCTGCGCCCCATAGCCCTCGATCGCAGCAAGCTTGGTGCGTACCGCGCCGTCAGGAACGACCACATGGCAGGCGATACCACGCGTCGCCGCAGCGAGTGCAAGCGCCGCGCCGTGATTGCCCGACGAATGTGTTACCACGCCGCTGCGCGCGACATCCTCGGGCAGCGACCAGACGGCGTTGCAGGCGCCACGAAACTTGAACGCGCCCACTCGCTGCAGTTGCTCGCATTTGAAATGCAGCTGGGCGCCGGCGAGTTCGTCGAGGCTGCGCGAACGCAGCACCGGGGTGACATAAGCATGCGGCGCGATGCGCGCAGCGGCATCGCGAATGTCAGCAAGCGTAACGCTGGGGGTCGTGTTCATCGCGCGGGCACGATACAGGGCGCAGTGGCGGCATGCTAGCCTGCGCGCCCTGCTCCGTCTCCCAGCCCAGCCATGTCCGTTTCCGATTACGGCGTCGTCCGTCTCGCCGACTACGCCGCACCTGCGTGGCAGGTGGCCGCGGTAAAACTCGAATTCGATCTCGACATCCGCGCTAGCCGCGTGCGGGCACGCCTGGAACTGCGCAGCAGGACGCCCGGTCCGGCGCCGTTGAAACTCGACGGAGTCGGCCTGACCCTGAAACGGATCTGGTTGAACGGATGCGAGCTCGAGGCGGGCGGCTATACCGTCGATCATGAATCGTTGACTCTTGCGCAGGTGCCGGATCAGGCCGTGCTCGAAACCGAGGTCGAGCTTGACCCCGCGACCAATAGCGCACTCTCGGGTCTGTATCTGTCGGGCAGCGCCGAACAGGGCTTCCTGCTGACCCAGTGCGAGGCCGAGGGATTCCGCCGCATCACTTATTACCTGGATCGGCCTGACGTGCTGGCGCCGTTTCACGTGGTGCTGCGCGCCGATCGCGCGCGTTTTCCGGTGCTGCTCGCCAACGGCAATCCCGCCGGTAGTGGCGAATTGCCCGATGGCCGTCACTGGTCGGCCTGGGACGATCCACATCCCAAGCCCTGTTATCTGTTCGCGCTCGTTGCCGGCCGGCTCGAGCGGATCGAACGTGCCTACATTACCGCCGAAAACCGCGCGGTGACCCTGCGCATATTCGCCGAGGCGGACTCGATCGACCGTTGCGCCTATGCCATGGATTCACTGGTGCGTGCCATGCGCTGGGATGAGCGCCTCTACGGCCGCAACTACGATCTTGATGTGTACCACATCGTCGCCACACATGATTTCAACATGGGCGCGATGGAGAACAAGGGACTCAATATCTTCAATGCGAAGTACCTGCTCGCCGATCCGCAGCGGTCCAGTGATGACGACTATGCGCATGTCGAGGCCATCGTCGCTCACGAGTATTTCCACAATTGGACAGGCAATCGGGTCACCTGCCGCGACTGGTTTCAGCTCTCGCTGAAGGAAGGTCTCACGGTCTATCGTGAGCAGCAGTTCAGTGCCGACATGAACTCGGCCACGCTCAAGCGCATAGAGGACGTGCAGATCCTGCGCCGCGCGCAGTTTGCTGAAGACGCCGGACCACTCGCGCATCCGGTACGGCCGTCGGAATACCGGGCGATTGATAATTTTTATACCGCGACGGTCTACGACAAGGGCGCCGAGCTCGTGCGCATGATTGCCGGCCGGCTTGGCCCGGTCGCGTGGCGCCGCGGCATGGACGAGTACTTCCACCGTCACGACGGCCAGGCGGCCACGGTCGAGCAGTTTCTTGCCGCGCTTGGCGAAGCGAACGGCATAGATCTGATGCCTTACCTCGCGTGGTATGCGCAGGCGGGTACGCCGCAGCTTGAAGCGCAGGGCAGTTACGACGCCACGCAGCGTTGCTACACGCTGCGCCTGCGCCAGCACACCGCAACCACGCCGCAGCAACCGCACAAAGGTGCAGTGCCGATTCCGGTCCGGGTCGCGCTGCTGGGCGCCGATGGCTGCAATCTGCCGCTGCGCGAGGCGCCGGGCGAATCGGCGCAGAGTGAGCGCGTGCTGGAACTGGTCAGCGCAGAGCAGACCTTCGTCTTCGCTGACGTTGCCGCGCCGCGCGCGGTTTCGTTGCTGCGCGGGTTTTCTGCGCCCGTACAGTTGCACAGCGATCACAACGCCGACGACTTGGCCTTCCTGTTGCGCAACGAAAGCGATGGCTTCAACCGCTGGGAAGCTTCGCAGCAACTGGCACGCAAGGCGCTGCTGCGGGCGATCGATGGCGAGACCGACTCGCCGGAGCTGCGCATCTGGTGCGACACCCTGGCGGAGCTTTTCGGCGCCGACATCGATCCGGCGTTGCTGGCCGAGTTATCCATGCCGCCCGACTACAACGAACTCGCCCCGCAGTGCGAACCGCTGGACCCCGCGGCGCTGCATGCGGCGCGGGAAACCCTCGAAAACGCACTTGCGCGGCGGCTGGCCGAAATGCTGGCGACGCGCCATACCCTGCTGCTGCGGAGTGAGGTCGGGGCGTTCGACGGGCTTGCGCGGGGGCGGCGGCGCCTGCTCAACCGCTGCCTGCGGTTATGGCTACGGATCGATAGCGAGCTCGCGCCTGAAGTCGCTGCAACGCGCTACGTACTTGCGCCGACCATGACCGAACGCCTTGCCGCGTTGGCGGGACTGCTCGCCCAGGACGCGCCGCAGGCACAGAAAGCACTGCAGGATTTCGCACGCCGTTACGATGCGGATGCTGTCACGCTGGACAAATGGTTTGCTCTGCAGGCTACGGTGCCACGCCCTGACACCGTCGAACGTGTAGCGGCGCTGCTGCACCATCCACGCTTCAGCCTGCGCAATCCGAATCGGGTTGCTGCGCTGCTGCATGGGTTTGCGGCACGCAATCCGATAGCGTTCCACCGTAGCGATGGGGCTGGTTACCGGCTGATCGAGCAGGCCCTGCGTGAGATCGATGCACTGAATCCGACGACGGCGGCGCGTCTGGCGACGGCGCTCAAGGACTGGCGTCGCCTTGAACCACAGCGGCGGGCCTTGGCTCAGGCGACCTTGCAAAGGCTTTCCGAGGGCGAGAGCTCGCATGATCTCGGCGACATCCTGCGCCGCAGCCTGGGTTGACGTCAGATACCGTTAATGACTGCTGCGCTAGACTGCGGTTGTCCTCCGGCCCCGAGGTGTCCGCTATGCGTCGACTGGTCTGCTCCCTGCTGGCTGCCACGGCGCTGACCGGATGCGCCAGCACCAGCTACTACCGTCACGACGGCGCTGCTGACTATTACTACGAGCACGGGCGGCACTATTCCGAACACGACCACGACGGTTACTACACGGGTTACTGTTTCGGCTATTCCGGCGGTCCTGGCCATTTTGGCTATTACGATCCCTACGTTAGCCCAAGTTTTTACCTTGGCACCACGAACTGGCCGTATTCCGTCTACAGCTATCACAGCCCTTGTTACGCCGGCTGGCCGTATTTTGGTCACGCGCCCTGGTATGCGAGCTGGTGGGGTGTGGGTTACCACGACTGGTCCTGGCAGCGTCACCAACGCGCGCTTGCGCGTGAGCGCACCCGGAATGTTGCCAGT
The DNA here is from genome assembly GCA_016790075.1 of Rhodanobacteraceae bacterium. Taxonomy (GTDB): domain Bacteria; phylum Pseudomonadota; class Gammaproteobacteria; order Xanthomonadales; family Rhodanobacteraceae; genus Tahibacter. Next base: position 48,845 of record JAEUPP010000013.1, on the reverse strand, counting down.
GAAGCCTCGACGATCGCTGCCATGAACGGTCGGCGCGTGCCCTCCGCCGAGGCGGTCATGCACGCCAATCGCAGCGCCCGCTTGCCCTCCAACCAGGGCGGTGAAGCTGGCCGTCCACTGGGTTTTGACACAGGACGGCAGCTTAGGACAGAAAGCGTCGATCCGTACTACGGCGCGCCGCGTGTGCGCCGTGGTGAAGGGCTGCCGCAGCGTGAATTGCTTCCACTGGGTAGGCCAGAAATGTCGCTGCAAGATAGGACCGCGCGCGGCTCGGCGGGGCTGCCGCCGCGCGACGAGCGCCCCATCCGTACTGGCCCGGCCTTCGACCAGCGCCGCATCAACCTGCCGACTCCGCATGCCGGTGCGCCGGCACGGCAGATGCCCGCGGCGGCTGCCCGCACGTCCACACCGGCCATGCAGCGCGCGCCGAGCGCGCCGCCCGATGCTGGGCGTCTGCGTACCCGGGACGACTAGCACAAACCGCTATGCCGGCGCCGTCCGGCCGGGGTTGTCGGCGTGCAAATCAGCAAAAAAAAGCCCCGCATTACGGGGCCTGTAAAGTCCGCGCGGGTCGGGCGCGGAGGAGAGAGAGGGTTCAGGCAGTCAATCGGCCCAATGCTTCGTTCAGGCGCGCGATGCGTGATGCGAGGGGGGCGATCAGTGGTTCTGCTTCGTTCGCCGCTTTCTGGCGGCGGATGTTCGCGATAGCGAGCTCGAGCTTGCCGACTTCGATCAGCAGATCCATGCGCATGAACAACGGATTGACCTGAATCATCGGATCGATGGCGGCGTTCATTGGCTGGCTCCTCTGGACTGATCGGTCGCCAGATCTGTGATGCAGTTCGCGTGCCAGCTGCGAAAAACTGGGCGAACGATCACGGTTAGGGCGAATATTTCGGGGTGACGGCTTGGGTCGCTTATTGACCTGGCCGAATTTGTCAGTCCACGAAATAATGCGGAGATTCGATCGGTTTCACGGTTTGATAATGCGTGACCCGGATACTCTGCGCACGGCACCAATAAAAACACCGCGGCTGCTTGCGCAATCCGCGGTGCTTACCGGTTACTGGCGCCCGGCACACGGTCCTCTTGGATTCCCCCTGTTCCTAAGACCGCCGGGCGCCAGCCTCTAATCCCCTGGAATTAGCGCGGTACCGCAGCGATCTTTTGTGCGTCCTCCCACCGACGCAGAGCCGGCCCCTGAATTCCGACTGTCAGCGTGCTCGCAAACGCCGTGCGCCGGTGGGAGTGCGAGAACGGTATTGCAGGGGTCGTGCCAACAACCTAGGTCGTAAGCCCGATGCGCCCACCTGCGATACAACCGGCCAGCCGCTAGAATCCGCAACGTCCCCGCATACTGCTTCCTGCCATGGATTTCTCCCGAACCTTCGATGTCATCGTGATTGGCGGTGGCCATGCCGGCACCGAAGCGGCGCTCGCCGCCGCGCGATGCGGTGCACAGACGCTACTCCTGAGCCACAACATCGAGACCATAGGCCAGATGAGCTGCAACCCGGCCATCGGTGGCATCGGCAAGGGCCATTTGGTCAAGGAAGTGGATGCGCTGGGTGGTGCGATGGCGCGTGCGGCCGACCTGGCCGGCATTCAATGGCGCGTGCTCAACGCATCCAAGGGCGCTGCCGTGCGGGCCACGCGCTGTCAGGCTGACCGCGCGCTTTACAAGGCTGCCATACGCCGCATCGTTGAGAATCAGGTCAATCTGACCCTGTTCCAGCAGGCGGTGGACGATCTCATCGTGGAGGGTGATCGCGTCGCAGGCGCGGTTACGCAGATGGGCCTGCGTTTTCACGCGGCGACGGTCGTACTGACAGCCGGCACTTTCCTGGCGGGAAAAATCCACATCGGTTTTGCGAACTACGCTGGCGGTCGTGCCGGCGATCCGCCGGCGGCAACACTGGCCTCGCGCCTGCGCGAACTTAAGCTTGGCACCGATCGCCTCAAGACCGGTACCCCGCCGCGTATCGACGGCCGTAGCATCGACTACAGCGAACTGCAGGCGCAGCCTGGCGATGATCCTCTGCCGGTTATGTCCTTCCTCGGTAGCGCTGCCGAACACCCGCGCCAGCTGCCGTGCTGGATCACGCATACCAGCGAACATACGCATGACCTTATCCGTGCGGCGCTGGACCGTTCACCGCTGTACACGGGCAAGATCGAAGGCGTAGGGCCGCGTTATTGCCCGTCGATCGAAGACAAGGTCGTACGCTTCGCCGACAAGCCGTCGCACCAGATCTTCATCGAACCGGAAGGCCTGGAGACGAACGAGATCTACCCCAACGGCATTTCCACCTCGCTGCCGTTTGATGTGCAGCTTGCCCTGGTGCGTTCGATCAAGGGTTTCGAGCACGCGCACATTACCCGGCCAGGTTATGCGATCGAGTACGACTACTTCGATCCGCGCGGCCTCAAAGCCTCGCTGGAAACCAAGGCGATCGCTGGCCTTTACTTCGCTGGACAGATCAACGGCACGACGGGTTACGAAGAAGCCGCCGCGCAGGGCCTGCTCGCAGGACTCAACGCGGCGCGCGCGGCGCAGGGACAGGAACCCTGGACCCCGCGTCGCGACGAGGCCTATCTCGGCGTGCTTGTCGATGACCTCATCACCAACGGCACGACAGAGCCGTATCGCATGTTCACCTCGCGCGCCGAATATCGCCTGCAATTGCGCGAGGACAATGCGGACCTGCGCCTCACCGAGCAGGGTTTCGCGCTGGGTTGTGTCGACCGGGCACGCTACGACGCCTTCCGTGCCAAGCGCGACGCCGTCGCCGCGGAAACGGCCCGTCTGGGCTCGATCTGGGCAGCACCGGGCAATGCGCTAGGGCGCGCACTCGACAGCGAGCTTGGTCTGAACCTGACGCGCGAAGCGAGTGCGCTCGATCTGCTGCGCCGACCTGAACTCGACTACGCGAAACTCGCCCGCGTTGAGGGTATCGGTCCGGGTGTCGCGGACACGCGTGTGGCCGAACAGGTTGAGATTGGCGTGAAATACGAGGGCTATCTCAATCGCCAGCGCGACGAGATAGAACGCCAGCGGCGTAACGAAGATACGGCGATTCCGCTGGGTTTCGATTACGCCGCCGTGTCGGGCCTGTCGGCCGAAGTCGCTCAGAAGCTTGCACGTGCGTTACCACAAACCATCGGTCAGGCCAGCCGCATCGCCGGCGTGACGCCAGCCGCAATTTCGCTACTGCTGGTGCACCTGAAACGCCGCGTGGCCTGAGGCTGCGCAGCAAACCACCAGTAACGGACAAACGGCGCGAGCCTCGCTATAGAGACTCGCGCTGGGTAGCCTGGGGCGCTGTGCGCGGTCAGAAGCGATAGCCTGCCGCTACTCCGTAGGCGATAGGGTCGATATTGACAGTACCTGCCCGGGCCCCGTTCACGCGCACTTCCGTGTCGATGTCCATCCAGCGCAGGTCGGCCGAAATCAGCCAGCGGTCGCCGAGTGCGAAATCGATGCCTGCGTGTGCTGCCGCGCCCCAGGATTTGGACAGTGTGAGCTGCGTTGCAGCCAGCGGGCCGGTTTCGCTGACGTCGAAGAAAGCCGTGTAGTTCACGCCGATGCCGACAAACGGCGAAACGCGAGCGCCGGGACGGAAGTGGTATTGCAGTGACAGCGTTGGCGGCAGCTGCGACACCTCGGCGGCTTTGGCACCATTGAGGCGGATATCGTGTTTGAAGGGTGTCGCGGCCAGCAGTTCCACGCCCCAGTTCGGTGTGACGAAATATTCGAGCTGGAAGGTCGGTCGCCAGTCGCCCGAGACGTCGGTCGCCAGCGTTCCGCCGGCCAGATCGCCGTTGTCCGAACGGGGCGCGACCTGGTGCAGCCCGATCTTCAACGTCCAGTCTTCGGCATGCGCTCGGGCAGCGGGAAGCAGCGAGGCGGCGAACAGGGTGCAGAGCACGGCGTTTCGTAGTGTCATGGAATTACCTGACGAGGAAAGATGGTCTCCATCGTGGCAGCGCTGTGCCGGCTGCGCGTTGATCCGAGTCAATTCGGGGTTCGGTGCCGCAACGCGGTACGCTGCGCCGATGGCGAAGGTGCAGGCGAGGCCACTAAAATGCCCGGCCCGGCGTCGCGCGAGCTCCGCCGCCCCACGAGAAGAACAGGTTTCATGCTTACGATCGAACAGAAAATCGCCGAGGAAATTGCGGCGAAACCGGCTCAGGTTCAGGCAGCCGTCGAGCTTCTGGATGGCGGCGCGACGGTGCCTTTCATCGCGCGCTACCGCAAGGAAGCGACTGGTGGCCTGGACGACACCCAGCTACGCAATCTCGAAGAACGCCTGCGTTACCTGCGTGAACTCGAAGAGCGTCGTACGGCCATACTCGCTAGCGTTGCCGAGCAGGGCAAGCTCAGCGATGAGTTGAAAAAGGAAATTCTGGAAGCGGATACCAAGGCGCGGCTCGAAGATCTGTATCTGCCCTACAAACCCAAACGCCGCACCAAGGCGCAGATCGCACGCGAGGCCGGACTGCAGGCGCTGGCCGACGGGTTGCGTGAAGACCCGGCGCGCAAGCCTGAGGAGTTTGCCTTGCCGTTCATCGATGCCGGCAAGGGCGTGGCCGACATCAAGTCAGCTCTCGATGGCGCCCGCGCGATCCTGCTCGAGGAATTCTCCGAGGATGCGGGGTTGGTCGGTGAGTTGCGCAGCTGGCTGACCGAACGCGGCCAGGTTCGCGCCAAGGTCGTGGCTGGCAAGGAAAACGAAGGCGCGAAGTTCCGCGATTATTTCGACCATGCCGAACCGGTCAAATCGATTCCGTCGCACCGCATGCTCGCGCTGTTCCGCGCGCGTAACGAAGGTGTTATCGATCTCGAGCTCGAACCGACGACCGAGCCCGAGCAAGGCCATGCGGAGGCTGAAGGCCGTGTCGCCGCGCATTTTGGTATCGCGCAGCGCGGCCGGCCGGCTGATGCCTGGTTGCTTGAAACCTGCCGCCAGACCTGGCGTATCAAACTGCACCTGCATCTGGCGCTCGATCTGTTCGGCAAGACGCGCGAGAGCGCTGAAGACGAGGCCATTCGTGTATTCGGCGAAAACCTCAAGGATCTGCTGTTGGCCGCGCCGGCCGGACCCAAAGTCGTCCTCGGGCTCGATCCGGGCATTCGTACCGGCTGCAAGGTCGCCATCGTCGACGGCACCGGCAAGCTCCTGAGCACGGGCGTGATCTATCCGCACGAGCCCAAGAACCAGTGGGATCAATCGCTGGCGCAGCTCGCGGCCTGGAGCCGCCAGTATGGCGTCAATTTGATCGCGATCGGCAACGGCACTGCATCGCGCGAAACCGACAAATTGGTCGGGGAGCTGATAAAGAAAGCACCGGAGCTCAAGCTCGCCAAGGTCGTAGTCAGCGAAGCGGGTGCGTCGGTGTACTCCGCGTCGGAAACCGCGGCGCGGGAGTTCCCGGAGCTCGACGTAAGCCTGCGTGGCGCGGTATCGATCGCACGGCGCTTGCAGGATCCGCTGGCGGAACTGGTAAAGATCGAGCCCAAGGCCATTGGCGTCGGCCAGTACCAGCACGATGTCAATCAGGTGAAGCTTGCCCGCGCCCTGGATGCCAGGGTCGAGGACTGCGTCAACGCCGTCGGCGTCGACGTGAACACGGCTTCGGCGCCGTTGCTCGCGCGTGTCGCAGGACTGTCCGCATCAGTAGCCGAGAACGTGGTGAAATTCCGCGATGCGAACGGCGCATTCCGTACTCGTGAACAATTGAAGAAAGTGCCTCGGCTTGGCGACAAGGCTTATGAGCAGTGCGCGGGCTTCCTGCGCATTACCGCTGGCGACAACCCACTCGATGCATCGGCCGTCCATCCGGAGGCCTATCCGGTGGTCCAGCGCATCATCAAGTCCTGCGGCCGCGAGGTGAAGAACATCATCGGCGACACGGCGTTCCTGAAGACTGTGCGGGCAGACCAGTTCATCGACGACAAGTTTGGTTTGCCGACCGTGCGCGACATCCTCAAGGAACTCGAAAAGCCCGGCCGCGATCCGCGACCCGAGTTCGTCACGGCGGCCTTCGCCGACGGCGTGGAGGATCTCAAAGACCTCAAGCCCGGCATGGTGCTCGAAGGGCGCGTGTCGAATGTCGCGGCGTTTGGTGCCTTCGTCGACATCGGCGTGCACCAGGATGGCCTGGTACACGTTTCGGCCTTGTCGACAAAATTCGTCAAAGACCCGCGCGAAGTCGTCAAGGCTGGCGATGTCGTCAAGGTCAAGGTGCTTGAGGTCGATATTCCGCGCAAACGTATCGCGCTGACGATGCGCCTGGATGATCCGATCGGCGAGGCCGCCGCCGGCCCTGCCGCAGCCAAGCGTGACGAACGGAGTGCAAAACGGGATGCGGGCCCGCGCAGTTTCGGTCCCAAGCCCGGATCGGCACCGGCGCCATCGAACAATGCGTTCGCTGACGCTTTCGCCAAGGCGCGCCGCAACTGATACCGTGCCGCGGTCGCGCTGGTTGCGGCCGCGGCCACTCCTCCGGTTTCGAGCGGGATACCTATGCGTTTTGAAGGCACCGACCGTTACGTCGCCACCGACGAGCTCAAGCTCGCAGTCAATGCGGCGATCACCCTGCAGCGACCGCTGTTGATCAAAGGCGAGCCCGGCACGGGCAAGACCCTGCTCGCCGAAGAAGTGGCGCGCGCGCTCGATGCGCCGCTGATCGAATGGCATATCAAGTCGACGACCAAGGCGCAGCACGGACTTTACGAATACGACGCGGTGGCGCGGCTGCGCGATTCGCAGCTGGGCGAAGCGCGCGCCAGCGATATCGGGAACTACATCGTACCGGGCAAACTTTGGCAGGCCTTCGCCAGCGACAGGCGCGCGGTCATGCTCATCGACGAGATCGACAAGGCCGACATCGAGTTTCCTAACGATCTGCTGCGCGAACTCGATCGCATGGATTTTCACGTCTACGAGACCGGCGAGACCGTACGCGCCAGGCATCGGCCTATCGTGATGATCACGTCGAACAATGAAAAGGAGCTGCCGGACGCGTTCCTGCGCCGCTGCTTTTTCCACTATATCCGCTTCCCCGATGCCGACACGCTGAGTGCCATCGTCGAGGTCCATTTCCCGGGGCTCAAGCGCGAACTCGTGCACGAAGCGCTGACCGCGTTCCTCGCCTTGCGCGAGACGCCGGGACTCAAGAAAAAACCGACGACGTCGGAGCTGCTGGACTGGCTCAGACTGCTGCTGGCGGAAGATCTCGCCGTGGACACTTTGCGCGAGCGCAACGTGAAGAAGGCCATACCGCCGCTTTATGGCGCACTGCTCAAGAACGAGGCGGACGTGCAGCTGTTCGAGCGCATTGCGTTCATGGCGCGACGCGGCGGTTGAAAATAGCCGCGACCCCGGCCGTATCGCACAAAAAACCCTCCCGGACTGAGGAGGGTTTTTTGGTTCAAGACGACGCTGAACGGCCGGCCGTGTAGCAGTTACTTCGGAGTACGCTTGGAAATCACTTCGTACTTGGCTACGGCGCGATCGTAGAGGCTCTTGGCATCGGCGTCGGCGAGTACGCTGACCGTACCACCGTCCCGCTTCGTCTTGAGCACCAGCAGGCCGGCGGCATCCCAGCCCGCGCGTGTAACCGCGTTCGGTTTCTCGGCCATGGCCGGAACGCGTTCCTGCACCACCGCCATGGGTTTGCCTTCGCGATAGGCGTAGTAGGTGTTGGTGCGGCCCTTGTCGCCAAAGTCGACGATTTCGCGGATATAGCGCAGGCCGGTCTTGTCGAAGAAGCCGTCCCAGGCCGTGGTGCTGGCCTCGTCTTCGCTGGAGCCCTGCGAGCGCTTCATGCCGCCGATGGCGCGCTCCAGGCCGGCGTATTCGGATTCCAGCTTTTCCGAGGCGGTGGGTTCTGGCGTCATGACGACGTCGACCTTGGCCGGCGAGCCCTTGGTCAGCACCGGGTACTGGCGGGGTGCGACATAGCGGCGTTCGCCGTCGATGAGTTCGACGTTGAGCACGTACAGCGCGTTCTGGTCAATCTTGCCGGGTTCGAACGGAAGCTGGAACTGGGCCGGCAGCGAGCCTGCCTGGGTTGTGCTCTGCGCCACGATGACTTCCGGTTTCAGGCTTACGTTCTCCAGGGAAAGCTTGAGCTGTGCGGTCGGCCCTACTGGCGCTGGCACTTTCAGCGATACCGTGCCGGTGACCGAGGTCGGCAGCTGTGCCCGGGTTGTGGTCTGGGTCTGATTGCTGCTGTCGTTCGACGGACCGCAGGCAGCCAGGGCGAGGCTGGCGAACAGCAGGGAAAGAGCGAGCTTCTGCACGGGAGGTCTCCGCAAACGTAGTATCGTGGCCGGCGCCAAAGCGGCGGCATGAAGCCGCGCAGACTAGCGATTTTCGCCGCCGCTGTCGCGATTCCGAAGGTCGAATCATGCCACCAACTGCGTTGCATAAGCGTTTAGTTGCACTATCACACGGCCTTGTCGGCGGCGAAACAGCTCACCCGCCCCGATCCACCGCCGCCTCGTCCCGCCGCCGCCCCTGGGCCGACACTGCATGCTGATCCGTTTTTTCCTCTGGCTGCGCAGCCAGGGACTCAAGCCCGGCATCAACGAACTATTGGCGCTGCTCGATGCGCTGCGCGCCGGCTTTTCCCGTTTGTCGCTGGATGAATTCCATCTGCTGGCGCGGATCTGCCTGATCAAGGATGAAACCCAGTTCGACCGCTACGACCGCGCGTTTGGCCTGTTCTTCAATGGGGTCGATGCGGCTGCGCAACAGCTCTACGGCGCCATACCCGAAGAATGGTTGCGGCGTGAGCTGGAGCGCGTGTTTACGCCCGAGGAAAAGGCAGCCATCGAGGCGCTGGGCGGTTTGCAGAAATTGCTCGATGAGCTGCAGCGCCGGCTGGCCGAGCAGCAGGAGCGCCATCAGGGCGGATCGCGCTGGATAGGCACCGGTGGAACCTCTCCGTTCGGTCATTCGGGCTACAACCCCGAAGGGGTCCGCATCGGTGGCAGGTCGGGTCAGCGCCGTGCGGTCAAGGTTTGGGAGCAGCGCCAGTTCCGCAATCTTGACGACACCCGCGAACTGGGGACCCGCGATATCAAGCTGGCATTGCGCGCGCTGCGCCGGCTGGCGCGCACCGGTGCTGAGCAGGAACTCGATCTCGACGGCACGATCCGCGCAACCGCACGCAACGCAGGCTGGCTGGATCTTAAATTGCGCCCGGAGCGGCACAACGCGGTCAAGGTACTGCTGCTGCTCGACATCGGTGGTTCGATGGATGATCACGTGCGCATCTGCGAAGAGCTCTTCTCGGCAGCGCGCAGCGAGTTCAAGCACCTGCAGCATTTCTATTTCCACAACTTCATTTACGAGCGGATCTGGCGCGACAACTCGCGCCGCTGGGATGTGCATCAGAGCACTCTGGACCTGATGCACACCTATGCGGCCGACTACAAGCTCGTCATCGTCGGCGACGCGAGCATGAGCCCGTACGAGATCACCGAAGCCGGCGGCAGCATCGAGCACCACAACCCCGAAGCCGGTGCAGTATGGCTGGGGCGCCTGACCGAGCTCTATCGCCGTGCCGTCTGGCTAAATCCGGTGGAGCCTTCACGCTGGGAGTGGACGCCCTCGATCGGCATTACCCGCGAGCTGATGCAGGGGCGCATGTACCCGCTGACGCTGGCCGGGCTCAACGATGCGGTGGATGTGTTGCGCGGACGCTAAGCCGGCGCAGCACCGGGACCGGTCAGCGGCGGCGCCGGATCCGCAGCTGATCCAGCGGGAATGTCGCAATGTCGGTGCCGCCGCTGCGCCGGGGCTGGCCCGGCTTGGGGCCCCAGGCATGGGCACTGATGACTTCGTAGGTAGCCGGCAGGCGGCCGTCGCTGCCACGAAAAGGCTCATACGCCTGTGCCACCGCCTGCAGCCGCGACCTGCCGGTGAGACCGCGGCGGCGTTGGGAGTCGGCGTTGGTCGCGCCTATGGCTTTGAGGTCGCGCATCAGTGCGTCCGTGTCAGCATAGGTCAGCGTGAAGTCATCGCCGTCCAGCACCGGATCGCGGAACCCGGCCGCCAGCAGGGCGTCGCCGATGCGCTGGATGTCCGCAAAACGGCTCACATGCGGCGCTTGATCGACCTCGGCCCAGGCCGCGCGCAGCTCATGCAGGGTCAGCGGCCCAAAAGTCGACAGGGCGAGAAAGCCGTCGGGTCTGAGCACGCGCCGGAACTCGTCAAACAGGGCCGGCAGGTCGGCGACCCACTGTATGCACAGGCTGGAAAACAACACATCGATGCTCGCGTCGGCAAGCGGTAGCTGGCGTGCGTCGGCACAGATACGCGGCAGCGGGCGCAGCCAGCTGCCGCCGCGCCGTGCCTGCCTGAGCATGGGCAATGCCAGGTCCATCGCGATGATCTCGGCCTTGCGCCAGCGCCTGCGCAGCTTGGCGCTGGCGCGGCCGGGGCCACAGCCGAGATCAAGCACGCGCTGCGGCGGCGTGGTGACGTAGTCGAGACGTTCGAGCAGGCGGTCTTCGACTTCGTGCTGCAACACCGCGTGCCCGGCATAACTGGCTGCTGCCCGGCCGAAAGCGCGGCGTACCTGGTCGCGATCAAACGGCGTCATGGGCCGACCTCGGCAGCAAAAGCGACCACTGCCTCGGCGACACTGTGTGCGTGTCCGATAAACGGCGCATGTCCGGCTGGGAGTTCGAGCCAGCGGCCATGTGGACTTTGTTGCGCGGCCCATTGCATGGCGCCTGGCGGAATCAGCCGGTCCCGGCGGCCGGCGATCCAGAGACTGGGTGTGCTCAACTGGGGCAGCAGGCCGCGCAGGTCGGCGCGATCCAGGATTTCGAGCCCGTCACACAACGCGCGCAGCGCCGGCTCGCCACGATCGAACACATGCGCCCGCAGCTCGCGCAGTTCGCTCTGGGCGCGTTCCGAACCGTGGGCTTCGAGGGCGAGGAAGCGTTCTATCGTGCGGTGGTAGTCGCTGCGCAGGCCGTCGCCAAATTGGCGGAAGGTATCTGCCGCCACGCCCTGCGGCCAGTCGTCGCCGACGACAAAACGCGGGCTGGTGGCGATCAGCACAAGGCCACGCACCAACGGCCGCTGCTGCCGTGCCGCTTCGATGCAGACCAGCCCGCCCAGCGACCAGCCGAGCCAGAGCGCGCGGGGCGTCTGCGCGGCAATGCGCTCGGCGCAAGCCGCGAGATCCAGACGCTCATCGCGCTGCGCGCTGAGTCCATGGCCGGGCAGGTCGACCAGATGCAGGCGAAAATGCTGCGCGAGCTCACGCGTCAGTGGCGCGAAGATGCCCGCATGCATGGCCCAGCCGTGGATCATGACGAGGTCGGGGCCCTGGCCCAGTGTCTCAATGTGCATAAGGGAAATCAGTATTCAGGCAGCTTCAGACGCTGCGGGCGCTGTCGGCATGGCGGGCGAGCGTGGCGAGCAACTGCTCGACCAGACTTTCGCTATGCAGTGCCGACAGCGTGATGCGCAGACGCGCAGCGCCTGCAGGCACGGTCGGTGGACGTATTGCCGGTACATAGAAACCCTCGGATTCCAGCGCGCGCGACAGACCTAGCGCGGCCGCGCTGTCGCCGACGAGCAGTGGCTGTATCGCCGTGCGTGACGGCAGCAGAGTCAGGCCCAGCGCCTGTACACCGCTGCGCAGATGTGCGATCAGCGTCTGCAGCCGGTCGCGCCGCCAGCGCTCATGGCGCGCGATGTCGATGGCGGTGGCAGCGGCGGCGGCCAGTGCGGGCGGCAGTGCGGTGCTGTAGACATAGGTGCGGGCGAACTGCACCAGGCCTTCCACCAGCATGGCGCTACCCGCGACAAAAGCCCCGCAAACCCCGACGGCCTTGCCGAGCGTGGCCATAAGAGCCGGTACATCGTTCGCATCGAGGCCGGCTTCGGCCACGCTGCCGGCCCCGTCGGGGCCGAGTACGCCGAGGCCGTGAGCGTCGTCGACCAGCAGCGTCGCGTTCTGTTCGCGGCACAGGGTGGCGAGTTCCCGCAGCGGCGCCACATCGCCGTCCATGCTGAACACCCCATCGGTGGCGAGCAATGCGGGACTTTGCGCGGCGGTTTCCAGCTGCCGGCGGGCACTGGCCGCGTCGGCGTGTACATAACGTTTCAGCGTTGCGCCGGCCAGCCGCGCACCGTCCAGCAAACAGGCATGGTTAAGTTTGTCCTGCAGGCAGAGATCGCCTTCGCGCAGCAGCGCGACCAGCACGCCGAGATTGGCCAGATAACCGCTTGAAAACAGCAGCGCGCGCTCGCGCCCGGTCCATTGCGCGAGCTTGTGCTCGAGCGCTTCGTGCGTGTCCCTGTGTCCGCCGAGCAGATGCGCCGCGGTCGCGCCGACGCCCCAACGTTGGGCAGCAGCGACCAGCGCTTCACACACGCGCGGGTGCTGAGCGAGGCCGAGGTAGTCGTTGCTCGCGAAATTCCACAGGCGCCGGCCGCTGATGACGATTTCGGCGCCGTCGGCTGCGCTGACGCAGCGCAAACGCCGTAACAGCTCGGCCTCGGCGCGCGCCGTGCAGGCCTGTTGCAGGCGAGAGAGCAGTTCGGGGCGCGGCATCGCGGCTTCGGCGGCATCAAGTGCCGCAACGTCAGGCGGCCAGACCGGTGTCGCCGCAATCGCCGCCGCAACCCCCGCTGCCGCAGATCAGGGCATCGGTTTCGACGATATCCGCATGCACCGTAGAGGACTGTTCCACGACCGCCAACGGATGGATGCCCAGGCGCCGGAACAGGGCCTGATCGTGCTCCACGTCGGGATTGCCCGTCGTCAGCAGCTTTTCGCCGTAGAAAATCGAATTCGCGCCGGCAAGAAAACACAGCGCCTGCAGCTCGTCGCTCATTTCGGCGCGGCCGGCGGACAGGCGCACCATGGACTGCGGCATCAGCAGACGCGCCACCGCAATCGTGCGCACAAATTCAAACGGATCGAGCAAGGCCGTGCCGGCGAGAGGAGTGCCGGCGACCTGCACCAGCCGATTGATCGGCACCGAGCCCGGGTGCTCCGGCAGGTTCGCCAGTGTCTGCAGCAGCCCGGCGCGCTGCTCGCGCGTTTCACCCATACCGACTATGCCGCCGCAGCAGGTCTTCAGGCCGGCCTGGCGCACGTTTTCCAACGTGTCGAGACGATCCTGGTACTCGCGGGTCTTGATGATGTCGCCGTAGAACTCCGGCGCGGTGTCGAGATTGTGGTTGTAGTAGTCCAGGCCCGCGCTCCGAAGCGCTTGCGCCTGTTCGCCACTGAGCATGCCCAGGGTCGCGCAGGTTTCGAGACCTAGAGCCTTCACAGCGCCAACCATTTCGGCGACCTTGCCCAGGTCCTTGTCCTTGGGCGAGCGCCAGGCGGCACCCATGCAGAAGCGCGTCGCGCCGGCAGCCTTGGCCTGACGCGCCTTGTCCACGACGGCATCCAGCGGCATCAGTTTTTCGGCCTTGAGGCCGGTCGCGTAGCGCGCGCTCTGAGGACAGTAGGCGCAATCTTCGGGGCAGCCGCCGGTCTTGATCGACAGCAACGTCGAAACCTGCACCGCATTGGCGTCGAAGTGCGCGCGATGGGTGAGTTGCGCGCGGTGCAGCAGGTCGGCGAAGGGCAGGTCGAACAGGGCGAGCACTTCCTCGCGCGTCCAGTCGTGGCGTAGGGCTGTCATGGGCGATCGCTAGCGGGCTAAATTCGGGCGCGAGTGTCCGGGCCATGGCGGAGGCTGTCAACTTGAAAACGCGCATGCCGGTTGACAGGTGGTGGCAGCGGCTGGGCTTTTGGCTGATCCCCGCACGCTGTCTGCTTTGCGGCGGTGTCGGCCAGCCCGCGCGGGATCTGTGCGCCGCCTGCAGCGCCGATCTGGAGCCCAACCTCACGGCTTGCGCCTGCTGTGGTTTGCCGCTGCCTCTGGCCGCGGCGGCCTGCGGGCGCTGCCTCAAGCGGCGGCCAGCATTCGAGGCAACCTGGGCGCCGTTGCGCTATACGCCGCCGCTGACCGGTCTCATGACGCGGTTCAAGTTCGCTGGCGATCTGGCCGCGGGCCGCGTGCTTGCCGAAGTCGCCCTCGATCACTGGCGCCGGGCGCCGCCGGCGCTGCCTGAAGCGCTGCTGCCGGTACCGCTGCATGCCGCGCGGCTGCGCGAGCGCGGCTACAACCAGGCCCTGGAACTCGCCCGCCCGCTGGCGCTTGCAAGCGGCGTCAGCTTGCTGCCCGACAGTTTGTTGCGGCTGCGTGAGACGCCTGCGCAAAGTGGCCTCAGCGCGCTCGCGCGGCGGCGCAACCTGCGTGGTGCGTTCACGGTACGCAAGGGTGTCGCATTGCCGCGGCATGTTGCTGTTGTCGACGACGTGATGACGACCGGAGCGACGGCGCAGGAGTGTGCACTCGTGCTGCGCCGCGCCGGGGCTGCGCGTGTTGATATCTGGGCGATCGCCCGCGCGCCACTTTGAACCGGCGCCCGCATGCCTCACCCCGTTCGTAGCGAGGCCGTCGAAGCGTCGTACAGGCGACCGCAGTAGCAGGGAATGTGAGAACTGCGCGGCTAGTGTTTCAGTGCCAGCGCGAGGCAGATGCCCGCCCAGATCGCCATGCCCAGCCACAGATTGGTGCGGAACGCCGCGAAACAGGCCGCGCGTTCGCGCTCACGGATCAGGTACTGCTGCCAGGCGCACAGTCCGATCGCCGCGGCGACCCCGAGGTAGTAAGTCCAGTGCAGGTTCGCACGCGTACCGACGAATACGAGCGCCAGGGTCAACGTGCCCATGAGCACGCCGAGAATCATGCGGTCATCGTCACCGAACAGGATCGCGGTTGATTTGGAACCCGCCGCAATGTCTTCCTCGCGATCGACCATGGCGTATTCCGTGTCATAGATCGTCGCCCAGACCACGTTGGCAATAAACAGCAGCCAGCACAACGGTGGCAGGGCCTGAAACCAGGTCACCATCGGCGCGCTGCCCTTGACCGCGGCGAAGGCCATGGGAATCGACCAGCCGAACGCCGCTCCCAGCACGACCTGCGGCAGGTGTGTATAGCGCTTGGCGAACGGATACAGGGTCGCCAAAGCTGCGCCCGCGAATGAGAGCATGACTGTCATTGCATTGGTCAGCAGCACCAGTCCGAACGCAAGCACAAGCAGAGTGATGAACAGCACCAATGCAGCGCGCGGCGTCACACGGCCCGCGGCGATGGGCCGTCCTCGCGTACGCTCGACCTGCGGATCGAGCCAGCGGTCCGCGTAATCATTGATGACACAGCCCGCCGCGCGCATCAGGAACACGCCAAGCGTGAAGATCACGAGCAGATAAGGCGGCGGAAAGTCGCCGGCGGCAAGCCAAAGCGCCCACCAGGTTGGCCACAGCAGCAGCAGAGCGCCTATCGGCCGGTCCATGCGCATAAGCACAAGGTAGTCCCGTGCTGCTGGCCGCCAGTCCTGGGGCAGCAGGCGTAACAGCGTTTCCAGCACGCCGCGGGCGCGCGCCGAGGCGTCGGCCGGATGCGCGGCTGCGGCGGGAGCCTTGCCCTGTGCCGTGGTCTTGGCGGAGCCGGCCTTACCGCGGGATTTCGCCGCGTTCTCCTCCGTTTTCGTCAGCGGTACGGCCTTGCGTGTTCGCGCCGGTTGCAGGAATGCAGGCGGCTCGCCGTCGGTATCGGGCAGGTCTGTTGGTACTACTGCCGAATGCGTCGGCGGTGTGGCGACTGTCGGCTGCGGGCTGCGGGCTGAGGCAATCGGTTGCGTGGGGCCAGGGGCTGTCCCCCGCGGCTGTGGTGGCGGAGGTGAAACGGACGTGTTTGCGGGCGCGGCTACCGCAGCGCTGACCGATCTCGCCGCGGTTGTGGCCGGTGATGCAACTGCTGCCGTGGCTCGGGGCGTCGAGTTCGTGTGGGTGTCCCTTGTTGCCTTTTGGGCCGGGTTTGTGTGCGTGTCCTGTTTCACGGCCGTTGCTGACCCCGCTTCGGGGCCAGGTGTCGGGACTGTGCTGATGTGCGTGTCCTGTTTCGCATCCTGCTTCGCGGACACCGGGGCTGTTGGCCTCGCCTCAGGGCTTCGTGTCGGGGCCGGGCTGGTGTGCGTGTCCGGTCTTGCTTCCGGTCTTGCTGGTCTCGTGTCCGCTGCCGAGGTCGGCGCTGGAGCGGAGGCGGATGCGATTGCTGGTGATCTCGATTCAGGGGCAGGCGTTAGGACCGTGCTGGCATGTGTGTCCCGCTTCGCGTCTTTCGCCGTTGCAGGCGGTGTCAAAGCAGGTACAGATGCTGGGGCTGCCGGCCTCGTCCTGGGCGTAGATGGCTGGCGCGAGCTTGTCTGCGTGTCCCTTTTCGGCTCTTCCCTCTTGGATTCCGTTTTCGCAAGGGGTTGCGGTCCGGCTGGTGGCCCTGGCACCGGCGCTGGCGGCGACGGCCGTGCTGCAGGACCGGTCTGGGGCAACGGTGAGGCCGCCACGGGAATGTCTGGTTCCGTCACGCGTCGAGTACGCGTCGAGGTTCGCCGTGGCGGTGATACGGGCGCCGCGGTGGCGTTTGCTGCATCAGGTGCGGCTGGGGCTGTCCGGCTTGTTTGCGGTGCGCGGCTGCGCGGTGCTGGGACGGTGGTTGCTTCGCCGGCCATCGCCGCGGTGTCTGCAGCGGGGGTTTTGCGTGGCGCGCGAGGTTTTGGCGGCGCAGCAGTCGCCGCTGTTTCATCGACGGTCTTGCGGCGGCTGCGCGGCTTGTTCTCAGACGCTGGCGTTGCGCTCTCGTCCATGGGCGCGTCGGTCTTCTTGCTCATGTCCTGAGTGTAGCTTGCGGCGCCGTTTATGCTGCGTTACGCGACGTATTGCCCTTGCCCGCGGCGCCGCACCAGTACTGTCTAGGGTGAAAAACTATACGTCGCGGTGCCGTCGCCATGGTCCTGGATTTCACGCACGCCGGCGATGCCATTGGCTTTGGCCAGGTCTGCCTGTCCCGAGCGCGAACGGAATGTCGCGGGGGTCCTCAGCTTCAGCGGCGCAAAGCGCAGCGGACTCGCTTCAATGGCATCACGCGTCAGCGTCGGATGGGCCTTGAGCCAGGTTATGACCACGTCACGATTCGTCGTTTCTTCCGACATCACGATGTTGCTGCCATCAAGGCCCGGAATGCTGCCGCTGCCGCTGGCGCGGTAGTTGTTCGTCGCGACGATGAACGGCTGCGCCGGCTCGACCGGCTTGCCCGCGTGCTCCAGCTTGACGATGCGCTCGCCGGGTGCCCGGGACAGGTCGATGGTGTAGGCGAGACGGCCCTGAATCACGTCGAAGTTGTAGGTCGGCACACGCGTATTGATCAGAGCCTGTGCCTGCTCGGACTGCGGATCGAGACGGTTGAAGCGCTCGGCGGATTTTTCGAGCCAGCCCTTCAGGGTCGTGCCGTTGATCTTCACCGCCGCTATCGTGTTCGGATACAGATAAAGGTCCGCCGCGCTCTTGATCGTGAGCTTGCCCGGTTTGACGTCGCTGTAGTCCTCCGGACCGGCAAAGCCAGCCTTGAACGCGGCTGCAGCCGACAGCACAGGAATGGCGGCAAGGTCCGGCCGCTCGCTACGGATCCACTGTTCGACATGCGTGCGCTGTGCGGCATTGATGACGCCCAGCGCACTGACCTCGCCAAGATCGGCGAAGTAGGTGCTGAGCTGGAATTCGGTCTGGCCTATCGTGGTGTCGACCCAGGCCATGGTGGCGCGGTGCTCGGTGTCGACGATTTTCGCGATCTCCGCATCGGGTGCGACGCACTCGGCTTCCTTTGCACAGATTGCTCTCACCTCGCTATAGGTCTTGTCCTTGACGATTTGCCAGCGCCCGTCCTGCCGCACCAGCGCGAGCTTGATCACGCCCAGGCCCTTGCCCCAGAAACTGCCCATTACGGCGGGCGTGCCGCGTACGAAACCGCGCTTGTTGTCGACTTCCGGCATAGTGTTGAAGCGAGACTTCGGATTGTTTGCGTTGGGGAAGGTGTCGTGCGAATGGCCGAGCAAGATCGCGTCGATGCCGTCTACCGCGGCAAGGTGCCAGTTTGCGTTCTCCATGTCGGCGCTGTACGGCCCGGGATTCAGCCCGCCATGTGATACGGCGACAACGAGGTCGACGTTCTGCGCACGCAGTTCCGGCAGATATTTTTGCGCCGCTTCGACAACGCCGAGCACGCTTACCTTGCCTTCGAGGTTGCGCTTGTCCCATTTCAGGATAGGTGGGGGCGCGAAACCGAGTACGCCGACTCGCAACGGCACGCGGATTGCGCTGCCGTCGGGCGTATACGCCGTGATGGGTTTTTCCACGACCAGCCACGGGCGGTACAGCGGCTTGCCATCGCGGGTGGCGAACACGTTCGACAGCACCAGCGGAAACGCGGGACCCTGGCAGCGCTGCGGACTCACGCCGTCGGCAGCAATTGGCGTACCGGTGACCTGGGCAAGAAAATCCAGGCCGTAGTTGAACTCATGGTTGCCGATAGCGCCGGCGTCGTAGCCGATCGCATCCATGGCCTTGTAGGTCGCGAGCTTTTGCGTACACGGCAGGCGCTGGGCCAGGGCCTGATAGTCCGACAAGGCCGTGCCCTGGATGGTGTCCCCATCATCAAACAGGAAGTTGTTCGGGTTTTCGCGGCGCGCTTCGCGGATCAGGGTCGCAACGCGTTCCAGGCCCAGGCTAGGGTCGATCGCGCCCTTGAAGTAATCGAAGCTCAGCACGTTGGCGTGCAGATCCGTCGTCTCCAGCAGCATGACATCGGCACGCGTCCCCTCGTTCAGGCGTGAGGACTTGCCGCCGCCGCCGCTGGCGCAGGCGGTCAGAACGGCGGCTAGGGTGAGCAGTAGCGGGGCACGGAGCATGAGTCGGCGCATAGCTGGGGCGGGCGCAAACCTTAGCACCGGCCCAAGTCGGCCGCATGTCCGCTAGCGCGGGTTTCGCTCCAAGGGCAGTTCGGAGCCGCACTCGAACCCGAGCAGTACGGGAGTCCGGGCGAAGCTGCCCAGAGAACCGCGGCGTCCTACGGCCGACCCAGGATTGGACCAGCCGAGGGTGACCTGAAAGCCGCGCCGCTGTCACACTGCAGGCTTATCGTCTCGAACTCGACCGGAGATAGCCGTGAACACACTGCGCCTGTTGCCTGCCACCGTCGCCCTGGCCCTTGTCGCCTCTGCGAGCCTGCCCGTGTCGGCCGGCGGCAACGCGGCGAAGCGGGCTATCGTGGTGCCGACCATCCAGCAACCGCAGCAGGAAACCTCGGACTGGTGGTTCACCGCCGGTGCCGCTGCCGCGCACGCGAACGTCGGCAAGACGCCGCCGCGGGCAAGGAACGTGATCGTATTTCTTGGCGATGGCATGAGCATTCCAACCATCGCTGCAGCGCGCATCCTCATGGGACAGCGTCAGGGCAAGGATGGCGAGAGTGCTCGTCTTGCGTTCGAGACACTGCCCTATACCGCGTTGAGCCGCACCTACGAAACGGATGCGCAAACACCGGATTCCGCCGGCACGATGACGGCGATCATGACCGGCGTAAAAACCAAGATCGGCTTTATCGGTGTCGGTCAGGCCGCGAACAGTTCCGACTGCGCTTCCAGCCGTGGCCAGGAACTCGTGACCACGCTCGAACTCGCCGAGCATGCGGGCATGGCGACCGGCGCAGTCACGACCACGAAAATCACTCATGCCACGCCGGCCGCGACCTACGGCCATCTGCCCGATCGCAATTGGGAGTCGGATGCCGACGTAGCGAACTCGCCCAAGGGCGGTGATTGTGTCGACTTGGCTCGCCAGCTCGTGGAGCAGCCATTTGGCAATGGTCTCGAAGTAGCGCTGGGCGGCGGGCGTGAAAAATTCATGCTGCCGACGCAGCGCGATCCCGAGGAGCCGGGGCGGCCGGGCACGCGCCTCGACCAGCGCGACCTGATCGCGCAATGGACAGCGCGTTCCGGCGCGACGTATGTCTGGAACAAGGAACAGTTCGACAAAATAGATACGTCTGCGACCCAGCATCTGCTAGGCCTGTTCGAACGATCACATATGCGCTATGACCATGAACGCCTCAATCCGCCCAAGGGCGAAACCGGTCGCATCGCCGCAGACGAACCCAGTCTCGCCGAAATGACACGCAAGGCGCTGGCCATCCTGAAAAAGAACCCCAAGGGTTATTTCCTGATGGTGGAAGGCGGCCGCATCGATCACGGCCATCATGCGGGCAACGCCTATCGCGCACTGACCGACACGATCGCATTCTCCGACGCAGTCCAGGTCGCCCTCGACGAGACTGATGCCGCCGATACGTTGATCGTCGTCACCGCCGATCATTCGCATACGTTGACCTTCGCCGGCTATCCAGCGCGGGGCAATCCCATCCTGGGGCTGGTTCGGGGCGGCGGTGAGTCAGAGGGCTCAGGCAACGAACTGGCCCTCGACAAGTACAAGCTGCCGTATACCACGCTGGGTTATGCCAACGGCCCCGGTTTCGTCGGAGCCAGCGACGGCCAGCCTGAAGGCCCGAAAACTTATCCGCATGACTTTCGTAGCGTAGGCAAGCCGCCCGCCGGCCGCCCGGATCTGACCCAGGTAGACACCGGCGCGCCGAACTACCTGCAGGAAGCCGCCATACCCTTCGCGAGCGAAAGCCACGGGGGTGATGACGTCGCGATCTTCGCGCGAGGACCCGGCGCGCAGGCTTTCCGCGGTTCCCTCGAACAGAACGTGATCTTTCACATCATCGTGCAGAGTTCGCCCCTGTTGCGCCGCACGCTGTGCGCCGCAGGCAGCTGCAATGCCGACAAGGTTCCCGTGACGCGTCCCGATCGCGCGAAACTGCTGGCCAAATGACGCCGCTTGGCCGGCCTAGCCCGCCTTTCTCACACCCGTTCTACTGCGGCCGCCGATACGAACGGGTGTGGCAAATGCGGGCTAGGGTTCATAGCGGTAATGGCCTGTGATCGTATAGGCGAACAGCACGTCCTCGATCTGTGTGCCCGCACCGATGTTGTGCACGATCAGCGGCCGGCCGTTGCGGCGCTCGTCCGTGACCAGGCCTATATGCGGCACGCCGCTGGCGAGACGCCAGGTGACGATGTCGCCGGGGGCGTAAAGCGCCGCATCGGTCTGGCTAACCCGGAGCGACTTGCCGTGGCGCAGGAAGAAAGTCGCAAGATTCGGTACGCGGCGATGGTCGATATGGCGGTCGGGCGAACGCAGTCCCCACAGTTTGGGATAGGCGGCCCAGGCACGGCGCAGGTCTTCGTGCACCAGCTGTTGCAGGTCGATACCGAGTGCGCGATAGGCGCGAATCACGACATCGGTGCAAACGCCACGATCGATGGGTACGTCGCCGCCCGGATAGCCGATGCGCGCATAGGCGGGATCGTAAGTCACGGTCACCCCGACCTGCGCCGTGGCGGCTGCCAGCAGATTCGCCGGAAACTCTGCCGGGGCAGCCACAGCCGGACTAGCGCCTGCGGTCAACGCTGCGGCGAGCAGCGTGCCGCCGAGGCGATGCACGAATGCACGTATCCCGCTCATGGTGCTGCTGCCGCCAGCACTCGCTGGGCGCGCAGGAAACGTCCGACCAGCAGGGCCAGATCGCGCTCGAAATACGCGCAGTCATTATGGCCGCAGGCTTCGCGATACAGCTGTGTGCGTGGCGATGCAGCGGCCAGCTTGTGCGCATGCCTGGGCGGGATCAGCGTGTCCTGATCGCCGTGCATCAGCAACGCGGAACCCGGAAACGCGGCGATGCGCGCGGCCGAGTCGAACGGATCGCGCACTAGCCAGGCCGGCAGGTAGTGATCGTGCGCGAGGTCCGCGCTCGAGGCAAAGGTCGACAGCAGAACCAGCGCGGCGAGTGAACGGTGGCGTGACAATTCAGCCGCCGGCGCGCCGCCGACAGAGCGGCCCAGCGCAACGATGCGCGACGAGTCGACGAGGGGCTGCTGCACCAGCCAGTCATAGGCCGCCGTCGACACTTCGACGAGGCTGTGGAAGTCTG
This sequence comes from Rhodanobacteraceae bacterium, assembly GCA_016790075.1. Lineage (GTDB taxonomy): Bacteria > Pseudomonadota > Gammaproteobacteria > Xanthomonadales > Rhodanobacteraceae > Tahibacter. The sequence continues at coordinate 26,860 of JAEUPP010000013.1, read as the reverse complement.
GCGTGCCGTCAGCGCCGGCATAGCCGGGCAGCTCCACCAGCAATACATGCAGGCCTAGCGCGCGCAGCGCGTCGAAGCTGCGCAGATGCTGGTCAGCTGTTTCGGCATTGCCATGAAAGAACAACACCGCAGGCGCCTGTGTTGATGGCCCCGGCAGAAAGACAGCCCGCGCGCGGCCGAACGACACGGCCACCTCCACGAGGCGCGCCGGTGGTGCAAGCTCGGCAGGAAATGGATAGCGCGATCCGTCGGCCAGCGGGAACATTAGCTGCCGTTGCACGGTATAGAAGAACGCGCAATAGCCGGCGTAGGCGAGCAGTGCGAGCAGCAGCAGACGGCTCAGTCGCCGCAGCCAGCGTCGTTTGGTCGTCGATCCCGGAGTGTCGTGCATGGCCTTCCTTACGTTTACCCAGCGTACTCTCGCGGTGTTCGTCGCTTCGCTTCTGCTTTGCACTGCCGCCGTGGCGGCAGAGACAGCGTTACGCGATGGCGACATCATCTTCCACACCTCGCGCTCGGCGCAAAGTGCGGCGATCCAGCGCGCCACCCACTCACGCTACAGTCATATGGGGCTGATCCTGCATCGTGACGGCAAACCTCAGGTATTTGAGGCTGTCTCGACCGTGAAGTTCACGCCGCTGGCGCAATGGATAGCGCGAGGCGAGGGCGGCCATTATGTGGTCAAGCGCTGGCGAGACGCAGACGCACGGTTCGACAAGTCGGGTATTGCGCGTCTGCGCGAAAGCGCTCAGGCCATGGCCGGCAAGCGTTACGACCTCACCTTTGAATGGAGCGATGAGCGCATTTACTGCTCCGAGCTGGTCTGGAAGGCGTACGAACGCGCCTTCGGCGTGCGCTTGGGCGAGACCCAGCAGCTAGCCAACTTCGACCTCAGCGACGCACTGGTCAAGGTCAAATTGCGCGAGCGCTATGGGGCTAAATTGCCATTGCGGGAAACAGTAATTTCGCCGCAGGCCATATTTGACAGCGAGCTGCTGACAACCGTCGCCGTAGGGCAGAAGTAATCCATCCGACGCAGCAGCTTGCGGCGCGCTTCAGCCCTCTGTTGCGGCGCATCCGGCGCTGCCTGGCCTCGCTGCGACCTATCAGTTTTCCTGGTGCTGGATCAAATTCTCTGGACCTGCTGCGCTTTGTCTTCAGTCGGTTGTGTCATCGAACATGGCGGAAAGTGACTTTAGTCATTCGTCGGCCATGACACCGTGCTCTGGGTTTGACCTGGTCGAATTCGCAGACTGTTCCCAGCCGGCGAGCTAGTCCGGCCACTGGTTCAACCACTTCGGGATCAGATCATGCATCGGTTCATCAGCAGGGCAATGTTGTTTCTTTGTACGGCCGCTGGCGCACAGGCCGCAACGCTGACGGTCAATGTAACGCAGGTGAAGAAGGCCGAAGGAAGGCTGATGGTAAGGCTAGTCGACAGCGCCGAGGCCTATCAAGGAAAGGCTGAGCAACTCGCGAACCGGATGTTCGACGTCACCAGCGCCGGTGCTATGCGCATCGAATTTCCTGACCTGAAGCCAGGTTACTACGCGGTGTCCGTATTTCATGATGAAAACGGAAATGGAAAGTTAGACAAAAATTTTGTTGGGATACCGTCAGAGAGATACGGGTTTTCCACCAACCCCAACGTAATGGGGAAGCCAAGCTATGACGAGATCAAGTTTGAAATGCCGGATAGCGCGCACTCGATCACTATCGAACTGAATTAGCGTGTGCTGGTACATTGGAGTCCGCCGGCGATTGAAATGAAACTGACAAGTCCGGGGAACACTACGTCCAATTTCTCGAATCATGAGGAGATGCGACGAGGCCCTTTCAATCGCCGGAACAACGGTTCTACCTTGTTACGGAGCTTGTACACCTCCCGGTCGTATTCCCAGGATGTCATCTGGTCGGTCTTCGCTGGCGAGCGGCGCAGCCAACGATCCTGTCCTGATACCGCAGGCCATGCGCAAACTCGTTGAGAGGGAGAACGGAAAGCGCCCGATGCGAACCGTGGTCGACCCGAGTGCTGGAACGATTACCGGGCTCCTGAACGAGCCGCATGGCCAGCCGTTCGCCGACTTTATCCGCGCATCGGGAGATGCCCGTTGATGGTGCCGTCTATCACCGTCCTTCCGCGCCGCGGAAGGACCGCGCTGGCTTCCTTGGGCAGAAGGACGAATGCCCAGGCTGTATCGCCGCCGGGCTGTGCGGGACGAAGTAGTGTCGCGACAAATGTGTATTTTTCTCGTCGTCGCACTGCTGCCACGGTATGGGGCGTGTCACCGGAGTCGGTTGACGTGGGCGGTGGCATTAATGAACAGCCACCGCCTCGTCTTCATAGACTTCAGGCGCCACGTGCTTGCGCGCAAGCAGGGTATAGACCAGTGGCACGACGAACAGGGTGAGCAAGGTGCCAAAGCTCATGCCGCCGACGATGACCCAGCCGATCTGGTGTCTTGCTTCGGCGCCGGCGCCGCTGGCGATGGCGAGTGGCAGGGCGCCGAGCACCATGGCTCCCGTTGTCATCAGGATGGGGCGCAGGCGCAGGCGCGCGGCTTCAAACGCTGCCTTGCCTTTGTCCATTCCGCGTTCCTGCAGCTGGTTCGCGAACTCGACGATCATGATGCCGTGCTTGGCAATCAGGCCGACCAGGGTGATCAGACCGATCTGCGTGTAAATGTTCCAGCTGCCGGCCTGATGGGTAAGGCCTATGGCGGCAACCCAGTTGACCAGGACCAGACAGGCGAGGCCGCCGAATGCGGCGAGCGGTACGGAGAACAGAATAATCAGCGGGTCTATCCAGCTTTCAAACTGCGCCGCGAGCACGAGATAGATAAATACCACGGCAAGCGCCAGCAGCCAGATAAATGCGCTGGACGATTCGCGGAATTCGCGCGACTGGCCGCTGAAGTCGTATTGCGCGTCGGCGGCAACTTGCTTGACTGCGGTGGAGAGCCAGTCCAGTGCCTCGCCCATGCTGTAGCCGGGTGCAAGACCAGCGCTGATCGTCGCCGAGCGCAGCCGGTTGAAGTGGTTGAGCTCCTTGGCGGCGACAGCTTCATTGGCGCTGACCAGATTGGCCATCTGGATCATGCCTCCGTCGCCACCGCGTACGTAAATGGTGCTGAGCTGCTCGGGTACGCGGCGTCCTTCGGCGTCGACCTGCACGATGACGTTGTACTGTTCCGAGCCGCGCTTGAAACGCGTGACCTGGCGCCCGCCGAGCAGGCTTTCCAGCGTGCGACCGACCTCGTCGACGCTGGCCCCCACCGCAGCGACCTTGTCGCGGTCCATTTCGATGCGCAACTGCGGCTTGTTGAGTTTGAGGTCGGTGTCGGCGTTGGTGAGCCGCGGGTTTTCGCGGATCTTGGCGAGCAGGCCGTCGCTGATCTTTTCCAGGTCTTCCCAGGTGCCCGTAGTCTGCACGATGAAGGAGACGGGTTGTCCGAAGCCGTCCGCACCGAGCGGCGGCGGCAGTACCGGAAAGGCCATGATGCCCGGGATATTCATGAATTGCGGAAACAGCATGCCCTGGTAGGCATTGGCAGGCTGGCTGCGCTCGGACCAGTCCTTGAGGCCGACGAAGCCTATGGTCTGGGTCACCGTGGGAAAACCGACAATCTGGAAATAGCGATCGACACCGTCGAGTTTGGCAAAGGCCGCTTCCATCTGGTGCGCATAGCTGTCGGTGTACTCAGCGGTGGAACCTTCGGGCGCCAGGCCGAAACCGATGATCAGACCCTGGTCTTCCTGCGGAGCGAGCTCGTTCGGCAGCAGCTTGAACGCAAAGATCGCAGCCAGTCCCACAAATACACAGCCGGCCGCACCCAGCACGATAGCGCGGCGGCGCAGGCCCCAGCGCAACGTACGCTCATAACCGGATTGCAGGCTGTTCAGCACTTTTTCGCCAAGCTCATACGCCTTGCCATGCTTCTCGCTGTGCTTGAGCAGGCGTGAACACATCATCGGCGACAAGGTCAGCGCGGTGAAACCCGAGACGATGACAGCGCCCGCCAGCGTCAGCGCGAATTCGATGAACAGGCGCCCGGTACGGCCGGTGGAGAATGCCAGCGGCATGTATACCGCGGCCAGGGTCAAGGTCATCGCGACGATGGCAAAGCCGATTTCCTTGGACCCTTTGAGGGCCGCCTGCATCGGCGGCATGCCTTGCTCGATGTGGCGGTAGATGTTCTCGAGCATCACGATCGCATCGTCGACGACCAGGCCAATCGCCAGCACCATCGCGAGCAGGGTAAGGGTGTTGATCGAGAATCCGAACATGTACATCACGGCGAAGGCGCCGATCAGCGACACCGGAATGGTCACGATAGGAATCAGCGTCGCGCGGCCCGAGCGCAGGAACAGGAAGATCACGAGGATGACGAGCAGCATCGCTTCGCCTATCGTGACGTAGACCTCGTCGATGGAACGGTCGATAAAGATGGTCGAGTCGTAGGCGATCTCGACCTTCATCCCCTGGGGCAGGCTGCGGGTGATTTCCGGCAGCAGCTTGTGCAGTCCTTCAGAGATCGCCAGCGGATTGGCCGTGGCCTGTTTCACCACGCCCAGCGGTACGGCATTGCGGCCGTTGTAGCGCGCGCGGAAGCGCGCCTGGTCGGCGCCGAGTTCAACCCGCGCGATGTCGCGCACGCGCACGGAGTAGCCGTCGGCACCGGTGCGCAGCACGATGGCGCCAAACTGTTCGGGTGTCTTCAGATCGGTTTCCGACAGCACGGCGAATTCACGTTGCGTGCTTTCGATACGGCCGGCGGGAATCTCGATGTTCTGCTTGCGCAGCGCGGCTTCGACGTCGCCGGGTGTCATGGAATAAGCCGCGAGCCGCGCCGGATCCAGCCACAGGCGCATGGCGTACTGATTACCGTAGACCTGCGCCTGGGCGACGCCGGCGAGGTTCTGCACGCGGTCCTTGACCAGTCGCTCGGCAACGTCGGCGATTTCCAGTTCCGTATGGCGGTCCGACGAGAACGCGAGGTAGATGATCGGCTGCGCGTCGGCTTCCTGCTTTTGCACCACGGGTTCGCGCGCTTCCTGCGGCAGGAAGTCGCGCGCCAGCGCGACCCGGTCGCGTACGTCGGCGGCGGCGGAATCGGGATCGCGGTCGAGGCGGAACCGTACGGTGATCTGCGAGGATTCCTCGCGTGACACCGAACCGATGTAGTCAATGCCCTCAATGCCCGAGAGCTGCTCTTCGATCGGTGTGGTGATGGTCGATTCGACGACCTGGGCGCTGGCGCCGGGGTAGGCAGTCGCGACCGTGACCACCGGGGTGTCGACCTTGGGAATCAGGCGCACCGCGAGGCGCTGATAGCAGATGATGCCAATCAGCAGCACGACGAGGTTGACCACCGTCGCGAATACCGGGCGCCGGATCGAGATGTCGGAAAGGATCATGGCCGCGCTACCTCAATGAGCTGGCGCAGGTTGCGCCGCCGCTGCGGCTTGCTGTGCGGTCTGCACCTTGGCACCGGGACCGATCTTCATCTGGCCGGCACTGATGACCTCGTCGTTTGCGCTGACACCGCTCACGATTTCGACCAGGCCAGGCTTGCGCAGCCCTGTCTTTACTTCGACCAGTTCGGCCTTGCCATCACGGATCAGATAGACCTGCTGTTTGTTGCCCTGCGGCCATAGCGCCTGTTCCGGCACCAGCACGGCATTGTCGCGCGAGCCGATTTCGAGCAGGACCTTGGCGAACTGCCCCGGAAACAGGGCGCCGTCGGGATTCGGCACGCGTGCGCGCAAGCTGACCGAGCGTGTCGCCAGATCGACCTGCGGCGCAACCGCATATACCTCGCCGTCAAAGCGGCGTGCACCCAGCGCGTCGACACTGAGCGTGATTTTCTGGCCGGGCTGGAAACGGCCGAGATAGACCTCGGGCAGACTGAAATCGAGTTTGAGCGTATCGCGTGCGACGAAGTCGACGAGCGCATCGCCGATGTTCACATATTCGCCGGGACTGACCCGGCGCAGGCCAGCGGTACCGGCGAATGGGGCCCGGATCTCGGTCTTGCCCAGGCGCGTGCGGGTCGAGGCGAGTTTGGCCTCGTCGACCTTGGCCTGGGCGCGTTTGGTATCCACATCGGAGGGAGCAATAAGCTTGCGCCCGGAAAGATCCTGCGCGCGCTTGAGCTCGCGGCTGCTGTTTGCGGCATTGGCTTCGGCCTCGGCGACATCGGCCTGGACCAGGCTGGCGTCGAGCCGGAACAGCGGCGCGCCTTTCGCCACTTTCTGGCCCTCCTCAAACAGCACCGCTTCGATGCGGCCGGCGACTTCCGGGCGTACGGTCACCGCTTCGTCGGCCCGCAAGGTGCCAACCGCTGACAGCTCCTCATGAATCGCCTCGACCCGCGGCTTGGCTGCCTCGACCATGGTTGGAGGCATTTCGTGGCCCGGCGGACCCTGCGTATAGGCGGCGGTCGAGATTGCCAGGGTGATGGCTAGCACAAGCAGGGAAACGGATGGGCGGGGGGCGGTGCTAGCGGTGCGCAGCATAAAAGTGCTCCGGCAATACGTGATCTTCCATGACGACGCCCCTTGGCGTCGCAGTGGCAGGCTGGTCCGAACGCTACACTATTCCGCTAATTACACCGCGATTCGCATGCCGGAAGTCGTGCTTGTGTTGCGCGGACTGGCGGTTTCCGCGGCCGAGGTGACAGTAAAGCTAGCCGAGCCCGCGATTGCACTACCCGGACTTCACTGGTGTTTTATACGCCCGGATAGCGCGGCTTGCCCGCCGCTTGCACGTCCAGCGCGGCGACGGCAGCCGGCAGCGGCGCCTTGTCGCTACCATGGCCAACTAGGCCCAGGCAGGGCGCGGCCAGCCGTTCGCGCAGGGTTGCGACATTGGCCGACTGTAGCGGCTGCGTGGCATCAATGGCGTTGCCAATCCAGCCCAGCAGTGTGCACCCATCGCTGCGGATTGCGCGCGCACTCAGCAACGCATGGTTGATGCAACCCAACCGCAGGCCAACCACGAGGATCACGGGTAACTGCAGACGGCGCGGAATGTCAGCCTGCATCCACTGCGGACCCAGCGGAACGTCCCAGCCGCCGGCGCCTTCGACGACCACGCAGTCAGCCGTTGCAGCCAGGGCTGCATAGGCGGCCTGCAGGGGGTCGAGTTCGATCGCGATGCCCTGTGCCGCAGCGGCCAGGTGTGGTGCAACGGCGTCGCGCAGGGCGTAGGGATTGCATTGCTCATAGGCCGGTGCATGTGCCGATGCAGCGATCAGTGCGCGCGCGTCTTCGTTGCTCCAGCGTCCGTCCAGCCACTCGCAGCCGCTTGCCACCGGCTTCATGCCGACGGCGCGGACGCCCGCAGCGGCAAGCGCATGCAGCAGCGCGACGCTTACCTGGGTCTTGCCGATGCCGGTGTCGGTGCCGGTGATAAACACGCCGCGGGTCATGACAGAGATCGTTCGGGGGCTGGAGCTCGTCGGCCGTGCAGTATCGCACCGGATCCCGCTGGTAGTTCATGCGCGCCGCTGGCACACCGCCTGCCTGCAATCGCGAAGGCTCGCTGCAATGGACGAGCGCAATCCGTCTGCCCATCCGACTGCGCGCGTCGCTGAAGCCGTGCTCATCGCGGGCACGCGTTTCGTGGTTGCCTGCTGACTGATCCGACCCAAGAACGGGCCGTGTGGCCGGGTACTCCCGCCGCGCCCGTCGTTTACACTAGGGGACTGACCGAGTCTGGACCCTGCAATGTTCGAGCTTACGCCCGTGGAAGCTGCCGACAAGACCGAGCTCTACCAGGGACTCTACGAGCAGATGCGCGGTCTGCTGCATGGCGAGCGCGAGCGCATTCCGAATGCAGCCAATTTCGCCGCGCTGGTGTTTAACAGTGTGGGCGGCCTGAACTGGTGCGGGTTCTATTTTTTCGACGGTAACGAACTCATCGTGGGGCCGTTCCAGGGCAAACCTGCCTGCGTGCGCATTGCGCTGGGCAAAGGAGTGTGCGGTACGGCGGCTGTCACGCGCGAGACCCAGGTGGTCGAGGACGTGCACGCGTTTCCGGGGCATATTGCCTGCGATGCGGCCTCGCGCTCGGAAATCGTTGTGCCACTGTTTGACGCTGCTGGCCATCTCATCGGCGTCTGGGATGTGGACAGTCCCTTGCCTGCACGCTTTGACGACGATGATCGCGTCGGCATGGAACGCCTGTGTGCCGTATTTCTCGCCTCGCTGCGCGGCGAGATCTGACGCAAGCAGCTATATGGGGATGCTGGTGCGCCGGCATGGAATTCGTCCTTGGGGGAATGCATGGCAAGTAACGAGAAAATCCGCAACGTTGGCCCGAAATCGGCGGCATGGCTGCGCCAGGTCGGCGTACGAACGATTGACGACCTGCGTGCGACGGGCGTCATCGAAACCTTCATGAAGGTCAAGCGCGCTGGTTTCCGGCCTAGCCTCAACCTGCTCTATGCGATGCAAGGGGCGCTGGACGATTGCCATTGGGCGGATCTGTCCGACGAGGTCAAGGCAAGCCTGGTGCTGGCGGCCGAGTCCGCTGAAACCGCCAATCCGATCAAGAACCGCTGGGACAAGGCCGCTGCACGCAGCGCCGCACGGGATGGCGCTGCGCCGGGCGAGAGCGGGGGCGAGGAACCGGGCCGTGATGATGGCGACGGTTTCGGCGACGGCGATTCCGGCGTGCGCGAGATTACCGGAACCTCGCGCGATTTCGATTGAATCCTGGGCAGGCGCTGCCCAGGTTGGCTGCCTGAACCGTAACGCTGGCAAGTTGCAGGCGGTCCCTGGCCTGCAGCGCGTTTTCAGGCGTTGCTGCGTTCGCGTACTTGTGCAAATGTCCAGTCACGCAACAGCCTGCCATTCTCCCAGACCGTCTCCAGGGCGTGTTCCCAGCCGGGCTCGGGCACGTGGTCCTCGGGCTGCGTAAGGGTTTCGTCGACCGGGACGGTGCGCCAGCTGCCAAATTCACGGTGCCGCAGCAGGGCGAGGCGGCCACGCTTGGACAGTTTGCCTGGGTCCGTCAGCGGAGCCTTGAACACATCGACCCAGGCGCCGTCGATCTTTGCTGCAGAACATTTGAGTGCGAATTTCTGCGTGTCCCGGTTGATGCCCTGGAGCAGTGCGCCGCCCATGCCGAAGGCGAGGTTGTCGGCGCTATAGCCGGCCTTGGTGATGCGTTCGAGTATGGCGCGGATGCTGTTGGGATTGATGCCGTCGCCCTGGATCACGCGCACGTGCTTGAGCACCTTGTAGCCCTTGCCGTTGAGGCTGCTGCCAAAGGCTTCGTCGAGCAGCACCAGACACTGATGCACCACGTCGACCGGCTCGCCCGAGTCGGGGCGCACGACCAATGTGGCGCCGCTGGCGATCACCTCGTCCCGTAGCGCCTTGCCCCAGTGCTCGCGGATGGCGGTATAGATGTCGTAGCTGTCCGACACGACGGCGACGATGGCTCCGGGTTTGCCGAATTGCCGCAGCATGTTGCGATAGGCGTCTACTTCGCGATCGCGGCCCCAACTTGTAATGGTCGAATGCTCGGCGGCCGGAATCGAGTAGCCGGCCATGGGTTCACCGTAATAGGCGCGCGCCGTGAGCACGCCCGATACGGTGTCCGTGCCAAGGAAGTTCACGAGGTGGGCTGCGGCACCCAGGCCGGCGGACTCCGCACTCGAAACACCGCGTGCACCGAAATCGTGCAGCTTGAAGCCGATCTGCGCGGCGGGATTGTCGCTGGAGAGATCCAGGTAGTGGCGAATCAGCTGTTTCAGGTGCCAGCTCTGTGTCGCAACCGTGACCGGATACCAGAGCCGCAACAACAGCGTCTCCAGGTAGGACGGCAGCCAGTAGCAAGCCGGATCGGTGGACTCGATCGTGACCAGGGCATGGTGTGTCGGCACCACGCTGCCCTCGGCCACCGCGCGTATGCGCAGCGGCAAGCGCCCGCCATGGGCGACTACGATATGTCGCCAGCCCGCTTCGTTGAACGGTTCGCCGTGCGCCGCAAAAAAATCACGGGCCTCGTCGACGTGCGCCTGAGTAATCGGCGTGCTCAGGTATTCCTTGAGTATGGCCTGCAAGCCGAAGAACACGGTGCGTTCGTAGACGCCGCCGCGCGATTCGACATAGAAGAACGTAGCTTCAGTCTGCGGCGGATACTGCAGCCAGTGGCTGGCCTTGTAACTGTCGGTGTTGAGGATCAGGTTGTCGAGATGACGCATACGGAAACTCCTTCCGCGGATTCCACGGCCGCCGGTCTGTCCGGCGCCGGCGCGAAGCGACGCTCGCGCGACGTGACCTGCGCGCTTCAGCTCATGCCGAGGAAGTGCTGCAGGATGTGATGGTGGTCTTCATAAAACTGTTCCTCGAGATTCAGCGCCTCGGCCAGCGGCAGCCACTGCGCCTTGGCCGCATCGTCGCCGCCGCGTACCAGTGGCAGCTCGCCGCTGCCGAACGCGAAATGGAACGCATGCGTGATCGTGCGCCCACGCTGCGAGCGGTCGGGATGATCGAACACGCGCTGGTCGGCGAGTGAACCCTTGAGCACCGGCACCGGAATCTTCAGCCGCGTTTCTTCGCGCAGTTCACGCAGGCAGGCGTCGAGCAGGGTTTCGTTCTGGTCCACGAAGCCGCCGGGCAATGCCCAGAGCCCCTTGCCGGGTTCCGCGCCACGGCGCACCAGCAATACGTGGCCGCTGTAGACGACGACCGCGTCGACCGTGACAAAGGTCGGTGGATAGGGCGCATTTTCCCAGGCTTTGCGGTAGTTGCGCAGAAAGGTGAATTCCCGCGTGAGCTGTGCATAGCCTGGTGTGCGCCGGAATGCGTCGAGCATGGCGGCGACCGGCGCCGGCACGTTGGCGCGGATCAGCAGCTGGCCGCCTTCGTCAGCGCTGAACAGGTGTTCGCGGATTTCCGTCGCCGACAGTACTTCGCAGTGCTGGACGTTACACAATTCCCATTGGGGAAATTCACGCAAATAATAACTTGACGCATCCTTGTCGCGGCCCACGAGTCCAACGCGGGCTGTTTCGCTGCCGCCGTCGGTGGCGATGGCCGCGGCAACTTGGCGTTGCACTGCACCGATCCAGGCGGCTTCGTTGTACAGGTGGTCGGCCAGCGGCTGCAGCAGCAGGCGTTCTGCATCGGGGCCGGCGGCGGCGCGGATCATGACTTCGCGCTCGTTGGCGTTCCAGGGATTGCGTGTGCTACGTGGCTTGCCGGCCGAACCGATCAATACGATGACCTTGCCGGCGATGCTCAGCGCGTGGCGTAGCACCGTGAGATGGCCGTTATGGAACGGCTCGAAGCGGCCGATAAAAACGAGGTAGTCAAAGCGCATGAGTTTCCCTCGATGCTGCCAGTGCGCTGCGGTCTATCCGTGGCGCGTGGTTATGCTACGAATGAGCATAAGTCAGCACAAGAGGATGACAGGGGGCAATTCCGGCCAACTTCCGGGCTGACACGGTGACCTGCGGCGATGCCGCTGGCAGCTAGCCATCGGGAGCGGCATGTGCGCGAAGCTGCAGCTATCACGCCGCGGCCCCAGTCGTTGCGCTAGTCTGCGCGCTCTTTCATCGCCCCGCGGGCCCATGCAGCACGGAATCATTGTCTATCGCGCCAGCCGGCTGGAGGCGCTGTTGCCGCCGCTGCTGAGCCTGATGGACGCGGCGCCGCCGGCGCATCCGCTGCAGCCTCACGACGTGATCGCGGCACACCCGGGCATACGCCAGTGGCTGGCGCGGGCGATCGCGCGCGAACGCGGGCCCGGCAGTATCGCCGCAAACCTTGCCATCGAGCTGCCCAGCGCCTGGCTGGACCGGCTGGCGCGGCACCTGCTCGGTGAATCGGCGATCGCGTTGCGGCCGTATCGGCGAGAGGCATTGCGCTGGCGTATCCACGAGGCGCTGCCAGAGGTCGAAGACACCGCCGTATACGGTTATCTGCGCGGTATTGATGCGCCGCGGCGACGCTTCCAGCTGGCTGACCGGATTGCGGCGATTTATACGCGCTATCTGGTATACAGGCCGGATTGGCTGCAGGACTGGGCAGAAGGTCGCAACGACGTCCCCGCGCCAACGTTTCTGGCTGCGTTATGGCGCCGCGTGCGCGAAGGCATTGCGCTGCCGCATCGCGGCGAGCGCCTGAGCGCGCTGATCCGGCGGCTGGACAGCGCCCCCGCGCAGGCGCTCACGGATGAACCGCTGCATGTATTTGGCATCAGCCATCTCGCGCCCACCGAATTTGCGGCGTTGCGCGCGGTTGCGCGGCGCCGGCCTGTCGTGTTCTACGTGCCAGACCCCTGTCGCGAATACTGGGCGGGACTCAAGCCCGAGCGCGAATACCTCAAGGGGCTCGCCCGGCTCGATGCATTTTCCGGTGACGCAGAGCAGCAGTTCCTCGCGCTGGGCCACCCCCTGCTCGCGAGCTGGGGCCGGCTGGGCCAGCATTTCGTGCTCGCCCTGGCCGGAGCCGAGGATGTCACGGTGGATATCCGGCACAGCGAGGATGAGAACCCGGCAACTGACCTGCGGCGGCTCGCGCGGCTGCAGGACAGTATTCGCCAGCTCGATCCGCAGCGTCTGGTGTCCGTGCCCTCGGAACCTGGCGCGCGCGAGGACCGCAGCCTGCGCGTCCATGCCTGCCATACGCGGCTGCGCGAACTCGAAGTGCTGCGCGACGTGCTGCTGCGCGAGCGCGAAGAAAACCCGGCGCTGAAGCCATCGGATATCGTCGTGATGGCGCCGGACATTCAAGCCTATGTCGCACTGTTGCCGGCGGTATTCGGCGAGGCAGGCCGTGCCCAGGGTCCGCTGCCGTATCACCTGGCCGATGTGCCGGTGATGCAAGGCCACGGGCTGCTGCTGGCGTTCGCGAACCTGATGGAACTGCCGTTTTCGCGCGTGACGGCGGCGCAGGTGCTGGATCTGCTGGCTGTGGCCGAAATCGCGCGCGCGCTGGGTCTGGATGCAGCCGGCGTTGAACTGCTGTCGGGCTGGATCGCGCGCAGCCGCGTGGCCTGGGCGCTGGATCCGGACTTCCGCGCGCGGGTGGGCGTGCCCGCCATTGCCGAGCACACCTTTGCCTGGGGCATGGACCGCCTGCTTGCCGGCTATCTGTTCGGTAGCGACGGCGAGGGCGAGAGTGCGGCCCTGGGCTTGCCCGATGGCGAGGTCATTGTTCCCGTTGAAGGCATACACGGTGTGCAGGCCGAAGTGCTGGGCGCGCTGGACCGGCTGTTGCAGGTGCTGGCCCAACTCTGCCGCGATGCCACGCAGCGGCGCAGTTTGCGCGCCTGGTCGCGGCGCTGCGACGCGGTGGTGGGGCAATTGTTTCGTGTCGAGTTCGGCGATGCCGCTGCGAGCGACGCGATTGCAGAACTGCGCCGCCTGATCCTGAGCCTGGAAACCGACGCGGACGATGCCGGCGTCGATGTCGAGGTGGAATTCAGCGTGGTGCGCGATGTGCTGCGCGAACGGCTGTCCGCGTTGTCCGAGCGGCAGCGTTTTCTGGTCGGTGGCATGACGGTTTGCGGCATGGTGCCGCAGCGCGCCATTCCGTTTCGCGTCGTGGCCGTGCTCGGCCTCAACGATGGCGAGTTTCCCCGTGCTGGCCGCGATGCAGGGCTTGATCTCATGGCCACGCACCGCCGCCTTGGTGATCGCGACGTGCGCAGCGACGATCGCTATCTGTTTCTCGAAACCGTCATGGCGGCCCGCGACGTACTGCACCTGAGCTATATCGGCGAAGGTGTGCGCGACGGCAAGCCGCGCAACCCGGCCGCGCCGCTGGCCGAATTGCTGGCCCTGCTGGACCTGACTCACGGACTGCGGGGAGTGTCCGAAACGGCGGCGCCGCGGCCATGGCTGGTGCGCCATCCGCTGCAGCCCTTCGATGCGCGCTATTTCGATGCGAGTGATCCGCGGCTGTACTCGTATCGCGCCGATCTGCTCGCGCTGCTGCAGACACCGGGTGTGCCCGCGCCAGCTTTTCTCGACGGTCACGATGCCAGCACCGAAGCCGCGCCCGAGTCGCTGGCGCTGGCCCAGGTGCTCGATTACTTCCGGCGCCCCGCGCAGCATCTGCTGCGCCAGCATGGCCTGCGCCTCGACGCGCTTGAACCTGACCGGATCGCCGACAGCGAACCGCTGGACGCGCGTTTTGCGCGCTTCGACCGCGTCGCGCAGCGGCTGTTTTTCGATGCGCTGACCCAGGGCCACTACGTACTGCCGCCGCAGCCGCCGGACTGGCTGCGCTACGGCGGGTTATGGCCACCGGCTCGCGCGGGCGAGCAGGCCTGGGCCAGCCAGCGCCAGACGGTCGATGCGTGGCTGGACGAAGTCGCCAGCAGCGAGCTCGGCGCGCGGGTTCCTCCGCGGCGGCTGCCGCTGGCGATGGATCTCCCGTTTGCCGCGGGCCGCCTGCAGGGCGAGCTCACCCGCGCCTATCGCACGCCCGGTGCCGACTGGATTCTCGACCTGCCGCAATGCGATGAAGCGGCCCTCGATTTCGGCCAGCGCATCGGCCTGTTTCTCGAATGGGCACTGTTGCAACTGGCTTCGCCGCCACGGCAGCGCGTACGCGTGTTGCTGCCGGGCAGCGGCGACAAGCGGCCCTGGCAGCGCTCGCTGGATGCCTGGAACGATGCGCTGCTGCAGGCCGATGCCGGCGATGGGATGCGCGCAGCACTCGCGCGCCGGGTCGACGGCCTGCTGGCGATTTACGCGCGCGCGCAACGGCGGCCGTTGTGGTACTTCCCGAAAACCAGCTGGATCGCGGCCGATCCCACCGCCAGCGAGGCGAAAATCCTGTACGGCTGGATCGGCAACGAGCATTCGCCCGGCGAACAGGCACGCATGCCCGGCTACGAGCGCCTGTTCGCCAGCGGCAGTGTGCTGGAGCCGGGTGCGCCGGCCTATGCGGAGCTGGTTGAGCTGGCGCGGGAGCTGCGTGTGCTGATCACGCTGGATGCGGAGCGCCCGCATGACTGAGCCTGTCCGCATCGGAAGCTGGCACGAGCTCGATTTGCGCACGGGCGGGCGCAGTCTGATCGAGGCCAGCGCCGGTACCGGCAAGACCTGGACCATTGCCGTGCTGTACCTGCGCCTGCTGCTCGAAGGCGAAACCCCGCATACCCCGCGGCAGATTGTCGTCGGCACATTTTCCGAGGCCGCCGCACAGGAGCTGCGTGATCGCCTGCGTGCGCGCCTGCTCTGGGCCGAGGCCGCCGCCGAGCAGGCCTTGCGCGGCGAAATGAATGGCGACATGGGCGAGGGCGAGGATGCGCAATGGCTGCGGGCGCGCTGGCAGGTGCCAGCGCAGACGCCACTGGATCTGCTGCGTGTAAGGCTGGCCCAGGCCGAGCTCGATATCGCGCCTATCGGCACCTTGCACAGCCTCTGCCGCCGCATTCTGGCCGACTTTCCGGTCGAGAGCGGCAGTGCATTTGCGGCCGGCGAAATCATTGCCGAGGCCAGCGTGCTCGATGCCCTGGTCGATGACCTCTGGCGCGAACTCGTGCAGGGTGATGCGCCGCTGGATCCCGGCGACGAACGCTGGATAGCCGCAGGCCGCAGCGCGCTGCGCGATGCCTTGCGCGCCGTGCTCGCGCCAGGCGTCGGCGTGCGCGCCAGCGTGACCGAACCGCTGCCTTCGCCGGAACAATGGCAAGCCCTGATCGGCGATGCGCACGCGCTGGTGATGCAACCGCAGTGCTTTGCGCGGTCGAATGCCGCGCTGCTGACGGCGCTGCGCCGCTTTGTCGAGGCCGGCGAATCCGGCGCGCTCGATGCCTTTGATGCTGACCTCGTGCTCAGGCATGCCGAGGCCTTGCCGGGGCAGCTCAAACCCGCGGCACTGGCCGACCCGGAGCTGCGCGGCCGGCTTGAGCGCCTGTTCGATGCGCTGCGCCGACGCAATCGCGCCGCTGCGGCGTATCAGTCGACGGCGCTGGAACGCTACCGGCTGCGCCTGCTGGAACGCCGCCGCGAGCAGCTGCAGCGTGAGTCGCGTCTCACCTTCAACCTGCTGCTGGAAGGTGCCGCACGGGCGCTGCGCGATCGCGATTCGCCGCTGGCCCGGCGCCTGCGCGAGCAATGGCCGGTCGCGCTGGTCGATGAATTCCAGGACACCGACGCGCTGCAATACCAGATTCTCGATGCGATCTATCGCGATGCGGCTGGCGTCGCCTGCGGCCGTCTGGTGATGATCGGAGACCCCAAGCAGGCGATCTATCGCTTTCGCGGCGGTGATATCCACACCTATCTGACCGCCGCGGCGAGTGCGGACGAAGTGCTGCGGCTGCAGACCAACCGCCGTTCCGTGCAGGCCTATGTCGCGGCGCTGAACGAATGGTATGCCGCGGCCGGGCCGGTGCTGAGCACGGATGCGCTGCATCCGATCCGCTACGAACCCGTGCAGGCGGCGGGACTGGCGGATAAATATGTTGATTCCGAGGGCCGCGCGGTCGAGCGTCCGCTGCAGATTCACTACTGCAGTGCGGATCCGCAAAGCGTCGAGCGCCGCCGTGAGCTCGCGCTGCAGTCCTGCGCGCGACAGATCGCGGCCCTGCTGCAAAGCGGCGCACGCATTGGCGCCAATGCCGTACAGCCCGGCGATCTTGCAGTGCTGCTGCCCAAGAATCAGCAGATCGAACGCCTGCGCGAACTATTGCAGGCACGCGGTGTGCCCTGCGTTGGCGCGGGCAAGCGCAGCGTGTTCGATACCGAACTCGCGCGCGAGCTGCAGCTCGTGCTGTATGCAATCGATCATGCGGGCGATGATGCCGCGTTGCGTGCGGCGCTCACGACGCGCTTCGGTGGCCGCACCCTGAGCGACCTGGTACGCCTGCGTGCCGATGCGGATGCGTGGCAGCAGCAGCGTGCCGTCTATGAACAGTTGCGCCGCGAATGGCAGCGTCATGGCGTGCTGGGCGTGGTGCTGGCACTGTCACGCGATCTCACTGCACGGATGCCGCGCGCCGCGGAGCGGGAACGTGCGTTGACCGATCTGCGCCATCTTGGCGAACTGCTGCAGGCGCAGAGCGAACTCGTCGGCGGCGCCGAGCAGCTACTGGCCTGGTTCGCCCAGCAGCGCGATGCGCAGGACGGAGGCGAGGCGGCAGACGAATGGCAGCTAAGGCTCGAATCCGATGCGCGCCGCGTGCGCTTGCTGACCCTGCATGCCAGCAAGGGGCTGGAATTTCCTGTCGTGTTCCTGCCGCTGATGTGGGACCACACCGGCCGCGCACCGAACTTGCCGCTGACCTACGACCTGGCAACCGGTCTGCGCGTGGCAGAACTGGCGGATGGCCGCGACGCGGCGCTGCGCCGGGCCTGTGACGAGGACCAGGAAGAGCGCTTTCGCGTGCTGTATGTAGCGCTGACTCGCGCGCGCTACGCCTGCCATGTCTATGCCCTGTCGCCGCAACGGCCGCGGGCAGCTCGCGTAACGGCGGCCGCCACCGACCCCGAGCGTTCGGCCTTCGATGCCACGCTGGCTCGCTGGCAGGCGGCGGATGTGGCCGCGATCGAGAACTCGCCGCATGTGGCCTGGTTCGATGATGACTGGCTGTGGCCCGACCTGCGCTATCGCAGCGAGACCGATACATCCGCGCCGCTCGCGGTGCGGCGCGAACCGGCCTGGCCGGTGCTCGAACACACCTACAGCTTCACCGCGCTCGTCGCTGCGCGCAGCCGCGGTGATCAGGAAGAAACGGCGGCCGACGATGAAAACGCGGCGCGCGATACGTTGCTTGTCCCTGCGCCGGATTCGACGGCCGAGGCGATAGCCGATCCGCGGATTGCAGCGCTGGCTATGCTGCGCGGCGCGGACTTTGGCAATGCCGTGCACGCAGTGTTCGAGCGGCGTGATCACGGCGTCGCAATCACGGCGCAGACCGCGCTGATTGAAGCAGGACTGCGTGAATACGCGGTCAAGCTGCCGGCAGGCATCGACGCGGTCGCGGCGATCGCGACGCTGGTGGAACGCACGCTGGCGCTGCCGCTGTTTGGCGCGGCGAGTCTGCACAGTGTGCCCGCGTCACGACAGCGCGCCGAAATGGCCTTCCAGTTCGTGCTCGATGCGGTAACACCGCGGCAGCTGCGCGACGCCTGTGCGCGGCACGGCGCCGAGTCCCTGCTGCCGGCGGAATTGCCGCTGGCCAACCTGTCCGGCCTGATGAGCGGCAAGATCGATCTCATCGTCGAACACGAGGGCCGCTTCCACGTGCTGGACTACAAGACCAATTATCTGGGTGATGCCTTGGCCGACTACGCGCCCGCTGGTCTTGCGGCGGCGATGGACCAGCATCATTACGGTTTTCAGGCGCTGCTCTATACCGTCGCGCTCGATCGCTACTTGCGCCAGCGCCTGCCGCACTATCAGCGTGCCCGTCATCTGGGGGATGCGGTCTATCTGTTCGTGCGTGCCTGTGGTCTCGCGCCCGGTGCGGGCATCTGGCGCAAGCGCTTCGACGACGGCCTTATCGATGCCGTCGATGCCGTATTCGGAGCGCGCCGGTGAGCCGCTATACGCTGCTGCGCGACGAGATGGAACTGCCGCCTGTCTGGCGTGCGCTGGATCGCGCTGTGCAACATTGGGTAAGAGTTCACAGCGGGTCGCCCGAGCTCGCCGCCGTTGCGGGCTGGGCCAGCTACGCCGACGGGGCTGGCGACGCTGCGCTGCCGTTGCTGGGCGACGGCGCCGGTCGGCACGGCATGCCGCCGCTGGCCGGCGCCGAGGTCGAGGCGTTGCGCCGCGAGCCGCTGGTTGGCGACGGCAGGGCAGTCACTCCTTTTGTCATCGATGCGGATGGTCGCTTTGCGCTCTGGCGCAACTACGCCGACGAATGCGCAATCGCGGCGGCGATTGCGCAGCGGCGGGCGGCGGCGATGCTGCCCAGCCCGGAGGCACTCACTGCGGATCTGACGACGCTGTTTGCCCAGGCGCCGGCCACCGCGCAGCGCCAACGCGACGCGGTGGCTGCGGCCGTCGGGCGCCGCCTGTTCGTGTTGACCGGCGGCCCGGGCACCGGCAAGACCACGACGGTGCTGCGCCTGCTGCTGATGCGACTGCGCGCATCACCGTCGCCACTGCGCATACGGCTTGCGGCGCCGACCGGCAAGGCGGCACAGCGCCTGCTGCAGGCACTACGTGCCGGCAAGGCCGCACTGCGCAGCGGCACGGATGCACTGCCCGACGCCTGGCAGCCGCTGCTTGCACAGATTCCCGAGGATGCGGCGTCGACCTTGCACCGGCTGCTGGGCTACGACCCGCAGCGCAACCGCTTCACGCGGCATCGCGCGCGGCCACTGGCCGCCGACATTGTCGTCGTCGACGAAGCGTCGATGCTGGACCTTGCGGCATTGCGCGGCCTGCTCGATGCGGTGCCCGATACCGCTGCGCTGATCCTGCTCGGCGACGCGGACCAGTTGACCTCGGTCGCGGCCGGTTCGGTGCTGATGGATCTCGTCGCGGCACTGGAGCGTGAGGGCGCGCCGGAACTCGTGCGCCTCGAACACAGCTTCCGCGCGCAGCGGGAACTCGCGCGGCTCAACGACAGCGTACGCCAGGGCGAACCCGCCGCTTTCGCCGCGGCCCTCAACGCTGCCGCGCCGGCGGTGCGGGTACGTGCTGTCGCTGATACGGCTTCTTTGCGTGCCTTCGCGCGCGACTGGGCAACTGAGCTGGCGGCCTTGCCGATTCGTCCTGTTTTGCCCAGTACGAAGGCGCCGCAGGCGCAGCAACGGCCAGTGCAGGCTTCGTTGTTCGATCCACCGGCGTCCAGCCCCGCAGTGCTGGCCCGGCAGGCGCTACGCGCACTGGCCCAGCGCCAGTTGCTCTGCGCGCTGCGCGAAGATGCCTTTGGTGCACTGGCGTTGAACGTGCTGATCGAAACCGAGCTCAAGGCGTTGTGGAACGTCGCGCCGGAGCTTACCTGGTACCCGGGTCGCGCCGTGCTGATCGCGCGCAACGACTATGGCCTGCAGCTATTCAACGGCGACGTTGGACTCTGCCTTGCCGATGCCGATGGCCGCCTGCGTGTCTGGTTCGAGACCGAACCGGACGCACGCGCTCTACCGCCGGATTCGCTGCCGGCACACGAGGGCGCGTTTGCGATCACCGTGCACAAGAGCCAGGGTTCGGAATACGCCCATGCCGCGCTACTGCTGCCGCCCGATCCGGCGCACAGGATCTTGTCGCGGCAGCTGCTCTATACCGGGATCTCGCGCGCCAAGCAGCGGCTGGATCTCTGCGCCTCGGCCGACGTGGCCAACGCCGCGCTGGCACGACCGGTACTGCGCGCTGGCGGGCTGGCCGCGAAGCTGCGGCAGGCCCGCCGGCGGTAGGGGGCAACTCGTCTAGGAAAACAGCCTGGTTGCGAGTCGGCGGATTCTGAGTTGTGGGTGGCCACGGGTGGGCGACGGGTGGCTCTTGCTGCGTACTTGCAGCAGCCCGTCAGCGCTTTGTGCCAGCTCGGCTGGGAAAACACCCCGGCGGGGAGTAGGAATACTCTGAGGTGTGGGTGGCCACGATTTCCTGGCCGTTCATTGTCGTTACGCCATGAACAGTGTCTCCAGCCTTCGATGCCTTCTCCCGGCCGTTGGCGGTCCCTACTTTCGTGGCATCGAAAACGGAGGGAAACAAACCATGATCACGCTGCGACCCGCCGCCGAGCGCGGCCATGCCAACCATGGCTGGCTTGATTCCTGGCACAGTTTTTCGTTCGCGGGCTACAACGACCCGCGCCACGTGCACTGGGGGCCACTGCGTGTCATCAACGAGGACCGTGTGCAGGCAGGGCAGGGCTTCGGCACGCATGGTCATCGCGATATGGAAATCGTCAGCTACGTACTGCAGGGCGCGCTCGGTCACCGCGATTCCCTGGGCAACGAGGCCAGCATCGTGCCGGGCGAGGTGCAGCGCATGAGCGCCGGCACCGGTGTCACCCACTCGGAGTTCAACTACAGCCGCGACAGCACTACCCATTTCCTGCAGATCTGGATCATTCCGTCGCGTACCAGCCTGACACCGTCCTATGAGCAGAAGACGTATACCGATGCGGACAAGCGCGGTCGCCTGCGCCTTGTCGTGAGTCCCGACGGCCGTGATGGATCGGTGCGCATCCACCAGGACGCATGGATGTACGCGGGCCTGTTCGACGCAGACGAGCATGCATTGCACGAGTTGGCGCCGGGGCGCCTGGGCTACGCACACATCGTGCGCGGCAGCGTAACGGTCAACGGACAAGCACTGCAGGCCGGCGATGCATTGCTGTACGAGGATGAGGCCCGCATCACGATCGCGCAGGGCAATGGCGCCGAGGTGCTGGTGTTCGATCTGCCGCGGACGGCATGAAGCGCGGTGGCTGGTTGTCGGATGGCGTCAGGGGTGGAGTGGGTGGCCACGGTTTCCGCCACGGTTTCCAGCAGCCCATGGGCAGCAGGGGGCAACTTGCCTGGGAAAACCACCCGGTTGCCAGTAGGCGGATTCTGAGTTGTGGGTGGCCACGATCTGTCGCCACGATCTGCAACGACCTCTTTGAACTGCTGCGATCTGGCGACCGGTTCGTGCCAGAACCGGCGCTTGCGCGACCGCTGCCTACCCGACAGACTGCCCGAGAACTGCGTTTGAACTTCCTAGACTCAGCAGGAGACCCGGGTGCCGCTGTCCAACGACAAACGGATTGAACTCAAGGCGCTTTACAACGCCCTGAATGACCGGGTGCTGGAGCCTGACGATCCCGTCTATGTGGCACAGATCAACGAGCGCACGGCCTCCGGCTCCGATGCGGTGAGTGAGATCGCTGCGGAGATCGACTTCCAGGAAGGCGGCGGCGTCTGCCTGTTCACCGGCCAGCGGGGCACGGGCAAGAGCACCGAGCTCAAACGCCTGCAGGCCGCGCTGAACAGCATGGGCGTAGCGGCTTTCTACGCTGACCTGTCCGAATACGTGCTGCTGACCAAACCAATCGAGATCACCGATTTCCTGATCTCGATGGCGGGAGCACTGTCGGATCGCATCGCGGCAGATCCCCGCTTTGGGCAGCAGCTGGCTCACCGCAGCTACTGGGAGAGGCTCGCCAGCTTTCTGCAGGCCAAGGTCGAGTTCAAGGAAGTGGGCCTCAAGATCGAAGGCGTGGCCGACATCAAGGCTTCGCTGAAAAACGACCCGGATTTCAAGCAACGTATACAGCAGGCCGCCCGCGGCCATGTGGCGCAGATCGTTGCTGATGCCCACGCCTTCTTTGCCGAGGCGGTGAGCACGATGCGTGCAGCCACCGGAAACCCAGCCCTTAAAGTGGCGCTGATCATCGACTCGGTCGAGCGCATACGCGGCGTGGGCGAGGAGGCCATGCAGGTGTATGAAAGCGTGCGCAACCTGTTTTTCGCGCATGCCGAGCACCTGCGCATTCCGCGCCTGCACATGGTCTACACCGTGCCACCGTACCTGTCGATCCTGGCGGCGGGTGCCGGTGCCCTGATGGGCGGGGCCACGGTGCGCCGGCTGGTCAGCACCCATATCTTCAAGGACCGCAGCCGGGAGGTTGATCCGGAGGGCCTGGCCCTGATGCGGCGTGTCATCGCCCAGCGATACGCGACCTGGGCGCAGGTGTTCACCGAAAACGCCATTGAGCACCTGGCGCTGAGTTCGGGCGGCGACCTGCGCGAATTTTTCAGGTTGCTGCGGCAATGCCTGCCATCGGTCCGCGACGATGCCCAACTGCCGCTGGATGCCGCTGCTGTCGCTCATGTCGAAACCGCGGCCCGGGCCGAGATGCTGCCGATTCCAGCGGATCATCTGGATTGGCTCAAGCGCATCACCGCCACGCACGACACCTGCCTGCAGGCCGACGACAAGCTGCCGCTGCTGGCGCACTTCCTGGACAATCGCCTGGTCCTGAACTACCGCAACGGCAGCGACTGGTACGACGTGCACCCACTGCTGCGCCATGTCGTGGACGCCCATGAGCCAGCCGCCGACCGACCTGCTGCCTGATGGCATTCCGGAGGAGGTGGCCGTTGGCCTGCTGCGGCATCTTGAGTGGCAGGCGGACAGCTTCTCGATCACCTTCCTGTTCGCGGATATCGGTCCGGCGATAGCCCTGGTGGATTGGCTGAATCGGCGGCTGGCCCTGGAGGGGCAGACGCTGCGCCTGGACCAGGCCCCAGCCGGCTTTGTCGAAACGCCGGAGGCGTGGCTGGATCAACTGCTGGAACGCTGGGCTGAACAGGCGGCGCAGCCGGGTTCGCTGTGGGCCCTGCTGCATGCCCAGCCTGCCGACCGGCGCTGGAGCGCCGCGCGCCGCCGGTTTCTGGCCCGGTTCAACGAACGCCGGTTCTTGCTGGAACAGCGGGTGCGCCGCCCTGCCGTGATCGTATTGCCCGCGGACGCGCGAGACGATGCGCAGCGCATGGCGCCCGATCTTTGGCATGTCCGGGCAGCGAGCCACAGGCTGGCCTCTCCGCGGCGCGGGATACCGGTTGCCGCGGCCGCGAGCGAGCAGGCAATCAGCGCCGCGCCGCCTGGTCGAGGCCTGGCCTATCCCGGCGCCGCCGCCGACTGGGAGCGGTCGACAGCCACGGGGGACGGCAAGGCCGCGTTTCTGCCCTTGGCGGGCAGGGCCATCGATGAGTTGCTGACATCGGGGCGCCTGGCCGAAGCGGCCTCGGTGGCGGCGCAGGCACTGCGCATTGCCCGGGACAGGACCACGCCGCTTGCGGCGGGGCGCGAGCTGTCGATTTCCTTGGACAACGTGGGCCAGGTGGCGAGAGCGCAAGGCGACTGGTCGAGCGCGGAACGCGCGTACCGGGAGAGCCTGGAGATAAGCCGGCAGTTGGTGGAGCGGCTGGGCGGGACGCCGGAATCGCTGGATGACCTGGCGTTTTCGGAGTTCCGCTTGTCCGAGCTGCCCGGCCAGGAGCAGGAAGCGTGGCGGAGGACAGCCATCGCCCGCTGGCGCGACCTCGTAGCCAGGTATCCGACCGTGGCCCGCTACCACAACCAGTTGCGGCAGGCCGAAGCCAGGCGGGCCGGGCCATCGGCGAACGCTGCGGACAGTACGAACCACCCCCTCGACACGCCATGAGGTCCATCAGCCCTCGCGGCGACCCTACCGGGTGCCGCTTCAGCGAGACCCGCTCGACCGTCTGGCGCCCGTTGGCGGCCTGTACCCGCCCACCCAGGTTGACGACGCCACGCTATTGCTCTGGCGCGGCCTCTACGGCAACGGCAGAGGCCAGACCGCGCTGACGGTCAAGTGAACCAGCACCGGCATACCGAGCCGATTCCGTCCCGGCATTCAGACCATTCACTCAAACCGGCCGGAGAAAATCCGATCGCTTTCGGTATACACGTGTAGCCGCAGCGAGCGAGTGCCGGGTGTGCCCGCGACCCAGGCCACCGTCTGCCCTGGCGCGCTGCGCAGCGAGTCGTCCCGATCACCCCAGGAAATTCCGCTGATGCTTTCCACGGGCGTCAGGAACGTCCCGCTGCCGTCCACGATGCCGAGACGGAACACCGCGCCTTCGCGCCAGCCCGCGAGAAAACGCTCGGGTGCTGCAGTACCGATACGGGCCAGTACAGGGTCGCGTTCGGTAGCGCCGCTGGTGTTGGTAAGCCAGGTCAGGACGGGCGCCGTCGAGGTGCTGTTGGTGAAACTCAGAAAACCGACGCCGCGAGCGGCGTAGCCGGGCCTGTCCTGTGCGACGAAGGCCAGCTTCCAGGCGCTGTCGCCGTTGGCGAGCTGGCCGAACTGGCCATACGTCGTTCCGTTGCAGGCCGCGTCGATGGCAAACAAATTGCGGCTGTTGTTGTACAGCACACCCTTGCTCGCATAGCAGTCGGACAGGCAAATCGCGCCGAACGTGTTGAGCCCCGGGTGATAGCCGACAAGGCCCGCAAGCTGGTGCGAACAGCCCCAATTCCAGCCGCCGCTCAGCACGGCGCCGGTGCTGGACAGATAAGTCAACTGGTCGCCTTCGTGGCCGTTGAAGTTGCCGCTGACGCCATGGACGGCGAAGTAGGCGGCGTAGCGCGAATTGCCGTAGGCCAGCCGTGCATCACCGGTGTTCATCTGGGCAATCGCCACCGTGTTGGCCAGTGCGGTCGTGAATACGCTGGTGTCATCGGCGCCGCGCCGGTTCAAACGCATGCTGTTATCGCTGCCACGCCGCAGCAGCAGCGCGAAACCGCCATCATCGTGTGCGACCAGGCCGCGCACTTCTTCGCCCGCATAGCTGTAAGTCGACAGGATGTTGCCGCTGGCCAGCAGGCTCACGTGGCCGGCACCGTCGTTTCCGGTCCAGCCCAGCCAATAGCTGCCGTCGCTGCGCGGCGCAAGGTATAGGCGCGGGCTGATGCTGCAGTTGCCGCCGAGGCAGAAGCTTGCCGAGGCGGCAGCCAGGTTCGAGGGCAAGGTCAAGGTCGTTGTCGCAATGCGTTCGGCAATCGGGCCGGCTGCGGCCGTCGTGGCAAATGCGGCTGTTGCGGCAGCGCAGGCAAACAGGGTGGAACGGATCACGTACAAGACTCCCGGCCGTGATGCCCGCCAGTGCGGCGGCTTCGGGCGCATTGTTGCCGGTTGCCGGTTGTCGCGCGTAATCAGGCCGTTAACGCCGGCAGGCGGATATCCGCAACGCGACACCGGTCACGCAGTTGCGGGTCATGCACCATCCGCGGCCTGTACGGGCTTCGGCCGTTGACGTGACGGGATCAGTCGATCCGGTATACGCGAGCCTTCGGATAGTCTTCGTGAACCTGAAGGAACCAGCGTCCGGCAACGCCAGGTACGACGAGAATCTCCGGTGCGTCCATCGCCTGGCGCAACTTTGCCTCGCCCTTCAGCACTTTCCAGGTTTGCCCGTTCTCAAGGCGAAATTCACTGCCGGGAGCCCAGCTATCGATCCTGCCGCGCAACCGGCTCTTGATAATGCGGGGTTCCAGGTCCATCGCGGCCAGCCGCTGCCCTTCGCGGGCGGGTGGATCTGCGGTGGAGCCGGATGCAGTACCGGCATAGGCGCTTTCCTGTTTCTCGCGCAGGAGCTGGTTGAGGCGCGCAAGCTGCTGCGGGGTCAGGCCATCAAGGCCAGTTTCGTGCAGCTCTTCGCGGGTAAATGCCTGTTCGATGTTGGTGTAGGGCTCCGCCGCGATAGTCACGGAGATAGTCACGGACACGCACAGGTACAGCGCCGATGCGGCGAGCAGTCGAACAGCAATCATGCGGAAAGCCCGGGCTGGTGCGGCCATGCTGGCCGTGGCGCAGGAGCCTAGGTGTGGCGTGTTGCAGATTTGTTACTGCCCTGGCGCGCCTTGCAATGCCGCGCTGCAAAGCCCACGTGCCGCCACGCCCGGCACCACTGCGCTGCGGGGTTTCTGCACGCGATTGCCGCCCTTGCGCCCTCAGCGGCCCGGCGCGGTCGTGGCACTGACGCCGCGACCTCGCGCCGTCTTTTTCGGCGCTGCTGCGCTCGCCGCTACGCGGCCGGACAGCAGCAGCTCGACCGCGAGCGCCGCATCGTTGGCGTCGACGCGGCGGTCGCTGATCGCATCGGCATAGATGAAGGATTCGCACAGGCGCACCACGAGGTAGGCCAGCGTGCCGACTTCGATCGTCAGGGGCAGTGCGCCACTGCGTGCCTCGGTCTCCAGCAGCGTGCGTACGCGCTCGATAGCGCGCGCCTGCACCGGGCCCTGCTTGGAAGTCAGCAGGCGCAGCGCGTGCTCGGCGTCATCGCGCAGGAAGCGGCGTAGCGGGGCCGAACGCACGATGGAACGCACGGCCCTGGCGCAGACCGCCGCGACGCGCGCCGGGCCGGGGGCCTGGTCCGCGTGTGCCGTCGCGGCGCGGCGCATGATCTTGTCG
>JAEUPP010000054.1 GCA_016790075.1 Rhodanobacteraceae bacterium | reverse complement strand
CCCGCGCCTGATGCCATTACGCTGGGCAGTGCCGGTACGACGACACGGACCACGGGTTATGTCGATGGCAAGCTGGCCAAGCCGCTGGCCGCAGCGGCGTCGCGTACGTTCGAGGTAGGTACCGCAAACGGTTATTCACCCGTTCTGGCCAATGTCACGGCTGGCACCTTCCCGCTGACCCTGGATGCCACGGCCCTGCAGGTACCGATGCCGAACTTTGCGCCGCTGGACAAGGCGATCACTCGGCACTGGCTGCTGGCGGCGCCTGCAGGCACTACGGCGGATCTCACTTTTTCCTACCTCGACGGTGATGTGCCGGGTACCGCGACCGAAGCGAACTTGCGCGTCTACAACGGTTCCCCGATTCCGCCGACCAGCTTCACCGATCTGGGCGGCACGCTGGATACAGGCCTGAATACAGCAGCGGTAACCGGTGTTACCCAGTTCAATGCCTTCACCCTGGCTGAAGCCGGTGGTGGTACTTCTGCCAATCTGGCCGTCACCAAGACCGACGGCGTTACCGCGACCCAGACCGGCGCGACACTGACCTATACCATCGTGGCCAGCAATGCCGGCAGTACTACGGTCAATGGCGCAACAGTCAGCGACACACCGGGGTCAGATCTGACCTGCGGCACCTGGACCTGCGTAGGCGCTGGCGGCGGAACCTGCACTGCTGGTGGTTCTGGCGCTATCAGCGATAGCGTGAACCTGCCGGCTGGCGGCAGTGTGACCTATACCCAGCAGTGCACGGTTGCAACCGTGTCAGCCGCGGCCAATGTCAGCAATACGGCGAATGTCACGCTGCCCACGGGTTTTATCGACACGGCTCCGGCCAACAACACGGCCACTGACACCGACACGTTGACGCGCCTGGTCAATGCCAGCATCAGCAAGACCGACGGCGTCACCACAGTGAACCCGGGTGGTGCGATTACCTACACCATCGTCGCCGCCAACAGCGGACCGAATACGGCCGCAACGACGGTCAGCGATACCTTTGCCGCGAGCCTGAACAGCTGCAGCTGGACCTGCGCGGTCGCTGGTGGCGCCACCTGCGGCGCGGCCAGTGGCAGCGGCAATATCAACGATGCGGGTTCGATTCCGTCCGGTGGCTCACTGACCTATACCGCAGCCTGCACACTTTCACTGAGTGCTACCGGCACCTTGGTCAATACGGCGACTGTCTCCGTCGGCAGCGGCGAAAGTGATACCGATGCGGGCAACAACAGTGCGACGGACACCGACACCATTGTTCTGCTGCCCGATGCCGGTGTGACGATCACCGACAACCGCCAGTTCGTGCGTGTCGGTGACTCGCTGAACTACATCATCACCGTCACGAACTCGGGCAGCCCGCTGGCCGCAAACGTGAATGTCAGCGACGCGCTGCCCAGCGAACTCGGTGCGGGTTCCTGGGTCTGCATACCTTTCGGCGGGGCAACCTGCGCAGCCGGCAGCGGCAATACACTGACCGATACGGCCACCCTGCCGCCTAGTGCACAAGTCGCGTATGTCTACT
This sequence comes from Rhodanobacteraceae bacterium, assembly GCA_016790075.1. Classification (GTDB taxonomy): domain Bacteria; phylum Pseudomonadota; class Gammaproteobacteria; order Xanthomonadales; family Rhodanobacteraceae; genus Tahibacter. Next base: position 8,469 of record JAEUPP010000054.1, on the reverse strand, counting down.
CGACGACCGTGCAGCCCGGCAGCCCGGACGATGTGATCAGCAACAGTGCCAGCGTGACCTCGACCGGCGATCCGAATGCGGCCAACAACACGGCTTCGGATACGCCGGCCGATGTGATCGTGCTGTTCAAGGATGGCTTTGAAGGCACGCCGATCACGATCGTGCCGCAGGACGTAGGCAATGCGAGTGGTTATGTGACCGGCCGCCTGCAGGTCGATCCGCAGCTGCTGGCCAGCCTTGACCTGAAGCCTGTCACGATTGCGACCGCAGTCACCGAGCGTGGTGCCGAGTTGTTCACTCTGGAACTTGCGCGTTTTGGCGACAAGGTAATGCTGCGCAGCGTGCTGCGCGATGCGAACGGCCTGGCCGAACGCAGCGCGTGGATCGAGGTCGATCCGACCCGCGCCCCGATCGCGTTCGCCTGGCAGGCGGCCAGCGCCGATGCGAGTGACGGCTATCTGCGTATTGAAGGAGGCAATGCGCCGCAGCAGAACGGCAGCCGCCGCGACCGTGGCCGCCTGGCCCTGCTGCGCCCGGCCGTGGTGCAGGGTGTGCCCTGGGTCAGGATGGTAAGCGGCAACTGATCATCGCCGTAGTGGGGTAACCAGGAGCCCGGGCCAGTCCCGGGCTCTTTTTTAATGGGGACGCCCAGCATAAACGCGCTCCCGAGGGCAGATGCTCTTGGTGATGAAGGCACTGTTGAGACTAGGGCGCTGCAGCCGGCTTCAGCGTTTCGTGTGGCCTTGCACCCTGCGCCGCAGTGTGTTCCGGCGTAACGTTTTTTTCCCCCCACGAGAAGCGTGTACTGCTAGGATCGCGCAACCATTCGGCGGTTACAGGGGACCGCTTTATGCGATGCATGATACGCGCAGCATCTGCGCACGGAATGTTGGCTGCTGCCTTGCGGGCGGTGGCTTCGTCACTGCACTTCAGATATTCCCGCGCGTCGGCGTGTGCTTGCCGCAACTGCCCCCGATCTCTGTGCGCCTGCTGCGGGCAGGCGGTTTCCCTCCTTGCCGCGGCCCTTCGCGGCCGACTGAGCCCAGGTCTTATGACTAGCGATTGCTCCGGTGCCTTCCGCGCGCCGTTTGCGCGTGCTGCGCTGCTCCTGTTCGGTATGGTACTTGCTGCTGGCGCGGTCTTGTTACAGGCCGGGCCGCTGCGTGCCGAAGAAGTGAAACTGCGCCACGACAGCCGCGGCAATGTTGTGGCGATCGAGGATGTAGGTCTGACACCGGCGCTGCGCCTGCTGCGGTTCGCGCCGGCGTATGGTCGGGCGGGCGACAGTGTCACGCTGGTCGGCAGCGGATTTTCGGCGACGCCGGTCTCCAACCAGGTCACGATCGGTGGCGTGGCTGCAACGGTCACGGCGGCGGCGGCGGATCATCTGACGGTCAGCGTGCCCGCGAACGTGGTCAGTGGCCTGGTAACGGTCACGGTTGCAGCGGTGACAGCAACCTCACCACAGAGTTTTACCGCATTGCCCGCGACGCTGGCCGTGACCGATATCGCCACGGCTACGGAGGTCACGGCCGATACGCCTGCAGTACGGGTGAATGCCTTGGCCAACCGCCGCGCGCTGGTCGCCTTTGCGGGGCAGTCGGGCGATTTGCTGAGTTTCCAGTTTCCCCAATTGGACTTGCCGGAGCTCGGTAGCGCGAGCTATCAGGTGTTTTCGCCCGGCGGCAACGCCATCGCCAGCGGTACGCTCAATGGAGGCACGCGCTCGCTGCACCTGCCACCGCTGCCGGCCAGCGGGCGTTATGCGCTGTACCTCACCTCGTCCGTGGTCTTGCGCAGCCAGCTCGCGCTGGAGTCGGCTGCACTGATTGCCGCTGATGGCGCGGCCCTGAATAGCGGCACGAGCTTTCGCGGCCAGTCGCGTCGGCTACGCTTTACCGCGACGGCGCAGCAGAACCTCGGTTTTGCCTTGAGTGATCGCAGTACGGCACCGGCCGGTGCCGGCGTGCTTGAGCCGGTGTTCTATAGCCCGGACGGTGCAACGGTGCTGACCACGCTGAGCAATCTGCCGCAGACGGGCACTTACAGCGTGATCGTCAAGCCCAGCAGCAGCGCAACACAAAGCAGCTTCAAGGCCTGGCTGTCGAACGACCTCAGTGCTGCCTTGGCGCTGAACCAGCAGACGACGGCGGTGGTCACTCGGGCCGGGCAGGCGTATCGCTATACGTTCAGCGGCGCACTCAATCAGCAGCTGCGCCTGGCGCTGCAGTCCGTAACCACGGCACCGCCCAATCAGCGCGTGGCCTACTATCTGTACAAGCCTGATGGCAGCTGCCTCGAAGCGGCATGTTATGCCACGATCCTCAGTGGCAACGAGGTGTATACCTTGCCACTTTTTCCGGTGAGCGGCAGCTATACGCTGCTGGTGGATATCAATCCTCTTGACGACGGCGCAGCAACGTTCTCGGCACCGTTTGCGCTGTCGTCAGACGTCGCGGCCACGCTGACGCCTGACGGGGCGGCGACGAATGCCGCAACGGCAGCGCCGGGCCAATACATCCGCGCAAGCTTTAGCGGTACGGACGGCCAGAACCTTCGTTTCGCCTATACCGATGCCACCCTGTCACCGGTTGGTGCCTATGTCAGCAGCATCACGTATTACCGGCCCAATGGCGCGGTGATCACGGCGCTGACCAATCTGCCGGAAACGGGTACCTACACGGCGTTGCTTGCCTTGTCGCCAGGGACTACGCAGAGCGGCTTCAAGCTGTGGCTGTCCAGCGACAGCAGCGGCACATTGACGGCCGGTACGCCGGCAACGGTTGCGGTATCCCGCCCGGGCCAGGCCGCGCGCTACAGCTATGCGGGGATGGCAGGGCAATCATTGCGCCTTGCCAGCGCGAACACGACGACGGCTGCACCTGCGGGGCAGCGCGTGGCGATCACGATCTACAAGCCCGACGGCAGCTGCCTGCATGCCAGCTGCAACTACAACGCCAATACCGGCAGCGGCGGTTATGTCGATTTGCCGCTGCTACCGGTAACGGGCAACTACACCTTCCTGTTTGACATCAACCCCTACGACAACGCCAACGCGACGTTCAGCACGAACATCACGCTGACGCTGCTCAATCCCTGAATCAGCGCCATGACTACGAATCCGTGGTTCCGTCCGATGTGGTTGAGTTTGCTGGCGCTGCTGCTGACCCTGGCTGCCGTGCCGCTGGTGCGCGCGGCTGGTGTCGAGCGCCTGACCCAGGGTTTCTTTGCCAGTGTGCCCAAGGCCTGGGGTGCTTGCCGCTGGGAAGGGGGGCTAGGGCTTAGCGATGCGTGCGGGCTCGAAGACTGTTCCGAAGACGGCGGCACGGCCGAGTGCACCGAGCCCAAGATCGTGCCAGCAGACGGACGTCCCGCATCGGACGCTGACAGGGACGGCTTCGTTTACGCCATGTGTGATGACCACGGTCCCTACGTGTATCGGGATCGTCGCTGGTGCGAGTCGGCGGGGGGTACCTGGAACGGTCCTGCCGACTGCGCCAATCTGCCTGAAGGGGTTTGGGCGGGCGGTACCGCGACCAGGGACGAAGGCGCAGCCGGGGTGATCGCGACGGAATTTGAACGGCGTACTATCGGCCACTGCGGCCTGGGTTCAAGCCCGACCTCATGGGCGGCGAGCATAAACGGGTTACCGCATTGCTATGCGATAGAACGAGTGATGCGCAACGGCATTATCTTGCGTGACGGGCGTTATACGACCTACACCTCGCCCCAGTCGGGTCTTGCGTGCGATCAGGGGCCGATCCAGGAACGGGTGTATTTTCGCCGCGACCGCGCTCTGGCCTGTCCCACCGGCTATACGCCGCGCGACAACGCCAACGGCGATCTGCAATGTGTGCGGCCTAAATCGGACCGCTGCCCGACCGTCGGCAACCCGATTGCGCCAATCAGTGGCGCCAAACTGCAGACCGAAGTCGACTACCGCGCCGGTGGCCTGGGCGGGCTGGAGTTCGTGCGCTACTACAACAGCCAAGGCTATTTCCGCGTCCGTGGCGAAGGCAACGAACTCTCGGCCGTCGGCGAAAACTGGCGGCATAGTTACCAGCGCCGGCTGCATCTGTATCCGGATCAGACTTACGCGCTGGGTGCGGTGCAGCGGCCTGATGGCAGCCTGCAGTTCTTCGATTCAGTCGGTAAGGAAATCTACAATGTAGGCGGCGGCGCGGCGCGACTGCAGCGGATCGCTCCGCCGGTGGGCACACCAGCGGTGTCCTGGCAACTGACGCTGGCCGATGACAGCGTCGAATCCTATGACGCGAACGGCAGGCTGCTGAGCATCCGTACCCGCGCTGGCCAGATCACCACGATGCTATGGACTGGTGATCAGCTCACCCGCGTGACCGACCCCTTCGGCCGTTACCTGAGCCTGAACTATGGCCCGGACGGGCGCCTGCAGAGCCTGACCCTGCCCGACAGCCAGACCATCGGTTATGTCTACGACACCGCCGGCCGCCTGCTGTTTGCGACCTATCCGGGCAGCACGGCGCGCGAATATCACTACGAGCTCGCGGTGCCTTATGAAAACCTGCTGACTGGCATTACTGACGAAAATGAAGTCCGCTACGCGACCTTCAGCTACAACGGCGGTTACGCCACCGGCACGCAGCATGCGGGCGGTGTGGACAGCTACCAGCTCAGCTACAGTGGCAACGCGACCACCGTCACCGATCCGCTGGGTACGGTCCGCAGTTATGCCTATGCGGTGGTCAATGGCGTGCGAAAGCTCACCGGCCTGTCGCAGCCCTGCGCGAGCTGCGGTGGCGGCACGGCACAGGCCACGACCTATGATGCCAACGGCAATGTCGCTTCGCGCATTGACTTCAACGGCAACCGCACGGATTACACGTTTGACAGTTTGCGCAATCTGGAACTTTCCCGCACCGAAGGGCTGCAAGCCAACGGCAGCCCGACCGCGGTTACGCGCACGATAACCACTACCTGGCATCCGACATTTCGGCTGCCGGCCACGATCACCGAGCCCGACGGCAATGGCGGCAGCCGCGTCACGACGCTGACCTACGATACGAGTGGCAATCTGACCGGCAGGACCGTCACGGCCGGTGCGCTGAGCCGCAGCTGGGGCTATACCTATGACAGTATTGGCCGTGTGCTGAGCGAGAACGGTCCGCGTACCGATGTGGCCGATATCACCACGTATACCTACTACCCGAGCAACGACCCTTGCGTTGCCTGCCGCGGACAGCTGCATACCGTGACCAACGCCCTGGGCCAGGTGACCACGTATGCCAACTACGATGCGAACGGCCGCGTGACCCGCATCACCGATCCCAATGGAGTCGTTACCGCGCTGGGCTATCACATCCGTGGCTGGGCGACGCTGCGCACCGCCGCTTACGGTACCAGCGCGGCGGAAACGACACAGACCACGTATGACGACAGCGGACAGGTCATCCGCATCACCCAGCCCGACGGCAGCTATCTCGACTTCGACTACGACAATGCGCATCGCCGCACTGGCGAGACCGATGCGCTGGGCAATACCACCCAGCGCACGCTGAACAACGCCGGCCAGGAAACCGCCTACGCTGCGTTCGATCCGCAAGGGGTGAAACGCAGCGCTTATCGCCGCGTCCATGACGCCCTGGGCCGGGTCAGCCAGGACATCAGCGCCTATGGCGAGACCACGCAGTACGGCTACGACAACAACGGCAACCGCATCGCCCTGATCGATGCGGCCGGCGGCCTGACGACGACCAGCTACGATGCGCTGAACCGGGCCACGACGCTGACCGATGCAGCCGGCGGCACGTTGGCCACGGGCTACGACGCGGCGGACCAGGTGCGCAGCATCACCGATCCGAATGGACTGGTTACCACATATGGCTATGACGGCCTGGGCAATGCGACCAGCCTGAGCAGTCCGGATACCGGCCTGACCCAGAAGACCTTCGACGCCGCCGGCAACGAGCTCACCCGCACCGATGCGCGTGGCATCACGACCACGACAACGTACGACGCGCTGAACCGGCCGCTGAACCAGACCTCGGGTACGGGTAGCAATGAGGTTACGATCAGCTACGTCTACGACCTCAACACCCATGGCAAAGGGCGGGTCAGCTCCATCACGGGCGGCGGTTCGACGATCGAGCTGGGCTATGACGCACTGGGCCGAACGATCGCGCGCAGCGAGACGATAGACACAACCACACGGACCCTGGGCTACGCCTACGACGACGGACGCCTGGCCACGATCACCTATCCCAGCGGCGCGGTGGTTTCCTACGCCTATGACGCGGCCGGGCGCACGGCCAGCGTAGCGATCAATGGCGCATCGCTGGTGCAGAACGCGCGCTATGTTCCGTTCGGTAATCTCGATGGCTTTACCTTCGCGCACGGCCCCGTGGTCAGCCGCCATCACGATCTGGCCGGCCGCATCGACCGCCTGAGTCTGGGCCCGCAACCCGCAGCGGCTACCGCGACGGCCTATGACTACGATGCGCTGAATCGACTGACCCGCGCCCAGGTCTCGGACAATCGCGACTACCGCTACAGCTACGATGCCACCGGCAACCGCACGGCATTGATGCACAACAGTGCGACTACCAGCTATGGCTACGTCAGCAACACGCACCGCCTCAACGCCACCACCGGTGCCAGCGCCAGGAGCTATAGCTACGACGCCGCTGGCAATACCACGGCACGGGACAGCGACACGCTGAGCTACGACGCGCGCGGAAGGCTGGTGGGCTATGCCGGAGCCGCGAGTTCGAGCTACCTGATCAATGCGCTGGGGCAGCGCGTGCAGAAGGACGCCAGCATCGGTCTGCTTCAGTTCGCCTACGACAGCAGCGGCGCGCTGCTGGGCGAATACCTTGATGGCGGCAGCGGCAAGGAATACGTCTACCTTGACGGCCTGCTGGTCGGTGTTATCGCGCGGCTGGACAAAGGCAAGGAACGCCACGCGATCTACGCCGATCATCTCGGCACTCCCCGTGCTGCCGAACACATCGATACGGAAGTGCTGACTTGGGAATGGCCCCTCACCGGCGCACCTTTTGGCGAAGATCCGCCCGCTCCCGGCTCGTCGGTCATAACCCCCACGGACATTCCACTGGATATGAATCTGCGCTTCCCAGGGCAGTATCTCGACGAGGAGTCGGGACTGCATTACAACTACTTCCGCGACTACGACCCCACCATCGGACGCTATGTCGAGAGTGATCCGATTGGGTTGAGGGGGGGGGTGAACACCTATGGATACACCCTTCAGAACCCCGGCAAGTTTTCAGACCCAGATGGATTAGCCGCTGCGGCTGTATGTCTCGTGCCACCGGTTACGGCGGTGTGCGCTTCGGCGGCAAATGCAATCATAAATGTCGTTGGCATATGCATTGTCCTTGCCATAGGCAACGCTGCTGAAGACAGCATTGCGCAAGCTAACGATCGGCGAGCTTATAGCAAGCGCTGCACTGAGTCGCCGCCACCCGGCCTAAGTCCGTGCGAGGAAGCTCGTTGGAAGTTGAAACGGAACCAAGATTGCCGGCGTATGCGGCAATCATTTAGTGATCGTTGGCATGGCGGGCCGGATGCGAGCCATGCAGGCGAGATCGAGAATCTCGATAGAGCGATAGAAAAGCTAGAAAATTATATCCGTGATAATTGTTGCAATGATTGTGCGCCCTGACGTCATGTTAATTTCAGAACTTCTTTTCAATTATTCGGATCTTCCAGAGTTCGTTGAGTTGGAAAATATTGGAGTCAACACGCGCGGAAATTTTGGGAATACCCCGCTTCATGTGGCAGCAGCAAGGGCTTCATCTACAGAAGTCTGCCTGCTATTGAATGCCGGTGCGGACATCAACGCTACCGGTGAGCATGGGCATACACCATTGCATGATGCGGTGGCTCAGGGGGCGCTAGATGTTGTGCTGCTACTTTTGGAGCACGGTGCGAGCGTGTCGGCTAGAAATGAGTTTGGGGAGACACCCTCGGATCTTGCCAGAGCACTTGCGCATCAACGGATTGTTGACGCGTTACAAGTCCAGGCTTAATACTGAAGAGCGAAGAACAAAGCACCCAACCCTGAGAAAATTCCGACGCCCTCACGAGCACTTCTCCGATGGACTGACGGTTGCCAGGCTCTGTACGGGTACAGTCCGCCCAAACGTCAATCCCCGCATTGGCGGGGATTGTCGTTTAAGCCTTCAGCGTCACCGTTACTCGCCGAATATGCTCGCCTTTACACCGCCGACAACACCGCTACCATCTTGTGCACAAATGCCAGCGGGGACAGAGAGATCGTGGCCACCCAGAACTCCGAGATTTCCCACGCGAAACCGGGGCATTTTCTGTAAGCGCTCCACAACCTCCATCTACTCAACCGGCTGTCGATAGCACGATGCTTGAGTCGTGCAAGACACTGGGAGTAAGAAGTGATGGAGCAGGAACTGACGCCAGCGCAGCGGGTGTGGCATGAGCACTTGCAGCGGA
>JAEUPP010000050.1 GCA_016790075.1 Rhodanobacteraceae bacterium | reverse complement strand
CATTCTTGCGGGCGCCTTTTTGCCTTTGTTCACCGGAGTTTCCAGCTCAGCCAATGGCGGCCCGTGGACAGCAACGTGCTGCCCGCCCAGCACGTGCCGCGCAAGCTCGGCTAGCCGGGAAAATACCAGCCCGCCAGTTGCCCATCCCAGCCGCTGAAGTAGTACGGCGTTCCGGTCGCTTTCTTGCGTCCCGTCCAAACTTCTGCAGGCGTTCGTCCGCACAAGTGCTGGTGCGGCCGAGTGTGGTTATACCAGTAACGGAACTCGGCCAGTTTCTGGTGCAGATCGTCCGCACTCACGATGTGTCCCATCCACACGAAACCCACCACCGTCCACTAGCCTGAAGTAGCCTTTTCAGTGCCGTTTCCACCTGGATTCGTGCGTCTGCCCTCGGATAATGATGGGTGAATCACCAAAAGCGCTCCTGCGGGGGCGCTTTTTTGTTTCGGTTCGCGCAATAGCGGACTCAACACGCGGTTGCCCGTGGACAGCCGGCTTGGCGCGAATAGCCCGGCTCGCGCTATCCCGGAAAATGCCAGCCCACCAGTTGCCCGTCCCAGCCGCAAAACCGATGCGCGATTCCGGTTGCTTTTGCGCGTCCATCCCAGATCAAAGCTCGTGGTCGTAGCAAAAGATGTCCTCGGCGTAGTCCATGCACTCTCCGATCAAGGGCACCGCGACCAGCCCACAGAACGGCTGTGCCGGGTTGTTGGCGCAACTCAGCAGAACGTTCAGCGACTGCGTTCCCGACACACTGTCTATCGACGCCAGAACTTCGGGAGTAGGGCCGCCCCGAACCATTTGGGATGGTGAAATGCTTACCGTCACCGTGAGGTTGCCGCTGGCCGGCGCAGGGCCCACAGTTCCCATCACGCAATGCACCAGCTCGCCGTTGACCACGCTGCCACTCCTGCTGCAGCTAGCGGAGGTGCTGGCTGCGGCGGTTGAGGCATAGCTGAATCCAGGCGGCAAATCGAAGCGTAGGTTGAAATTGCTGGCGCCCCCGTTGCCCAGATTCTCGTAGTTCACCCGCACCTGACCCGCATTGTTGCCAATAGGAAAAATTGCGGGCGTGATCACCATTGAAGTGATCGCCAAATTGGTCACCAGCGGGACAGAGGTTGCCAGATCGCCGAACCCACACCCCTGCTGCATCAGATTGGTCAGACAGTCGGCCGGCGCCGGTTGCGAATTGTTGTTGCCGGTCGACGCCACGATTCTCACCGGCCCGGGCACTGCGATATTGGCGGCTACCTGCACACGGAAGGTCGTTGCGACCGTTCCAATAATCGTGGAGTTGCTGGTACAGATCGTGGGATTGGTGCCCGCAGCACTGCAGCTCCATGAGGGCAAGGTCGAATCCAGTTGCACAAAACTCAAGCCGGTGGGCCAGTAGATATCGAGATGCCAGGGCCGGTTCAGACCGCTGTAGCCGGTATTGTTGATGCGCAACAGAACCTGCTCCTGCGTGCCCGTGGTAAGGGGCGCGTCCACCGCTGTGATATCGACCACGGTCAACGCGGACTGCACGACCTGAAAAGTCCGCGTTACACACTGCGAGTCCACCGCATTGCCAGATGCCGTGGTCACACAGCCCGGGGGCGCTGGCAGGGGGAACTGCGTGCTTTCGGCGGTTACCGTAGTGCTGCCAGGGCCAGCCGGGGCATTGCTCGCAATGTTCAGAAAAATGCGCACCGCAGCGGAGCTGCCGTTGGCGATGTTCTGACTATTGATACACGTGAGCTCGGGATTGGCCGTGCTGCCACCAGTGCAGTTCCAGCTACCAGTGACAGACACGAAGTTTCGCAATTCAAAGCCCGCAGGCATGTTCAACTTCATGGTCAGCGGCTGCACCGCAGTGACACCTGAAAAATTATATAATTGAACCTGAAATTGGCCGCCACCGTTGTTGTCACCGAACGTTCCCGTAGCGAGGTCGGTGCTGCTGACCCCGACCCTCAACGGCGCGGCTTGTACGGCAACAGCGAAAAAACAAAAAAAACCCAGAAAGCCGAGAATACCGATGCGCATATGGTGTTTCCGTGCTGAGTTTGCATGCATCAATTGCTGCGCCGGATGTTTGTTTTGTTGACGGCAACAAGTGATTCCTGAGCGATCTGCCAAGGGCGCCGAAGAATCGCTCTCGCCAGGCGCTCCCTGAATACCCGGCCAGTTTAGTGCTTTACCCGTACACGATAAGACACAGCCGGGACACCGCGGCGACCTTGAACGCTCCTGCCCCCTGTCAAGCCCGCTCTGAAGCAACAACCGTTCCCACCGGGAACGACCTCCCCGGCAGCTCGCGCGATGCAGTGTGCAACCCGTGTCGCGCATTGCATCTCCAGCTCAGCCTGGAACACGCGCAAGCGCGTACTTCACGCTGAAGAGCAGGCGACGGCGCGAGGTTGCCCGAGGCTCAGTTGCATACCAGGCTGCAACGCCCGGCAGGGGGCGACCGGTGCAGCGATGCTGCCCGAGCTAGTGTCCTGTCCCGCCAATAACCATCGAACAATTCCGCGGTCTTTCACCCCGGAATTTCTCCGACGTATTTTCGTGACAGGACAATAGCTTATCCTTCTTGTTGCCCATGGCGAAGGCGAAGAGCAATCCCGCTCGCCTCGTAGATCCGTTCGCCGTCAGCCCACAGGCTCGCATCGGCGATGGCGTAGTCAGGGCCGGATTCCGTCACCTGCAGAGTGATCACCACTTCGCTGTGGTGCGGCAGCACCTGTCCGCGGTATTTCCACAGGTGCTCGCGTCCGAGCAGCGGCGCCACCGCGCCTGAGCTTGCGTGGTTTGCCGTGCACAGCCACTGCTGCAGCGTCTGCAGCATGGCCTGTACACCGAGCGAACCGGGTTGTACGGGATCCTGGAAGAAATGCGCCTTGAAGAACCATTCGCCGGCATCGACCCGCTTTCGTGCGCGAATCGCGTCAGGCCAGACGCCGTCGATGCGGTCGATCATGCGCAGCAGGGAGTTTTCGTCGAGTTCGCGCCGTGTGTTCGGCTCGCGCTGCAGCAGCGCCTGGTGGAACTCGCTGCGCGGCAGGCCGGCCTGTGCCGCCAGTGCGGTGCGCGGAAAGAATCCGAACACGGTCTTCAGCGTATAGACCTCGCGCGTGCCTACCCTGCAGCGCACGTCGAACGCGACGATGATCATGCCGCCTGATGCGGAAACCGAAGTGAGTACGGCTTGCGTAGTGAGCGTTTCGCCGCCGCGCAATTCGGAATGCTGTGTACCGCGACCGTCCAGGTTGCGGAAGCGCAGCTCCTCTTCGCTGGCGAGAGCGCAGCCGGCCCAGCTCGACAACCAGCCGCAGGGTTGCAGTGCGGCCTCCTGCAGTATTGCGAACGGCGCGGCACCGGCGACGTCGAGATACCAGGCATCGCGCGGCACATCGTATTCGGCCTCGACGCACACGCCGGCGCGCATCTCTCCGGGCGTACCGTCGGTGCGCACGATGCGACTCATGCACAGGTAGGGCGGTGCCGGCAGGCGTGGCGCGCGCAACGCGCCGTCGAAACGCTGGTAGCGAGTACCGAACGCACGCGACGGGCGGCCTAGCGCCGAGGCAAGCAGGCCTTCGCTGTCTGCCGCAGGAAAATCCGGCTGCAGACGCAGTGCAAGACGGCGTGCGTGAAATGCCTTCAGTCCATCCACTGTGCACAGCAGGTCGGCCCAGATCGTCGGCACCGGTCCGGCAACGATTTCCTCAACGAACACTTCGGTCACCAGCAGCATCGAGCTCGGGATAACCTGGCCGCGGCACTGCAGTTTGTAGGCAAGTTCCGGTACGGGCTCGAAACGTGCGCCGTCGTGCTCCAGCGTGTAGCCGCAGGCCGCGAGATGGAACGCCAGCGCCTGCAGGCACCCTTCCAGCATCAGTGTGCCGGGCATGCAGGGATCGTTCTTGAAATGCCCGTCGAAGAACCAGCGCGACGGATCGATGTCGAGCTCGGCGCGGAGATAGCCGCGTCCCCAGGGACCGCCACGCGGCTCGCACGCGCTCACACGGTCGAGCAGCAGCATGTTACCGGACTGGATACGTGGACTGCGCGTATGCGTGCGGGCGAGCTCGAAACCGGCGCCGAAACAGGCGTGGGTGTCGCCGTTGGCGAAGGCCTCCAGCGCGGCGCGATCGAAGCAACTGCGTGTGCTCACCGCGCGCGGCGGGTCCAGGCGTGGGTGGGCGACGACTTCCTGACCTTCAGGCGTCCACAGGCAGCCCGCCGAAGCGGCGAGTTCGGCATCGGTGAAGAATCCGGCCTGGCCATTTCTGACCGTCAGTTGCTTGCGGTCGCCGTTCATGCAGTCGTAGTGGAAGAACATGAGGCGCACGTCGCCCTGTGCCGCATGTCCGTCCAGATGGATGGCGAAGGTGATCGTTTCACCGGTACGCGGCAGTTCACCGTGGTAGGTGAGCTCACAGCCGAGCAGACGGTAGACGCGCTCGCCGCGATTGAGGGCATCGACGCCGAGGTAGGAGATCAGCATCAGGTCGGCCTGCCCTGCTTCCACAATCACACCACCGGGCATGCGGCCCTGATGCAGATACCAGGACTCGGCACCAACATCGGTCTGCGTGGTGATGGAGCCCTTGCCCATGCTCATCGGTTCGGCCCGGAGCGCGGTTACCCGATCAGCCAGCAACAGCGGCGGACGCGGCATGCGTACCTGACGCGCGAAGCCGTCCTGCGCCGTAAACGCCGCGCCGAAAATCTGCGAGATGTTGCCGTCGGCATGGACCATAAGCTCATCGCGCGTGAAGCGCACAGCCTGCTGTGTCGGTCCGGCGAACACGGCGGCGGAGTCGCTGGACTGCAGCGCTCGCGTCAACGGGGCGAATGGCAGCAGATGCGAACTCACGCCCTGTCGCGCGGCGCACAACAGGGCTTCGCTCGCTTTGGCCTGCAAGGTGAGGAACTGCGCGTGCGCGCTGGTCTGCGCCTCGGTATACGCCTGTTGCGCCGCGGCCAGCCGCGTGAGTTCCGCCCGGATGCCTGCCAGCGCAGGATGCGCCGCACGCACAGGCTGCGGTCTACCAGGTGCAAGAGTGGCAACAGGCAATGTCGCAACAGGCAATGCCACGACCGCAGGCTCGTGCATCGTGTATTCGAGAATTGGCGGCAGCCGCGGCGCAGGCGCCATCGTCTGCATCGCTTCGGCGCGTGGAGGAAGGCGCACGGGCTGAGGGTGGGCGTCGAAGCGGCGCGGCCGTTTCGGTGCGAGGTGTGGCACAGGTGCCAGCGCGGTTTCCAGCGCGGCATGATCCACCGCCACACCGGCGGCGAGCAGCGCCGCAGTCGCGCCGAGCACGGTCTCGATACCGTCGCCGTGCCGGTCGAGGCTGACCACCAGCGCCTCACGCGCGCCGAGCACATGACGGATCGCGCGGCCGAAGGTGCCTCCGGGCCCGTGTTCGACGAATACGCGTACACCGTCGTTCCAGGCGTTTTCGACCAGCGCACGGATGTCGATGGTGTCGACCGCCTGCGCCAGAATCGCCTGTGCGCAGGCCTCGCTGTCCGGTGTATAAGGCCGTCCGCTGGCCGTGCTGTAGATACGCCCATGCCGCGGCGCCGCGGTCGCACGGCGATGTACGGCCAGCCATGCTTGCTCCACGCCGTGCAGCTCCGGCACATGCACGACGGGCGAATAGTCCAGTTGCAGGCAGCGCGCCGCACCCAGCCGTTCGACCACACGGGTGCACTGGGCCGCAGCACCCGCGACAAGGCAGCTCGCATCGTCGTTGATGATCGCGATGTGCGCGCGATCCAGGCCAGTCAACGCGCGGCGCACCTCATCCAGCGGCGCGGCGACAGTCCAGCATTCCCAGGTCGCAGGTTCGCCCCAGCTGCGCGCCAGAAGATCGAAGCGGCCAGCCAGCTCGCGTTCGAGCAAGCCGGACGACTCCATATCCGCCATCAGTGCATCGGGGTCGTTCCAGACGCCCGCGGCAATCAGTGCGTTTGTTTCACCTGAGGAGTAGCCCAGCCAGGCGTCGGCCTTAAGGCCGAGAAGATCCTCGCTTAGCGCCAGATGCAATTGCGACAGAGCCGAGGAACCGCACAACTGCTCAAACACGCTGGGCGTCGCGTCATCCGCAGCAAACGACCAAGCTAATGCGGTCGCAAGGCGCTGACTGCGACTGCGCAGGGACTCGTGCAGTTGCGGCAGATGCAGCAGCAGTTCGCGCCCCATGCCGCGGTACGAAGCACCGGCACCGGCAAACGCGAACCCGATCTGGCCGGCTATTGGCTGGGCGCGGAAGAACACGCCGCGGCCTGCGGGCGCGCCGGTTTCCAGATGGGCGATCGCCCGCGCCCGCACCGTCGGCAGCGACGCTTCGGTTGCAACGAGCACGCAGCGTGCAGGGCCGTCCAGACCGCGGCGATCCTGCTTCAATGCGGTGATCACCGAACTCTTGTCCACCCCGGCGAAACCGTGCAATCGCGCCACCGCCTGTTCGGCGCGGCGCGGATGTGCTGAGGCTTCGCGGAGATTCGCCGCGCGGCGCGGCATGGCACTGAGCCACGGCTTGCCGTCGATGTTGCGCCGCTGATGCAGAGCCAGCGCCGCCGCAGCAGTTTCCACTAATTCAAAAGTTGCCTGCGCATAACCGAAGCGCTGCCGCAGCCGCGACTGCAGTCGCGACGGCTCGGCAGCAGCCGTGTCGTCCAGCAACGCATACACCCGGTCGCCGTCGCGTTCCGCATCCTCCAGCCGCTTCAGCACCAAGGCGACGGCCGCGTCGCCGGGTACTTCGTCGCTCGCCGCACGCTGTACCGCTTCGCAGCCGAAATCGACCGCCCCGACGATCGCGGCATCCAGCTCGCCGCACGCCAACCCCCGCGCGGCGATGCGCAGCGCCTGGGATCCGGATGCGGCACCCGCCTGCAGCGTGAACGACGGGCCGGCGAGGTCGAACTGCGAACTCAGACGGTTGGCCGGAATATTGGGCATGGAACCCAACACGGCGGCGGCCTCGAGCGGCGGCACCAGTGCGGCGCGCGCGCGCGCGGCCCAAGCGTCGTTGCGGCCGTTGGTGAGCCGCCAGCGCGCGCCGTGGCGCGCGACTTCCGGGTCGGGCTCCAGGCCGATCAGCGCCGCGCTGCGCTCGCGTGGCAGCGGCAGCGTCTCGGCCAGCGCCTCGCGCGCCGCCGCGAGCAGCGCCAGCTGCTGCGGTAGCGCCTGTTCAAGGTCTCGTGGCGGAAAGCGCAGGCCGTCCATGTCGAGTTCGACGCAGTCCATACGGCCTTCCCGCGCTGCACCCGTCTCTTCGCCGGACACACGTTCATCGAATAGCGCATGCGCGAACGCCGCGCGATCTGGCGCGTCGGCGACCTTCAACCCTATGCCCACGATCGCGACCGGACAGATCGCGACCGGACGCGCACTGGCAGCAGCGCGCTCGCCACTGATGCGTTCTTCGTCTTGCGAAACGATCAGATGCGCATTGTTGCCGCCGAAACCGAAGGCGGAGATGGCCGCGATGCGCGCGCCGTCGCAGGCCCAGGGCTCAGCTTCGCGCAACAGGCGAAATGGCGTCTGCTGCAGGGCCGGATTGGGATCGGCGCAATGCAAGGTCGGTGGACGTACCCCGGCGCGCATCGCTTCGAGCAGCTTGATCAGGCCCGCAGCGCCTGCAACGGTGATGAGGTGACCGAGGTTGGACTTGAGCGAACCTATCGGCAGGTTGTGCGTCTGCGCGAACACATTCGCGCTGCTGCGCAATTCGGTGGCGTCGCCTACCGGCGTGCCGGTGGCATGGCACTCCAGCAGCGAAACCTGGGCAGGGTCAATACCCGAGATCACATACGCGCTGCGGATTGCACGCTGCTGCCCCTCTTCGCTCGGCGCCAGGAAACCTTTGCCGCGCCCATCGTTCGACAGCCCGACGCCGCGAATCACGCCATGAATGGTGTCGCCATCGCGGCGTGCATCGGCCAGGCGCTTGAGCGCCAGGAACGCTGCACCTTCGGCCGGCACCAATCCATCCGCCTCGCGATGAAAGGGCCGCGAACGCCCGGACTTGCTGAGCGCGCCGAGCGCACAGAAGCCAATGTGGAGAAATAGATCATCAGCACGCTGTACCGCTCCGGCGAGCATCACGTCGGCGCGGCGGTCGTGCAGGGCATCGCAGGCGAGCTTGATCGCGTACAGCGACGAGGCACAGGCGGCGTCCAGGCAAAAACTGCCGGCCTGCAGTGCTAGCGCACGCTCCAGCATGGCCGCAGTCCCGCCGCTCATGAAGCGGTTGCGCGGGTCGACCTCCCCCTCGCCTGTCCACACCTGCTCGCAGAACGCGGCCATCTGCGTGGTCGGAAAGCCGAGGTTGCCGAAGATTGCTCCCACGCGGCCTGCCACGCGGGTCTCGCGCAGCGCTTCGCGTGCGCAATGCAGCGTCCAGTGCACCAGCGGGTCCAGCCCATCGAGCTCGGCAGCCGCGACCGCGAAGCCCTGCGGATTCCAGATCGACTCGAAGCCTTCCACATAGCCGCCGCGATCCGACCAGGTGCGGTCCGGCTGTGGCGCGTCGGGTGCGCACAGCGCCAGCTCGGGCGCGAGACGCCAGCGATCTGCAGGCACGCGCGAAACCAGATCGCGTCCCTTGACCACTGCGTCCCATAGCGCCGCCGGACTCAAGGCCCCAGGCAATACGCAGGCGCGCCCGACGATGGCAATCGGCTCGAACACGCGATCAGGCCCCGTTCGGCAGCGCGTGGTTCTGCACGCCGAGCATCTCGGCGTAGCGGCTACCGCTCTTGTCAGTCAGCACGATATCGGTAGTCGTGTCGCTAGTCCCCACCTTGCGCAGGTAGGCCGTAGCGGTGATCGGGCCCGTGATCGGATTCGCCCCGAAGTGCCGCAGCTCGGCGATTGCCGTCGGCAGCGTCTGGCCACCGAGCATGCGCCGGCCGTGCAGCGCGGCGACCTGCAAGCCACCGTCCAGGGCAGCGACGTCGAGCGCCCAGCTCTCGCCGTCCCAGCCCGCGGCGTCGACGCCGCGCACCGTCGCCCCTATGCCCTGGTCGGAGATACCGTGCACCGCATCGATCAGCTCGAACTGCTTGCGATGGAACAGCAACTCCGGATAGATGCTTTCGCCGCTCCACCGGTCCAGGGCCAGCCCGGGCGTCTCGCGCCTGGCCTTGGGTGGCTCCGGCAGCAATTCCGCGCGCGCACTGTAATTCAGCGCCCCGCGTGCATCGCGTACGGTCATCAGGAGCTGCACGCCGCGTTCGCTGGGCAACGGCGTTGCCTCGATGCGGCAGCGATCTCCGCCATGGTCGAATCCGCCTAGCCGTATGCCCTTGAGCACCTTGAGCTCGTGCAGTGCGGCCAGCGCCAGACCAGGACGGAAGCTACGCGCTGCGCGCGCCATCCATTCGGCCACAAGTACCACTGGCACGACCGGCGTGCCTTTCACTGCATGGCCTTCGAGGAAGGCGTGGCTGGCGCGCGAGACAACAAGCTCCACGCTCTGCACACGCGCCTCGGCGCCGTCCATCAGCAGTGCTTCGCCGCGCGGTTCGCCGCCGAGCACGAGCTCGATATCGCTGGCACGCGCGTCGTCCATTTCGTCGGCGAACATCCGCGCACCGACCTCCAGCGGGATCATCGGCACACCCAGTTCGGCAAAACGCGCCTTCAGCGCCGGTGTGACCATTCCGCCTTCCCACGGGCCCCAGCCCAGCGACTTCGCCCGCAGCCCGGGGCGCCTGCGCGCCTCGGCTGCGACGACCTTGGCCAGCACTTCGTTGGCCATCGCGTAATCGCTTTGCCCGGTATTGCCACAACGCGCCGAAACTGACGAGAACACACATAACAGCTTCAGTGGGTCCGCCGCTGTCGCCGCTAGCAAGGCGCGCAGCCCGCCGACCTTGGTGCCGAACACACGGTCGAACTGCGCCAGTGTCTTGTCGCCGATGCGCCGGTCGGCCAGCACGCCCGCAGCATGCACCACAGCGGCGATCGCCCCCCAGTCCCGGCGCACGCGATCCAGGGTTGCGGCCAGCGCAGCGGCATCATCCACCGCGACCGACTCGTAACGCGCGGAGGCGCCCTGGGCCTGGATCGCGGCAAGCGTGGCGCGGATCTCGCGCGCGCCAAGAATGCGGTCGACTTCCTGCGACAGTTCGTTCGGCGTCAGCGCCGCACCGCGCGCGAGCACGATGCGCTTGAGCTGTGCCTCGTCGCTGACACCGGCACAATCGGTGGGCTCCTCGCGCAGCGGGGTACGCCCAAGCAGAACGAACCGCGCCTTGCACTGCTTGGCCCACTCCACGATGCAGGCCGCCGTCACACCCCGTGCGCCGCCGGAGACGACGACGACATCGCCAGCATTGATCGCGCTGAGCGACGGGCGCGCCGCGCGCGCAATGCTCTTGAGCGTGAAGCGCCCGCCTGCAGCGGGCAAAGCCACTTCGATCTCACCGCCGCCGCGCAACAGCTCGCCAGCGATGGCTTCGGCCAGCGCCGCGTCGTCGCGCGTGCCGCGCTCCAGGTCGATCGACTTCAGCGTCGCGCGCGGCCATTCCAGCGCTGCTGTCTTGACCAGTGCGGGCAGACCCGCCAGCCACGCGCGGCACGCATCGGTGTTGCGCAAGCCGAAATGGCCGCCGGTGTCCTGCACAGTCACGAACAAAACGTCCTCGGCGCTGGCCAGGCGCTGCGCGACGGCAAACGCCTCGCGGTTCACCGCCATGGCCTGCGCCTCGTCCGCGACCTGACGCAGGCCGCCCAGATAGATGCAGCGCCTTGCACTGTCGGGCAAGGCATCCACCGCGTGAGCATCAACACCGCTGCTGCGCAGCATCGCTGCGACCACGGCGTCCAGGCCAACCGCACCGAACACGAATACCGGCTCGCCATCGATCAGCCCAGGCATGGCAAAGCCGGCGGCTGGTGCGGGCAGGAGCTCCAGCACGAAACGGCCAAGCTCGGCGCGGCGCAGCGGCTTCCCGCGTGGTGCAGGGATATCGGGCCGTGCGGCGGTAGGGATCGGGACCGCGCCGAGGTAGGCCACGATATCGGCCAGCGTGTGCAGCGCCGCCGGTGGCGCACGGTCCTTCGCCAGTCCGGGCAGGCGTTCGTTCATTGCGGCGAGGATTTCCACCCGCTTGATCGAGTCGATGCCGAGGTCGGCCTCTATGTCCATCGCCAGATCCAGCATCTCGACCGGATAACCGGTCTTGTCGGCGACCACACCCAGCAAGACCCCAGCAACGTCTTCGGCGTCAGCCTGCGGGGCGGCGATTGCACCCGTCGCGGCCCCGCCCTGCAGGTATTCGGCGATCTGCCGCAAGGTATGCATCCCACCCATCTTCGTGCGATCGATCTGCGCGCCGACCGCGCCTTGCTCTTGCACCGCGGCGAGAATTTCCACCCGCTTGATCGAGTCAACGCCGAGATCGGCTTCGAGGTCCATGTCAAGGCTGATCATCTCGGCGGGGTAGCCGGTCTTTTCCGCGACGACGGCAAGGAGCAGCGCCGCCAGGTCGGTGCCTGGCGCAGGCGCAGCGACCGGTGCCACAACGGTGACAGCAGCCGGTGCTGCGACCGGCGCCGGGACCACCGCCGCAACCGGTATCGGCGCAACTGGCGGCGGCGCCACCATCGGCAGGGCTGCAGCTGCGCCTGAAGCCGGCGCTACGGGCGCGGGAGCTGCACCAAGCAACGCGGTGAGGCCGTTGATCGCACTTTCGGCCAGCTTGAGGTACTGCGTGTGGCTGTCGCTGAGTGCGCGCTGGTAAGCAGCATGTGCATTCGCGGTCTGCTGCTGCGCTTCCTGGAACGCGGCGAGCCAGGCTGGTGACAGCGGCGATTCTTCTTTCACGGTGAGCACCTCGACAACAGCTGCAGGCTCCGCACGCGGCGGATTGGGAGTGGGCAGGCACGAAGGATCTGCCGGCGGATAGGGCTTGCCGACGTTGCTGCCGCTGATCGCGACACCGTGTTTGTAGGCCGCCAGCGGCGGCGGAACACGCACGTCGTCGAACAACGCCGACACCTTGGTCACATGGCCTGCGGCTACGAGCTGCGCCAGTCCTGCGAGCAGTGGCTCGATGTCTGACCTGCCCTTGCGATCGAGGGCTATCGCGCGGTGCGCGCGCGTACCGAGGATGGCGCCGACCAGGCCCTTGAGCACCGTGCCCGGACCGACCTCGACAAAGCAGCGCGCGCCCGCGGCGTACATCGCTTCAATCGTTTCCACGAAACGCACCGGCTGCGCAATTTGCTGCGCGAGCAGCGCAACGGCATCGCCGGTGTAGGGTGCTGCGTGTGCATTGGCATAGACCGGCATTTGCGGTGCGGCGAATTCGACACCGGCGAGGAACTCGCCGAACGGCGCGCATGCAGACGCGACCTGGGCAGAATGGAAGGCGGCATCGACCGGCAGGCGCTGCGCCGCAAGCCCCTGGGTCTGGAGCGCAGCAATGGCCTCCGCCGGTCCCGAAACAACCACTTGTTCGGGCGCGTTGTGGTTGGCGATGGCGAGCGCAGGGCCGATCAACTCCCGCGCGCGCTCGATCGAGCACGCCAGCGCGCACATTGCGCCGCTGCCATTGCTCGCCGCGTCGCGCATGAGTTCACCGCGGCGTCGGGCAATACGCAGGGCATCAGCTTCGGCGAACACTCCCGCAGCGTGCAGGGCGACGATCTCGCCGAAGCTGTGGCCGGCGGCCATCGCGCCCTCGACTCCGAGCCCACGCAACACGGCAAGCAGCGCCATCGACGCAAGGCCGAGCGCCGGCTGGGCGTTTTCGGTGCGCATCAGCGCGTCGGCCGAATTGCCGAACACGGTCTCGTGGATACGCAGATCGGCAGCGCGATCCCATACCGCGCGCGCCGCGTCGAACTGCATCGCCGCGGCAGCTCCCATGCCGATGTACTGACTGCCCTGCCCCGGAAACAGCAGCGCCAGCGCGCCGTCAGGCGCGCCCAGGCCGTAGCTGCTGCCGTCTGCCAGCTGGAATGGCTGCGCCGGGTCGGTGCTGATCTTTTTCTGTGCCAGGTCAAGCCTTGCATCGAGCTCGGCAGCGCTGGCCGCGACAAGGGCGAGGCGCACCGCAGCGCCATGGTCGAACGCTTCCCGCGCACTGCGTGCAAGCGCAGCCAAAGGGACATTGCTTGCGCTGGATCGCCGCAGCTGCGCGATCCGCTCGACCATCGCCGCGGCACTGGCCGCGCTCAGCGGGACGAGTTCATGCGACTGCGTGGCAAGCCGCTGCGCCCGCGGTGCCGGGCCGGTGTATTCCTCCAGCGCAAGATGGAAGTTCGAGCCGCCGAAACCAAACGCGCTGACCGCGGCACGCCGCGGGTGTGACGCGCCGCGGATCCACGGCCGCGCCGAGCTGTTGAGATAGAACGGGCTTCGCGGCAGGTCAAGCCTGGGATTGGGAATGTCGGCCTTGATCGTTGGCGGCAGCACTTTGTGGTGCAGCGCCATCACCGCCTTGAACAGACCGGCGGCGCCGGCGGCCGCCTTGGTATGGCCGATCTGGCTTTTCACCGAGCCCAGCGCGCACCACTGCGTGCGTGCCGCATCTGCCTCGGCATAGACGCTGCGCAAGCCCTCGAACTCGGCAGCATCACCCGCCTTGGTGCCGGTACCATGCGCCTCGACCAGTTCGACGGTGTCGGGGCCGAAGCCCGCCTGCACATAGGCGCGGCGCAATGCGACCGCCTGCCCTGCAGCGACTGGCGCGTACACCGACTTCGCGCGGCCGTCCGACGAGGTACCAACGCCGCGCAGCAGCGCATAGATGCGGTCGCCGTCGCGCTCCGCATCGGCGAGCCGCTTTAACGCAACCATGCCCAGCCCTTCGCCCAGCATCGTGCCGTCGGCCTGGTCCGAGAACGGCCGGCAATCACCGCTAGGGGACAATGCCGGCGTCTTGGAGAAACACATGTACATGAAGATGTCGTTGAGTGTGTCGACGCCGCCACTGATCACGAGATCGGAATCACCCAGTTGCAGCTCGTTCACCGCCATCTGGATCGCGGAAAAACTCGAGGCACAGGCCGCGTCGGTCACGCAGTTGGTGCCACCCAGGCCGAGCCGGTTGGCGATACGCCCGGCGACGACATTGCCCAGCAGCCCCGGGAACGACGCTTCCTGCCACGGCACGTAGTGCGCGGCGATACGCTCGCAGGCCTCCTGCACGTCGTCTTCGGGCAGGCCCATCTCGCGCAGCGCCTTCTGCCAGATCGGGCGCTGCAGGCGCGATACCAGTGAAAACAGCAGCTCCTGCGCGCTGGTGACCCCCAGGATCACCGAGATGCGCGAGCGGTCCATGGTCTCGAACTGCTCGCGCGCGGCGTCTTCAAGTACGGCGCGCGCTGCAATCAGTGCAAGCAGTTGCGAAGTGTCGGTGGCCGGGATCGTCGCAGGCGGAATGCCCCAGCCCAGCGCATCGAATTCCATTGGTGCAAGAAAACCGCCGCGGCGGGCGTAGGTCTTGTCGGGCGCCGCCGGGTCCGCATCGTAGTAGTCGTCGATGCGCCAGTGTGTAGCCGGCACGTCGCTCAACAGATCCTTGCCGGCGAGGATGTCGCGCCAGAAGCCGTTCGCATCCTGCGAACCAGGAAAGATCGCGCTGACACCGACGATGGCGATCGGCTGGCGCTGCAGGGAACTCATGTGAGGGGCCTCGGGCGGAAATCGAATGCGGACGCCGGGATTGGCAAACCGAAGGTGCGCAGCTGCTGCGCGCGGGTGAGCACCGCAGCACCTTCAAGCAGGTTCAACGCAACCTGCACCACCGTGCGCCCGGCCGGCGTTTGCAGAAAACTGTCCGTAGCCCAGGTGTTGAACGCGCCCATCGCGGGGCCGCACCAGATCTGGTAATCGGTCAGCCGCTCGCTCACGCCGTCGATCGCCCAGCGGCTGGAGAGCCCCAGGTAGGAGCGGAATACCAGCGCCATACGGTGTTTGGGATCGGACTCGGCGCGGACTACCTGGGAGGGATCACGCGAGGACCAGAACGCACGTGTCGAGGCCCAGGCCTGCTCGAAGCTGGCCCGCAGCATCTCCTTCTCGATCTTCGTCCGCTCGGCGACCGGCACAGCTTCCAGCGAGGGATACGCGCGGTAGGCCTCGTAGAGCTTCTTCGCGCGGATCGCGAACATCGTGCCGCGACGCAGCACCTGCACTTCGACGCCCAGCTCGAACATGTCGGCTGCCGGCGCCATGATCACATCGGCCATCGAGGCTTGCGCCAGCATCGCGCGCGCGCCGGCACCGAGACCTGATTCCACACAAGCCTGGTTCACCGAGCCGGTCTGCACATAGGCCGCACCGAGCGCAAAGGCAGACGCGAGCGCACCCGGCGTGCCAAGGCCGCCTGCGGCACCGACGCGGATCGGCCGCGGATAGCGCTGTGCGGCCTGCATGCGATCGCGCAGCGCCATGATGGTCGGCAGCAGCGCGGCCAGCGGCCGGTTGTCGGTGTGGCCGCCGGAATCGGCTTCACACGTGATGTCTTCCGCCAGCGGCACGCGCGTGGCGAGCTCGGCTTCGGCGCGCGTGAGCTGGCCGCGTGCGACCAGCGCATCGAGTATCGCGCCCGGCATAGGCGCCATGAACTGCTTGGCCACCTCCTCGCGCGAGACCTTGGCCAGAACGCGATGCCGGCGCTGGATGGTGCCAGCGCTGTCGACCCGGAGGCCACTTGCCGCGTAGCGCACGATCGCCGGGGTCAGGCCCATGAAGGCCGAGGCTTCGACGCAGCACACGCCACGCCGGATAAAGAGGTCCGCGACCGCATCTTCGATCGCGGGTTCACCTGGGCTATGGATCAGGTTTGCACCCCAGGGCAGCGCCTGCGGACCGAGCTCGCGGTCCAGTTCGTCGACTGCCGCCTCCACGCGCGCCAGCGACAGGCCGGCGGCGCCAAAGAAACCAAGGCCGCCCATACGCGCCATTTCGATCACGAGCCTGGCCGTGGCGATGCCGTTTGCCATAGCACCGGCGACATAAGGGAAACGCGTGCCATGTGTCTCGTTGAACGTGCGGTCGCCTAGCCACTCCGGATACAGCGGCGGCAACATGCCGAGCACCGGCCACGCATCGCTCCCGCCGGCAGCGACCAGCGTGCCGTCAAGCCCAAGGCCGAGCCGGCCATTGCGATCATCACGAATGACGACCGCGGTATGGCGCACCTGGGCGCAGGCGCCCGCAAGTTCAGCCGGCGCGAACACCGGCGCGGCGCCGCGCCACTGCGCCGACGCGGGAGGGGTAACCAGGGGGACACTAGCCAAAACTGGCACTCAGTGGCACTTTGTGGGCCGCCGTTATAGCCCTGCTGGAGCAGAAATGCCACTGCGAGAAGCCAAGAAGGCCGCCGTGCGACAAGCGCTGGTCAGCGCAGCGAACCGCCGCTTCCACAGCCAGGGCTTCGAGCAGACGACCATAGACGAGATCTGTGCCGACGCTGGAGTGAGCCGGCGCACCTTCTTCCGCTATTTCGAGAACAAGGAAGCGCTCGCGTTTCCACACCGTAGCGAGCGTCTCGAACGCTTCCTCGCACTGCTGGACGGGGTCGGCCGCTCGCCCAACCCAGTCGACGGCCTGCGCGCGATCTGCGCGACCTTCGCACATGAATACTCGGCCAACCGCGTGTCAATTCTGGCGCAGCAGCGCCTGGTCGATTCGGTACCTGCGCTCGCTGCGCGCGAGCACGAGATCGACCGTGACTGGGAGACGGCGATGGCCGCCACATTCCACCGCCGCTTCGGTCGCGGCGCCGCCTCCGAGCGCCGTGCCCGCCTGATGGCCGGCGCCGCAATCGGTGTCATCCGCGCAACGATGCGCTACTGGTACGAAAAAGACGGCAAACCCGACCTCGCAAGGCTAGGCCAGGAAGCGCTCGACGGACTTGAGCAAGGATTCCTGTCCGAACACTGAGCAATGTGGGGCCGCGGTCACGAAGCGCGAGGCACACTCAAGCCGCCGTGGCACAAGTGAACGCCTTGGTGCATGCCGGCACCAGAGGCTTCACCGTCAAAGGAAGCCACGCTGCGGCAGCGACGCGCTAGCAGCCTGATCCCCCGCGCCAATCCCACACCACGACCTCCCAGGTCTCGTCGCCAGCCGGATCGCGATAGACGTGCAGTGTCTCGAATCCGACACGGCGATGCGCACGCATCGAGCGCTCGTTGCGCTGCGAGATCTCGGTAAGGACGAAGTCGAACGGTGCGGAATAGGCCTCGCGCAGCGTGTGATAAAGGCCGTCGAATACACCTTGTCCGCGGAATGCGCGCGCCACGCAGACCTGGCCCATTACAAACCAGCGCGGGTGGCCGGCAAGCGGCGTGCCGCGCCATTGCAGGCGATCGAACAGCGCGAACATCGGATCAAGCAGCGGCACCGCAGCGCGGAATTGCTGCGCCATCATCAGGCAGTAACCCGCGAGCACGTCACCTGAGGTCGCGATCACCGACGGATACGCACGGTTCATCGCATGAAGGACCGAAGGCTCGTGGCGCACGCTGGTGAAGCCTTCCCGCTGCGCGGTCAGCGCGTCGACGACGTCGCGATGGTTCTCGGCCTGCAGCGCGAGGATCTGTTCCACGTCGCGAGGAGCACGCACAAGGCTGTATTCGACACTCATCGGGATCAAGGTCGATGGCTGGGAAGCGGGAGGTCAGGAAAGCCGCCGGAGCTTAGACCAAAACATTCGCCGCTGAACACACAGTTGCCAAATTTGCCGGGAGGCCTCAGGCTCTGTTAAGAATGTGTAATCGGGCGGGGCCCGGCAGTTCGGGCGGGTGCATAGCGCCTGCTGATTAACCATATCGTCACGGAGGGAACTCAGATGAAGTCTTCAAAGCGCGTATTCGTAATGAATAGTCTCGCGGTCGGAGTAAGAACGGCACTCGGAAGCCTAGCCCTGGTCCTCAGTACCACCGCGCTCGCACAGCAGGCGCAGTCTAGCGACGACGAAGACACACAAACGCTCGAGACCGTTTCGGTACTCGGCACCCGCGGCACGGCGCGCACCGCAACCGATTCGGCCGTGCCTATCGACATCATCAAGGCGGAAGAGCTGCACAATCAGGGCTCTACCGATGTGCTTGATGCACTCAAGGTGGTTGTACCGTCGTTCAACGTCAGCACGATCCCGATCGACGACGCCGCAACGCTGATCCGGCCTGCGAACTTGCGCGGCCTGCCGCCGGACAACACCCTGATTCTCGTCAATGGCAAGCGCCGCCACCGCTCGGCCGTCATCACCTTCCTCGGTCACGGCCTGTCCGACGGTTCCCAGGGTGTCGACATCTCCGTATTCCCCTCCCTGGCGCTCGATCAGGTCGAAGTGCTGCGCGACGGTGCGGCTGCGCAATATGGTTCCGACGCCATCGCCGGCGTCATCAATTTCGGACTGAAACGCCTGAATCAAGGCGGCCAGGTCGAGATCTTCGGCGGCGAACACTACGATGGCGACGGACTCTCGAAACAGGTCGACGGCCAGATCGGTTTCCCGCTCGGTCCCGACGGCTTTGCGACCCTCACTGCCGAATGGCGCGAAGCTGACCCGACCTCGCGCAGCGTGCAGCGCGACGATGCGGCGGCAGCCATAGCCGCGGGTTACCCGAACGTGCCAAACCCGGCACAGATCTGGGGTTCGCCGGAGGTCAAGAGCGATCACAAGTTCGTCGGAAACTTTGGCTGGAAGGGTGAAAACGTCGAAATCTATGGCTTCGGCAACCTGTCCAAGCGCGAGACGGAAGGCGGCTTCTACTATCGCAACCCGACTGCACGTGCCGGCGTGTATTCCAATGACGGCGGCCAGACGCTGCTGGTCGGCGCGCTGAATGGCAACGCATCCTCCTGCCCGACGATTGCGCTGCGCAACGCCGCGGGCAATCTCATTCCGTACGCGACCGTAGCCGGACAGGTTGCAGCGCTGCCAAGCAACTGCTTCACCTTCCTCAACGTCTTCACCGGCGGCTTCACGCCACGGTTCGGCGGCGAAATGAAAGACCTCGGCCTCACCGCCGGCATCAAGGGCATGTGGGGTAACGACTGGTACTGGGATTTCAGCGGCTCGTACGGCAACAACGAAATCGATTTCACGATGCGCAATACGGTCAACGCATCACTGGGACCGAACCAGCCGGCCGGGTATGTTTTCCATCCGGGCTCGAACGAACAGACCGAGCACATGTTCAACTTCGACCTGCGCAAGTCCTTCGATCGCTTCAACCTGGCCCTGGGCACCGAGTGGCGCCGCGAGGAATTCCGCATCGGCGCCGGTGATGCCGCGTCGACCGCAATCGGGCCGCTGACACAACAGGGCTTTAGCATCGGATCGAATGGTTTTCCCGGATTCAACCAGCAGACTGCCGGCGAGTTCGGCCGCGACAGCTGGGCGGTCTACGCGGATCTTGAATCGCAGGTCACCGACAAGTTCCTCGTCGCCGGTGCCGTGCGCTACGAGGACTACGAAGATTTCGGCAGCACCTCGAACTGGAAGCTGACGGGCCGCTACGACTTCAACTCCAACTGGGCGTTGCGCGGCGCACTCAGCACGGGTTTCCGCGCACCAACGCCGGGCCAGGCGAACGTGAGCCAGATCACCACCGCCTTCATTGACGGTGAGCTGCGTGACACGGCGACGCTGCCGCCGACGAACCGGATCGCTGCATTCTACGGTGCCGAGCCGCTTACACCCGAGGAATCCGAGAACGCATCGCTGGGTCTGGTCTGGACCAATGGTCCGTGGAACCTCACGGCCGACTACTACCACATCAACGTCGACGATCGCATCGCGCGCAGTACCGATTTCACGATCACTGCGGCAGACCGCGCTGCGCTGATTGCAGCTGGCGTCGTCCAGGCGGCGTCGATCAGCCGTGTGGGCTTCTTCGTCAACGATTTCGACACCACGACCCAGGGTATTGACCTCGTTGCCAGCGTCGACACCGATCATTTCGGCGGCGAAACCAGCTACACCGCCGCGTTCAACTGGAACGACAC
The DNA here is from genome assembly GCA_016790075.1 of Rhodanobacteraceae bacterium. Classification (GTDB taxonomy): domain Bacteria; phylum Pseudomonadota; class Gammaproteobacteria; order Xanthomonadales; family Rhodanobacteraceae; genus Tahibacter. The sequence continues at coordinate 15,819 of JAEUPP010000050.1, read as the reverse complement.
CGAGGTCAAGGACTTCACGCCGGGCATCATCAGCGAGGCGCGCATCAAGAAACTCAAGGAGTCGCTGCCCAGCACCAAGGGCTACTTCTCCATCCACCATCACCGCGAGGTGTGGGACTTGCTGGTACGGGTCAACTACTACGGTTCGTGGTACGAAGACCATCTCGACAGCGACGTGGTCAGTATCGCGGACGGCGGCCTGCCGATCTACGAGGACAGCGCAGTCACGGTCGACATTGAAACCGGCTGGAAGTGGGACTCGGGCCTCTTCGTCCGCATCGGTGCACAGAACGTGTTCGACAAGACGCCAGACGACAACCCCTGGGGCGCTCCGGTCGCGGGTGCCAAGTACCCGGTGCATTCGCCGTATGGCTTCAACGGCGGCTTCTACTACGCACGTGTAGGCTGGAAGTTCTGAGTTCGATGCGGTGGCAGTACCCTGCCCCGCTGTCGAATCGGCTGAACAGGGCTGTTTCCCGAAGTGAATTTGCACCGCGGCCTGATCCAGGCCGCGGTGCATCCGGGGAAATACGTCGCCAATCTCCCGTCCGGCGACTGCCGTATGGCCGTTGGCGTCGGGACTGCCAAGCAGCTGTGGCCGCTGGTTTGGCCCTTCGCCCCCAATGCCCGAGCAATTCTGCGGTGCTCATCGAAGTAATTGCGCCGTTTTGATGCCGCACCAACAACGGCAGCGGACGCCTGCAGCAAGAGCGGCACCGAAACGCCCGCCCGAACCGCTAGTCAGAACGAACTACCAGCAGTTCTCACTGCAAACCGGCACCGCGTTGCACCCCACTGACGAACACTGGGATTCGGCCTCGCGACCAACCGCGACCTCTACGCCATCCGCCGCTGGGATACCGGCACAGGCACTACCGAAGTGCAGATCCTGACCTCGGCATCGAACTACGCCAGTTTTTCCCTGCAGACCGGCACAGCCCTGGAAGAAAGCAACTCCCACTGGGCCTTCGCCGTCGGCACCGACCGGGACCTCTACTGCATCCAACGCAAGCACACGGCTTCGGAGACCACCGAGTTGTTTGTGTTGTCGTCGACCACGATGTGAAAAAACATGCGTCTGTAACCCGCAAGTCTTGACGCAGGAGGCGCAGCATTGGAACGGTATCGCCACCTGCCCCGCGCTATGCGGTGCCGGGCGCGAAGCCGTTACGTCCCGAGGCGAGGCGACCGGCTGCGCCGCGTCGCTGCGACCGGCGTGCGCACAATCAGCACCGGGACGGTGCAGGTTGCCGCGACCCGTGTGGTCACGGATCCAAGCAGCAGCTGGCTCAGGGCGCCGTGGCCGTGTGAGCCCAGCACGATCAGGTCGCAGCGTTCCTTCAATGCGGTGTCAACGATGGTTTCTGCAGGCGGATAGCGGCCGATGTGCAACGCCTTGCAGGTCACGCCCAGGACTTTTGCACGCCGGGTGATGGCGTCCAGCGCACGGCTTGCCGCCAGCTTGCTCGATCGCTCATGGCGCAGGATCTGTTCTGCCAGCGGTGTCGTTTCATAGCCAGCTGGTGGCTCAAACGGCGGGGAGACCAGTAGCGCCACGGTGGACGCATGCAGCGCCGCCGCCAGCTTGAGTCCGTCGCGCGCGGCCTGCTGCGCGCGGTCGGAGCCGTCCGTGCATAACAACAAGCGTCGATACATAGGCGTTCCTTTTGATACTCCAACATGGTGTTGCAGCCATCTGCACGTCAACGGCACGAATTCATCGGCAGCACCGACCTGCTGCCGGCCAGAGCCGTCGTGGCAAAGGCGGCATCTGCAAGCCTACGCCGACTGCCGCGCGTCTCATTGACTTGAATCAACTGTCCGCACGCGTCCGGCAAACCGTGCTGCCGGGCCTTGTATGTCCGCAACGCGCAGCGAAACAAGGCGCTTTCAGCTTGATCCGCGTCAATACCAAAGATGCAGAAAGCGACTACAGTGAATCGTCAACTTTGGAGCAGCGCGATGAATGACTTGCTCGCCTATTCGACAGGCTATGGTGACTGGGAAAACCGCTTCGGTTTTGCCGCGCGCCTGGCAGCTCAACTGAATGCCCGGCTTACCGGCGTCCATGTATGCCCTGCTCCAGCAATTCCTGATGGGCTCTACGGTGTCGACCAGACCTTTGCGACGCTGGTCGCCAGCACGCGGGCCGAGGAGCTGAAGGCCAGCCAGGAAGCAAACAGCTTCGTCGCCTGGGCGAAAGCCCACGGTGTCCGCGCCGCCTGGCAAGTGGCCGAAGGTGCACCAGCCTCCGCCCTGCAGCGCCTGGGCAACCGGCATGACCTGCTCATCCTGTCGCGCGAGAACGGCGCCACCGAACAGGCCAGGCTGGGCGAGATCCTGTTGCATTGCGGATTGCCGATGCTGCTGCTACCGGTCAACTGGAGCGGAGCGGCGCAATTCAATTGCATCGCCCTGGCCTGGAACGGCACCGCCGAATCGCTGCGGGCGATTCATGCGGCGCAGCCCTTGCTACGTCGCGCACGACGCATCGTGATCCTGCGTGGCGAACTGCGTGAAACCTATGCCGAGACCGGTTGGCTGCCGCCATTCAGCCTGACCGACTACCTCGCTTATCACGACCTCAGCGCAGAGATCCTGGGCATTGCGGAATCCGGCAATGCCGCCGGCGCGGCCTTGCTCGAAGCGGCCCACGTGCAAGGCGCCGACCTGCTGGTGATGGGCGGCTACGGCCGCAGCCGTTTCAGCGAATGGATACTCGGCGGCGCCACCCGCCATGTGCTGGCCGAAGCGCGTCTGCCGGTGTTGTTGCGTCACTAGTTCTGTCGGCGCCGCATGGCCTGTGCCCCGGCAAGAACCAGTGCAGTAGCAAGCAGGGCGAGCAATGACGGCTGGCTAGCCGGTACCGGCACTCGCGGCAGTGGTGTGCCGAAGGCACGGATCATCCAGTTCCCGCCGCCGGGTTGCAGGGCGTCGATGGTCGTGATCAGCACATCCGGCGGCAGCGTCGGCTGCGCCGGTGGATCGCCGTTCCAGACCGCGATCCACGAACGGCCGGCGCTGGCCGTGTTATCGACGGCGGCCGGACTCGTTGGCGAGGTCTGGCCCGTGGTGATGAAGCGCGGAATGACACCGATCAGGAGATCGCCGGGCTGCATCAGCTGCAGCGGCGTTGCAAGGTTGTAGATCGAGAACGTCGTTCCGTCAGCGGCCTGTACCGTGGTGTTGAACTGGGTGAGCAGGCTCGCACCGTTGGACGGATCGCTGTCGCTGTCCTGATACACGACGACCTGCACCGCATTGCCCGCGGCCATGTTGGCGCCGGCGGGAAACAGCACCCAGACCTGATCCAGCCGCAGCGGCAGCACGGCGTTGGGTACGGTGAAGCGGTTGAACCAGAGGAATTGCGCTGCGCCGGCTCCGGAGACAAACCCGAAAGCCCCCTCCTGGGTATTGTCATCAAGCACGAATTGCACCGGCAGCACCGATCCGTATGGCAATGGCGGGGTCGCGGGCGTATGTGCGCCGCTACGCGGCAGAAAGGTCAGTTCGATCGCGCTCGCTGCTGGGGCGAGCACGATGCCTAGTGCCATGCAGGTGAACCACCCTAGCCGCTTGATCACTTGCCTTCCTCGTGTCGGTTCGTTGCCGGTAATGCAGGGCGTGTTGCGTGCTTGGTCAAATCGCGTATTTATTCAAAGTCATTGGCAAACAGCCGATCGGGGCCCAGGAACAGGCGGTCGAGATACGCGTTGAAGGCCGTACCGGCCTGCCGGCTGACAGTGACGGTGCAACGTACCGACTGCGCAGCCGCGGGCACAGTGATCCCCCGGTTAAGGTGCAGGAAATTCGACGCAGTAGGTCCCAGCAGCAACGGTGCCGTGGCGCTGGACAGCTGCGAACCCGCACAGGCCAGTTGACTGAAGAAGCGGCAGGTCGGCGTAAGGCTGACCAGCGTTCCCGCGATGGCATCAACTCGTATGTCAGCTTCCAGCACCGCATCGGCCTGCCCGGCCGGGACTGCCGCGCACTGTTCCAGATCAAAGCCGGTGGTCGAGTTCGTGTTGTGCGCCGAACCCGACAGCGGTGAGCCGGTAACGTCAGGCGCAGCGCTGACGCTGACCGCTGCAGGGACGCTGGAAATCCACGGCGTGGCGCTGCAGGCGGAAACATCATACGTATCGAAATGACCCGCCCGCAGCCAGTTGTTCGAGTCAACGCGGAAGGTACGCAGCAGATCGGTTCCGGTACCGCCGCCGCCGTCCAGGGCATTGCCGGCAAGATCGCGCAGACTGCCACAGACCAGCAGGCGATAGACGCCATCGCTGATCGACTGGCCGCCGAAGCTCAGCGTGGACTTGCGCAATACGCTGTCATAGGTGGCCGCCATGGCGATCGCGGTATCGCTACCCGGCGGCGAGGCACAGCTGTTGGTCGCTAACAATGCCGTCGGTGCGGCACGAACCAGGCGATAGTTCGCTACGGTATTGGCATCCGCTGCGTTCATGGCTTCGCTGAACACCACCGTCGCGCCGGTGACGCGGTGATTGACGGTCTCGCAGTTGCTCAGGGCCTGATCCGACGTGGCCAGCGCCGTGTCCACGGCGCTTACTGTCGGGGCTATGACATCGGTGGATACGGTGGCGCTGGCATTGTTGTTGGCCGGAACCGGGTCGGCTTCGGTCGCTGTCACGCTGGCTGTATTGACGATCTGGGCCGGCGGGTTGGCGTTGACCATGACGTTGATGGCCACAGTTGCGGTCTGTCCGCTGCGTATCGTGCCGATGGTACAGGCCGGCGCACCGGCCGGGTCCTGGCTGCAGCCGCTGGTGCTGACCAGCGACAGTGCCGGCGGCAACACATCGGTAACTACCACGCCACTCGCATCAGCGGGGCCGGCGTTGCGCACTGTCAGCGTATAGGTCAAGGGCTGACCGGCACCGATTCCCGTCACATTCGCCGTCTTGGTCAGTGCCAGATCGGCTTGCCGGGTTATCGCCGTGCATTCCGTCGCGGCATCGTTGCCCGTGTTCACGCGTATCTCATTGCTCGCGGTAACGGTTGCCGTGTCGCATACCTGCGCGCCGAGCTGGGCGTTCGCGGCAACGGTGTACTTCACCGTCAATGTAGCGCTCGTGTTCACGGCAAGATGGCCTACGGCCCAGCTGCCGGATGCATAACTGCCCGCGCCGCTGGGCGTGATGGAATCGATCACGACGTTAGCCGGCAGGCTGATGAGCTCGGACAACACAACGCCGCTGGCATCGGACGGCCCAGCATTCCTCACGCTCACGACATGGGTGAGGTTGGCAAGACCACTGCCCGCGCCTACCGGATCTATCGATTCGGTCTTGCTGACCTCAAGATCGATCATCCGAGAGATCGAGGTACAGGTGGTCACGTTGTCATTGCCCGGGTTGATCAGCGGCTCGGCAAGTCCGGCTACCGCCGCCGCGGAGCAGATCGCATTGCTGGCGCTGGCAGCGCCGGGCCCGGCGCTGAGGTTCAGCGTCAGCGTCGCGCTCGCGCCGTTGGCCAGGCTGCCCAGCGCCCAGCTGGAGCCGGTGTAACTGCCCTGGCTGGGACTGGCGGAGGCGAGTGTGACACCAGCCGGCAGCGTCAGCAGATCACTGATCGCGATGTTGCTGGCTACGGATGGTCCCGCGTTGGCGACGGTCAGTACGTAGACGAGATTGTTTGCACTACTGCCGGCAATGACCGGGTCTATGGACTCGGTCTGGGTCAAGACCAGATCAACCTGCCGCGCCACCGAGCTGCACTCAGTACTGCTGTCGTCGCCGATATTGATTCGTGGTTCCGTGCTGCTGGCGACGGCGGCCGTAGTGCAGACCGTGCCGCTGCCAGCCGTCGCGCTGGCGTTTGCGGTAAGCGTCAGCACCAGGGTCGCGCTCGTGTTTCGTGCCAGCGCGCCGAGAGTCCAGGAGCCTGCGCTGAAGGTGCCGGCGCTGGGCATTGCACTGCCCAGACTCACACCGTTGGGCAGCACCAGTGCCTCCGACAGTACGACACCGCTCGCGTCGGATGGGCCGTTGTTGCGCACGCTAATGGTGTAGACAAGGTTGCCTGTGCCTGAACCTGCAACAACCGGGTCTGTCGATTCGGCCTGCGTGACCTGCAGATCGATCAGCGGCGAAGTTGTCAATTTATAATCTTCCACTTCACCATCTTGCGCAAAACCGGAGAAGGAAAGGCCGCCTGCGGTAGAAATCCGGAACCGGGCGTAGACGCTGCTGTTCACTACCGTCGTGGCCGGCACCGCGAAGCTCAGCGTATTCGCTCCCGCAGCAAGAGATGTTGCGGCAAAGATCTGCTCACCCGGATCAAGCCAGTCGCCGTCGTTGTTGAAGTCGATCCAGGCGTCGAGTTTGGCCGCGGCTGAACTGGTAATGGTGGCCGCGGCGTTCTGGCCCGGAACCAGGGCGGCGGCCACGCTCACACCGTCTTCGTCGTCGCTGGCGTTGGTATCGTCACCGTCGGCGTCTGCACTCGGCAAGCCGTCGGGTTCGGCATCCACGAGCAGGCCGAGCCTGGGCCCGGTCATGTGGTGGCGTGCTCCGTCGTTCACCAGCCGCGTCGCATAGGGCGCCGGGGCGTCGCCATAGTCGACCGGGAACACATTCTGATTCGGCGTCAGGGTAGCGCTGCCGGTGAGGAAACGCGGATCACTGCCGTCATAGTTCGCGACCACCGTATGCGTACCCGGCGTCAGCGCCGAAGTGGTGAGTGTTGCCACGCCGGCGGAAAGGGCTACCGTGGTTGGCGTCCCGCCGTCGATGACGAAGTCGACTGCACCCGCCGGCACGCCGCTGGCCGGCGCAACAGCCGTGACGGTCGCGGTGAATGTCACCGCACTACCCTGCGCCGAGGGATTTTGTGAACTCTGCAGCGCGACCGCGGCAGCGGCTTCATTGACCGTCTGCTGCGGTGTCAGGCTGCTGCTGCTCGCGCCGTAGTTGCTGCTGCCGGGATAGTTGGCGCTGACGCTATGCGTGCCGACACTCAGCGCGGATGTGGTGAAGGTAGCCTGGCCCGCTGCATCCAGCGTCACGGGCACGGCACTACCGCCGTCGACGACAAATTCCACAGTGCCTACCGGCGTGTTCGGCGCGCTTGTGCTGACGCTGGCCGTAAAGGTCACGGACTGGCCAAAGCTCGAAGGGTTGGCGCTTGAAACCAGTGCCGAGGACGTGATGGCCGGATCGACCGTCTGTACCGGTGCCAGTGTGCCGCTGCTCGCGGCGGCATTGGCATCACCCGCATAGTTCGCAACAACCGTGTGGGTTCCGGCCGCAAGATTTGAAGTCGTGAACGTCGCGCGGGCGTTGCCATCCAGCGTGGCCGGCTGCGGCGTGCCACCGTCGATCACGAAGTTCACGCTGCCACCCGGAAGCTGCGGCGAGGACGGCGCGGTAACAGCGGCCGTGAACGTCACCGCCTGGCCGTAGCGGGAAGGATTCAGGGACGACGACAACGTCGTCGTCGACGGTGCGCCGTTGACGACCTGCGCCGCCGCCAGCGTGGCGGTGGACGCCGCGAAGTTGTCATCACCGACGTAATTCACGGCCATGGTATGCGGGCCCAGGGCCAGCGCGGCGCTGGAATAAGTCGCGCTGCCACCGGCCAGCGCGACGCTGGCCGTCGGTGCGGCAGCGCCGTCGAGGAAGAACTGGACCATGCCGGTCGGTATACCCGCGCCTGGAGAAACGGCGCTGACGGTCGCCACGAAGTCGACATTCTGGCCCCGGATCGACGGGTTGGGCGTGCTGGTGAGCGACGCGGCTGTCGCCGCCTTGTCGATCTGCTGGGCCGGGCTCAACGTAGCCGAGGTGGGGTTGAACCCGGCATCACCGCTGTAGTTCGCAACAACCGTGTGGGTGCCGACGCTGAGGGTGGGCAAGGCCAGCACCGCCTGGCCGCCGGTGAGCGTGACCGCTGCGCCAGGCGCACCACCGTCGACGGAAAACGTGACGCTTCCGGTAGGTGTACCACCGGCCGGCGGCACTGCGGCAATGCTGGCCGTGATCGTGACCGGCTGACCGTATTGCGATGGGTTCGCCGAAGACGCCAGCGTTGCCTGGGTATCGCCCCGGTTGACGACCTGGTTCGGACTCAGGTTTGCACTGCTGGCATTGAAGTCGGTGCTGGCAAGGTATGACACGGCCACGCTATGCGGCCCGACCGTGAGCGAGCTGGTGCTGTAGCTCGCCTGGCCCGATGCATCGAGCACAACCGGCTGGGGCGTGCCGCCGTCGATCACGAAATTCACACTGCCGGCGGGTATGCCGCTGCCCGGGGCGACAGCGGCGACCGTAGCCGTGAAGCTGACCGATTGCCCCACGCTGGACGGATTGGAACTGGCGCTGACCTGGGTCGCGGTATCCGCCCGGCTGACCTGCTGCTGCCCCGTCAGCATGCCGCTGCTGCTATTGAGATTGCCGTCGCCGCTGTAGTTTGCCTGCACACTGTGGCCGCCGCCGCTGAGTGCAGCCGTAGTGAGGGTAGCCTTGCCGTTCGCATCGACCGTCACCGCCTGGGGCGCACCGCCGTCAATGACGAAGTCGACCGTTCCCGTTGCGATATCACTTGCCGGCGCGACAGCGGCGACGGTGGCGGTGAAGCTTACGCTCTGGCCGAACACCGACGGGTTGAGTGAAGACGCCAGCGTTGTCGTCGAGCTGGCCTTGTTGACGGTCTGCACCGGCGACAGCGTCCCGTTGCTGGTCAGGAAATTGCCGTCGCCCGGATAAGTGGCGGTCAGCGTATGTGTGCCGACAGCCAATGTGCTGATGCTGAAGGTCGCCACACCCGCCGTCAGCGTGCCACTGCCGCTTGGTGTTGCCGCGCCATCGAGGAAGAAATTCACCGTGCCCGAGGGCAGGCCCGCCCCCGGCACAACAGCGAGCACCGTCGCCGTAAACGTGAGGTTCTGGCCACGCGAGGACGGATTCGATGACGAGGCCAGCCCCAGCGCAGTCGACGCCTTGTTCACCGTTTGCACCGGGCTCAACGCACCCGAGGACTGGTTGTAGCTGGTGCTGCCGTTGTAACTCGCCACCACCGTATGGGTGCCCACGGACAGCGCCGCCGTGGAAAGTGTCGCGCGGCCGGAAGCATCCAGCACCACGTTCTGCGGCGCAGCGCCGTCGATGACAAAATCCACCGTTCCACCCGGAATGCCGGCACCGGGCGCAACAGCGGCGACTGTCGCGGTGAACGTTATCGGCTGTCCAAACACACTGGGATTGGCCGAGCTGGCCAGCGTGGTCGTGGTGTCGGCCTTCTGCACCTCCTGCACCAGTTGGTCCTGGCTCGCGAGCCAGTAGGCGTTCTCGTCATACACCGCTTGTATCGTGTGCAGGCCGACAGTGAGTCCTAGCCCCGCCGGTGTGTAAGTCGCCCGGCCGGCCGCATCCAGCGGCACGGTTGCCAGCGTGGTCGCGCCTTCGACAAAGCGGACGCTGGTACCGGCAATATCCAGGTTGTGGGGGCCGGCCGGCGCAACGGTTGCGGTGAATGTCACGCTCTGGCCGAACTTCGAGGGATTCGCGCTGCTCGTGATCGAGGTCGTCGTTGCGACCTTCACATTGAAACTGCGGGTGACACCCGTGGCATCCGTATTGCCGGCAAGATCGGTTTGCTTGACCGTAATCGTGTGTGCGCCCTGTTTGAAATTCGAGGCGCAGGTCCAGTTGCCGCTGCCGCTGCCATTGCTGTTGCCGTTGGCCAGGTTGGGGCTGGCACAGCCGCCGGCCAGTGCATGGCTGGTTGTCACGACCACATCAGCCACAGCCTCGGAGGTACCACTGACAGTCGGGTTCAGCGGCACATTGCTGCCGGCGGTCGGGACACTGATGGTTGCCGCCGGGTTGATCTCGGCATCGACCGTTACCTGGATTGATCCCGACGCGGCGCTGTCCCCGATTCCACTCTGCGACATCGCCGAAATCGTATAGCCGGTGCGTGGTATGCCCGGCAGCGACGGGGTCAGCGAATAGACGCCGCCAGCCGGACAGACTTGGCGCGTGCGTGGCTGCGTATTGGCCCCGTTCACCAGCAGATAGATCGTCTCGCCTTCGCTGCAGCTGCCGCTGAACGTTGGCGTCGTGTCGTTGGTGATGTTGTCCGTATTGCTGCGGCCACTGTCGCTGGCGGCGACCAGATCGGGCGTGCCCGCCCCGCTGAGGGGTGCCGGGTCTTCGCGATAGCGGGTGAAAGCAAAATCCCCGGCGATGATGAAGTTCGCTGCGATCGCGCGGCCTTTCAGCACCGAATTGCTTTGTGGATAAATATAACCCTGATAGGCCTCACCCGGATCGCTGCCCTGGGTGGCATAACGAAACCCGTTGTCGCCATAGGTCGTATCCAGCGAGCCGTCCCAGTTCAGGCGCGCCAGCGTGATCTGGCGGAACAGGAAGAAGCCCGGGTTCTGCGTATCCGGCGCGGAACTCTCGCCGAATACGACGATCTTCTCGTCGTGCTGCAGCGCAACCGAGTTCGCCGCGCCGATGTAGGTCGAAGGGCCTGCGGTAAAACTTCGATATCCGTTGGTACCGAAGGAGGTATCCGCCGAACCATCCATGTTGAAGCGCGCAACCAGCCACTTCGACTGGGAGGGACTGTCCTGTATGTACTGGCCGCCTACGACGATCTTGTAATCGGTCGTGCTGGGCGTATCGAGGTCGGGCAGCAACTGCATCGAACGCAGGTCGAAGGAATCGAGCCCGGCAACGTTGTGCAGGACCTTGCCGTCGCCGTCGAATCCGTTGTCGAGCGTGCCGTTGCTGTTCAGCCGCGCCAGGCAGATCTTGAAGCGGCCGCTTCCGCCGCCGGTAAAACAGGAGCCCGCAGCAACGATCTTGCCGCCGGGATCGATGGCCATAGCCTTGAGCACATCGGACTGGCCCGCGACGATATCGACAGTGGCTGTGCCGCTGGTACCGAAGCTGTTGTCGACTGCGCCGTTCGATGCCGCAAGCCGGGAAAACTTGAACGAGCCATTGAGCGTGATCTCGCCGCCGACGATGACGTTGTTGCTGGCATCGATGGCAACGACCTTGCCCAGCGAGTTCGTACCCCAGTTGCCGCGCACGATGCCATCGCTATCGAAACCGGTATCCAGCGTGCCATTGGCGTTGTAGCGAACCGCGAAATAATCGGTAAAGCCGGTGCCACTGGTGCCGCCGACGACGACCGCCTTGCCATTCGAATCGATCGCCACACTGTTCGGGCTTACGCTTTCCGCACTGCTGGCGACGAAGCCGCGTGTGTCCCAGCCTGCCGTCGCATTGGCCCAGTTCGCGCTGTCACGCGTGCCATCGCTGTTGATGCGCGTGACCAGCAGATCGTAGTCACCGCTGCTGTTGAAGGTCGTTCCGGCGACGATCATCTTGCCGTCGGCCTGTACCGCAAACGCCTTGGATTCATCGGTACTGCCACCGGTGATCGCGGCGTAATAGGCGCCATCGGTGGCGAAATTCGTGTCGAGCACGCCGGCGGCGGTATAACGCGTTACCGCGATGGTGTTGAGATTGCCCTGTGTGGTGCCGGCGACCGTCACGAAGCCATTGCTGGTGTCAACCGCAAGATCCTGGGCGAAATCGCTTTGCGGCGACAGGCTGGTGCCGGTGTTGTACTCGGCCGCGCCAAGGTTCAGCGGCAGGCGCGCCACATCGAAATCAACACCGCTGTTGCGCGTGCCGCTCACATAGACCCGTTCATTGCCGCCTACCGTGGCAATACGCGCGCGGAACCCGACATCGTTGCCGTCCGTGCCGAGGTTGGCCGAGACCTGCGCGCCAGCAGTCGAGAGCGAGTAGCGCGCGACCAGAAACCCATTGCCCTGCCCTGTCACCACCACATGATCGTTGTCGCTCTGCACGGCGACGCCGCGGAACTGGGTCATGCCACCAGGCTCGAAATAACCCTTGCCGGTGGTGCCCGTAATCTGGTTACTGGTCGTGTACAGAGAACCGTCCATCTTCAGCAAGGTGATGACGGCCCGATTCGGCGTCGTCGTGCGTGTGCCGGTCACGACGATGATGTCCTGCGCGATCGATGCACCCGGGATAATGGCGACGTCGAAAGCCCTGTCGCTGCCGCCGTGATCGACGGTGACCCAGCCCTGATTGCCGAAACTCGAATCACCGCTGCCGTCGCTGTTCCAGCGGCGGATTACCCAGTCGCGGCCGCTGGGAAAATCACCCCAGCCCACGGCGACAAGCCGGCCGTTGCGGTCGAAGGTCATGCCTTCGATACGGCCTACATTGGAACCGCCGTTGACGCCAGCCGGTGCGTTTTCCCGCACAAAACCATTCGGTGCAGCGAATGCCGTATCGAGCAGGCCGTTGGCGCTGTAGCAGGCAACCCCGAACAGCGCACCGCTGATGCCGCCGCCGCAGAAGCGGGTACCCGCCACGTTCTGCGCCATCGCCAGGATGCGGTCATCAAAACCCATGTCGGTCTGGGTGACGCCGCCGTCGCCAAAGGACGGGTCTATGGTCCCGTTCGTGTTGAGGCGGGTCAGCACATAGTCCTTGTACAGGCCGTTGTTCGAGCCGCCGCCGACGACGATCTTGCCGCCGGGCTGCACCACCAGCGCGCGGCTGTCGGCAGGCACCAGGACGGTGCCGAAGTTGTGCTGGACCTTGCCGTCGCTGTCGTAGCTGGTGTCGAGGTCTCCCGACGGATTCAGCGTCGAGGCCATGAGGGCCGATGTGGCAAGCGCAGCAACAAAGCCGCCAAGCGCCCGCGCACAAAGCGAGAACGAACTCGATAACATGACGCCCCCTGTTTCGCGACAATCCTGCCGCTTTCGCGTCAATGAACTCTGGCGTTGCCGGAGACGCGGCAAGTATAGGCGTGTTTCCGGCTGCCCGCCCAAGCCTTCTGGGCAGGTGAGCCATTACGGCAAACCAGCAAGCCAGCTGCAAACCGGACCCGACGGCACTGCGTGAAAGCGCCCGCCGCAACTGCCTTCCGCTGCGTGATCCCGAGTGCTACCGCCTTGCGTAGGTAGAAGCACTCCAGGCGGAGTGCATTTGTAGCCCAAAGACTGCCGCTGCACCTAACTCGCCGCTGGGACCGACGGTCAGGCAGACATCGTCCACCTGACAAATCCACTAATCCCCTTGAAGGACAGGTCCATGAATGTCTACGCTCGCGCGTCATCCCTCCTGCTGCTGATGCTCAGCCTGGTGGCTTCCCCGCTGGCCGCTGCTGATGCGATCAACGTCGAAGTCAATACCGGCGCCGTTCCGGTGCCGACAGGTCCGCTGGATGCCGAGTTCATCGCCAAGACCGTCAATGTCCGCGGCCCCAGCACGTTGGTTATCCACTATTTCGCCGAATGCCAGGTTGAGCGCGGCCATGTCGAATACGACATCGTGGTGAATCGAAGCATCCTGGCGGTAACCGCACGGCAGGTACCGCCGACCAATGACTCGCTGAGTGCACTGTGCTCCAACGACGGCGACACGACCGAGAGCAACCTGCGCGCCAAGAGTGTCGGAACCGTAGTGGCCTGTACGGTCTCGCTGGCGGACAACTACACGGTAAAGGTGCGCGGTCACGTAGAAAGCCCGAGCCTGGCCGGCCCTGGTGTGGTGGACGATCAGTCCCTAGTCATCGAAGAACACCCGTTCTCTTCCGGCCTTCCCCCCTGCGTTTTCGAGCTGCCCGGTGGCATTGGGCAATGAGGTTCCAAGTGTCTTCATCCGCCGCGTCGCTGCCGTTGGCAATGGTAGCGATGCACGGCGGCAGATCTGACCTTCGGTCCCGGCAATTGCGCGATCTCCGTCAAGGACCAACTCACCTCGCCATGCACGCTCGTTCATCAGCGGATAGAAGGTGAAGACTGTTGCAGCGGGGCTCCGCTTGCGAAGCCCCGCCGTTTTTATCCCACTAGTAGCGCAAACCGTCACGCCGTACGCGATAGATGCCCAGGCCCAACAACATCAGCAGCATGATGAACAACACCCGGGGATCGGCGGCCGGAACCGGAACCGGCGGAGTGCTGCCGGCCGGAACCAGGATTACCGCATTGGAGTTGTTGCTCATGACCGGATCCGTCAGGTCGGAGCTGATCGACGCCACGTTGCGATAGTCACCGGCGGGATTGACTAGCGCCCGTATCTGCAACGTAGCGGACTGCCCCACCGCCAGCGTCCCCGCTGCCCAGGTCGGGGCCGTATAGCTGCCCTGACTCGCCGTAGTGCTGACAAAGGTGTAGCCCGACGGCAATGCGTCCGTGACCACCACATTTGTTGCGGTGCTGGGGCCCAGGTTGCGGATGGTCAGGGTGAAGCTCACCGTGGCACCAACTGCCGGAGTGAGGTTGTCAGCCGACTTGGTGATTTCAAGATCGGCGCTGGCCGGCAGATTGACGACGACAGGGCCAACCGTGCCGATACAACGACTGGCAGCCGGGCAACCTGCGTCGCCGCCACCGCTGACTGTTGCCGTGTTGGTCACACTGGGCACCGCAGCCGCAGTCGGCGTTACCGGAATCACGAAACTTGTGCTCGCACTCACGGCCAGACCACTGGCAATGGTGCAGGTCACGGTCTGACCTGCTGCCGTGCAACCCGCCGGCAAGGTGCCGATGGTCAGACCGGCCGGAATCGTGTCCGTGATCGTGGCCAGCGCGGTGGTGGCGGCCGTACCGGTATTGGTGACCTGCAGCGTATAACTCGCCGCCACCCCCACCGTCCACGGACTTGCACTGGCCGTCTTGGTCAGCGTCAGCAGCGGCACATTGGCGTTACCAACCGTGGTCGGACCTTCCGTGTCAGTGCAACGCGGTGCGGCCGGACAGCTTGCATCACCACCACCGCCAACGCTGGCCGTATTGGTCACACTCGGTATGGCGGCGGCTGTCGGGGTTACCGGAATCACAAAGCTGACATTGGCGCTCGCGGCCAGGCCGCTGGCGATGGTGCAGGTCACGACTTGACCCGCTGCCGTGCAACCCGCCGGCAAGGTACCGATGGTCAGGCCCGCCGGAATCGTGTCGGTGATCGTGGCGGCTGCCGTGGTGGCTGCCGTACCCGTATTCGTGACCTGCAGCGTGTAGCTCGCCGCCACACCGACCGTCCACGGGCTGGCGCTGGCCGTCTTGGTCAAGGTCAGCTGCGGCGTAGTGACGCCGGTTGGACCTTCGGTGTCGCTGCAGCGGGGTGCGGCTGGACAGCCTGAATCACCACCACCACCAACCGTGGCCGTATTCGTCACGCTGGGCACCACCGCTGCCGTTGGCGTTACCGGGATCACGAAGCTGATGCTCGCGCTGACCGCCAGGCCACTCGCAATGGTGCAGGTCACGGTTTGACCCGCTGCCGTACAACCGGGCGGCAAGGTGCCTATCGTGAGTCCGGCCGGAATCGTGTCGGTGATCGTGGCGGCTGCCGTGGTGGCTGCCGTTCCCGTATTCGTGACCTGCAGCGTGTAGCTCGCCGCCACACCGACCGTCCATGGACTGGCGCTCGCGGTCTTGGTCAGGGTCAGCTGCGGAGCATTGACGCCGGTCGGGCCTTCGGTATCGATACAGCGCAGCGCGGCCGGGCAGCCTGCATCACCACCACCGCTGACGCTGGCCGTATTCGTCACGCTGGGCACCGCCGCTGCCGTTGGCGTTACCGGGATCACGAAGCTGATGCTCGCGCTGACCGCCAGGCCACTCGCAATGCTGCAGGTCACGGTTTGACCCGCTGCCGTACAACCGGCCGGCAAGGTACCTATCGTGAGTCCGGCCGGAATCGTGTCGGTGATCGTGGCTACTGCCGTCGTGGCTGCCGTGCCGGTATTCGTGACCTGCAGCGTGTAACTCGCCGCTACACCGAC
>JAEUPP010000010.1 GCA_016790075.1 Rhodanobacteraceae bacterium | reverse complement strand
CATTATTGAAGTCCCCGGCGCCGGCGACAGCAGTGCCGATCATTTTTCCGGGCGCAGTGGTTGCACTCGTCATCGCGACGCCAGTAGCAGGACTTAGCGGCGACAGGGTTGCACTGGGCAGCCCGACTGAGGTGCCGAAGATCACAAACACCGCCCCGACGTTGGCCGTAGTACCGCGCGCTGCACCAGGCGCCCCGATCAACAGGTCCGCATAACCGTCGCCATTGAAATCACCGGCATTGGCCAGCGCCGCGCCCAGTTGCGCATTGGCGCCGGCTGCGGACAGGCGACTGGCAAGGTTCGGTACCAACTGTTCGACCTCGCTCGCATGCGTGGCCGGAACAGCAACGGACAGCAGTGCTGCCAGCACGATTCGATACATGAATAGCTCCGAAAGAAAAGGCGATTCCGGCACCCAAGTGGGAGGTGTGGGGATCTCGGATTACCGGAATCGCAGACAACTCAAGGCTCGAACCCGTCGGCAAAAAGGCGATCGACGGTAAACAGGCTGGCAACTCCCAAAGACCCTACGTTGCCGGCCAGATCGGTCTGGCGCGCGGTAACGCTGTGACTGCCTGGACTCAAGGCCAGCGTGCACGACCACTGGCCGCTTCCATCGGCGGCAGTGGTGCAGCCCACCATGGCATCGACCCGGACCTCGACCGTAGCCGAGGCCTCGGCCGTGCCCTGCAGCAGCAGTAAAGGTCCGACGTAACCGTCAGGCGTCAGGATGGACGGCGCGGCCGGGACCGTGCGATCCACCTGCACCGTGAGCGCAGCGCTGAGCGTACTGTCCAGGCCGCCGCGACTTGCCCGCACCGTAAACACGTGCGTCCCTTCCGCCACACCAGCGGCTACCACTTCATAGGCCTCGGCGATGCAAATCTGGCTGCCGCCCAGGGGTGCTGCATCCAGCACGACCTGCACCAGGTCGCCGTTGCTGCAGCTGCCGCGCACAAGCAAGGGCTCAGCACGCGTAATGCCGTCGCTGGGCGAACTTCCGGTATCACTGCCGGGCGCGAGCACCGGAGCACTGGGCGCCGGCGGCCTTAGCGCTGTCCAGTCATGCTGCACACCGCCGCGATTGCCGGCAATGTCGAACTGCTGCAGCTGCAGACTATGATCCCCTTGCGCCAGGCCGGTGAATGACAGAGGGCTGGTGCAGGGCGAAAACGCGGCCGTATCGAGGCGACACTCAATCGGCAGTGAAGCCTCGCCGGTAAAGACGAACGACGCATCACCGCCAACCGTCGAGGCTTGCGGTGCTGAAGTGAACGCCTGCACCGGGGCGACCGTATCGATCACGACCTGGCTGGTACTGGAGTCCGGCGAGATCGCAGACCCCAGTTGCGCGCGTGCTGTTGCTGTATGCGTACCGTCGGCCAGAACCACATTCGCGGCAATCATGTAGACACCGCTGGCACAGGCAGACGTTCCGGAGGGCAAGGCATCCAGCAGCAGCGTGATCGACGATCCGTCGGCACAAGTCCCCTCAAAGCGCGGCTGATTGATGCGCGTGACGCCGTCGCTGGTGCTGCTGCCACTGTCGTCGACGGCAGCGATACGCGGGCTGCCCGGAGCAGCGAGTGTGGACGCCGGCAATTCCAGAGCGCCCATGTCGCAGCGCACTCCGGCGCCACGGGGAAACCCGGCGCCGCGCTGGTCCGTGGTCAATAGCTGTGCACGATAGTCAAAGCAGCCCGCGGGATCAGCCACATCCCGCACCGGGCTGGTCGTAGCCGGCAACAAGGTCCGGGTAACCCCGCCGTTGTTGGCCAGGGGTGCAGTCAGCTCCGGATCGATGCCACTCAGGTTGGCACTGCCGGTGAAAGCGCAGCCGCCACCGGTTTCCAGCAGGCTGTAGTCAATCGTCGTCAATGTGCCTGTGCCACTGCAGTCGTCGGCCAAGGCGGCGGCGGTACGCGTGTTGTCGGCTATCACACTGTTGCGCACTACGACGCGGCTGCCGCTGTCTATCCTCAGGCCAGCGCCGTTGGCCGTGCTGCCGCTGCTCATGGCTGCGGTATTGCCGGCTATGGTGACGTTATGGAGCATGATATTGCCGGTCCCTGTCAGATACAGGCCGCCACCGTGGTACCCCGTGGTATTCCCGCTTACGGTGCTGTTCACCATGCGCAGACGCGCTGTCGATTTGATACCGCCACCGCCGGAAAAGCCGCCCGGCGACTGGTTGTTGGCTATCGTCGTACCAATGATTTCAACCGTCGTATCACCACCGGCCAGCGTAGGCCCCAGGGTCAGACCGCCGCCTGTGCTGCCCGCATAGTTGCCGATGAATTCCGAGTCGCGCAGCGTGCCGCGCCCGATCAGCGCGAGCCCGCCGCCGTTCAGCTGTGAGCGGCTCTGGCTCACGCGCACACGTTCCAGAGCGAGATAGTCGTTGGTCAGCAATGCACTGCTGTTGGTGCTGTAGGCGCGGATACCGCCGCCATCACCGAACAGAGAAGATCCCCCGCCATTGATCAGGGCGAGATCGGCAATAATCGCCGTGACCTTGCCGGTTGCTCCGCCGGACACGTAGGGGTCGATATCAAATACGCGATCGCGATTGGCCGCGTCGATCAGCGTTGCATCCATGCCAGCGCCGTAAATACCCATGCCGACCTTGACGTCGAAGTCACCACCGGCATTCGCATCATCGCCGGTGCTGCCCAGGCTGATTGCATAGGTGCCGGCCGGAATCACCACCGCGCCGGGCGTGCTGTTTGAGGACTTGATCGCTGCGCGCAGACTGCAGTCGCCCGGTGTGCAGCCGGCCTGGGCCGGATTTGGATCGTCGGTGCGGGTTACGCTGTAAACCGGTGCGGCGCTGGCGTTGAAGACGAGACTACCACCGCCGCTGAAGCTGCCGTGTGAGGTAATTTCAATCCAGTAAGTCGTGTTCGGCATCAGGCGCAAGCCAGCGATGCGCGACTGCGTTTGCAATACACCGTCATCGTTGCAGCCGCCGGTTACCTGCTCGAAGCTTCCCGGAGCGCCGCGATAGACCTGTATGACCGTGTCGTAGCTGCTACCCGCGGTAGAAAGGTTGAGGTATTCGGTTGCCGCTGCGGTCGCGTAGCGGTACCAGACCGACGAACGGCCCTGGCTATCCCCTGCGCCGATAAAGCATACCGAGACTGGATCGCTGGCTTCGGTTGTTGCCGTAGTTGTCGAATCGCTATCGCTGTAAGGCAGGCTAGTGATGACCCTGGCATCGGCCCAGTTGTCGTGCAGTTGGGCACTGACCGGCATCGAAAGCAGCAAAACCCCGGCCAACAACAGCCATAGCGCGCCACGCGCGCCCTTGGACAGCATCATGACTTCCCCCTGTAGGCGCCTGGCGCGCGGACAATTCGATGGCCACCGTGCTTCCGGCGGCGTGGCAAGATCTCGGCAGCCTGGGCGAACCGCCAGGTCACGGCTTGACGGAACGCTGATGGCGCGCTGACGGCCGGCTAAACTGCAGACCCGTCAGCCCGGCGCCAGGAGACGGTCAGCACGTGTTTACCGGATCCAGCATGCCTTCCCACTTTCGTTTCGCCGGCTTTGAGCTCCATATCGCCTCGCGCAGCCTGCTCCTGGCTGGCGCGCCGGTCGCGATTGAACCCAAGGTGTTTGACGTACTCAGCTATCTGGTCGAGCAGCGGGAGCGTGCCGTCGGTCGCGATGAACTGATCGCTGCGGTATGGGGGCGTGTTGATGTGGCCGATGCGACGCTGCAGCAAGCGATTTCACGCCTGCGCCGGGTCCTGCGTGAGACGCCGGATGTCCCTTTTGTCCGCACGGTGCCGCGTCACGGTTATCAATGGGTCGCGCCGACCCAGCTCCTGACTGAGCCATCGCCGGAGCAGCGGGCCGAACCAATGATGCGGGCGAGCGCTCAGGCCGCGGCTGTCCCCGCCGCGCTGCCGCGCGAGCGTGCAACCAGCCCGGGCATCAAATCGCGTTGGTTAGTAGCTGCTCTTGCAGGGCTCGTCGTTTTCGCCGGCGCAATCCTGGCGCGCCTGGGGCTTTACAACGGGGACACGCGCGGAAACGCTGCGGCAACGCAAAAAGCAGCGTCGCCAGTCGCCCGCATTCCCATGGCCGCAGACGCCAGCGCAACCGCGACATCCCCGCCCTGCGCGGCAGAAATGAGCGCAGCCAGCTGCATTGAGCGCCTGTCGTCGCACCTGTCCGATCCTGCGCTGGCGTCGGCGTCGCGTGTTCCGCTGTTGCTGCAGCGCGCCCAGGAATACCTGCGTACCGGCGGCCTGGCCGCGGCGACTGCCGACCTCGACACTCTGGACAGCCAGCTCGATGCGGCCACACCGCCTGCCCTCACCGCCCGCATGCTGTATCTGCGCCACCGCGCAGCGGTGCTGGGCTCACATCCGGACCAGGCACTTGGTTTTGCCCAGCGTGCGCTGGCCATCTACAGGCAGCAGGGACCCAGCGATGCCCATGCAGAACTGCTGCAAAGCCTGGGCACCGCAGCCAGCCGTCAGGGCGAGCTCGACCGCGCATTGACCTGGCTGGATTCGGCGCTGGAGATGTACCTCGCTACGAAAAATGAGGCCGGTGCCATACGCACCCTGGCGAGCAAGGCCTATACCCTGAGCCAGCTGGGCCGTTTCGCCGATGCCCTGACAGCCGCACGCGATGCCGAACAGCGCGCCCACGGTGGCGCGTCTCCGGATCTTCAGCGCGAAGCGCTGAGCGCACTGGCCTGGGCGTCGATCCAGAATGGCCGTCTCAGCGACGCACGCGAAGCAGTCCATGCTGCCCTGGCGCTACCGGTGGCCGACACCAATTCCGCACAGTCGCCCTCACTGCATGCCCTGCTGGGATTTATCGATGCCGCCGGAGGACGTTTCCAGGAGGCGCTGTCCGCCTGGGAAGCCGCCCTGTCGCATACTCCGGAGGGCTCGTCCACGTCCACGGCAGCCGGGTTGCACCTGGCCGTTATCTATGCTGCCCTGAATCTGGGCGATCGGGCCCAGGCGCAG
The DNA here is from genome assembly GCA_016790075.1 of Rhodanobacteraceae bacterium. Taxonomy (GTDB): domain Bacteria; phylum Pseudomonadota; class Gammaproteobacteria; order Xanthomonadales; family Rhodanobacteraceae; genus Tahibacter. The sequence continues at coordinate 82,589 of JAEUPP010000010.1, read as the reverse complement.
ACGCAATATCAGCAGTTGCGGGCAATGGCGGCGCGGCAGCCGGAACTCACGCAGTCCGCCGAGCACGCCGCGGCACTGCTCGCACATGCAAAGGGAGACGATGCGCAGGCCGCCGCGCATTTCGCCCAGGTCTGGGCTGCTGCGCGGGAAAGCGGCACGCTGAATCAGCAGATGCTTGCCGACTACGCCGATGTGCTGCTGCGCCGCAACGATCTGAACACGCTGGAGACGCTGCTGGGCGAGCCAGCCCTGCCCGCACGGGAAGGCCATCTCTACCAGCTCGTTCAGGCGCGCTACCTTGCTCATCGCGGTCGGCGGGCAGATGCGCAGGCCGCGTTTGACCGGGCCCGCGCGCTCGCCGGTGAGCGTTACACACGCTGGCTGGAAGTGACCCGACGTGAGATCGCCGCGGCACCCGGCACGCGCTGATGAAATCTGCCGCTCCATTCCCAAACCGGCGCGCTACACTGCGATCTCGCCGCCCGGAGGCGTGTCATGCGCCCGATTCGCCACGTATCCCGATTTGCGTTGGCCTTTGTGCCACTGGCGCTACTGCCGGCAAGCGCGCTGGCCATGGCTGCCGGTATGGCACCGGCGCTGGCCGTGCTGTTCCCGCTGGCGTTTCTCTTCGGCCTGGTGCCCCTGGCCGACTGGGCATTGGGCAGGGATTGCCACAATGCCCCCGACGACGACGCGCTGGAAAATCAGCTCAGCTTTCGTCTGCTGACCTGGCTAATGGTTCCGGCATGGCTACTGCATCTGGCGTGGTCGATTCATTACGTCGCGACGCTGCCCATGACCTGGATCACCGCCGGTCTCTGGATCGTCTCCCTGGGCGTGGTCGGCGGCGTCGCCGCGATCAACACCGCACATGAACTTATCCACAAATCCACTCGTTTTGAGCCACTGCTCGGCGGCCTGCTGCTTTCCAGCGTGATCTACGCAGGGTTCAAGGTCGAGCATCTGCGCGGCCACCATGTGCACGTCTCCACGCCCCGTGACACCTCATCGGCCTTTCTCGGCCAGTCGCTCTACCATTTCCTGCCACGTGCGTTACTGGGCAATGCCCTGCACGCCTGGCAGCTCGAGGCCGGGCGCCTGCGCGGTCGCGGCCGGATGGCCTGGCTCTGGCGCAATGAACTCATGGGCTGGTATGGCCTGAGCGCGCTGCTCGCGCTGAGCTGCGGCCTTGCCTGGGGCTGGAAGGCAGTGGCTGCCTTCGTGGTGCAGGGATTCATTGCCGCCATCACGCTGGAAATCATCAATTACATCGAACACTACGGCCTGCAGCGTCGGCAGCTGGCGACGGGGCACTACGAGCGGGTTACGCACCATCATTCCTGGAATGCCGCCCAGCGTCTGACCAACAGCATGTTGTTCCAGCTGCAGCGTCACGCTGACCATCACGCCCATCCGCGGCGGCGCTATCAGGCATTGCGCCACTACGAGGACAGCCCGCAACTGCCTGCAGGTTATGCCAGCATGTTCGTGCTGGCCTTGATCCCGCCGCTATGGCGCCGCGTCGTTGATCCACGCATACACGAGTGGCGCCACAGGCAGGTCCAGCCGTGAGGCGAGGCGATTGCCCGTTTGCCGAACGAACACTGCTTGTGAGTCGGCCCGCCGATAAGTCAGGCCTGGCGTGCCGGCATTGCAGCCACAGCCTTCTGCCATTCCATCAGCAGAAAGTTCGGAACCCGGCGATAACGCCGCGCTTTCTCGTCCTCGGCAGGCATAGGCTCCGGCTCGGCGAAATGGCGTAGCTCAAAGCCCGCATCGAGCAGCGTAGTCAGATACGTCTGCAGCGGGCGATGCCAGTTCTGAATGCGGATGCCGTTCCACTCAACCCACTGGGCGCGCTCATCCAGGTAGTGATCGATGCAGAACCGGCGTGTACCGTCGCTTTCCTGCGTCCAGCCGACGGGATCAGCCGCGCTATTGAAGCTCTGCCGGTTGGCGATCAGGAACCTGCCACCAGGACGCAGCACGCGGCCGACCTCGGCCACTGCCCGATGCAAGTCGGAAATGTCGATCAGCGTGAGATAAGCCACTGCCAGATCGACCGAACTGTCTTCCAGTGGAAGCGCTTCGGCGACAGCCACGCGGTAGTCGCCGGCCGGGTCGCGGCGGCGGGCTTCAGCGATCAGCGCTTCGGTCGGATCGATGCCTACCGTAGTCAGCCCTGAACTTTGCATCATCCGGCAGAAGCGGCCCTCGCCACAGCCGACATCGACAGCAGTGCGAAAGCCGCGCCCCGTCACCCTTTCCATCATCGGCCCATCGAGTACGACACGCCGGCCCCAATCTCCGGACGTGCCGACGGTATCGATCCAGGCTGCTGCCGACTGCTCCCAACCGTTTGACATCAAGACGACTCCGCCGACCAGGTATTCACACCGAGCTGCAGCTTCGCTGCAATCATCGCAACCGTAGAAAGAGGGAAATGCGGTTTGGTCCCTGCTACTCGTAAGCCAGGACACGCGCCGCCGGCAACCGCACTGCGCGACGTGCAGGCCAGCTGCAGGCGATTGCCGATACCAGGACAAGCAGCAGGCCCCAGCTGAGTGCAGCGCGCGCCGGCGGCAGGGGCTGCATGGGCACGGTGAACATCACACGCCCAAAGGCATCGGCCAGCAGCTGACCTATCGGCAGCGACAAAAGCAGCGAGACCATCCATGCAAGACCGGCAACGACCAGCCCTTCGAACTGTACCAGGGACGCGATCGCTCGATCCGTCGCGCCCAGCGCGCGCATGACACCGATCTCGCGGGTACGCTCCAGAACGCCCAGGCTCATTGTCGAGGCAAGCCCGATAGCACCAATGGCAATCATCGCCCAGCCCATGACGCCGAGGAACTGCACGACCATGAGCAGATGATCCTCGAACACGCGACGCGCCTCGCTGACGAGTTCGCTGCGGCCGACAGCGATGCCTGCCGTAGCCAGGACGGCGCGTGTACGCAGTATGGTTTCGCGCTGCACCGCGACGTCGCCGGTGCCCAGTGTGAGCAGCAGTATCGAAGCAAGCTCGCTGCCGCGGGCAGCGTTCAATGCTGCGGCGGGCACATAAGCAAGCGGTTGCGGGCCGACATCGACGACACCGATGACACGCCAGCGCGAAAGCCTGTCGCTGACGCGCAGCTCCACGTCGGCACCCAGCACCAGGGCCGGTTCGTCCTTGAGCAGAGAGCGGCTGACGACCAGCACCTGGCCGTCGCCCGCGGCGACACCGCGCCCCTGCTGGATCAGCGGCGCCAGCAACGGCGATGACGGCGGCAGACCGACCAGTGCAAACCGCTCGCCGTCCAGGCCGTCCTTGTGCAGTACGGTACCGGTCGCGCTGACCAGAGCCTGTGCCGCAATCACTCCGGGGACCGTCAACGCAGCCCGTTCAGCACGCGCCGCTTCGGCACCGTCGCTCAGGTGCAGCGAAACGTCGTAGCGGCTGCCGGCAAACAGTTGCGTGACCGATGCACGCACGCCGCTGCGCAAACTGTCCGCCCCCAGGTAAACCGCGCCCCCGGCCGCGAGTGCCAGCACCGTGAGCAGCATGCGTTGCGGCTTGCGGAATGCATTGCCTATCGACAGCTGCAGCGGCCGGCTGATGCCCGGCAGTACGAAGCGCCGCCGCAGATGGCCTCCGTCAGCAACGATGCCGCTGTCGCGCAGCGCGTCCGCTGCGCGCAATCGACAGGCACGCACCACGGGTATGGCTGCTGCTGCAACCGGCAATACACAACCGGCCGCGAGCAGCAGGAGCAGCACCCACCACGGCACCGCTGCGCCGCCGATGGGAAAGTTCAACATTTCCAGTTTCATCGCTGCGTACGGCCGCGCAATCGCGATGGCTAGCGGCAAGGCGACCAGCGACGAAGCCAGGCCCAGCGCGAGAGCGAAGCCGGCGTAGAGTGTGCCGATCTGGCGCGCGGAAGCCCCTAGCGCCTTCATGACGCCGATTTCGCGTGTCTGCGAGGCGAGCATGCCCGCGACAAGGTTGACGACCAGCAAGGCACAGACCGCCAGCGTCATCAGCGCGAAGGCGCCCTGGGTCAAGGACAAGGAATCCATCTGCGCCGCATGCACGTGCTCGCCGGGGACCGGGACCACGATATTCGTCACCCGCCCCCCCTCCTGCTCGATGCGCGCCCTGACCTCATCGGCGATGCGGCGCACCGCATCGCGATCAAGCGTCGTGTCGCGCACGACGAACTGGATCTCATTGAAGTCGGCCGGCGCGCCCAGCCGGGCCAGGGTGGCCGGGGTGACAAAAGCGGTCGCGATATGGTCCATCCAGCCCGGGGCCAGGCTCACATCGCGGGTGATGCCGCTGACCGGCAGTGTGACGGAGGCACCCTGATCGATAGTGACCTGCACGCTTTGGCCGAATTGGGCACCGGCGAATTCGAGCGAGGACGGCTCCAGCACGATTTCGCCGTCCTGCGGCGGCCAGCTACCGCGTTCCGGGCGCAACTGCCCAATGTCGCGCGCCTGCCAATCTGATAGCGCGAACAGCTGCACACGCGTGCGGCGGCCGTTCGCATCAAGACCTGCGTAGACGACGCGGCGCGCGCGCACCGCCGCCACTTGCGGCATCTGCCGCAGGCTGGCGAGCAGTGCGTCGTCGACGCGCTCCACACGCAGCGTCGCCGACACCGGCCGGCTCGCGATAAATGTCTGCGCGGTCACTTGCCGTACCAGCGCCCACGATGCCAGCAAGGCTCCGGCCCCGATCAGACCGACCACGAGCGCAACAACGACCAGCGCAGTACGCGACTTGTGCTGCGAGGCATCACGCAGCATCTTGCGCCACCGCGGGCTAAGCATGATTGCGCTCCGGCTGCACGATGCGCCCGTCAGCGAGGGAGACCGCGCGCGAGGCACGCGCCATGGCTCGCGGCTCGTGGGTCACCATCACCAGGGTGAGTCCGTCGCGCACAAGCTCGGTCAGGCCGTCCAGCAGCGAGTCGGCCGTGCGCGAATCGAGATTGCCGGTTGGTTCATCCGCAAGCAGGATGGGTGGGTCATTCGCCAGCGCCCGCGCCACTGCAACGCGCTGCTGCTGGCCGCCTGACAGTGAAGACGGCAGCTTGTCAGCCTGGTCGGCGATCTGCAGGCGTTCAAGCAGCAGCTGCGCACGTTGCTTGCGTTCGCGTGATGAGCCAAGGCGGGCGAAGTCCATCGGCAGCATGACATTCTCCAGCGCCGTCAAGGTTGGCAGCAATTGGAAAAACTGGAAAACAATGCCCACGTTGCGGCCACGCCAGGCCGTGAGTTCGCGTTCGCTCGCGCTACCCAGGTCACGGCCATTGATGACGATGCGGCCGCTGCTCGCGCGGTCGATACCACCCAGGAGGTTCAGTAGCGTCGACTTGCCGCTGCCTGATGCACCGACGACGGCAACAAAATCACCGCGCTGGATGTCGAGATCGATATCGGCAAGCGCGTGGAAATCGGCGGCTGGCCCCGGATAGGTCTTGGCGACCTTGTCGAGGGCAATCAGCGGCGCTGATACGGAAATGGCATTCATAACGAGGGCAATACACACGGCAGTGGGACAAGGGCTCAGCCTAAGCGCCGCGCACCACACCGGCGCGCCGTTCACGGGCGTCATCCGACCATTCAACGAAATGACAGTGCTCAGGGCATTGAGCAGTGCGCCGCAACTGGCAAGCTGCGCCCACCCTCGCTACGGAGCGCCGTCATGCGTCGTCGTTTGTTTATCGCCCTCACTCTGCTCCTGCCCCTGGCCGGGTTCGCGCAGACCGCCACACCGAGCGCCGGCGAGAGCGGTTTCGATTTCCTGCTCGGTGAATGGAGCCTCGATGTACACGTGAAAGTGTCGGGTCTCGCCGCGCTGATCCATGGCACGCCGAAGCTCTCGGGCACGCTGAAAGCACGCCGCACGCCCGCAGGCATCGAGGACGAACTCAGTATCGTCGACGCTTCTGGCAATCCGCGCGGCGCGACTCGCTCGCAGCGCACCTTTGACGCGGCGAGTGCACGCTGGAGTATCACCAACACCGACACCTATCATGTGCGCAAGGGTTCGGCGAAAGCCTGGCGGGAGGGCGATGAAATGCGCGTGGAAGCCAGCTATCTGGAAGGCGACGAGAAGACGCTGACGCGTTCGCGCTACTTCGCGATCAGCGCTGATGCATTTCGCTTCACGCAGGACCGTTCGCGCGATAACGGCGTGACCTGGGACGAAGGCACGTTCGCCTACGACGCGAAGCGCATCGCGGCGGCCAAGCCTTGAGCGAGATGCCGCGCGGCTGGGTCTGGGTGCAGATTGCGCTGGCCTGGCTGCCGATGTGGGCCGTATTCACGGTGCTCATCAGCAGCGCGCATGACATTTCCGTTCTGCCCGCCATGATCGGCTCGGCGCGCATGGTCGTGCCCGGCGCATTGCTGGGCTTTGCGGTATACGCCTTTACCAACCGTACTCCCTGGCCACATCCGTTCCGCCTGCGCTTCGTCGTCGTACACATGTTCGCTGCCACCATCTATGCCGTCGTCTGGCTCACGCTGATCGTGGCCATCGATTACCTGGTGTCGCGCCGCATGGTGGTGCGCGAAGGACCAGGCATCGTCGCCTTCCTCGTGACCGGCATGTGGCTGTATCTGGTCGTCGCCGGCGTCGCCTATGCCAATCGGGCCGCCCAGCGCGCGGCGGCACTCGAAGCACACGCCGCCCGGGTGCAGCTGGCCCAACTGCGTGCGCAACTGCATCCGCATTTTCTGTTCAATACGCTGCATACGATAGTGCAGCTCATTCCGACCGCGCCGCAGGCGGCCTCGCAAGCCGCAGAGGAACTCGCCGACGTGCTGCGCCGCGTGATCGAGGAAGACCGCGACCTGCTGCCATTGAGTGAGGAGCTTGCCTTCGTCGAACGCTACCTCGCCATCGAGCGCCTGCGCTTCGGCGAGCGCCTGCGGGTGGAACGACAGGTGGACGCCGCCGCACTGCCGGCACTGGTGCCCTCGTTTGCGCTGCAGACCCTGATCGAGAACGCGGTGCGGCACGGTGCCGCCGCCAAGCTGGAAACGACAACGATCGCCATCCGCGCAAGCCTTGCCGGCGGTGTGCTGACGCTCTCGGTACACGATGATGGCGTCGGAGCCCGGTCGGACGAGATCATGCGCGCCGGCAGCACTGGTCTGCGCCGCCTGCGTGAGCGCCTGCAATGGGAGTTCGGCGAGCACTCGCGGCTTGATATCGACAGCAGCCCAGGTGCGGGGTTTGCAGCGACCCTGCATTTGCCCGCACTGCTGGACGAGGCGGTGCAAGCATGAGCCGCAGCGCACCGATCACGGTATTGATCGCCGACGATGAAGCTATCGCGAGAAACGGGCTTGTGCGCATGCTGGCCGAACTCAGCTGGATGCGCGTGGTCGGTGAAGCAGCCAACGGCATCGAAGCCGTCGCGGCCATCGATGCCCTGAAACCCGAGCTCGTGCTGCTGGATATCCAGATGCCGGGCCTGATCGGAACCGACGTGCTGCAGCAAGTCCGGCATAAACCACAGGTCATATTCACGACGGCGTATTCGCAACACGCCGTCACCGCGTTCGAGCTCGGCGCGTTGGACTATTTGCTGAAACCTTTTGGCGAAGCGCGCCTTGGCGCTGCCCTGGAGCGTGTACGCGCCGCCTACGGTGAGCCGCACACCTCCCTGGACCGCCTGGGTGAAGCCATGAGCCACCGTCGCATGACACGCCTGTTCGTGCGCACGGGCCGCTCGATCACGCCACTGCTGATCAGCGAGATCAGCCGCTTTGAAGCCGTGGGCGACTACACCGCCGCACATGCCGGTGGCGCACCGCATCTACTGCATTTGTCGCTGAATCAACTGGAGGCCAGGGTCGATCCACACCAGTTCCTGCGCATCCACCGGGCCCACCTTGTGAACCTCGATCATGTTGCCGCGTTTCGCCGCGATGCGGCCGGCCAGGTCAGAGCCGAACTGCGTGACAAGACCCTGCTGCCGGTAAGCCGGGCAAAGGCCCGGGAATTGCGTGAAGTCGCGAAGTGATCAAAGCCGTACAGGCGCCATGGTCTGCGTTGTCAAAGGCTCTCCAGGAAAAGTCCGGGCGAACCTCAGGACGCCAATGCCGTCGATGACGGCGGCATTGACGCCGGAGGCAGGGTGTCGGCTTCCCGCCCATCCGGCAATTCGCTAGAGTCGCCGGCCCTTGTCACGGCAACGCAGGCGAGCGACATGACGACCCCCTATCCCATCGGCACACCCGGCCAACCCTGGGGCGAAGCAGAAAAGTTGCAGTGGCTGTCGCGACAGACCCGTCAGCGCAGCTATGCCGATGACGTGCTTCGCTTCATCGAATCACTGCGCACACGATTCGAAGTCGTCGAATACGGCCGTATCGACTACGCGCCCGACAGCTATCCGCTGCTTGCGCTCAAGAGCCCCAACTGGCGTGATGATCTGCCCTGTGCACTCGTCACTGGCGGTGTGCACGGCTATGAGACCAGTGGCGTGCATGGCGCCCTGCGTTTTGTTGAACAGCATGCGGCGGACTATGCGCAGCGCATCAACCTGCTCGTCGCCCCCTGTATCAGTCCCTGGGCCTACGAGCGGGTTCATCGCTGGAATGCACGGGCGATAGACCCTAACCGCTCGTTCCGGGACGACAGCCAGGCAGAAGAATCCGCCGCGCTGATGCGGCTCGTCGCGCCTCTGCGCGAACAGGTACTGGTGCACATCGACCTGCACGAAACCACGGACAGCGATGAATCGGAATTCCGGCCTGCGCTGGCCGCCCGCGACGGCGCGGACTACGTCCCAGGCGAGATTCCCGACGGCTTCTACCTGGTCGGTGACAGCGAAGACCCGCAGCCCGAGTTCCAGCAGGCGGTGATTGCTGCCGTCGCTGCGATCACACCTATCGCGCCGGCCGACGCGAACAACGAAATCATAGGTTCGCCCCTGGTCGCACCGGGCGTGATCAATTACCCGGTCAGAAAACTCGGCCTCTGCGCCGGTATTACACCGGCGCGTTATCGCACCACGACCGAGGTCTACCCCGACAGCCCACGCACCAACCCAGAGCAATGCAATGCCGCACAGGCTGCTGCCGTCTGCGCCGCTATCGACTTCGCATTGGCAAACCGCCGCGCCTGAGCCCGCGCCGGCCCCGCACCGAGCATCAATCTCCATGGGCGCACCGGCAGCCGGCGCGCCCCGCAATCAAAAAATTCACTTCATACACTTTGCCACTATTTTTCGCCCGTCATGTCTGCCCCGCTGGCTGCCGCCTGTGGCGGCGGGTTCACCGTAAGCATGTTGGGCACGGCGTACAGCGAACCAGCCGCCGTCACATGGCTGATCGCGATGCGCCGCGGCGTGAGGTTGGGCAGCGGCGCCACATCGGTGAAGGTCTTGGGATTGTGGCAGGAGAAGCAGTTACCGACATTGGCCGGCGCCGTCGAACCGGTGAAATTCTGCACGAATGTCTCTGCCGTGACATTGGCCAGGTTGACCGAGCCGACCGCATTGCCCTGGTTGACGTTCTCGCAGTTGGGGTTCTGTTTGCTGATCATGCAGAAGGTGCCCGGGTTCATCCAGACGGTTCCGATCAGGTCGTAGTTCGCAAAGATTCGCTGTGCGGCCGGCTGCTGCTTCAGCACCGTATGTGCCGACTGATTGAGTCTTTCGATATTGGCCGGACCATTGGGTGAGAAGGTCTCGCCACCGGTGCGGTTGGCCAGAACGACGTTGCTGACCGGCGAGAACTTTTGCGTGGCCGGGTTGAAGGTGAACGTCGGCGTCGCCGTGAGTGTGGTCGTGATCGTCGTGCTCGGCGTCGACAGGGGGCTGCTGGTGCTGCTCGCCGTGGTCTGGCTGCTGGGTTGATTGGTCTGATTGAACGGCGTTCCTCCCTGATACAGCGTATAGGTGCGCGGATCACTCGCCGTCGACGCGGGATTGAAGGTGCCGTCCTTGAAACGCGGCGAATTGTCCTTGTGCTCGAACGTCGCCCAGAGAAACTCCGGGTGGTTGATGGTCTGGCCGACCACGTGCAGCCCCACCAGGGCGACATCGACCGTCGTGGTCGCGCCAGCCGGCGCCACGTAGATCGTATTGTCCGGCGTCAGAAATGTGGTGAGAACCGGCACGTTGGCACGGGTCACAAAAGCGCCGGCCGGTGCGGACTGTCCCGGATCGAGCCGCAGCCAGGTCGCCTTGAACACCGCCGCGCCGACGTCGAAATAGTCCGAGTCCGGGTTTTTCTGGTAGCCGCCGTTGACCACCAGATTGCGCTTGGCCGTGCCAAGGTAGCTCTCGCTCATATGCACCGAGGCGTAAACCGGATAACCGTTTTGCGCGACCAGCATATTGCCATCGGCTTCGACGATGGCCCCCGCTCCCTCGATCACGCCACCGTGTGCATGAACCCCGCGCGTGGCCAGGGTAAGGGTGCGTGGACCAGCAGCAGGTTTCGCAGAAAACAGATCTTCTATCGTCGGCAGGCTCAGGAACCGCGGCGTGCCGCGGGCATCCAGCGCAGTCGCCCAGACAAAGGCTTCCCAGGACCATTGATGGAAGCGGCAGTCGACCGCGTCCAGCGGCGTGTCCTGGGTCGGGAACTCGGCCTTGGGCTTGAGAAAGGACGGCAGAAACTCCGGCCAGCCCAGCAAGGGACAGTTCTGCACTGCAGCCGCTGATGCTGTCTCCTCTGCCGAGGCAAGCATAGGCGCAGCCGCCGCCATTAGCACGAGGCCAGACAATATATGTCGGTCGAACATTTGCTTCATGTCGATTTCCCCCAGTCGATGATGCAGACCTTGCGCGGGATCCGGGCCGCGCCGCGCAACCTGCCCACGGACCCTAACGCAAAGAGCGCAAATACAGGAGTACCAAATGCGTATCACTTCAGTTCAAGCCGGCTACGCCATGCCCGCGGCGTGGAAGAACGACCACGTGACTCGCGAGCCCTCTGTGGTCCATGTACACCATCAGCGCCGCAGCGCAAGCACGCCATCGAGCGCGAGCGAGGCCTTGAAGCCGGCCTTCTCCAGCCGCTTTTGCACTTCCCGCGGCACATCGCGGCCACTGGTGAGCTTGTTCGGGCTGCCGGTGTAGTGAAACAGGCGCCCGCCGCGGCGCAATACGCGCGCCAGCTGATCGTAGAAGACCTGCGAGTACAGTTCTCCGGCGATGCCGAAACGGGGCGGATCATGCAGTACCGCATCCACCGACGCCTCGGCAATCTGCAGAACAGCTTGTGCGACATCCGCCTGGGTGAGCGTGAGGCGGCCAGCGGCGGCAGTGGAGTCCGGATCTGGCGACCAGGCGTTGATGGTACGCAGCCAGAGCACATCCGGGTTCTTCTCGAACGACTGCAGGTGTGCGACGCCCCCCTCGAGGCAGCAGGCGGCGAAATAACCCAGACCGCCGCAGGTATCGAGCACGGCCTTGCCGCGAGGTTCGATCAGACCGACTTTACGGCGCGCATCGTCAAGCGGCGATTCCTTGGCCGTCGGCAACATCTTGATGCCGTCGATCTCGAACGTAGGTACACCCCATTCCGTCGGCACCAGCTTGATAAGCGCCGTGGAATAGCGTGCTACCGGTGCAAAGGCTTCACCATTCCAGTAATAGATCGTGCGCGCCTTCAGTGCTTCGGCATAGGGATAATACTGGCCTTGCCAGTGCCAAGCCTGCGCGGCCAGCCTCGCTTCACCGCGCGAGCGTTCCAGATCCAATGAACCGTTCCAGCTGGCCGCGCCGGCATCACGTGCGTCCAGCAATGCCTGGGCTATGGCCTGGGTAATCAGCGGGCCGGAATAGTGCGACACGATAGCGGAACTCCCTGCAGCGCCGGCAGCGCGATACCAAAGCAGGCATTGTCCCAGGACAGGGTGGTCCTGGGAAAGCGTGCAGTTGTGATTAGCGGCCACCATTCAGCACAAGCTGATTTGGCGAATACTCTTTAGGAAGATGTGGAACCACACCGTGGATCCTGATCACTTGACCGGCACCAAAATTCCCGTCTCGCGGCCGTCAAGACTGTGCTGATTGCGATCGCGCCAGTAGTCCTGGATTCCGCTTTCACCTTTTTTAGTCGCCCAGTCCTTTAGCAATTCACGCTCACCAGCATAATCAAAATAAGGCACGGCCATGCCACATGATGATTGCACCAGCTCAACATTCAAAACGAAAATCTGGCGCGCACCAGCAAGCGGCTCAAATAGTGCGAACAAGTGCTTCCATTCACTGTCACGCTGATGGATAACCTGTGCATGGCCATACAAACGCAAAATCACCGGTTTTCCAGCAAAAGCGCAGAACATCACTGTCATGCGACCATTTTCCGCAACATGTGCCGCGGTTTCATTGCCGCTGCCAGTTACATTCAACCATGCAACGGTGTTGTTATCGATCACCCTGAAGCTGTCCATCCCTTTCGGGGATAGATTGATGCGCCCCTCATCAGGCGCGGTTGCCACGAAAAACAGTTTCTGCTCGGCGATAAGCTGTTTGTGACTGTCGCTCATCGCATCAAATCGTTTACCCATCGCTCACTTACCCCTCATCGAGCTCACTGCAATTTCTGCGGCAACCACTTGACGTTACGCCCAGTTCGAACGGATTGATGTCAGCTCTGGCAGGTGCAAGTTCTGTAACAGCCTTTGATCAAGGGGCGCGCTGGCGGGCCTCACACCAGGCGCAACCGAGCCGGGGAAACTAAAGACTGGCTCGCTCAGGAATTCGCCAGTGTGCTGTCGACCAGCGCCTGCGCTTCGGCAAGGATCTGCTGCAGATGCGCTTCACCGTGGAAGCTCTCGGCGTAGATCTTGTAGATGGCCTCGGTGCCCGAAGGCCGCGCCGCAAACCAGCCGTTGGCGCAGACCACTTTGATCCCGCCTATGCCCGCTCCGTTGCCCGGCGCCTTGTCCAGTACTTGCAGCACGGGCTCGCCGGCGACTTCCCGCGCAGCAACCTGGGCTGGAGTGAGCCTGGACAGTTTCTTCTTCTGTTCCTGCGTAGCCGGCGCGTCCTTGCGGCTGCCATGCGGCTCGCCCAGCTCGCGGCAGAGTTCGCGATAGCGCTGATACGGATCCTTGCCCAGGCGGGCGCTGATCTCCGCCGCCAGCAGCGCCGGCACCAGACCGTCCTTGTCCGTGCTCCAGACGCTGCCGTCACGACGCAGGAACGAGGCCCCGGCACTCTCCTCGACACCCAGGCCCAGCGAACCGTTGCCCAGCCCGTCGACGAACCACTTGAAACCTACCGGCGTCTCGACCAGCGGTCGGCCGAGGCGCACGGCCACGCGATCGATCAGCGCACTGGATACCAGGGTCTTGCCGACGCCGGCAGCCTCGCCCCACTTTGGCCTATGTGTAAAAAGATAATCCGCCATTACCGCGAGGTAATTGTTCGGCTGCATCAGCCCGCCACTGCGTGTAACGATGCCGTGGCGATCGTGATCCGGATCGCAGGCGAAGGCGACATCAAAGCGCTCGCGCAACGCGATCAGGCCTTGCATCGCCGGCGGCGAAGATGGATCCATGCGGATCCTGCCGTCCCAGTCCAGGGTCATGAAACCGAACTGCGGATCAAGGCGCGGATTCACGATATCGAGCGCGAGGCCGTAGTCCGCTGCAATCCTCTGCCAGTAGCGCAGCCCTGCCCCGCCCAGCGGATCGACACCGAGGCACAGGCCGCTGGCGCGGATAAGCTCCATGTCGATGACGTTGGCGAGATCCGCCACATAAGCACCGAGGAAATCGTGCTCGCGGATACCCGCCGACCGGCGTGCCTGCGCGAACGGCAGCCGGCGCACACCGGCCAGGCCGGCCTGCAGCAAGGCATTGGCGCGCTGCTCGATGGCACCCGTCACGGCCGTATCGGCTGGACCGCCATGTGTAGGGTTGTACTTGAAACCACCGTCCTGCGGCGGATTATGCGAAGGCGTAATCACGATGCCGTCAGCCAACCCACGGCTGCGGCTACGGTTGTGCACCAATATCGCGTGGGAAACCGCCGGTGTCGGCGTGAATTCACCGCCGGCGGCGATACGCGTCTCGACCCGGTTGGCCGCCAGCACTTCCAGCGCCGTTTCAAACGCGGGCTGCGACAGCGCATGCGTATCGATACCGACAAACAGCGGCCCATCGATACCCTGCGCATTGCGGTACTCACAGATGGCCTGGGTAATGGCCAGCACATGGGCTTCATTGAACGTCGTATCCAGGGCGCAGCCGCGGTGCCCCGAGGTACCGAAGGCAACCCGTTGCGACGCTTGCTCGGTGTCCGGTCTGAGCTGGTAATAGGCCTGCTGCAGCGCAGTTGCGTCGATCAGCTGATCGGCCGTGGCAATCTGGCCGGCCTGGGCGGGGTTCGGCGGGTGCATCCGTGTTCCTGGGCAGTGCGACGGCCCGCGAGTGTGCCATAGCCTTGCGCGTCTACTACAACGGCCCGGCACTGCAGAGCTCCGCTTGCCAGCAGCGCGGCTCAGCGCCGACACTGCAGCGCCCTGCTCTGCCGCCACAGCGCATGACTGCCACAAACGACTACCCGCGCGATCTCATCGGTTACGGCCGCGTGCCGCCCTATGCCGACTGGCCTGGCAAAGCACGCATCGCCGTCCAGTTCGTGCTCAATTACGAGGAAGGCGGCGAGAACTGCGTACTGCACGGTGATGCGGGCAGCGAACAGTTCCTGTCGGAAATCATCGGCGCGGCGGCTTATCCCGCGCGCCATCTCAGCATGGAATCCATCTACGAATACGGCTCACGTGTCGGCGCCTGGCGCATCCTGCGCGAGTTTGAACGGCGTGGCCTGCCGCTGACGGTGTTCGGCGTCGCCATGGCCATGCAACGCAATCCCGACTTCGTACAGGCCTGTCTTGCGCAGCGGCACGAGATCGCCAGCCACGGCTGGCGCTGGATCCACTATCAGAACATGGCCGAGTCCGAGGAGCGCGAGCACCTGCTGCGCGCCGTCGCGATCCAGCGCGAGCTGACCGGTGCCGCGCCACTGGGCTGGTATACGGGCCGGGACAGCCCGAACACGCGACGCCTCGTCGTTGAGCACGGCGGCTTTGTCTACGACTCGGATTACTACGGCGACGAGTTGCCGTTCTGGACACGTGTGGAGCTGCGCGACGGCAGCCACCGGCCGCATCTGATCGTGCCTTACACCCTTGATGCCAACGACATGCGTTTTGCAACCGCACAAGGCTTCAATACCGCCACCCAGTTTTACGACTATCTACGCGACAGCTTCGACGTGCTTTACGCTGAAGGTGACGAGACCCCACGCATGCTCTCCGTCGGCATGCACTGCCGTCTGCTGGGCCGGCCCGGGCGCTTCAAGGCGCTGCAGCGTTTTCTCGATCATATCGAGCAGCACGACCGCGTCTGGGTCTGCCGCCGCATTGATATCGCGCAGCACTGGCGCGAACGTCATCCGTATCAGGAGCCGAATTCATGACCCTGGAACAGCTTAATGCGCTGGATCACGCGCCTTTCGTCGCCACGCTGGGCGCCATCTACGAGCACTCGCCCTGGGTTGCCGCCGAAGTCTGGCCGCTGCGCCCCTTTGCCAGCCTCGACGAACTGCATGCAGCGATGAGCAAGAGTGTCGTCGACGCGGGCGAAGCCGCCCAGCTCACGCTGCTGCGCGCACATCCGCAACTGGCCGGCAAGGCGGCGCTGCGGGGTGAACTCACAGTCGACTCGACCCGCGAACAACAAGGCGCCGGCCTCGACCAGTGCAGCCCCGACGAATACGCCCGGCTGCACGCCCTGAACGCGCAGTACGAACAGCGTTTTGGCTTTCCTTTCATCCTGGCGGTGCGCGGTCATACGCGTACCAGCATCCTCGCCAGCCTGGCCGCGCGCATCGACAACACGCGGGAGGACGAGTTCGCCGAAGCCCTGCATCAAGTCGACCGTATCGCACGATTCCGGCTGGAGGCATTGCTGGCCTAGCCGGTTTCGCCACGCGCCAGGCGGCCGGCATCGACTATCGACGTTTTCCGGTCTACGAGGCAGGATCGGCACTCCCCTACCGAAACCCAGGTCCTGCCGCATGGCTGTTCCCGCCGCCGATCCGAATGCGCCCGAGTTCACCCGCCGCCATGTCAATCTCGCCGATGCCCGCCTCGGTGCGGTCGCCCTGGCGGCCAGCGACGATTTCTTCGCCGACAAGTCCCGCATGCTCAACCCCGAGCCTGCGGTATTCATTCCCGGAAAGTACGACCAGAACGGCAAATGGATGGATGGCTGGGAGTCCCGGCGCAAGCGCGTCGCCGGTCACGACTGGTGCATCGTGCGGCTGGCCCGCCCCGGCCGCGTGCATGGCATCGACCTCGATACCAGCCACTTCACCGGCAACTATCCACCGGCCGCGTCCATCGAGGCCTGCTATCTGCGCAGCGGCGACCCGGACCCACATACCGCATGGAAGCCGCTGTTGCCGGTGGCCAATCTCGGCGGCAACAGTCATCACTATTTTCCCGTCGCTGATGAAACACCCTGCACTCACCTGCGCGTGAACCTCTACCCCGACGGTGGGCTTGCACGTTTGCGCGTCTATGCCACGCCGCAGTTCGACGGTAAGGCGGAGGCCGATGGCCTGGTTGATCTCGCCAGTGCGCTGAACGGCGCGCAGATCGTCGCTGCCAACAACGAACATTTCGGTCCTGCAAGCCGGCTGCTGCTGCCCGGCCGTGGCCTGAACATGGGCGACGGCTGGGAAACGCGCCGCCGCCGCGAGCCCGGAAACGACTGGTGTATCGTTGCGCTGGCCTTGCCCGGCAGCATCGAAGCGATTGAAATCGACACTGCGCATTTCAAAGGCAACTATCCCGACCGCTGTTCCCTGCAGGGGGCCGCCGTCGCAGCCGGCACACCACAGTCGCTGGTCACCCAGGCGATGTTCTGGCCACTGCTGCTACCCGAACAGAAACTGCAGATGGATCATCAGCACCATTTCCGCGGCGAGATCCTGCCACACGGAACGATCACGCACGTGCGCTTCAATATCCACCCCGACGGCGGCGTGTCGCGGCTGCGCCTGCGCGGAAAACCCGCATGAGTGCAGAGGTATGCACGCTGAGCGTAGAACCGCTGACGCGCTCCACGTTCGCGCCCTTCGGCGACGTGATCCAGGCCAGCGATGCCGCGACCGCCTATGCGATCAACGCCGGCACCACGCAGCGCTTTCATGATCTGGCCACAATAGACACGACGCGCGACGGTGGCCGCACCATACTCAGCCTGTTCCGTGCGCAGCCGCGAACGCTGCCGTTTGTCGTGCGCCTGCTCGAACGCCATCCGCTGGGCAGCCAGGCCTTCATGCCGCTGAGTCCACACCCTTATCTTGTCGTCGTCGCCACGGCACCCTCCGCAACGCCGCGCGCCTTCCTCGCGCGCGAGGGCCAGGGCGTGAACTATCACGCCGGCACCTGGCACCATCCCCTGCTCGCACTGGACGCGGTCAGCGACTTTCTCGTCATAGACCGCGCCGGCCCCGGTGACAATTGCGACGAAGTTGAATTGCCACAATATTATTCACTGAGCCTGGCCATGTAGATTCACCAGCGAACGAGTATTGCTGCAGTAATGCCGCAGCGGTTCGCTGCGGCAAACAGCCGAACGAAACACGGAGTCGGCTGCGCACGCCGCGCTTCAATGAGGCAACCCGTTCAGCTGCGCATCGTCACGGCCGCCCAAGGACGGTACTGCGTTAACACCTACGTCCAAACATCAGCCATCCGTCAACGAGAA
This sequence comes from Rhodanobacteraceae bacterium, assembly GCA_016790075.1. Classification (GTDB taxonomy): domain Bacteria; phylum Pseudomonadota; class Gammaproteobacteria; order Xanthomonadales; family Rhodanobacteraceae; genus Tahibacter. The sequence goes on along the minus strand of JAEUPP010000010.1, from coordinate 64,831 downwards.
ACTCTTGTGGAACCCTGCTGTCGGAAGGCTTGAAACGCTGCCAGCGCTCACTGCTGAGGACGCTATCTCATGCGATCACGGGCGTCCCACAACGTCGTAACCGCACTACTCGCCCCCCTTCCTTGCCTACCGAATTTATCGCGCAGAATGGGACATTGTTATCGCACCTCGACACACTTTTCGCTGGGGGTCGAACGGGTTATTGCAGTGACACTTGGCGCATTGACCGGCTATGCGATGCGCTGTACGTTCATTGACTGCTGCACTGACAAGCAGGTGCTGTGATGATCAGGTGCCATCTGAAGCGACTCTTAGGGCTGGCCTGGTTCCTCATGGCTATCATGTCAAACGGAGTTCGCGCTGGGGACTGCGCGTTGGCGCGAAATACACTAGTGGTCGAGCGCTACAATCTGTCCGCTGAATTTGGTGACCCGGGTGTCATTGGAAGCCCTAACGAGACCGAGACCTGGGGTACCAACGGGCCACAGGTCGAGCCTGGCCCGAAGTACTACTCGCCGTCGAATCAATGGCGATTGCTTGCAGTCGATGATCTCGACACCAACTCGCCCGGGTGTGAATCCGTCTGGAAGAATGTCCACAATGGGCTTGCTGTTGTACGGCGAAACCCGGACACGCTCCGCGCGCCGAGTTCGGACATGCCGGGTGAAGCCAGCCCGATGCCGGAGGTGATGGTAGGGACTGGGCAATTGCTACTTTCCGACAGGAATGCCGAGCTTCTGGTTCAGGAGCCCATTTCACAGCAACTTTGGATACTGAGCTCAAATTTCCGCAGGACGCTGTTACCCATCATGCTGATGCCGTCAGAACGACCTGTCGGCGTCGCTGATTTCAACGGAGACGGGATCGACGATCTAGTTGTTCAACAGATTCACAATGGCCAATATCAGATCTGGAAACTCAGTGTCGATGGAAGCACGACATCATCGGTGCCGACGCTAGCGGAGATCTACGCTATCGTGCCGGCTAAACCGGTTGATCCCGGGTGGAATCTGGCGAGCGTCGGAGAATTCGACGGATCAGGCAGCCCAGACCTGTTGTGGATCAATCAGGGAACCGGCAAGGCCGCCGTGTGGCTGATGGAGTGGACACCGCAAGGATTGGTGCGCAAGGCGGGAGGCATAACGTCAATCGATCTCGGTGCCGCCCCAACGTCGAAAGACATCCATACACGACGTTGGAGGATAGCAGCACCCAATTGAACCGGGCCGGCAGTATTTTCGGCACTGAACAAAGCCAACTCAGCCTCAAGCAAGAGAATGACCTCACTCGATCACGACGAAGTGTCTACGTTACTGCACGCCTCAAGTGGTGGTGATGCGCTGGCCCGCGGGGTACTGTTTGCACGGGTTTACAGCGAATTGCATGCACAGGCGCACAACGCGCTGCAGCAGGGCGGGCATCGCTCGCCGATACTGAATACTACGGCGCTGTTGCACGAGACCTATCTGCGCATGGTCGAGCCAAAAAAAGTTTTACCGGAAGACAAAAGTCATTTTTTTGCTCTGGCGGCAACCATCATGCGCGGTGTCGTTGTCGACCACGCCCGTCGCGTCGCTGCGCAGAAGCGTGGCGGGGGCTTGACGATCAAGTCGATTGAAGACAGCCAAATCGTCATCGACGATGATCAGGCTCTGGACATCGTTGCACTCGACGCCGCATTGAATGACCTCGAGCGTATCCACGAAAGGCTGGCCAAGGTCGTGGAACTACGCTTCTTCGGCGGACAGTCCGTCGAAGAAACGGCGTCGATTCTTGGTGTCACCGATCGCACTATCAAGCGCGACTGGCGCGCTGCGCGTGCATTGCTGATCCAACGCATAGAGTTGGCGCGGTCTCGCTAGCGTGGTGTCCGACCTATGTTACTGAAAGATCCCAGTGCGTGTCGTTGCCAAACGCCGCAAGTCCCTATTGCCGTGATGTCGCTAGTTTGTCTAGCACACTCAGCCTTACCTCCTAATGCTTGTTTCGCGTCCCGTGTGAGGTACAGCGCTAGCGCTACTGCAATGCCTGGCTGCCGGTCGAGCTGGCAATGATCGACAACTTTCAGCGCCTTCATGTGCTGCTTGAGGAGGCTCTGGAGCTCGACCCGGTGGCGGCAGTCCAGCTTGTCGAGCGCACCTGTGCGAACGATCAAGCCTTGCGGATTCAGCTACTGGCGTTGCTGGCGATCGACCGCAGCTCTGATTTGCTACTTGACCGCGAAATACCGGTGCCGAGCGACATATTTTCAGTCACCGGCGAGTACGGGTCACCGCATGGCCTGCTTCGCGCAAACGACAGCGTGGGCGATTTCGTCGTGGAGCGCGTGATTGGTCGCGGTGGCATGGGAGAGGTTTATCTCGCTGCAAGGCAGCTCGGCGGTGCAGAGCAGCGTGTTGCGGTCAAGGTCGTAAAGACTGGCCTGGACAGTACGGAAATACGGCGGCGAGCACTGATCGAGCGAGCGGCGTTGTCCAGACTCGAACACCCCGGCATCGCACGTCTCATCGATGCGGGCGTTACGCACCAAGGCAGGCCCTACATCGCGATGGAATACGTTGATGGGGCCGACATCGCGACATGGTCGGAGCGAAACTCGCTCGACCTGCAGCAACGGCTGCAGTTGCTTCTTTGCGTTGCAGATGCCGTCGAGTATGCGCATCAGCGTCTGGTCGTGCACCGCGATCTCAAACCGTCAAATATTGTTGTGCGCGATGATGGCAGGACTGCCTTGCTCGATTTCGGCATAGCGAAATTAGTCGATGAGTTGGACCCGGCACTTTCGACCCAACAGCTCGATACCGGGCGTGCGCTTACTCCTGAGTACGCGGCGCCGGAACAAGTAAGCGGTGCGCCGATTACTGTTGCCACGGATGTATACGGGCTTGGAGCGGTGCTGTACTGCTTGCTAACCGGAAGGCCACCGGTACTGCCCAGTAGCCGTTCTCTGCGAGACATCGAGCACGCCGTACTGGAACAGATTCCCGAAGCACCGTCCCGGCTGAAGCCTGCAGTAGCCGCACGGCTTGTTGGAATCAGCAGTATCGACAAGTTAATAGAAAAAGTACTGTCTGTTTTTTCTTCGAGCCAGGCCAGCGAGCTCGACACGGTCGTACTCAAGGCCTTGAGCAAGCAGCCCGAGCAGCGTTACCGCACTGTGGCCACATTCGCCGACGACATCAGACGCCTTCTCTCCGGCCACCCGGTTCAAGCCAGACGCCCGTCAATGGGCTATCGCTTTGCCCGGTTCGTGGGCCGCAACAAGTCGGCCTGTACATTGGGAGCTATTGCGGTGGTCAGCACACTGGCGAGCGCGGCGCTGATAACCCGATCGGCAAACATCGCTAGCCAGCAAGCAGTGCGCGCGAGCGCCATCAAGGATTTCGTTGTCGGCGTTTTTTCCGCAACGGACCCGGAATTCGCGGCCGTCAGGCCCATCAGCGTGCGTGAATTGCTTGAACGCAGTGCCCGGGATATTGGCGATGGACTCGCCGCCGATGGCGGAGTGCAATCCGAACTGATGCTTACCCTGGCGACCATGCTGGAGCAGCATGGATCGTTCGCGCACGCGCAAACGTTAGCGCAAAAGGCAATCGAAAATCTGCGCAGCCACGGCGCTCCTGGTAATGACATCGCGAAAGCGCAAATCCAGCTCGCGATTGTGATGCAGTGGCAAGGGCGCTATGCGGACAGCAAGACGGCGCTTGATCAGGCGCAAGCGCTGGTTGCGAACGAGTCAGCGCCTGATCGCGCATTGTCGATGCGCATTCAGAACCGGCTGGCTCTTGCTGAGCTTAACCAGGGCGCACTGGAGAATGCGAAACAGCGGGCGCGCGATGCCTATTCCCTTGCGTCGGCCGCCGAACCACGCAGCCCGCAAGAACTTGCCATGTCGCTGACCACGCTGGGCCGGGCCGCACAGCTGGCGGACAACAATGCCGAGGCGGAGACCTTCTTGCGTCAGGCGCTGTTGCTTCGCCAACAGGCGTTCGGCTCCGAGCATGTCAGCGTGGCGGAAACATTGATGAATTTGGGCGTACTGGCAGAGTCTTCCGGCCAGCTTGCACAGAGCGAACAGTGCTATCGCGAGGCGCTCGCCATACGCAGGAAAACGCTTGACGCTGATCATCCACTGACAGCGATCAGCACGAATAATCTGGGCGCGCTGCTGGTAACGATGGGCCGATACGATGAAGCGGGGGCGATGTTGCAGGAATCGCTGCGCGCCAAACAGGCAACTTACGGTCAGAGCTCGCCGCAATTGGCCGTGTCGTGGCACAACCTGTCAAAACTCGCCTTGGCCAGACACGACCTTGGTCTGGCGCTGCAATTGTCCACCCGCGCGCTGGATGCCGGAAAAGAGGCACTGGCGCGCCCCCATCCCAACGTGGCCGCCATGCTGCTGGTGCAGGCGGAAATCCGTCTGTTGCAGCAGAACACACACGAGGCAAGCGAGTTGGCTGGCGAAGCAGTTCAGTCACTGGCATCCAGATTCGGCCCCAGGCACCCGCGCGTATTGGAGGCGCAGCTAGTTCTCGGAAGGAGCCTGCGAGAAGGCGAGGAAGCGAAACGTGGGCGGGTGTTGATCGAGCATATCTATCAGCAACGGCTGGAACGCTTCGGCCACGAGGACTGGCGCACCGCCGAAGCGGAACTTCGTTTCGCCCAATCCTTGCCTGCACCCTGCAGCGAAGCGCAGGCGCATCATGTGGCGAGTGCAGAAGCGGTGTTGACTGCCGCGTTCGGCGCAACTCACGTCCTTGTCGGCGAAGCCAGGGCGCTGCAAGTCGCATGCGCGAGGTGACAGCTCCCCTCGCTGCAGGCTCATGCTGGCTGGCTGTTGAAAAAACGGAATGGAATTTTTCCGGTGTGCGGCGGACCTGAAGTCCGCCGCACAAGGCTGTTGCTCAACGCGGGCCGACTGCGCGCAAGCTGGGTTCCATAAACAAGGTGGTACCGCAGCGCAGATTGGGGCCGCTCATGAAGCTAACGAAGACGCGGCCGCTAGTAGCGTGCTGCCACAGCAAATCGTTGCTGCCATCGGCATCGACATCGAAACTGCTTTTGAGCTGCCAAGTGAGATCGGTGAAGGACGGTGCAGCGAGCGCTTGGCCGGTACGCCGCGTAGGGGTGATCTTGTTTTCCGTGCAATTTGTGGCGACCTAGCCAAAAAAAGCTAGCCGAATCAGCTCACTAGATTTGAGCGAGATCCGAGGTCCGTTGTTTTCCGTGCAGTTTGTGGCGACCTGGGAGCGGTCGCTGTCACGGGCAAACTCGCGTTGCCTGTCAAGCCGCTACGCTCGTATTCTGGCGGCTCGGATCTGGTCGGAGACACAGATGTCGAGCTACCTGAGTCGATTCATCGGCGCGGATCGCTTGCCGCGCAATCTGCCGGCGTTTGACATCGATGTGTACTTCCGCCTGCCGGCAGACACCATCCAGGCCATTCGCGACCGATTTCACGCCGACCGCTTGCCCGGCGTCGAGAATCGAATGGTGGCGATGGCGGCGCAGATCGTCTTCCTGCGCACCACCGGGCGGGCGCTCGACAACGCCCCACTCCTTCCACCGGTACTGCTTCGGGCGCTCGGTGCCGCGCTGCAGGTGCAGCCGCCATCGATCGCCTCCCTGCGTTCGATCTACAAGCGCCGCGAGACCGCCTCCGAGCATCAACGTTGGGCACGTCGGCATCTGGGTATCGCTGACGCCTCAAAGGACATGCTTGCGCAGTTGTCGAGCGTCCTGTCGACGCACGCCGGCGATGTCGCGTCGATCGATGAATTGGTGACGGCTGGCGCGCACTGGCTGTATGACCAGAAGGTGCTCATCCCTGCTGACCGTGCGCTGCGGGATCTGGCGCGCGACGCGTTCGCCGGGATCGAACGTGTTGCGGTCCGCGCCATCACGACGGTCGTCCCGGCCGATCAGCGTCAAGCCTGTCGAAAAGCCATCTTCGCCACCCGGGGCGATGCGGGCATGACGGTGCTCGAGTGGTTGAAGACGCCGCCGCGCCGGCATAGTCCTTCGACGCTCAACGAGACGTTGGCCAAGATCGACTTTCTGAAGACGTTGCACGTCCACGCGTGGGACTTGCTGGCTATCCCCCTGGCGCGGCAGCGCGCCTATGCGCAAGCGATTGCCGGCCGGCCACCGTCCGAGTCCCGTCGTCGCAAGGACAATACCCAGTTGCTGGAAGAGATCTGCTTCCTGCGAATGACCCTGCTGGATCTCACCGACAGCGCATTGTTCCAAACCGGCCGGCGGATTGGCGATTTCTCGCGCCAGGCCTCTGGAAAGACGCAGTCGCGGCAAGCCCAGCGCTCCGGGGACTACCGCGCAGGCTTGGCCAGCATCAAAGACCTGGTGAGTGATGCGACCCGGACCCCGGAGCAGCGACTGGCCGCGATCACCGAGGTGCTGGACGCACTCGGCGATCTGTCCCCCAACAGCCATGCGGCAGTCGTCCGCGAGGCGCTGTCGGATGATCCGGTGCGCGTGCACTCGTTGCTGTCGGCAGTCTCGAACCTGGAATTTCGAGGACGACCCAACGACCGGTCGTTGAACCAGTTGCAGCAACTTCGGCAATGGGACGCGGCCGGTGTGAACGCGATACCGGCGGACCAGAAGATGGCCGTCTCCAAGGTCTGGGATCCGCTTGTCAATGCCAGCGATCGCCGCCGCGCGTTTCGGGCGCTGGAAGCCTGCACCGCGTTGGAGCTGCGCAAGGGTCTGCGCCGCGGCTCGATCTGGATCGACCACAGCCTTACCTTCCGCGAGCGCGAGCAGATGCTGATTCCTCGCGACCAATGGGAACGCGAGAAGTCGCAGTATCTGAGCGCGCTATCACTGCCGGCCGATCCCGACGCCTATGTCAACCCGATTTTGAAGCTGATCGAAGCGGGACTGGCAGCGGTCGTCGAGGCCAAAAACGATGGCGCGGTATCGATCGATGCGCAGGGCATGCTCCGGCTGCCGGCGATGGATCCGCTGCCGGATGAAGTCGAACCGCAACGGCTGCGCGACCTGATGTACCGGCAGATCGGCAGCGTCCAGTTTCCGGATCTGATCCTGGACATCGATGCGTTGGTGAATTTCAGCGAGGTGCTGCTCGGCCGGCGCGCCGTCGACGAACACGAGCTTGTGGCGGTCTATGCGGCGCTCTTCGCACACGGCACCGAAATCGATGCCAAGAGCGTGGCCGCGATGATTCCGCAACTGGACCCGGGCCATGTCGCCGCAGCGATGCGGGCCCTGGAGTCGCCAGGCCGCTTGCAGCGGGCGAACCGACGGGTGGTGGAGTTCCAGCGCCAGCACGCGATCGCGGCGCTGTGGGGCACCGGGAGCCTGGGCTCAAGCGACATGATGAGCATCGATGCGTCGCGCAACCTGTGGAACGCGCGCGTGGATCCGCGCCGGCGCACGTACGCGGTTGGTGTCTACACACACCTGCTCGACCACCACGGCATTGTGTACAACCAGCCCGTGGTGTTGAACGAACGCCAGGCGGGGCCTGCGATCGAAGGCGTGGTGCAGCACAACGCGACGAACGAAGGAACTCGGTTGCAGCGACTCGCGGTCGACACGCACGGCTATACGTACCCGGGCATGACCTTCGCGAAGCTGCTCGGCTTTGACCTGTGTCCGCGCCTGAAGAACCTCGCCGAGCGCAAGCTGTTCCTGCCGCGTCGGATGGATACGCCAGAAGGTTTGGAGCGCGTGGTGATCCGCGACGTGTCGCTCAAAGCGATTCGGACGGGCTGGGACGAGATGATGCGTGTGGCCGCGTCCATCCTGAGTGGCCGAGTGAGTGCCACGGTCATGCTGCAACGTCTGGGCAGCGCAGCCGACGATGATCCGGTGCGCCGCGCAGCCGACCAGTTGGGTCGCTTGCTGCGCACGGCCTATTTGTGCGACTACTTTTCCAATCCTGCCTTTCGCCGTGAAATCCACACGGTGCTCAACCGCGGTGAGTCGGTCCACCAGCTGCAGCGGACCGTGTACACCGGCAAGATCGCGCCCGAACGCGGACGGCGGCGAGACGAGCTGGTAGCGATCTCCGGCGCGCATACGCTGTTGACGAACGTGGTCGTGGCGTGGAACACGCATCGCATGCAGGCCGTCGTCGATCGGTGGCGTAAAGCCGGACAGACGGTCGAGGACACGTGGCTGGCTCGGATGGGGCCGGCCCACTCGAGCCACATCAATTTTCGTGGTCTGTTTCGCTTCGGCATCGACCGGTATCGCGAGATGCTGATCCAGGCGCGCTCGGGCACGCGCCGCTCGGCGTAGTCGATGTGAAGGGGCCGTCATCGCGGCGAGCCAACATGAGGGCAAAATTCGATCACAGGTTCAGCTCGCGCCGATTTCGTGGCCTACCGGTCCTGGCCGATGGCCGGCAAAGCGGTCTCGATGCGCCGCTGCGCGAACCCGTCGCCGCCGTCGATGTAGCGCATGGCCGAGTGGATGTCGCGCCAACCGACGTACTCCATGAGCGTCTTGACGTCCCAGCCGTTGTCGTTGGCCCAGCCGGCGAAGCCGCGGCGCAGCGAATGGCTGCTGTAGGTCGCGGTGTCGGCGACGCCGGCGGCCGCGAACACGTGGCGCAACACACGAATCAGGCTGTTGGGGTGTAGCCCGTCGTCGGCCAAGTGTCCCCAGCGGTCGATACGCCGGAACACCGGCCCTGCCGTGAGCGAGGACACCTCGAGCCAGGTGGTGACGGCCGCGACCGGACACCAGCGCGTGAGCGCCGGCACCTTGTAGGTCGTGCCCGCGTTCTGGCGATCGCCCTTGGAACGCGCCAGAAAGCACGTCATGCCCTGGCCGGGAACGACCTGCAGGTGCTCCACGCGCAGACGCAGCAGTTCGTCGCCCCGGAAGCCGCGCCAGAACCCGAGCAGGATCAGGGCGCGGTCTCGCCGATGGCGCAGCGCGTCGGCCGGCCGTGCGGTCCGATCGGCCAGCGCAGCCGCGTGCTCGAGCCCATCGGTGATGCCGGCGAGTTGCTCGAGCTGTAGCGGCGTGGCGCGCTTCTCCAGGGCTGGGTGCAGCGCCTGGATGCCCTTCATGACCTGGCGCACGTGCGAGGTGCGCGTGGGATCGGCGAAGCCGTGCGTCGTGTGCCATTGCGCGAGCGCCGCGAGCCGGTGCTTGAGCGTGTTGATGGCGAGCGTTCCGGCGTAGTCGGCGAGATAACGCGCGACGCTGTCGGCGGTGGCCGGCAGATGGCCGCCCCAGTCGACTTCAAAATGCCGCGTTGCGGCCTCGTAGCTGCGACGCGTATTCGCACGCGTGGCGGCCTCCAGGTACTGCTCGACGCGATTCATGCATCGATACCCGGTCGGTGCACGGCCGGGCGGCGGCCGCCTTTCGGCGCCGGTGTTGCGTTCGGCGCAGCGCGATCGGCCGGCGCCTGCAGGTCACTCAGGATCGCGCAGCGCGCCCGGGCCCCGCCAGCGCAGCCTTCGATGGTGCGCGCGAGTTCCTGGGCCATGCGTTGCAGGGCCTGGATGCGTCCCTGGATGTCGGCCAGGTGCTCGCGTGCCAGCCGGTCAACGTCGGCGCACGACATATCGGTCTGTTCGGCCAGGGCCAGCAGGCTCTGGATTTCCTCGAGGCTGAAACCGAGATCGCGTCCGCGCGTGATGAAACGCAGCCGCTCGACCTCGGCGTGGGTGTAGTCGCGGTAGCCATTGTCGCGACGGGCGGCCTTGGACAAGAGGCCGATGCGCTCGTAGTAGCGGATCGTTTCGAGGTGGCAGCCGCTGGCGGCGGCCGCTTCGCTGATCTTCATCGACTTGACTCCGGAGCCACTACGGACTTTAGGCTAGCGCCCTTCGAAGCCCCTGACCAGGGGTGTCCGGAGGTCGCCCCATGCTCGTCACTGCCATGCGCTACGGCGCCTATCCCCTCGTTATGGGCGCGATGGCGATGGCCGCCACGCTCGTGTTCGTCGGCGTCCTGCCGGCGTGGCCGACGCTGCTCGTCGTCGCGGCCGCGGGCATTGGCGCGGTGGCGCTGCTGGAGCGCCTGCAGCCGTTCGAGGGCGCCTGGCAGCGCGACCATGGCGACACGCGCGCGGATCGGCTGCACGGCCTGGTCAACTTCGCACTCCTGGCCGGCGCCGCCTACGCGCTGCACGCGTTGCGTACGGTCATCCCGGCAGGCGTGGCATGGCCCACCACCTGGCCGGCGTGGATACAGTGCCTTCTGGCCGGCGCGATCGTCGATCTGGGTCTGTATGCGATGCACCGCGTGAGTCACCGATTCGCGTGGGCCTGGCGCCTGCACGCAATCCACCACAGCGCCGAGCGCTTGTACTGGCTCAACGGCGAACGCCGGCATCCGCTGAGCGCCCTGCTCATGGCCGGCCCCGGCCTGATCGTGGTCGTGGCGATGGGCGCGCCCGCGCTGGTCGTGAGCGTGTGGCTGGCGCTGTTGAGCGTGCACCTGGCGTTCCAGCACGCCAACCTCGACTACTCGGTCGGGCCGCTGCGGCGCTGGCTCGGAACGGCCGAACTGCATCGCTGGCACCACAAGCGCGAGTACGAGGACGCGCAGGTCAATTTCGGGGAATTCTGGCTGGTCTGGGACCGCCTTTTCGGCACGTTTCTCGATCGTCCCGGCCACGTCGGCGCCGGCGACGTGGGATTGCGCGAGGACACCGTCCCGGCGGCCTATGGCGCGCAGCTGCGCTGGCCGTTCCGCGCGGCACCCACACCGATCCTTCCACGCGATGCCGCGTTCCAGGCGGCGTTGGCGCAGGGCGACGCAGCGCTCGACGCCGGCGATGCCGCGGCGGCCTATGCCGCGTTCGAGCGCGCTCACGTGCTGGGACAACCGCGCACACGAACGCATGTCCGCAGCCATGTGGCGTTCCTGCGGTGGGCCATCCAGCAACGGGATGCGCGGGAAATCGTCGGACAGGTGCTGCGTATCGCCGCGGCCGCACTCTTCACCTGGCTGTGGATGCCACGCGGCAACACCGGCGGCGCCCAGGTCAGCGCGTTCCGACCGATGCCCGTTCCCACTGAAATCTCGAACCTGATGAAAGGAAATCCCCGATGAGTGATTGCGGCTGCCATGCCGAGGCGAACACGGTCGCCGAGCGCCGCGTGTTGTGGATAGCGCTGGCGCTCAACGCCGCGATGGCCGTCATCGGCTCACTGGCCGGTTGGTGGGCGCAATCGACGGGCCTGCTGGCCGACGCGCTCGACATGCTCTCGGATGCCACGGCCTATGCGATTGGTCTGGCCGCGATCGGCCGCAGCGCGCGGTTCAAACAACGCGCCGCGGGTGTGAGCGGCAGCCTGTTGCTGCTACTGGGTATTGGCGTGCTGGTCGAGGTCGGCCGCCGGGCGTGGTTCGGCAGCGAGCCGATCGGTTGGCCTATCGTCGCAACGGCGCTCGTCTCCTTGGCCGTCAATCTCACCGTGCTGCGCCTGCTGCGGCCGTTCCGCACCGGCGAAGTGCATTTGCGCGCAACCTGGATTTTTACCCGCGCTGACGTCGTGGCAAATATTGGTGTGGTCGTTTCCGGCCTGTTGATTCTTGCGACGGGGTGGCGTTACCCGGACCTCGTCGTCGGCGCGCTGATCGGCCTGTACGTGTGCAAGGAAGCGCTGGAAATCTTGTCCGAGGCGCGAGAAGCCGGTCGAACGCGTGCGGTGCCCGAGGAGCGTTCCTGATGGATGCGTCATGGCTTCGCCGCCGGCGTTGCCGGCGTGTTGTTATGGGCGCCTGGCTCCTGCTGGCATCGGCGTCGGCTGTGGCCGATGTGGGAGCGGCGCCGGCGTCCACTCGGTCCGAAAAGACGGTACTGACGCTCGACCAGGCGATCGATCGCGTCGTTGCCGTACACCCGGATCTCGCGATCTTCCGCTACACCGAAACCGGTCTTCGTGCGGCGGCGGACACGGCGGCGCAGCGCCCCGCGTTGACGGTCGGCGCGACGCTGGAGAACGCGTTCGGAACCGGTACCGCCTCGGGTGTTCACGGTGCTGAGTTCACGCTGACACTCGCGTCCGTGCTCGAACGTGGCGGCAAGCGTGCGGCACGCCAGGCGTTGGCCGCCAGCCGCATCGACGCGCTGGCGCTGACACGGGAAGCCAAGCGCCTGGATCTTCTGGCCGAGGTGGCGCGGCGGTACCTCGATGTCGTCGCGGCGCAGGCGCAGGTCGCCATCGGCGATGCCGACGTCGCCCAGCGTGCGCGCACCGTTACGGCCGCGGCGCAGCGCCTGAAAGCCGGTGCCTCACCGGAGTCGGCGCGACTCACCGCTGAGGCGTTGCAAGCACGCGCCGAGCTGGAACGGGATCGCGCCCGCGCGAATGTCGCCGCGGCGCGCCGTCGCCTGGTGCTGCTCTGGGGCGAGCGCGAGGACAGCTTGATCGACGTCACCGGGGATCCGCGCGCGCTGCCGGCGTTGCCCGCATTCGCCGCGATCGCCACGCAACTGGAGCGCACGCCGGAACTGCAGCGCTTCGCCGACGAGACCCGTATCCGCGAGGCACGACTCCAGTTGGCGCGCAGCGCACGCACACCGGATCTGGAATGGCAGGTGGGTGTCCGTCGTCTGCAGGACGGTGCCGACTGGGGGCTGGTCGGCAGCGTGTCGATGCCGCTCGGTAGCGCGCGGCGCGCCGAACCGGACATTCGCGCGGCCACCGCTGAACGCGAAGCGCTCGCCCTCGAGCGCGAATCCAGCGAACTCACGCTCTACGCCACGCTCGCCCAGGCCTACGGCCAGTTCGCCGCGAGCAAGGCCGAGGTCGAGCGCAGCCGCGATGATCTGCTGCCGCGCCTGCAGCGAGCGGAAGTGGCGGCCGAGCGCGCCTACCGCGCCGGCGCCTTGAGCTACCTGGAATGGGCGCAGGTGCAAAGCGAGACCACCGCGGCCCGCCAGCAGCAGCTCAGCGCCGCGATCGACGCGCAGCGCGCCCTGATCGAAATCCAACGCCTCACCGGCGAACCCCTGACCGCCGATCCCGACAAGGAAGCGACACCATGATGGTCCGTCATCGATTCGGCCTCGCGGCCGCGGTCCTCCTCACCGGCCTGGCCGGCTGCCAGCGCGAGGCACCCAGCGCCGCTGCGCCGGCGGCGACCGCCGAAGCACACGGCGAGCACGAGGAGCACGAGGAGCACGAGGAGCACGAGGAGCACGGTGAAGCCACACGCACGCACATCGCGGCGGCCATGGCGCAGTCCTCCGGTATCCGCACCGCGCCGGCCGGCGCCGGCGTGATTCATGACGAGCATGCCGTACAAGGATTGCTGGTACCGATCGAAGGGCGCTACGCGCGCGTCGTGGCCCGCTTTCCGGGGCCGGTGCGCGCCGTGCGCGCCGGTATCGGCGAAACGGTGAAGGCGGGCCAGACGCTGGCGGTCGTTGAGAGCAACGTCAGCCTTTCGGAGTATGCGGTGACGGCCCCGATTGCCGGCACGGTGCTGGCGCGCAACGTCACGGTCGGGGATCTCGCCAGCGACAGGCCGCTCTTTGAGGTCGCCGATCTCTCCGCACTCTGGGTCGACGTGCACCTCTTCGGCGCCGACGCCCAGCACATCCGCCCGGGCCATACGGTGACCGTGGCGCGGCTCGCCGACGGCGCGACCGTGACGACCACGCTCGACCGGGTTCTTCCCGGTACGGCAACGGCGAGCCAAAGCACGATCGCGCGCGCCACCTTGCGCAACACCGATGGCGACTGGCGGCCCGGCGCGGCCGTCCGCGCGCGCGTCAGCGTCGGCGAGTCGCCGGTGGAACTCCTCGTGCCCTTGAGTGCGATCCAACCGCTCGGCGGCCGCGACGTCGTCTTCGTCCAGGAGGGTGAGGACTACGAGGCCCGCCCGGTCAAGCTCGGCCGGCGTGATGCCCAGCACGTCGAAGTGCTGGACGGCATCGAGGCCGGCGACGCGGTGGTGATCGAGCAGAGTTTCCTGATCAAGGCTGACATCGAAAAGTCGAGCGTCGAACATGACGACTAGCCCGACGTCGTTGCTCGAACGCATCGTCCGGTTCGCGATCACCCATCGCTGGCTGATGCTGTTGCTCACCCTGGGCATTGGCGCGCTCGGGGTATGGAGCTTCACGCGTTTGCCGATCGATGCGACGCCGGACATCACCAACGTCCAGGTGCAGATCAACACGCCGGCACCAGGCTATTCGGCGCTCGAGGCCGAACAGCGCGTGACGTTTCCCATCGAGACCGCGCTCGCGGGCCTCGCGCACCTGGAGACGACGCGTTCGTTGTCGAAATACGGCCTGTCGCAGGTGACGGCCGTGTTCGAGGACGGCACCGACATCTACTTCGCGCGGCAACAGGTCGGTGAGCGGATCCAGCAGGTGCGCTCGCGGCTACCGGCGGGCTTGGATCCGGATTTGGGACCGGTCGCCACGGGCCTGGGCGAGATCTTCATGTACTCGGTCGAGGCTGCCCCCGACGCGCGCAAGCCCGACGGCACGCCGTGGAGCGCGATGGACCTGCGCACGTTGCAGGATTGGGTCGTGCGTCCGCAGCTGCGCACAGTGCGCGGTGTCACCGACGTGAACACGATCGGTGGCTACGAGCGACAAATCCACATCACGCCAGACCCGACCAAGCTCACCACCTACGGCATCGCACTACGTGACGTCGTCGAGGCGATCGCCAAGAACAACGAAAACCTCGGTGCAGGTTACATCGAACGCCACGGCGGTCAGTACTTGGTGCGCGTGCCCGGGCAGATCACCGATCTCGATGCGCTGCGCGACATCGTGCTGGACCGGCGCGACGGCGTGCCGATCCGCATCCGCGACGTGGCCGACGTCGGCGAAGGCCAGGAACTGCGCACCGGTGCGGCCACCGAGAACGGCCGCGAGGTCGTGCTCGGCACGACGTTCATGCTGATCGGGGAGAACAGCCGCGCGGTGTCCCAGCGCACGGCGCAGGCCTTGGCGCAGGTGCAAAAGAGCCTGCCGGAAGGTGTCACCGCCAAGACCGTCTACGACCGGACTGCGCTGGTGGATCGCACGATCGCCACTGTGGCGAAGAACCTCATCGAAGGCGCGCTCCTCGTCATCGTCGTGCTGTTTCTGCTGCTCGGCAACGTGCGCGCGGCGCTGATCACGGCCGCCGTCATTCCGCTGGCGATGCTGATGACCCTGACCGGCATGGTGCGCGGCGGCGTGTCGGGCAACCTCATGAGCTTGGGCGCGCTCGACTTCGGCCTCATCGTCGATGGCGCCGTTATCATCATCGAGAACTGCCTGCGCCGCTTCGGTGAAGCCCAGCAGCGCCTGGGGCGCGTGCTCACGCGCGAAGAACGATTCGAGGTCACGGCACAGGCGACGACCGAGGTCATTCGGCCAAGCCTCTTTGGCGTCGGCATCATCACCGCAGTGTACGTGCCGATCTTTGCGCTCTCGGGTGTTGAAGGAAAGATGTTCCACCCGATGGCGATCACCGTCGTGCTCGCGTTGGGCAGCGCGATGGCGCTCTCGCTGACGTTCATTCCGGCGGTCGTGGCACTCTCGCTCGGCGGGCGCGTGGCCGACCACGAGAATGCCATCCTGCGCGCCGCACGCCGGGTCTACGAACCCGTGCTGCGAACGGTGCTACGCGCACCGGTGCTGACCGTCGCGGCGGCTGCGCTCCTGGTCGTTGTCACCGGCTTTGCCGCGCAGCGTCTCGGAACCGAGTTCATCCCGAGCCTCGACGAAGGCGACGTGCTGGTCCAGCCGCTGCGCACGCCCGGAACCAGCCTCACGCAATCCTTGGCGATGCAGATCCAACTCGAGAAGCGCCTGCAGCAGGTACCCGAAGTCGCTGGCGTCTTCAGCAAGATCGGCACGGCCGAAATCGCAAGTGATCCCATGCCGCCGTCGATCGCCGACACCTACGTCATGCTGAAGCCGCGCGAGCAGTGGCCAAACCCGCGCAAACCCAAGGCCGAGCTGGTGGAAGAGATCGAGCACGCAGCGCAGGAACTGCCCGGCAGCAACTACGAACTCACCCAACCGATCCAGATGCGCACGAACGAACTGATCTCCGGCGTGCGCGCCGATGTCGCGATCAAGGTCTACGGCGACGACCTGGACACCTTGGCGGCAGTCGCCGGCAAGATCGAAGCGGTGACGAAGAAGATCGCCGGCGCCGCCGACGTGAAGCGCGAGCCGATCACGGGATTGCCGATGCTGACGATCGTGCCGGATCGCGCAGCGCTCGCGCGGTTCGGTCTCAACGCGAGTGACGTGCAGGCGGTGGTCGGTACCGCGATCGGCGGCACCGTGGCCGGTCAGCTGTTCGAGGGTGATCGCCGCTTCGATCTGGTCGTGCGCCTGCCCGAGGCCTTGCGGCAGGATGCAGCGGCACTGGGCGACCTGCCAGTGCCCATGCCGGTGCACGGCAACGCCGATGAATCCAGCCGGCTCGCCGATTGGCAGGCCGGCGCACCCGCGTACATCCCGCTGCGCGAGGTCGCGCGGATCGAAGACCAGATCGGCCCGAACCAGATCAACCGCGAGAACGGCAAGCGCCGCGTCGTCGTCACGGCCAACGTGCGCGGCCGCGACCTCGGCGGCTTCATCGCCGACCTGCAGCAGCGCATCGACGCGGAGGTGAAGGTGCCGGCGGGATACTGGATCGGCTACGGCGGCACCTTCGAGCAACTGCAGTCGGCGAGCCAGCGCTTGTCGATCGTTGTGCCCGTCACGTTGCTCGTGATCTTCGGTTTGCTGTTCATGGTGTTCGGCTCGGCACGCGATGCATTCGTCGTCTTCAGCGGCGTGCCGCTAGCGTTGACCGGCGGCGTGTTCGCGCTGTTGCTGCGCGGGATCCCGTTCTCGATTTCCGCCGGCGTTGGCTTCATCGCGTTGTCGGGCGTTGCGGTCTTGAACGGCCTGGTCATGATCGCCTTCATCCGGAAACTGCGCGATGAAGGGGATCGGCTGGAGGATGCGATCTTCGACGGCGCGCTCGGGCGCTTGCGCCCCGTCCTGATGACCGCTCTTGTCGCGTCGCTGGGCTTCGTGCCGATGGCCTTCAACGTCGGCGCCGGCGCCGAGGTGCAGCGTCCATTGGCCACGGTGGTCATCGGCGGCATCGTCTCCTCGACGCTGTTGACGCTCGTGGTGCTGCCCGCGCTGTATCGCCTCGTCCATGCCGTACGAAATCGTCGTGGCACCCGCGAAGCGACGGCGACGTGACGTACCCGACCCCGCGGCGGACGCGCTCGCTCGGGTCGCGTCCCACAATGTCGATGGATTCCTCCTCTCACTGGAAGCTGCCTGTGTCGTTGTTCTCGCGATGGATGATGGGTGTGGTGGTTGCTCTGCTGGCCACGCTGCCGCTACCGGCGGCGACGCCGGCGATCGAAGCGGACGTGCGTCAGACCTGGCAGCTGCTGGATTACGTGGGCGTTGACTACGGCGGCGCGGTGGCCAACGGCGCCGTGGTCAGTGGTACCGAGTACCAGGAGATGCAGGAGTTCGTGGCGACGGCTCGGGCTCGACTAGCCGCGCTGCCGGCGAGCACGGATCGCGACACCCATCTTGCACAGGCCGACCAGCTGGTCGCCGCGGTGGCGGCGAAGGCCGATGCCGCCGCGGTGGCGCGCCTGGCACATGGATTGGCGGATGCGTTGCTGGCCACCTACGGCATCGCGGTGGCGCCTCGCGCCGTGCCGGATCTGTCGCGCGCCCAGACGCTGTACGTCAGCCAATGCAGCAGTTGCCACGGGCTGACCGGCCACGCGGACGGACCCGCCGCCGCGGCGCTCTCGCCACCGCCCGTGGCCTTTGCCGATGCGGCCCGCGCGCGTGAGCGCAGCACATTCGCCCTGTACCAGGTCATCAGCCAGGGCGTGGCCGGAACGGCCATGCCGGCCTTTACGACGCTGTCGGACGAGGAACGCTGGGCGTTGGCGTTTCGCGTCGGAACGCTGGCGTATCCGCCGACACTGCAACGCGACGGCGAGCAGTTGTGGCAGGCAACGCCGGCGCTGCGCGGCCGCTTCCCGAACATGGATGCCGTCACGCGCATCACCGAGGCCGAACTCAGCGCGAGTCTGGGCGAGCAACCGGCGCGTGCGGCGCTGGCTTATCTGCGCGCGCACCCGGAGGCGGTCACGGCAAGCCGTACGACGACCGCAAGCCTCGTGCTCGCGCGGCAGCGGTTGGAGGAAAGCCAAACCGCATACACCGCCGGCGATCCGGCGCGTGCCACCGCGCTGGCCTTGTCCGCCTACCTGGACGGTTTCGAGCCGGTGGAACCGTCGCTGGCCCTGCGCGATCGTGCGCTATTGGATCGCGTCGAACACGCCATGGGCGAATACCGTGCCCGCATCGCGCGCGGCGCTCCCGTTGCTGACATTGCGGCGCAAGCCGACGTGCTGCGCACGCTGATCGACGGTGCGGATACCGCGCTCAGCACCTCGAGTGCCGATGCGACCACCGCCTTTCTCGGCAGCCTGACCATTCTGCTGCGTGAGGGACTGGAGGCGTTGCTGATCGTGATTGCGATGATCGCGTTTCTGCGCAAAGCCGAACGGACCGACGTCCTGCGGTATGTCCATGCGGGTTGGATGGGCGCGTTGCTGGCCGGTCTACTCACCTGGGGTATCGCCACCTATGTGGTCAGCGTCAGTGGTGCCGGGCGCGAGGTGACGGAAGGCATCTCCTCGTTGTTCGCCGCGGCCGTCTTGTTGGGCGTTGGGATCTGGATGCACCAGAAGAGCCTTGCCGGTCGCTGGCAGCAGTACGTGCGCGAGAAACTGTCGGCCGCCCTGACACGGCGCTCCGCCTGGTTCCTGTTCGCGCTCGCGTTCATTTCGGTGTATCGCGAGGTGTTCGAGACGATCCTGTTCTACATCGCGTTGTGGAACGAGAACAACGGCCTTGCGCTGCTGGCCGGTCTCGTGACCGGTATCGTTCTGCTGGGCGTCATTGCCGTCGTTCTGCTTCGCTACAGCAAGCGCCTGCCCATCGCACAGTTCTTTAGCTGGAGTTCGTTGTTGATTGCCGTCCTCGCCGTGGTGCTCGCCGGCAAGGGAGTCGCCGCGCTGCAGGAGGCCGGATGGGTTGCGGTGCAGCCGATCGATGGTCCCCGTTTGGCGCTACTGGGCATTTATCCCTCGCTCCAGCCAGTGCTCGCGCAACTGGCGGTCCTGATCGTTGCGGTCCTTGGATTCGTGGTGAACCGGCGCAGTGGCAAACCAACAACCGCGGATCGCCGCTAGGCGACCACACGGATCGCTTCAGCGCGACGAAGAGCCTTCTTACTCGTCGCGCCGAAGCGCAACCTGGCAGTCGGTAGGGTCGATCCGCACGCGGTCACCGCGCTGCAAGGTCAGGCCGTCCGGCAGCACGACGGTATGCAGGCGTCGGTAGCGCCCGTGCGGAACACCCACGATGACCCAGCGCCGGGCGGCACGTTCCTGCGGCGTCAGCAACGCGGCACAGCGGTGCTCGGAAGGGTCCACGATGGCCGTGCCATCAATGACCGCGTTGACCCAACCCAGACGTTCCGTCGTGGGCGGTGTCACGGCATGAACGCACCCCGTGAGCACGACGACACTCAGCATGAGAAGCCACCGCACACGGCCGGCTGCTACGCCCGTCCACCGTGCGCTGGGCCCGGTTCCGACATGGCTCATCGGGATGCTCCATAGTTCGCCGGCGGCCAGCCTAGGGGCTGTAGCCGCTACGGAGTCAAGCCCGCCCGATGGTCTTCCGCAGCCTCGGGTGCCGGCGCCGCGCTGATCGCAGCGTCAGGCCGTGCGCGGTCGTAGCGACGCGGCTTGCCGTCAAGTCGCTCGGCCTGCACGCAGGGCGGCGCGCCGACCGCGACCACGCGCGCATGCCCCACGTGGTGATAGCGCGGACTTGCCGGCGTGCCTTTCGAGAACGGGATCCACTCGCGCTCGAGCGAAAGCGTGTCGCCGCCCGCCGGCACCGGCGCATGCCGAAAGCACAGCGTCAGCGTGTCACCGTCGATCGCCGTGATCGAACCGCCACCGGAGTGAGCCGAGGATTCCGCCTGCGCGGACCCGGTCGCGACTAGCATACCGAGCACCAGACCGATGACGAACGAGAGCGTTGAACGATTCATGGGAAATTCTCCTGTGTTGGGAACGACGCACTCGCACGCCCAGCGCGCGAGCGCCGTCACGCCGGCGTCGCCGGTACGTGGGAAGAATTGGTGCGATCGAGACCGGGCGAAGCGCGCAGCGAACGCTCGCGCAGCAGCCGAAAGACGACGGGGATGACGAGCATCGACAGCAGCGGCGCGGTGATCATTCCGCCGACCATCGGTGCGGCGATGCGCTGCATGATTTCCGAGCCCGTGCCGGTGCCGATGAGGATCGGCAGCAGGCCGGCCAGGATCACCGCCACGGTCATCGCTTTCGGGCGCACGCGCTGCACGGCGCCTTCGCGGATCGCGGCGAGCAGCGTGTCCGACGTGGTCGGCTCGCCGGCGGCCAGGCGCCGTTCCCAGGCCTGCTTCAGGTACAGCAGCATGATCACGCCGAACTCGGCCGACACGCCCGCGAGCGCGATGAAGCCGACGGCCGTCGCGATCGAGAACGCGTGTCCCATCGCATACATCAGCCAGAACCCGCCGATCAGCGCGAACGGCACGCTGGCCAGAATCAACACTGCCTCGTCGACGCGCCCGAACGTCACGTACAGCAGCACGAAGATGATCAGCAGCGTCGCCGGGATCACGACGCGCAGCTTGGCCATCGCGTGCTCGAAGTACTCGAACTGGCCCGACCAGGTGATCGACGTGCCGGCCGGCAACACGACGTCGCGCGCGACACGCTCACGCAGGTCGTGCACGACCGAGGCCAAGTCACGGCCACGCGCGTCCACATAGATCCAGCCGGACAGGCGTGCATTCTCGCTCTTGATCATCGGCGGGCCGTCCGTGATCGCAATCCGCGAGACGCTGCCCAGTGTGATTTGCGCACCCGCCGCCGTCAGCAGCGGCAGGTCGCGCAGCTTCTGCACGCTGTCGCGCAGCTCGCGTGGATAGCGCACGCTGATCGGAAACCGCCGGCGCCCTTCGACCGTTTCGCCAATCGTCTCACCGCCGATCGCCGCACTCACCACGTTCTGCACGTCGGCGATGTTGAGGCCGTAGCGCGCCGCCGCTTCACGGTCGATATCGACGTCGACGTAGCGGCCGCCGGTCAGGCGCTCGGCCAGCGCCGAGGTGACGCCCGGCACCGTCTTGATCGCCTGTTCGATCGCGGTGGCCACCTGGTCGATGACGGCGAGATCACTGCCGTTGACCTTGATGCCGATCGGACTCTTGATGCCGGTCGCCAGCATGTCCAAGCGATTGCGAATCGGCGGCACCCACAGGTTTGTGAGGCCCGGCAACCGCACCGCCGCGTCGAGCTCATTGATCAGCTTTTCCGGCGTCATGCCGGCGCGCCATTGGTCGCGCGGCTTGAAGCGCACCGTCGTTTCGACCATCTCCATCGGCGCCGGATCGGTCGCCGTTTCGGCGCGGCCGATCTTGCCGAACACGCTGGCGACTTCCGGTACCGAGCGGATCATCTTGTCGGTCTGCTGCAGCACCTGCGCGGCCTTGCCGGCGGACAGCCCCGGCAACGCGCTCGGCATGTAGAGCACATCGCCTTCGTCGAGCGGCGGCAGGAATTCACCACCGAGCCGGCTGATCGGCCATGCCGTCGCCGCGAGCAGGAGCGCCGCGGTGAACAAGGTCACTTTGGGAAACCGCAACACCGCCTCAAGGATCGGGCGGTAGAGCGCGATCAGGACGCGCGACAGCGGATTGGCCCGTTCCTCCGGGATGCGTCCACGGATCCAGTAGCCCATCAGCACCGGAATCAGCGTGATCGACAAGCCCGCGGCCGCGGCCATCGCGTAGGTCTTGGTAAACGCGAGCGGCGCGAACAGACGGCCCTCCTGCGCTTCGAGCGTGAACACCGGCACGAACGACAGCGTGATGATGATGAGGCTGAAGAACAGCGCTGGGCCCACCTCGGCCGACGCATCGCCGATCAGTCGCCAGCGCGCGTCGGCGGTCAATGTCTCGTCGGGGTGCGCGTGCTGCCAGACTTCCAGGTGCTTGTGGGCGTTCTCGATCATCACGATCGCTGCATCGACCATCGCTCCGATGGCGATCGCGATGCCGCCGAGCGACAGGATGTTCGCGTTGAGGCCCTGCCAGTGCATCACGATGAACGCAGCGAGCACGCCCAGCGGCAACGCAACGATCGCGACCAGCGCCGAGCGCAGATGAAACAGGAACACGGCGCAGACCAGCGCGACGACCAGAAACTCCTCGAGCAGTTTGCCGCTGAGGTTATCGATCGCGCGCCCGATGAGCTGCGAGCGATCGTAGGTTTCGACGATTTCCACGCCGGCGGGAAGGCTCGCCCGCACGCTCGCGAGCTTCGCTTTCACCGCGGCGATGGTCGCCTGCGCGTTCTTGCCCGAGCGCATCACGATCACGCCGCCAACAACCTCGCCGTCGCCATTGAGTTCAGCCACGCCGCGGCGCATCTCGGGACCGAGCTGGATGCGCGCGACGTCGGCCAACCGCACCGGTACGCCGCCGGCGCCGACGGAGAGCGGGATCGCGCGGAAATCGTCGAGCGTTTTCAGGTAACCGCTCGCTCGCACCATGTACTCGGCTTCGGCCAGTTCCAGCACCGAGCCGCCGGCTTCGCCGTTGGCGCGCTGCACGGCCTGCGTCACCGTGGCCTGCGTGATGCCGTAGGCGCGCAAGCGATCCGGATCGAGCACGATCTGGTACTGCTTCACCATGCCGCCAACGGTGGCCACCTCGGCGACACCCGGCACGCTTTTAAGCTCGTAGCGCAGGAACCAGTCCTGCAGTGCGCGCAGTTCCGACAGATCGTGAGCGCCGCTGCGATCGACCAGCGCGTATTCGTAGATCCAGCCGACGCCGGTGGCGTCCGGCCCGAGCGCCGCGCTCGCACCGCGCGGCAACCGCGACTGCACCTGGTTGAGGTACTCCAGCACGCGCGATCGCGCCCAATACAGGTCGGTGCCGTCCTCGAACAGCACGTAGACATACGAGTCGCCGAAGAACGAGAAACCACGCACTGTCTTCGCGCCCGGCACCGAAAGCATCGTGGTCGTCAGCGGATAGGTGATCTGGTCCTCGACCAATTGCGGTGACTGCCCGGGCCAGCTCGTGCGGATGATCACTTGCACGTCCGACAGGTCCGGCAAGGCATCGACCGGCGTTTGCCGCACGGCGTACACACCCCAGGCGGCCAGGAATACCGCCGCGAGCAACACGAGGAATCGATTCGCGATCGAGCCGCGGATGATGCGCGCGATCATGGCGTGCCTCTGGCCGGCAGCGCGGCGATCGTCGCGATTTCAAAGTCGCCGTCAGCGTTGCGGACGAACGTGAAACGCACGCGTTGTCCGACCCGAAGGCCGTCAACCGGCACCGTGTCGGGACGCACGAACGTCATGGTCATCGCGCCCATCTCCAGCGCGGGGATGGCGTCGGTCGCGATGGACCAGGCGTTGCCGTCGATGCGCTTGACGGTGCCGTCGGCCGAGTACCGCGGCGGCGCGGTCGTCGCCGGCGATGCGCCCGTATCCGGCCTATCGAGCCGGGCCAGTGTGCCGGCGAGACTCGCTTCGGAATCGATCAGGAATTGTCCCGACAGCACCACGCGATCGCCGTCGTCGAGACCTTCGAGCACGCTCGTACGGCCCTCGCTTTCGTCACCAACGCGCACCTCCTGCGCCCGAAAGCGGCCGTCGCCGGCGTCGACGATGACGACCTGGCGGGCGCCGGTAGCGATCACGGCCTCGGTTGGTACTCGCACGACCTCGGCGTCCCCGGCACGACCGGTGATGGCGACACGCGCAAACATGCCGGGCACCAGGCGGCGTGCCGGGTTGGGTACGACGATGCGGGCGGTCTGCGTGCGCGTCGTGACGTCGAGATCGGGCAGCAGCGTTTCGACGGTGCCGGCGAGCGAGTCGCCCGGGAACGCCGGCAGATCCAGCGTCACGGCGTTGCCCGGGCCGACGCGGCCGATCTGCGCTTCGGGAATCGCGGCATTGACCCACACGGTGTCGAGACCGCTGATGCGCAGCAGCGGCGTACCGGCCGCCACACTCGCGCCGTCGCGCACGAGCAGTTCGCTGACGACGCCGGCGCGCGGCGCGACGATCGTGATCCGATCCTCGGCGCGTCCGAGGCGCTCGACGGCGCGGATCTGGCCTTCGCTCATGCCGAGCAGCAGCAACCGCTGGCGTGCGGCCGCACGCACGGTATCCAGTCCTTCGCTACGGGCCGCGCGCAGCGACAGGTACTCGGCCTGCGCCGCGGTCCACTCCGGCGCGATCAGCGTCAGCAAGGGCTGGCCGGCGGTGACCGTCGTCAACGGGGCACGCACGGCGAGGTGCTCCACGATGCCGGCGACGCGGGCCTGCACGACCACCACATCGCGTTCGTCGAACGTCACCGTCCCCGTCGCGCGAACCGAGGTCGTCGGCGCGCCGCGCGTCGCGAGTGCGGTACGCACGCCGAGGTTCTGCACGAGCCGCGGCTCGATGCGCACGGTCCCCGCGTCCTCCGGCGCATCGCCCGCGTACTTCGGGACGAGCTGCATGTCCATGAACGGCGATTTGCCGGGCTGGTCGAAGTGCTGGGCCGGCACCATCGGGTCGTACCAGTACAGCACCTTTTTCTCGGTCGGCGCCGCTGCCGTTGCCGGCATGTCGCGGTGTCCACGATCGATGAGCCACCAGGTCGAGCCAACGCCGACGACGACGCCTACGAGCAACGCAAGAAGTAGCGAGAGACGGTTCATGGCGTGCGCTCCGTCGGAAATGCGAAATACAGCGTCGCCCAGGCTTGGCCCAGGGTGTTCTGCAGGTCGGTGAAGGCCAGTCGCTGTTCGATGGCTTCGTCCAGCGCGCGCAGCGATGCCGTGAGTTCGCCGCGACCGCCGCGATAGGCCGCGAGTGCCGCGTCCGCGCGGTCCTCGCTCAGCGGCAGCAATTCCCGCTCGTAGCGCACCAGACGATCGACCGCGCTGCGCCAGGTCGTCAGCGTCTTGCGCAGCTCGGCGCCGTGCATGCGCTGCGCTGCTTCGCGCTCGGCGTCGATGCGTTCGACCAGCGCCTGCTTCGATGCGATGAGCGGGTCTTGCCGGCGTGCTGCGAACACCGCCAGCGGTACGCGGAACTGCACCGACACCATGTTGGAAAACTGCGGTCCGCGTTGGGCGTACGCGAGCTCGAGCGACCAATCGGGCCGCTTCTCGGCCCGGGCGAGCGCCACGTCGGCGGTCGCCGCGCGCTCAGCCGCGTCGTAGGCGAGCAGTTCGCGGTGGTGCGCAATATTCGTCACTAACGCTTCGGGATCGCCGCCCAGATCGCGCCAGTCCGGCGGCTCGCCGAGCGGGCGATCGCCCAGGTCCGGCAGCCAGCGCGCCAGATCGGCGCGGGCCGTGTCGCGGTCGGCTCTCGCCGCATCGAGACGATCCTGCAACGTCGCAATCGCCGACCGGGCGGCAATGCCCTCGGCGGCCGTTGCGCGGCCGGCGGTCAGCGCCGCGGTGGCTGCGGCGAGTTGCGCCTCCGCCCGCGGCTGCAGCGCTGTCAGCAGCGCCAGACGGCGCTCCGTGGATGCCGCGGCAATCCAGGCTCGCGCAACAGATTCGTGGACGACGAGTTGCTCGTTGGTCAGCAGCGCCCGTTCGCGGTCCACGTCGGTGGCGGCGCGCTCGCTGCGCAGGCGGCGTTTCTCGCGCCGCGGAAATTGCTGCGCGATGCCGACCGTACGCATGGTCATGAAGTCGCGCGTCGTGCTGAAGGCGTCGTCGCCGGTCACCGGCAGGTTCTGCAGGCCAACGACGAGCTCGGGATCGGGCAACTGGCCGGCGGGGCCGACGGCGGCCTCGGCGGCCGTCACGCCAGCCGCTCGCGCACGTAGTTCAGGCGCTTGGCGTTCGGCCGACTGGATGGCGTCCGTCAAGGACAAGGGCGAGAGATCCGCCGACACGGCCGTGCCAGCGCCGAGGGCGGTTAGCACAGCCAGAAGAAAACGCAACGACGCGCGCGCCTGGCGAGCGCCGCGCGGGGAAAACCGATAAAGGGACAGCATGAGAACTCCACAGCAATGACGAAACGGCCGCGCACAGCGCGGCGCCACGATCAATCGCGAGGGGAGCTCAAATCTGGAAGGTGCAGTGCTGGATGCTCAGCGGTGGCGGTTGCCCACGCGCTCGATGGGCGTACGCCTGCGTGGCGTCGTCCGGCAACGCCGGGCGCACGTATTCCCGCGACCAGGTGGTTGCCGGCAGTAGCGCGGGCGGGACGGTCAGCGTCGGCGCATGATCCGACGACGGCGTGGTGGGATGGCAGTGCTCGTGGCAGCGCGCCTGATCCGCCGTGTCAGGCGCATGGCACGGCGGTGTGTCGGTGGTCGCCTGGGCGGTCGCGACGGCGATTTCCTGTGGACACAGGTATGTCGCCATCGCGAACTGCTGGAACAGCAGTCCGATCAGCGCGAGTAGCGCGATCCAGCGACGATGGCGGCGGTACCGGAACGGCATGGGTCGGCGACGACTTTCCAGAGAGAACGGCAAGCAGACCGGCGAGGATGGCAACAGCTTACGCGCTGTTCTCGGCGGTCGAACCCCACGAGACTCCACTACGTCGCGAAGGTTCCCAAGCGTCCGAGGCGAGGCGATGCGCGCATGGATCTGACGTCCTAACGACTGAGCGCGTCAGGAACCGCGTGTCGGCGTCGAAGCAAGGGAAATGGCTGGTTAACGTGACAAGGCCCGCTTGCGCGGGCCTTGGAAGAGGCGGGGCGGAATTCGTAGCGGGCTGCGCCCAGGCCTACGCTCCTTTCCCCTTTAGTTTGTGTGTGGCGCTGGGGCCAGGAAGCCAGTATACCTCCCCCCGGTCCCGCCCACCACCACCAGGCTGAACCATGCGTACGGACAAACACCTCACGGCACTGGTCGGTCTGACGCCCACGCAGCGGTATTTCCTGGGCGCCTGGTTCAACCTGGTGCACGCCTATTCCCTGGACGCGTTCCGGGTTCGCGTGATGAATCCGGTCACCATGGTGCGCGAGATTCAGCAGGCGCTGGCCTTCAGCGAAGCCAAGCCGGAGGAGAAGACGGGCATCCTGGACGAGGCCGAGGGATTGTTGGCAGCCGACCCCGTGCTTCTGGAGGCGCCGTTCGCGGCTGTACGGCCGCGCCTGTTGGGCCTTTTCCGGGACAAGACCAAGGCAGCGACGAAAGGGTCAGCGGAAGAGCGGATGCTCAGGTACACGCTGCAAGAGCTCGGGCCGTTGCTCCAGGCGCACTACGTCGCGTGCGCCTTCGAAGCGCTCGAACGCCTGCTGGTGGTCCCGGCCGACCCGGACGCGGCGGCGCCCATCGCTGTGCCTGACTTCAGCCGCATCCATGCGACGACGGCCGCGCTCCTGAGCACGCTGCTCGACCGGGACTTTTCCCTGGAATCGCTGTTCCGGATCTACGCGGAAATCCTCGTCCCGCGCCGCCCAGGGGCGGCATACCACTTCGATCGGAAGCTCGGACTGACCCGCCAAATCCTGACAGGGCCCCCTCAGCTCTACGATGTGACGTTCGCCCTGGATCTGATCACCCGGCCGGAAGAACTGCCCGCCGCGCTGGGCAACCTGGAGATTGCCGATGCACCGCCGTTCGGCCTCCACGCCGGCCACGCGCGGACGAGCTATTTGACCGCGCAACCCAAGCGCCGCTTCGCGACGGTGCGCGGCATCGTGGCCGCCGATCGCCGTGCCGCTGGGCTACAGGCTTACGAGCGCGTGGCCAACGTCATCAACCTGCTGCGGTTTGAGTACGAGCAAGCGCGCCTGCTCATTCCCGATCATTTCGCGGTGCTGGACGTCGCCCGGCCTGCCGGCGGGCATGTCTACCCGCTGCCGCGTGTGGTCCCCAATCCGGCGACCTCGCTCAACGGGCTCGATGTCGCCAATTTCGTCACCAGCGTCAATGAGCTGCTGGCCGGAGCGCATTTCGCGGAAGAAGGTCGTGATCGCATCACCTCCGCGTTTCGCCTCTACCGCCAGGGACGAGACCAGGACACGATCGAAACCAAACTCGTGCACTGGTGGACGGCACTGGAATACTTGGTGCGAGGCAGCCAGGCCAGTTCCGGCATTGGCAAGTCCATCGAAACGAGTGTCGCGCCGGTCATCGGGTTGAGCTATGTGCCCAAGCTGTTGTTGACCTTGCGTAGCGTCCTGAGCGATCAGGGCATCGGCCTGAACGACAGCCATGGTGCACCCATCGACGTGCGCGCATGCGCGATGACGGTGCTGTGGGACGCCGTTGACGATCCGCTTCAGCAGGCCGCCGTCTTGAACGGGCTTGCGGCGGAACCGTTTCTACAGGTCCAAGTTCAACAGATCCTGGCGGACCTCGGCGAACCGGCGCTACTACTCGATCACCTGAAGAAGCACGACAAGCGAGTTCGGTGGCACCTCCAGCGCATCTGGCGCACCCGTTGCGACATCGTGCACAGCGCGGGCCGCGGCGCCAACCACCTGTTGCTTTGCTCCAACCTTGAGTACTACCTCAAGACCACCCTGCACGGACTGCTCGGCGCCCTGCGCTCCGTGCCCACCTTGAGCGGGCCGCACGAGTATTTCGATCGCGAGGCGTTCCGCTATGAAGGGCTCACGAGCGCGCTGGGCAGCAATGACAAAGCGCGAATCCGCGCCGCGCTCTCCCTGTAGGCCTGCGCCACGATGGCTCACGCCAGAGGTTCTTGATGAACGTCCCAGCCGCCACGGTGCCCGACGGCGTCGCACTGGAAGGGCTCCTACAACAGGCTTGCGAAAATGCCGCGTGGCGTCCGGCTCTCTATCGTCAGCTGGTGCAAACCCGCGTCCTAGTGATTGTGCCGGATGAGGAACAGACCCGCGGTGTCGCACGGCCTGACCGCCTCCATTTTGTGCAATGGATGCGCCTGGATGGGACATCGGCTATCCCGGTCTTTTCGTCGGCACGAACCTTCTTCGAAGCAGTGCCCAGCGGGGCGAAATGCCTGGTGATCGAGGTGCAACAGCTTCTCGAACTAACGCGTGGCGCCATCCTTCATGTGAATCCGTACAGCGAATTCAACCTGCAGTTGATGCCGTCCGACGTCGAGTTGCTGTTAACGCAGAAAGCCCTGGTCGTGCCCGATCGCTTCACGCGCGAATCGCAGCGTGAGCTGTCGTTCCGCCGCGTCGCCGACCCGCCGGTGGCCATGCTGGACGCACTGACGACGCTCTACAGTCAGCACGCGTGCGTGACCGCCGCCTATTTGGCCGCCGTGACGGGGCTCTATGACGATAGCCACGCGTCGTTGCTTCTGGGCTTGGACATTGACGGCGATCCCGAGCCGATCGTGCGTGATAGCGGCCTGGTCATTCGCGATACCTACCACGGTCCCGTGAACCTCGACATCGTCCGCATACCCGCCGGTGCGGAGGGACTGTCGCGCTCGGGTTTCTCGCTCGATTTCCGGTTCTTCGACAGGCGCATGGCAGCCGTCCTCGTTGCGCCCGCCGGGGGGCGTTCACCCCAGTAGCGATCCGTGTTCGGCGTGAGCTGACGTGGCAGCCGGCCGCCGGCATACAACGAGAAAAAGGGTACACGGCCAGCCTACGGCGTGCGCAGTGCCTTGGCTACGCGCAGAAGGCGAATCAACTCACGCGCATGCGCGGGCGTGCCGTCCCAACTGCGATGAACGGCGCGCGCCAACACGGACCGCCAGCCGTCATCCGAGGACGCGCCCGCCATCTCCTTTGCCACATCGACACCGGCGGCGCGACACAGCCGCTGCACGGCCGCCGAGATACGGCTGAATCGGCCCGAAAGGATGCGGCTGAGCTGCCCCTGAGATATCCGCGCGGTGCGCAGCAACTGCGTTTGCGTGAGTCCCTGCGCGAGTCGCCAACGATCGATCGCTTGGCCCAGGCGCTGTGCCTGGGGTAGCGATACGGGGGTGTTCAGGTCAGAGGATTTCATGCGCATAAGCTGATATAAGTATGCGCATAGTTTTCACCCGGCGCCACCCGTCGTCGCAGCCACTGAGACGCAGGCGATGTAGTTGGGCGTATCCTGGAGCGGCCGTCATGACGACCACCTCGAAAATCGAATGGACCGAGCAGACCTGGAACCCAATCGTCGGGTGCACCAAGATCTCTGCCGGTTGTAAACACTGTTACGCCGAGACCATGGCCAAGCGCCTGCAGGCGATGGGGACGCCTGGCTACGAGAACGGGTTCGCGCTGCGCCTGCTGCCCGAGCGCCTGGCAGACCCGGCCAAGCGCCAGAAGCCGACCGTGTACTTCGTGAACTCAATGTCGGACCTCTTTCACGAGAAAGTGCCCGAGAGCTACATCCAGCAGGTGTTCGATGTGATCGCGGCCACGCCGCAGCACAGCTATCAAATCCTGACCAAACGCGCGGCACGCCTGGCGCGCTACTTCCGCGATCGCGTGGTGCCGCCCAACGTCTGGCTCGGCGTTTCCGTCGAAAACCGCAAGCACGGCGTGCCGCGCATCGACTACCTGCGCACCGTACCGGCGCGCATCCGATTCCTTTCCGTCGAGCCGCTGCTCGATGATGTCGGCGAGTTGGATCTGCGCGACATTCACTGGGTCATCGTCGGTGGCGAGTCGGGTCCCAAGGCCCGTCCGATGAAACCCGAATGGGCCGAATCCGTCCGCCGCCAGTGTGCCGAGCAAGAGGTCGCATTCTTCTTCAAGCAGTGGGGTGGCTGGGGCGCTGACGGCAAGCGTCGCGCCAAGT
Organism: Rhodanobacteraceae bacterium; assembly: GCA_016790075.1. Taxonomy (GTDB): domain Bacteria; phylum Pseudomonadota; class Gammaproteobacteria; order Xanthomonadales; family Rhodanobacteraceae; genus Tahibacter. Next base: position 34,012 of record JAEUPP010000010.1, on the reverse strand, counting down.
CCAAAAATGGACGATTGCTCAACGGCCGCACTTGGGATGAAATGCCCGCTCACGCCTTCTAGGGGGAGAGCGCACGGTGGCCCGAAAGCCGTATCAATGGCCTGCGGACGGCAAGCCTGCGGTAATCCAGCAGCACAGCGTCGCCAAGCATGACGTCCTGCGCGCCTACATGATCGATTACATCCAGACCCTGGTCGTTTCTCCCCAGCAGGACCAACTGCGTCTGACCGTGGTCGACGGCTTCGCCGGCGGCGGCATCTACGTCCACGACACCACGCGGCAAACCGTCTACGGCTCGCCGTTTGCGTTCCTCCAGTCGGCCGAAGCGGCGGCTGAGCTCTTGAACCGCGGCCGTCAGAAGCCGCTGGTGATGAACATCGACTACTTCTTCGTGGAACTCGATGCGAATGCCCACGCGTCGCTGCAGCGCACGTTGGTGGCACAGGGATACGGCCCGCGCATCGGCCAGGACATCCGCCTGTTCAACAGCGCGTTCGAAAGCCAGGTCGACCCGATCCTTCAGTTCATCGCCAAGAAGAGCCCCAAGGCGGGCCGCTCGATCTTCCTGCTCGATCAGTACGGGTATTCGGATGTACCCACCGCGCAGATCCGTGGGATCTTCCAGGCGTTACCCGCGGCCGAAGTCATTCTCACGTTCAACGTCGATTCGTTCCTGACCTATGCCAGCGACTCGGAGACGACGAAGAAAACGCTGGCCGATATCGGCATCCCCGACGCGCTGCGCGGCCGCTCGATCGAAGACATCAAGCGCAGCGAAAAGGACTGGCGGCTCTACATCCAAAGCTGCCTGTATCGCGAGCTCGTCGAGGCCTGCGGCGCTCGGTACTACACACTGTTCTTCATTCGCACCGAAGGCCACGGCGACTACTGGCTCGTGCACTTGTCCCAACATCCGCGCGCCCGAGACGTCATGGCACGCGTGCACTGGAGCAAGAACAACTATTTCATCCACTACGGCGGTGCCGGCATCGATATGTTCCGCGGTCTTGGCTACAGCGCCGATCGCGATCGGGCGTTTACCGGCCAGGGCGCGTTCGGTTTCTGCTTCGATGACCTCGCCGGCGAGTCGAGTGTCACGACGCTGATGGAGCAATTGCCGCCGCTGATCTACGCCCATGACGATGGCCTGTCGTTCGGCGAATTGTTCGCGACAACCTGCAACCTCTCGCCGGCGGACAGCGTGCGCTACAAGGAAGCGCTGGAGCGCCTGGTGCAGCACAAAGAGATCGACATTGTCGGCCAGGATGGCGCTCGACGCCTCAAGGCCACGACGATCACCGACAAGGATCAGTTGCTCCCGGCCACGCAGAAGACATTCGGATTCTGAGCACCCTAGGCGGCGAGTTTCACGACCGGGGCTCCGCCGGGTTCTGCCCCAGTCGGGCGAAGATCGATAGCGCCTGCTGTGTGGGATTGGCGTGCTTGCCGGCATTGGCGCGTAGCGTTGCCACCAGTGCATCGAATTCCGCCATCAGTTCCTCGCCATGCGCCGCGCGGGCGCGTTCAACCTTGTCCTCGACGACGGCGTGCAATGCGGTGCATAGACGCGCGATGAGGGCGGCCTGCTCGGGATCGTTGATCGGGCCCGGACCCTCTTCATCGTGCCCGACGTGCAGCGTGGTATTGCCGGCCTGTTCGATCAGATGCAGGTTGACTCGACAGGAGCAGTCGCCGCCGGGATGGGCAAAGGTATTGTGGCGACGATGGATCAACCCTTGGTGGATGGTGAGGAAGTCGGCGTCATTGAGCTTGCGCACGTGTTCGATCCCCAGGGCGGCGAACCGTCCCGCCGAGGTGGAATCGAAGCAGCGGCCGTAGCGCAGCACCAGGTGCCACGTGAAGCTTTCCTGGGCGAGGCGATCCACCGGACCCGGAGCATTGAGCATCCGCTCCAGCCGCAGCGCGATCTGGCGAACGACCTCGATCTCCATTCCGATACTCAGCCAGCTCGCGTAGCTCTTGGCGCGCTTGGTGTCGTGGTAGATCGACGCCACGGAGTTCGGCACCAGGGATGCGTAGTTCACCTGCATGGTCGTGACCTCCTCGGGCGGATGGCCGCATTCTGCCGGCGTTGACGGCGCTCGTCCTGCGTACCATTCCCGTCGCCCGTGAGGGGGCATTTCGTACTGCGTCGGCCGCGTTTTGCCGTTTTTTCGCGGCCTCAGGCGGGATAAGACAACATTATCCTGTGTTAGACATTCGTCCAGTTCTGCTGAACTTGTCGCCTTGAGTGTTACGTAATTACGTGGTATGTAATTCAGTACGAAATACACCGAGGAGTCTCCGATGGCACGCGGCGGCGTCTATAAGAGCGAGGTCGAAAAGGCGCGCAACGCGCTGCTGGCCCAGGGCAAGCACCCCTCCGTGGATGCGCTGCGCGTGGCGCTCGGCAACACCGGTTCCAAAACCACGATCCATCGCTACCTCAAAGAGCTCGAGTCCGAGGACGCGCAGGGCGTCGGCGGGAAATATCCGATCAGCGACGCGCTCGCGGATCTCGTGAGCCGTCTGGCCGGGCAACTCAATGCCGAGGCCGATGCACGCATCGCCGATGCCCAGGTGCGCTGCGACGCCCAGCTGCGCGAGCGCGCGGCCGCGCTGGAGCAGGCCAGCCAGGAAAACACCGGGCTGGCGGCCCAACTGCGCCGCACCGAAGAGACGCTGCAGGCCGTCCAGGCTGAACAAAAGGCGGCCCAGGCTAGCGTGGCCGACGCGATCGCCACGGTGCGGCAGCTCGAAGAGCGTGTCGCCGGCGTAACCGCACGCCTGGCCGAGCGCGACACGCACGTGCAGTCCCTGGAGCAGAAGCACGCGCACGCCCGCGAGGCGCTGGAGCACTACCGGACCGCCGTCAAAGACCAACGTGACCAGGAACAGCGACGCCACGAGCACCAGGTGCAGCAGCTGCAGGTGGATCTGCGCGAAGCCCGCGACAGCCTCACCGGCAAGAACCAGGAGCTGCTGCAGCTCAATCGCGACAACGTCCGGCTGACCGAACAGGCTGGCCAGCACGACCGTGAGGCACGCGACCTGCGCGCGCAGCTGCGCCGGCTCGACGAGGAAGTCCAGGCGCTACGACCTGTCGCCCGCGAACGCGACAACCTGCAGACCCGCTGGGCGCAGGAGCAACTCGCCAATGAGGGCCTGCGCGCGGACGTGGCGGCCGCACGCGACGCGCTGGCAAGGGAACAGGTTGCGCGTCAGGCCGCCGAGACCACCGCCGCGCACGCCACCGCACGCGCCCAGGCCTTCGACGAATTGCTCGCTCGGCGTGGTGCGATCTCACCCGGCGAGACACTGCCGCCGGAACTCAACGGCGCGTAGAACCGGCAAGCGTCGCCGCGGTCGGCGGTGTCAGGGATGGGCGCAGCAAGACTCCTCGCGTGGGCCGTCGGCGGTGACGGTGGGTTTGGCCGCCGCAAGCGCCTTGAGCGCCCAGGTTTCGCCGACGCAACCACCCATCACCGAGGCCACCGCCAACATCTCCGACAGCTCCTCCTTGGTGGTCCCCAGCTCGACCGCCTTGCGGGCGTAATGCGTCAGGCAAGGCTCGCAGCGCGCGCTGACCGACCACAACAACGCGCCCAATACCTTGGTGCGAGCACTCAGCACCCCGTCGGTATACAGCACCGCCTGGCGCATCTGCTCAACGTGCGACGCCGCCACATGGAAAGGATTCGATGTCGCGCTCATGGCTTCACGCTCGACGGATAGCCGGCATTCTGTGTGGCTGATGTCAACGCACTCACATCGGTCTTGGCATCGTCGTAGGTCACAACGGCTTCCTTGGGTTCCCAGGTGACCTTCGCCTCGGTGACCCCGTCGACCTTTTGCAATGCCTTCTTGACCGTAATCGGGCACGTGGCGCACGTCATCGACGGCACCGACAACGTGACCGTTCGGGTGCCCGCGATCGCCGGGGCGATGCCGATCGCCAACAGCAGCAAGGCGGTGAACAGCGTTTTCATCGGAATGATCCTCGATCAGTAGAAGATCGGTATGGCGTAGGGAAATCCGATCGCGACGACCACTAGCAACGCGACGATCCAGAAGAACGCTTTGTAGCCCCTGCGAACTCGCGGCGCCGCACAGATCTCGCCAGGAGCACAGGCCTGCGTTGGCCGGAAGATGCGCCGCCACGCGAACGACAAGGCGATCAGCGCAGCGGCAATGAACCAAGGGCGGTACGGTTCCAGGGCCGTGAGATTGCCGATCCACGCGCCGCTGACGCCCAACGTCACGAGCACGAGTGGCCCCAGGCAGCACGTGGAAGCCAGTAGCGCCGCCACGCCGCCGATCGCCAAGGCGCCGCGGCCATGTCCACGCTCCGTCATGTGCTTTGTCCTTTCCGGCATCCGTGCGCTAACGTTACGACCGTACTTATGTACGGAATCAAGCACCGTGAACACCCGTTCCGAGCCGTTAACCATCGGTGCGTTGGCCAAGTCGGCCGGCGTCAACGTCGAAACCATCCGTTTCTACCAGCGCAGGGGCTTGCTCGCGGAGCCGAATCGGCCTCATGGCGGCATACGCCACTACGGGCCGATGGAAGTCGCCCGGGTGAGATTCGTGAAATCTGCGCAGCGATTGGGCTTCAGCCTGGACGAAGTCGCGCAGTTGCTCAGGCTGGAAGATGGTACCCATTGCCGCGAGGCAGCCGCACTGGCATCAGCGCGGCTTGCTGATGTGCGCGCACGTCTGAATGACCTGCAGCGCATGGAGTCCGCACTGTCCGACCTGCTCGAAGCCTGTTCGACGCGGACCGGGAAAGTGTCTTGCCCGCTGGTCGCTTCCTTGCGCGAAGACGCTGGCATGCCGATTTGACTCACGACAGATCAAGTTGCACGCCAGCGAAACACCATAGGCTATTGATTATAATGATCTTTTGCGAAAAAAATCGCACAAGCCACTGATTTTACTCGGATTTCAAAACGGCACTTTCTGCACGGAAGGCACGGTTACCCCAGGATTTGCTCCGCCGCGCGAGGTCGATCTCACCGGATGAGACGCCGGTGCCGACCAGCGACTAGCCGCGGTACTGGGCGGCTTTGCAGCGAGACCGGCCGCCCCTAAACTGGTGCCGTCCGAGCCTTCTGGAGGAGCAACCCCATGGCGAAGAAAGACGCCCCCGGCATGCGGGGACAGCGCTCACGAAACGACAGCGGCCCACTGCGGCAAAAGCGCGGCGACACCAACGTCGGCACGATCGAGAAGCAATACGACCGCGACTTCGGTGTTCGTAGCGACATGCACTTGGACACGCTGCTGGACCAAACCGGCCACAAATCGCTGAACGATCTCATTCGCAGCGACGTCGGCAAGAAGCGCTAAGCGCATCGCCGGCGTCTTGGACACGGATCCGTTCGCTGACCAGCGGCAGATTGCTGCGGCGCTCGATGTCGCCACGCACTTTGACGTCGACACCGAGTGGCGGCACCGAGTGAGATTTCTTGCCGACGAGCTTCGGCGCTCTGGTCGCCGAGCGTTGGTGCTCGGCATCAGCGGCGGCGTGGACTCGTTGACCGCCGGCCGGCTTTGTCAGCTGGCCGCTGCCGAGCTACGCGCTCAAGGGTATGCCGCGCAGTTCGTGGCCATGCGGTTGCCGTACGGCGAGCAGCGCGATGCGCACGCAGCCGAAGCGGCTATTGCGTTCATCCAGCCGGACCAGGTGCTGCGCGTCAACATTCAAGCTGCCGTCGACGCAACCCTACAGTCGATGATCGATGCGGGAGCCTCCTTCGGCGACGCGCACGCAGCAGACTTCATTGCCGGCAACGTCCGGGCGCGCCAGCGCATGATCGTCCAGTACGCGGCTGCCAACGCATTGGAAGGGCTCGTGGTCGGCACCGACCACGCGGCCGAGGCCGTGATGGGCTTCTTCACCAAGCACGGCGACGGTGCCTGCGACGTGGCACCGTTGACGGGCCTAACAAAGCGGCGGATCCGAGCGCTGGCCGCACACCTGGGTGCACCGGCGGAACTGGTGCAGAAAATACCCACCGCGGATCTCGAAATTCTACGGCCCTTGCACCCCGACGAGACGGCCTTGGGCGTGCGCTACGATGCGATCGACGATTTCCTGGAAGGGCATGCCGTGGATCCGGAAGCGGCCGCTCGAATCGTCGCGGCATACCGAAACACCGCGCATAAACGAGCAGGCCCAGTGACGCCCCGGCAGCGCGCTGAAGCGAACTGACAGTCCGGCCGAAACGCGCTCAGAGATTTTGACGGTATACAACGTTTTCCCGGTCACTGGTGCGTGTGGATATTGCGAGGCTCTTCATGTCCAAAGTTCGCACGATCGAGATCCAGCTCATCGATCGCATCTTCGAAATGGGGTCCGGCTGGGTACTCGACTTCAGCGACCGCACGATCGACACCTGGTTTGCCGAGGAACTCAACATCGACTTCGATGAGGATCGCTTTCGCAAGGAAGGCACGTCCAAGGCGAAGCGCCTGCGTTGCTTCCTCAAAACCGTCGACGATGCCACCGCGATACGGACGCTCCGCGCGCTCTGGAATTATCGCCAACGGATGTATGCCACCAATCCGGAGCTCGCAACGTTTCGGCAGCCGCCGGCAAACGCGGAAGGACTCTTCATTGAGCTGATGGGGCGACTGGAGGGGGCGCCGACCACTCATCCCGCTGGCAGCACACCCGCGCCGGCGTTCGAGGCTCCAAAGTACCTCGCGCTCAAACAGGAGCTTGAACGGATTCATTCGCTCGCCCCTCAACCACGCGGCTACGCCCTCGAGCCGTTCCTGGCCCGGTTGTTCACCGAGGAAAGCTTGTCGGCACGCCCTTCGTTTCGTCTCACTGGCGAACAGATCGATGGGTCGTTTGTACTCGCTGGTGAAACCTACCTGTTTGAAGCCAAGTGGACCGGGCCAGCGATCGGCGTCGAACCACTGCACGCCTTCCACGGAAAGGTCGACACAAAAGCATCGTGGACCCGCGGCCTGTTCGTGAGCATGAGCGGCTTTACCCCGGAAGGTCTGGACGCCTTCGGCCGAGCGCGAAAGGTGATCTGCATGGACGGCCTCGACCTGTGGGAAATGCTGGATCGCCAGCTGCCGGTCGCGACGGTGCTTGAGCGAAAAGTTCGAAAGGCGGCGGAAACCGGCAACTGCTTTGTACGGGTTCGGGACTTGTTTTGACTAGGCGAGAACTGTGCCGGCCTAGGTCGCCACAAATTGCACGAAAACCGAGGTCACCCCGCGTAATGCCATCCATCAGCCAGGCGACAAGCGCGCCGGAACTGGTGTTGCGCCAGAGCAGATCGACCTCGCCGTCGGCGTCGTAGTCAGCGAGGACCTGCAAGGACCAGTTGGCATCGGCTGGTGCGCTCGGGACGAGAGCCTGGTTGGAGACCAGGCTAGTGCCGTCCATAAACCAGACGCTCAAGCTGCCGACACGATCGTTGGCGCGCCACAGGATGTCGGGTGAGGCGCCGAGACCGAAATCGGCGACACCGGCAATAGTCGCATCGGTGCGGCCGTCGAAAAGCTGCGCCGAGGCGCGCTTGACGCCGTTCATGAACCAGACGCTGAGACGCCCACTGGTCGCATTGCGCCAGAGCAGGTCGGGCTGGGTGTCGCGATTGAAGTCGGCGACCGCGGCCAGCGACCAGTTGACATCGGCGGGTGCAGGCGGATCGAAAGTCGTGGTGGCCATGCGCTGTGGGCCACGCAGCGACCAGATGCCGTACTGGTTGACAGTGGGATCGTGCCAGACGAGGTCGTTGTGACCGTCGACGTCGAAGTCGGCGCGCAGCAGGCCGAGTACCGGTCCCTGATGCTCAAGGACAGTCGCGTTGGCGTAGTCCTTGATGAGTGTAGCCGCGTTGGGGGTACCGAGGGCGAGAGTGAATAGCTCGTCGCCTTCGAGGGTGTTGTCGCCGAGCAGCTGGAAGGGCACGGAGCGGCTGCTGATACCGGGATCGAAGCGCAGCATGCCGCTGGGATTGGCGGTGTAGTCGCTACCAGCAGTGGCAGTGCACGCCTGCACGGTGTAGGGCACATCCACCGGTAGCTCGGTAGCGCCGGCGAGCTGCACGTTGAATGCGTGGACGGCATGATTGCCCTGAGTGGGCTCGGTGAGCAGCATATCGTCGGCACGCACGGTCGGCGCAGGATCGTCATCACGGATGGTGACGAAAGCCTCGGTATCCGACGAGCCGGCGCCTTGCAGATTAGAGAGAAGTACGCGCAGGCGTTGCGTACCTTCGTGGACGGTATCGCCGTGTACGCGCACGGTGAAGCGGTAACTCAACACTCCGGGGGCGATGGTGATGTTCTCGTCGCGTGCTGTGTAGTCGGCCGGCGCATGAGCGCTGTCGTCCACTGTGCGCAGACGCAGGCGCACCGGATGCGGTGCTGCTGCAGCGAGGGTCACCACGACGTTTGCATCGACCGTTGCGCCATCGCCTTCGGTCACGTTGACGTCGGTGACAGATAGCGTCGGTAGCGCCGGCACAGCGAAGCTGCTTGATGGGCCGGGCGGAGCGTTACCGGCCGCATTCATGCTCTGCACCTCGAAGTAGTAACTGCCTGCGGGCAGCGACTGCGAGGGTGTGACCTCGCAATCGGTTGCGTTGCAAGCGGCTGCTGCCACATAGATGTTCTCGAACACGAGCTGGTCCTCGGGGCGCCGTCTCACCGTGAGGCGGTAACTGCTCGCATGGTGCCCCGTCTCCCAGCGATAAGTCGGCGTGCTGGTGAGAACCTGGCCATACGGCGAGATCGGGGACGCGATGCCGGGCAGCGGATTCGCTGGGCATTGCACGCTGAAGTAACGAATTCCTGACCACGGCCCGGTATTGACGCCGTCACCGGCCTTGACCTGATACCAGTACTCGCGTCCCGGCACGAGATCGATGCTAAGCGGAAACTGATCGTCCGTGGTCCAGGGTAAGGCGTTGGGCGGGTAGACCCAGCGATCGTCAACTCCGGGTACCGTGCTGACTTCGCGCAGCTTGACGGTATAGCCCGCGGCGTTTGGTACTGCAGCCCAATTCAGCGTTGGCCGCACGCTGTCCACGCAGCCACGCGGGGCTTCGAGCACCGGTGCAGTAAGCGGCGTGCACTGGGGGATGAAATAGCGGCGTTCCGACCACGGACTGCGACCGACGTTGTTCTGCCCTTGCACGATGTAGCTGTAGCGCCGTCCGGCAACCAGCGCCTGCGGCAGTACGAGTTCGTTGCCGAGATGGTTCTGGTTGTCGTACAGATCCTCGCCCGTCTCATCGTCGGCGACGTGCACGTAGAAGCTCGACGCGTACTTCGCACCGAACCAGTGCAAGCGCGGGCGCAGCGAGTCGGCGCAGCCATCTGGTGCATCGGTGATCGGGCGTAGCGGCTCGATGTTGTACAGGCGTGCTTCGGTGCGGTTCGACCACGCCGAGCTGCCGGCGGTGTTGTAGGCCTGCACCTTGTAAAAATAGTAGGTTGTCGTGTTTGCCGGATCGGGAAGTACCGGTACCTCATCGACAAAACGAGTGACATCCGAATCAAGGTCAGCAACCGGGCGCCAGATGCCTTCGCCGGCGCGCATGCGGTAGATCACAAAACCTTGCTCGTTAAAACTGTTGTCCTGAAATTTCAGCTCGACCTGATTGGTTTTGAAACGAACAGGCACAGCGGTCAGACTCGAAGGTGCGGCAGGTCGAACGCTGCTACCGCCGCCGCCTCCACCGGGAGGTGTACCACCGGTCGCCTGCGCGAGTTCGGTGAGTAGCCAGTCGAGGATCTCGCCCGGAACTTTCTCGTGGAAGCTGTGATGGTCGGCCGTACGCGTGGCGTCGAACGGTCCGTTGCTGAATGGTGTGTCGGTGTCGAGGGCACTGCGGATAGGAATGAACGAAGGGGCGAATCGCTGGGTAATTCGGGCCGTGTCGCATCCGCCAAGGATGGCGCCAAGGCGGTGCCAGGCTCCGTCGACCTCGGAGGGGTCGAAGCGGTCCGTGCGGTCGAGCAACCCGTCATGCCGGCTGCCGGCCTCAAGATCGCCAGCGCTAGCGACGAAATCGCGATTGCCGAGCCAGCAAACCGGAATTGGCGATCCGCTATCGATCTCAAGGCGCGCGATGACGGACCCTATATTCGGGACCCAGGGCCCGGAGCCTCCCGGGTCTCGCGGACATAAATCAACACCCGAGGTGTCCTTGTCCCTGTCGTCGCCGTAACACTGGATCGACGTAGAGTTCCAGGTGCCGTGACTAAAGGCGATCTTGCGTATGCCGGTCGCCCAGCCATTGTGGTTTGGCCCCAAGGATTCGACAGCAGGCCCGCGTTCGCAATAGCACAGGCCTCCGCTACCGTAGTCACAGGTGCCGGGCCCCTTGAAGCTGATTTCGCTGCCCAGCTGCCGAAAGCGCCATTCGTTCGTGCCAGGCATAGCGCCCTCGCTCGCCAGGCCCGACCGGATCAGCTGCTGCGCGGTACACGAATTGAGGTTCATCTGCCCCTGCTCGCCCCGCTCCCAAAGCAGCTTCTGGATATCGACGTTGACCTGGGCACCGCGCAAGGGTGCATCACCGAAGATGAGCAAACTCGCCGGAACCATGTCGGGCAGTCCAAGCGCTAGGCGCCATGCCGCGTCCGACTGCCAGCGCGCGGTCGCGATACGCAGAACAGGTCCGGCCAGCGAGAACCCTGCGCCCACGACTTTACCGCCGTCCGGGCCGCCATCGTGCCGCGCCGCGTAAGCCAGCGCCTGCGCGAACGCTGCTGCCTGTTCGTGGATGTTCTCGCCTGCGAGGCGAGCCTGCACAATCCAGACGTCGTAACCCAGCTCATGCAGCGTCGGCATCAAGACCTCAAATTTGCGCCAAAGGTCGTATTGAGTCCGACGGCCGAAATCAGGGTCCTGTTCGCGGCGATTGAACGGTTCTGGCATCACTATGACGCGGTCGTAGTCACCTGACTGATACAGGCGCGCCTGGGCGACGCCATCCTCGTCCTTGAGACCCTCGAACGGCACGGTCAAATTTGCATCGGGAGCGATGTCCGGAACCAGCATCACCTCCGCCTCCGCCGGCAGGTTGTCACCCGGCTCGTGCAGAACGCCCAGAGCCCTGCGGAATTTGTCGCGCAATTCAGGATTCGCGTTCGCCGCCGAACAGCGCAGCATACTGACCCCGTCGTCGACGCTGAGGGTCAGGCGCAGCGTGCCGCTGGCCCCGGTCGTTCCTACTGTGCGCCCGACTTCTATCCGTGGGCGCCCTTGTGCATCCTCCTTCAAAGCACGTAACAGGACTTGCTGCCCGGCGACGGGAGTTCCGTAGTGGTCCCGCAACTCGGCCTGGCAGTGGTAGGTGTCGGCGTGCACTGCGGGGGCGGCGCCGAGAAACAGTGCAATGACGAACTTGAGCACTCCCGTGACGAGGCACTGTAGGCCTTCGATCGCTTGACTGCGGAGTACGGTGAGGAACAAATATACTTTGCTGCGGACAGGCGTGCTCATAGCTGACTCCTTTGACTGGGCACCAAGCAGTTACCCGTGAAGTGAGTAGCTCAGGGGACACGCGCGAGCAGCCTTACCTGGGAATGCGCAGACGGACCTACCAGTTCCTGGAATGAACGCTTCAATGAGGCCGCAGCTCTTCACTGCAGAAAACGGACGGCGCAGTCAGCCGCCAATAACACGGCAATCCAACTGTGCCGGGATCGCGGAGCGTTGGTCTGGACGTTTCACCCTACTCGCACCGCTGCAGTCTGACTGTATCCGCCAGCAGGCTGCAGCAGGCAGGTTTCCCAGTTACTGGGCGGCTGCAGGTTCCGCAGGCTTGGGCGCCTTGAGGTCCACGACCACGGCCTCGCCGCGCATCTTCTGCATCCATTGCTCGCCCTGACGCGCAATCATCCGTTTGTGCAGCTCTGCACGAACGGCATCGAAGGCGGGGGGTGTCACTGGCTTGATGGCTGACACATGGAGCAGGTGCCAACCATACTGCGACTTCACCGGCACCTTGGTCGAGTCGCCGACCTTGAGCGGCTTGAGTGCTGCGACGAGTTCCGGTGCCGGCAGCTGCACCAGGCGAACGTCCTTGAACTCGCGCGCCTGCTTGGCCTTGCTCTGCCATTCGGCATAGAGCGCAGTCCAGTCCTTGCCACCGAGCACTTCCTCGCCGGCCTTGAGTGCATCGGCTTCGTTGTCAAACAGCAGCTGGCTGAAATCGTAGGACTCGCTGCCTGCCTTCGCGAGCTGCGCGTCGTATTCGGCCTTGAGCATGTCTTCGGTGATGGGATGGGTACGGGCGTAATACTCCATGGTCGCGTTGGCGACACCCTGCAGACGCTGCGCCTCGACCGTCGCGCTGAACTTGGGATCGGCTTCCATGCCTTGCTTGCGCGCCAGGTTGGCAAGCAGCACGTAGTCGGACAATTCCTTGATGGCGCGCTGACGCTGCTCCGCATTGGCCAGATCGAGGCCACGTCCGCGGGCAACTTCGTCGAGCAGTGCGGTAGACACGGGCTGGTCGTTGACCCGCAGCACGGGCTCGCCACCCGCATATTGGATTACCGGCGGCTTGCCGCCGCTGCTGCCGCAACCGGCAAGCAAGGCCAGGACCAGTACGGTTGGAACATTACGCATGCACAGCTCCTCAGACTTCCTGCGGTGCGCGGGCATCGATGGCGAGCGCATGGATATCGGTTTGCATCAGATCGCCGAGCGCGGCATACACCAGGCGATGGCGTGCCAGCGCCGGCAGGCCGTCAAACTGCGCCGCGACCAGACGCACGCGGAAATGACCGCGGCCGTCGCGTGCACCTTCATGGCCGACGTGCTTGTGGCTTTCGTCAATGAGTTCAAGCTGCGCCGGCTGCAGTTGTGCAAGCGCGGCGCGGATACGTGTCAGCCGCTCGCTCATGGCAGGACCTTCTTGAACGGACGCACCTCGACATGCGCATAGACGCCGGCTTGGACATAAGGGTCCGCATCGGCCCAGGCCTGCGCTGCGGCAAGGTTGGCGAACTCGGCGACAATCAGACTGCCGCTGAAACCTGCGGCTCCGGGATCAAGCGCATCAATCGCCGGAAACGGGCCGGCCAGCAGCAGGCGGCCTTCCTGTTTCAGCGCTTCCAGGCGCGCCAGATGCGCCGGCCGCGCATCCAGCCTTTGCTGCAGCGAGCCCGGAGTATCACTTCCTTGGATCACATACCACATCGTGCGGGTCCTTCTGCAATCCGACACGCTGCAACGAAAGGCCGCAGCGCGTGCGAGGCTGTAAGGGAAACCGCGCTGCGATCAAGTGGCGAACGCAGACACGGGGAATCCGCATTCTAGCGGATTGCCCCGGTTCTGCCGCGTTAACCCAGGCGGCTAGCTGGACACGTACTCGGCTGGAGGGTTCAGAATCGCGGCTCGAAACCGTCGCCGAACAGCGGTGGTTCGTAGGTGAGACGATTACGGTTGTTGGTGGGCACGAGATCGGTCTCGCCCATAGCCGGATTCAGACGCACCTCCGCATCCAGCCCCACGGCCGGGGACGCAGTGCTCGTGCGAGCTGTAACGAAGAAGGTCACGCCGCCCCAGCCCGGCAGTAGCACCGGCCTCGCCTCATAGTCGTTGCCGGTGGCCGTCGCCGTTGCACACAGCCCCGGCTGCGACGATTCGCAGGACCATTGCGGCGACTGCACCGCATCGACACGGGCCTGCAGCAGCGGCAAATAAGCAGCATTGGCCTCGGTATTGGAGAACTGGATGCTGCAGCGGACCATGCCGCGGGCTGCTGCTTCGGCGCGCGCGCAGGCGATCTCGGTGCGCAAGTCCAGCGGCACATAAACCGGTATCTTGATGACGGCGATCTCGTCGCCGGGCCGGCTCTCGGTATCGTCAGAAGTAGCGCTGGCGGAAAACTGCACATGGTTGCGCGCATTGGCCGGCACCTGCATGACCAGCTGGTAGCCGGACAAGCCGCCAATGACCAGGCTGTCGGTCAACGCACACTGCGGATAGGTAGCACCGTTGCAGCCAATACCGCCCAGATGGTGCAGTTGCCGCACCGTCGCGACCGTGCGCACACGATGCGCTGTATCCGGTCCCTGGTTGTGCACGAACACGTTCAGCTCGAAAGCCTCGCCGGGCGATACGCGTGCCGGTGCTTCGACTGAAAGGCCAAGATCCACAGTGCCGTAATAACCCTGCGCCTTGAGCGTAGCGCTCCAGTCCGGCGACAGCACGGCCGCAACACCGGTAACGGCCAGGCCGCTGGCAAACACGATACGGCGCAGGCCACGGGCTGCGATGGTTTTCATTGATGCTCCTTATCATTGGACAAAACGGTCGATTGCAGCACGAGCAGACCCGCCAGCAGCGGGCCCAGGGTCCACACCCACAATCGCAGGAAACTGGACTCAGTCAGCGCGAGTAAAGCAAACACCAGCAGTGCAGCTGTCGATGCGCAGGCCCAGGGCCTTGGCGTGACGCACACAGACGCCGCGCGACGACGCAAGTTCAGCGCCACAGCGATCAGTGCCAGCAGACCTGGCGCACCCAGCTCAGCCAGCACCTCCAGCGGCAGGCTATGCGGCCAGGGCGTAAGGCGTGGATCGACCAGGCCCTCAGCCGCTGAAGACTCCCGATAGGCAAGGACGAAATTGTGCAGACCTACCCCCAAGGGGTGGTCGGTGAAGACCTGCAACGCTGCCGTCCACAATTGCAAACGGGCGTGCATCGACGGCACCCACAGCGCAGCCAGCAGCAGCAGGCCCACCAGCGCCACAGCGATTGGCGCCAGCCAGGGCAGCGAGTACAGGCGCAGACCACGGCGCAGCAGCGCATGAGCCAGTACCGCGAGCGGCGCAGCAGCCAGCAAGGTCAGCGAGTGCATCCATAACGCCAGCAGCACAAGAGCGAGCGCAGCAGCCAGCTCCAGCCAGCGTCCAGCGCTGAGGCGAAGCAACGGCAGCAGGCAGGCCATCCAGGCCAGATCGTTAGGCACGACCAGCCAGGCGGCGCCACTGAATCGCACCCAGGCTGCGGCATCGGCGCCCGGATCACGCCAGGCTGCAACCAGCACCAGGGTCAGCTGCAGCAGCGCCGCGGTACCCAGGGCCGGCGCCACCCAGCGCAGCAGCGCCGGACCGGCATCGCTGCGCACGAGCAGGAACCATAGCGGCAGCGCCGCCAGCAGCGGCACGCTGAGCGTGAGCGAGCGGCGCGGATCCAAGCCCCACAGCGACGCCAGTACGGCGACGAGCAGCAGCGCCAGCAGACTCCATTCCAGCGCATCCGGCGCACGCGAAAGATCGATCGCGTCGCGCCATAACGCCACGGCCGCGGCAATGACCAGACAGGCCCAGGCCAGTCCGAGGCTGGCGTCAGCACCCTGCAGCGCAAAAAAACCAACGAGGCCGGCGACCGTCGCCGCCCGGCCTCTGTTCGGCATGGTCACTGCACTCAGGCTTCCGGGCGCATGTACGGAAACAGCAGCACGTCGCGGATCGAGGCCGCGTCCGCCAGCAGCATCACCAGCCGGTCTATGCCCACGCCCAGACCACCGGTAGGCGGCAGACCGTATTCGAGCGCGCGGATGTAGTCGTGATCAAAGTGCATGGCCTCGTCATCACCGCCGTCCTTGGCGGCAACTTGAGCCTGAAAACGCGCGGCCTGGTCTTCCGGGTCGTTGAGCTCGGAAAAACCATTGGCGATTTCCTTGCCGCCGATGAACAGCTCGAAGCGATCGGTAATGCCCGGATCGGTATCGTTTTCGCGCGCCAGCGGCGACACCTCGGTCGGGTACTGGGTGATAAAGGTCGGCTGCACCAGGGTACCTTCGACCGTGGCCTCGAACAGTTCCAGCAGCAGTTTGCCCCAGCCGTAGGACGGCTTTACGTGGATCCCCTTGCGCGCGCAGTGCGCGGCGAGCGCCTCGCGATTGCGCAGATCCTCGGCCGGAATTTCCGGGTTCAGCTCGCGCACCGCCTGCTCCATGGGCCAGCGCTTGAAGGCCGGGCCAACTTCGATGCGGCGGCCTTCCCAGCTCAGCGCCGTCGTGCCCAGCGTGGCCTGCGCCGTACTGCGAATCATGGCTTCGGTCAGATCCATGATTTCGGTATAGGTCGCATAAGCCTGATACAGCTCCAGCATCGTGAATTCCGGGTTGTGCCGCGTCGACACACCCTCGTTGCGGAAGTTGCGGTTGATCTCATAGACGCGCTCGAAGCCGCCGACAACAAGGCGCTTGAGATAGAGCTCGGGCGCCACACGCAGATAGAGCTGCAGATCCAGCGCATTGTGATGCGTGACGAAAGGCCTCGCTGTCGCGCCGCCGGGAATCACATGCATCATCGGCGTTTCGACTTCCATGAAGCGCCGTGCCGGATCTTCCAGCCAGCTGCGGATATGGCCGATGATGGCCGAGCGCAGCTTGAACACCCGGCGTGCGTCTTCGGTCACGACGAGGTCGACGTAGCGCTGGCGGTAGCGCTGCTCGACGTCGGCAAGGCCGTGCCACTTGTCCGGCAGCGGCCGCAGTGACTTGGTCAGCAGACGCAATTTGTCCACTTTTACCGAAAGTTCACCAGTCTTGGTGCGCGTCAGCGCACCTTCGGCCGCGATGATGTCGCCAACATCCCAGCCCTTGAAGGCGGCATAGGCTTCATCACCCAGCGCTGCCTGCTGCAGAAACAACTGCAGCCGCGCCGACATGTCCTGGATCTGGGCGAAGCTGGCCTTGCCCATCTGGCGCTTGGCCAGCAGGCGTCCCGCCACGCGGACGCGGCGGCCCAGCGCTTCGATAGCCTCTGCAGTCCAGATGTCCTTGTCGGCAAATTCCGTCTGCAGGTCACCCGCGAACGCGTCGGGGGTGAAGTCGTTCGGATAGGCGATGCCCGCGGCGCGCAACGCACGCAGCTTCTCGCGCCGCTCGGCAATCAGACGATTTTCGTCTTCGCGCGCTTCTACCGGCGCTGCGCCGCCACTGGTCTCATCGTTCATCGCCATAGTTCCACGTACTTTGCTAAAACAAACAGGAGCGTAGCGTGGGCTTTAGCCCACCGTCTTGAAGAGGGATCGGCCGTGGCGGTGGGCCAAGGCCCACCCTGCGCGATTCCGATCATCCTCTGCCGCTGCGGGTACGGTGCGTAGGGTGGGCCAAGGCCCACCCTACGCAACGCACTGATCAGTTGGCGGTCGCACGCTTGATCAGCGCGAGCAACCGTTCATTGCCTTCGGCACCTTCGCGCAGCCGGCCCGCTGCTTCCGTCGACAATTTCGCCCCGGCCTGAATCAGTACCTCGGCGTTGTCGTACTTGCCAACGACCAGCGCCATCGACAGCGGCGTGAATCCCTGCGGCGTACGCTGATCAAGCCTGGCACCACCAGCGACCAGTTGCTTGACCACGGCCGGCGTGCACTGCTGCGCAGCGAGGATCAGCGTACCCATCATGCCGATATCGTTGGGCCGCGCACCTTCGCGCAGCAGCACCGCGATCGTCGCCAGCACATCCGCTTCCGCGATGGACTTGTCCATGCAGGCCTGCAGCGCGAACTCCAGCGTGGTCTGCGGTGTCATCTCCAGCTTGCCGTTGGGGTCGACGCCCAGCACGATCATCGCCTCGACGATAGTCGCCTTGGCGTTGAACAGATTGACCGGCAGATTCTCCTGCATGACGTCCGTACCGTCGTCCTGCATGACCTGCTCGGCCTGCTCCCGCGTCATCCGCGACTTTGCCACGTCCTGCGCCTGAACAAGCATGCTGGCAGCGGCCAGCATAAGGGCAATGGTTTTTTTTCCTAACCGCATGATGAGTTCTCCCTGAGCTCCAGTCGTACTACTTGGCGGCGCCGGTCGCGCGCCTGAGGATGGCGGCCTGGGCCGGATCCTGCGGTTTTTCCATAAACAGCTGATCAGCTTCCTTGGTGCTCATGCGTGCGCCCTTGCCGACCAGAAACTCGGCAATGTCCCAGCGCCCCGCCACCATGGCCATCTTCAGCGGCGTGAACTGTTGCGCATTGGCGGCATTGGCTTCGGCGCCGGCAGCGACCAGCTTCTCCAATATGGCCAGCGGGCAGGACTGCACGGCTGCCATGAGCAAGGTGTTGCCCTGTTCGTCCTTGTGCCTGACGTCAGCCCCATTGGCGATCAGCAGATCCAGCGTCGCCAGCTGGCGTTCGAGCGGTACCTGTTTCGCACATGCCAGCATCGTGGCCATGCCCAGCGGTGTCAGCGGCCCATCTCCGGGCTGACTCACATCGATGCCCGCATCGATGAGTGCACGCACAACCTCTACCTCGCCACTGCCGAGTGCGCGGCCGAGATCGTCACTCGACACGCCGTAACTGCGTGTGCGCAGAAACTCCAGCGCGGCCTGTTCCTTCTGCGGATCCTTGGGCTTGGCTAGCGCCGAAGACGCGCTGCGTTTGCGGTTGTCCTTCCAGTCCTGCAGCAGCGAGCCGCGGCTGTGCAGAAACCCGGCGGCATCGCCACTGGCCGCACGCGCTATGCCGATAGCCTCGTCGAGCACCGCGTCGGGTGCATCGAGGCTGCGCAGCGCCATCAATGCGTCGCCCCGCACACTCCAGCCAGCGTTGCTGCGCGCGACCTCCAGCAGCACCGGCGGCGCGTTCTGCACCAGCCAGGCCTTGACCGCCGCGGGCGAACTGCCGCGGAAATCACCCAGTTCCTCGATCGCACCGATGTACTTTGACTGGCTGCTTTCGTCCTTGGCCGCGCGCAAGCCGTCCACCAGAGGAGCCAGGTCGCGTGCCGGGTCGACATCGCCCTGCTCTACCTGCGCTTCGATCTGCGCGACGATTTCAGACGCACTGGGTGCGCGCTTGGCTGCCGAGACCGCGGAAAGCGCCATCAGCAACGCTGCAACAATGTATTTTTGCATTGTTGTTTTCTCCATTAGTTCAATCATGCATCGCTGCGCTTGGCGCCGGCTTCCAGCCCCTGCTTCAGGCTTGCTTCGATAAACTCGTCCAGATCGCCGTCAAGCACCTTCTGCGTATCGGTGCGCTCCACGCTGGTGCGCAGGTCCTTGATGCGCGACTGATCGAGTACATAGGAGCGGATCTGGCTGCCCCAGCCGATATCGGACTTGGTCGCCTCCAGCGCATCCTTCTCGGCATTGCGCTTCTGCATCTCGATCTCGTACAGCTTGGCCTTGAGCATCTTCATCGCGCGATCGCGATTGGCATGCTGTGAACGCTCGGTCTGGCAGGCGACGACGACGCCGCTGGGCACGTGAGTGATACGCACGGCCGATTCGGTCTTGTTGACATGCTGGCCGCCGGCGCCCGAGGAACGATAGACATCGGTCTTGAGGTCGGCCGGATTGATCTCGACATCGATGTCGTCCTCGACTTCGGGCGAGACGAAAATCGACGAGAACGAGGTATGGCGGCGATTGTCCGAATCGAACGGCGACTTGCGCACCAGACGGTGCACGCCGATCTCGGTCTTGAGCCAGCCATAGGCGTAGTCGCCCTCGACGCGGAACGAAGCGCTCTTGATGCCGGCCACATCACCGGCCGAGACTTCCATCAGCTCAGTCTTCCAGCCCTTGTTCTCGCACCAGCGCAGGTACATGCGCAGCAGCATTTCGGCCCAGTCCTGCGCCTCGGTGCCGCCGGCGCCGGCCTGTACGTCGACAAACGCGTTGGCACCGTCCATCTTGCCGGAGAACATGCGCTGGAATTCCAGCTTGTCGACACGCTGGGCAAGTGTTTCCACATCGTCGGAAACGGCCATCGCTGTGCCTTCATCGGCCTCGGCCACGGCCATTTCCAGCAGTTCATCGGCACCGTTCAGACCGTCGATCAGGGTCTTGATCCCGTGCACGATCTTTTCCAGTTGGGCGCGTTCCTTGCCCAGATCCTGGGCCCGTTGCGGGTTGTCCCAGACGGTCGGACTTTCCAGTTCGCGACTTACTTCCTCGAGACGCTCAGCCTTGGTTTCGTAGTCAAAGATACCCCCTAAGCGACTGCACCCGATCCTTGAGATCAGTGATGCGCGCGGAGATCGGATTGGTCTCGATCATGTTCGTGCCAGCTGTCTAACGTAAGAAAAAGAGTGGCAGAATAGCAAAACGGCGGGCCCAGCTGGCGATCGGGGAATCCAGCTGACCGGGATCAAGATCCCGACCACCTTCCGTAGCCGTCGGTGCCGCAGGATCTGTGCTCACGACATGGGCAGACCGTTGCCGCCAACGGCTTTCGTCGAGCCGTAATCACCGCACCATTCCGGCCACGGCCGGGCTAACCGGGGGAAAATGACATGCTTCAATCTGTTCGTGCGTCGGCCGTACTTTTCGCGCTACTCGGTGGCAGCTGCGCCTTCGCCCAGGGGACCATCATTGACGGTCCCGCCACTTTCATTCTCAACGGCACCCCGTTCGACGCCTCGCCCACCGGCAATTTCACCGGCGTTTCGGTAACAACCCAGGACCATCTGTTCGAAACGGGCTGGTATTTCCGTGTCGCCGGCGACACGCGTGAATTCTTCTTCCCGGTGCCGACGACGCAGAACTACACCGGCAACACGTCCACCCTGGACTGGGTCGACGTCGGCACCCGCGGCCTGTTCTCGGCCCGGCAAGTGGCAGTCGTGACGAACTTCAGCGGGCCGTCGGGCCGCGTCGAACAGACCATGACCATTACCAACCTTAGCCAGTCCACGCCGCTGGTCATCAACATCTTCCACATGCTCGACTACGACGTACAGCCCACCGCTGGCAACGATTCGGCCACCCAGATCGGCACCACCCGCATCGGACTGACCGACCCCGGCGGAGCCACCGGCGAATACGTAGCCATCGGCGCCGACGCGTACCTGGTGCGCCCCTTCGGCGCCGCCGACCTGGGCGCCGTGCTCGACGACGCTGTCGCGAACAATTTCGACAACAGCGGGCTGCCGTTCGGCCCTGGCGACTTCACCTCGGGCATGCAGTGGGCCAATCGCACGATTGCGCCCTCGACATCGGCCAGTTTTGTCGTCCAGTTCGCCATCAATACCTCGACCGTGCCCGTGACCTTGCAGTCGTACTCCGTCGACTGAAACCCCGCTTGCCTCCGCCTGCAGCGGGAAAGCGAAGTCGCTGCGCGGACACCCGCAGGCAAGGACCGAACGCCCCAGTCCCCGCCTGAGGATGCGGCAGTTCGAATCGGCGGCGCGCCGGACACCGGCGCCTTCCTCACTCCCGGCCGCGTCCGGGGGTGTGGGTCGGGGTCGGGGCTACACGCTGGAAGCGGTCAATCCGGTTGATAAATCGCGCCAGATGAATCGTGCCAGGCAGTTTGAGCAACAGATTTCGCACTCTCCGCGCCAAGCAAGATTGCCCTCCGGAAAATCACCGCGGTAACGGAACACCACGCCAGAAGCGGCGGCGCAACAAAAACCACAAGCGCAAAAAGTACAGTCCAGCAGCAGTACGCAAGATACCGCGCAAACCGCTGCGAACATGGCGACCGCTAGCCAGCCCCGCGCCCCGCAGCGGATTCTTGGTTTGTACGGACTGATGGACCGCCCTACCCGACTGCCACGATATGGCGTACCAGCAGCCTCAGCCGCTCGCGCCCGTTCCAGTCGTCAATGCCCAACTCGAACACCGCCCGCAGATGCCGTGGTGGCGGTTCGCCGCGGTAGCCGCCGAACATCACGGCTTCCAGTGGTTCGCGGCGCTGGGCGTGCTGCAGGGTCAGGCGCAGATGGGTCTGGCCCATCAGTTTCCAGTCGAGCAGACGGAATTCGTCGTCGAACAGAGGTTCGGGGAAGGCCTGGCCCCAGGGACCGGCGAAGCGCAGCTGGCGCGCAAGGTCGAGATCATAGTCGGAATGATCCAGGCAACCGTCGGTGTGTAGCACTGGATCGAGCAGGGCACGGTCCATCCGTCGGCTCGCCACGGTGTCGAAGGCGGCGGCGAACTCTTCCAGGCGTTCGGCGGCGAGGCTCAGGCCCGCGGCCATGGCGTGGCCACCGAAGCGCTGCAGCAGGCCCGGCGACTTGGCATCAACCTCGGCCAGTGCATCGCGCAGGTGGAAGCCAGCGATGGAGCGCCCCGAGGCCTTGATTTCGCCGCTGCCTTCCTCCGCCCGCGCGCAGGCGATAACGGGCCGATGCAAGCGCTCCTTGAGCTTGGAGGCCACCAGACCGACCACACCGACGTGCCAATCCGGCTCGAACAGCACCACGCCCACGGGCAGGTTGGCAGCGCCGTGTCGGGCGAGGTAGTTCGCGACCAGGGTCTCGCCCTGCTCCACCATCTGCGTCTGCAGATCACGCCGCTCGGCGTTGATTGCGCTGAGCCGGTCGGCCAGCAGGCGCGCGCGCAACGGCTCGTCGCAGAGCAGGCATTCGATGCCCAGACGCATGTCGTCGAGGCGCCCGGCGGCGTTGATGCGCGGCCCCAGCGCGAAGCCGAGATCATTCGCACACAGCGCCGCCGCACTGCGCTTGCTCGACTCGATCAGCGCTAGCACGCCGGCACAGGCCTGCCCGTTGCGGATGCGGCGCAGGCCGGCCTCAACCAGCACGCGGTTGTTGTAGTCCAGCGGCACCAGGTCGGCCACGGTGCCCAGGGCGACCAGATCAAGCAGCACCGACAGGTCGGGCTCGGGCCGCTGCGGCGTGAACCAGCCGCGGCAACGCAGATGAGCGCGCAGGGCCAGCAGCACATAGAACATCACGCCGACGCCAGCCAGTGCCTTGCTCGGGAAGGGATCGCCGCCGAGATTCGGATTGACGATGGCGGCGGCATCCGGCAGTGACTCGCCGGGCAGATGATGATCGGTGACGATAACGGCAATGCCGTGCGCATTCGCCGCCGCAACACCGGCATGCGCCGCGACACCGTTGTCGACGGTGACGATGAGATCAGGCCGCCGTGGCAGCAGTTCCGCGACCAGCGCTGGACTCAGGCCATAGCCATGGGTGAACCGGTTCGGCACCCGAAAGTCGACTTCGCCCGCGCCGAGCAGACGCAGGCCACGCACCGCGACCGCCGTGCCGGTGGCGCCATCGGCGTCGAAGTCACCGACGACGACGATGCGCTGCTGCGCGCGCAATGCCTGCTCCAGCAGCGTGCAGGTAGCCTCCAGGCCAGCCAACCGTTGCGGTGGGAGCAGGCGCGTCAGGCGATGTTCCACATCCTGCGGCGACACCACCCCGCGCGCCGCATAGATGCGCTGCAACACAGGATGCACGGCAGCCGACCAGCCGACTGTCGCGGGCACACTGCGACGCTGGATGCGCCAGCTACGCACGTCAGCTCGTGAGTGGGCGCACGCGGCGCCAGAAACGCCAGCGCTGGCCACGGCGATAGAGCGCACGCTCACCACTGACGAGCTGCAAACGCAGCTCCCCGAGCCGGCCGCGCGCAAGTCCCTGTTCGATGCGCGGCAGCCACTGCTTCGTCAGCAACGGCAGCACGGCAGGATCGTCGAGGTCGAGCAGCGTTTCTCCGTCAAAGTCAGTCAGTGCATCCGGCTCGGCAGCAGTCAACGTACATTTTGCGCGCGCCGCCAGTGCGGATAACACGCCGTCGCGGGTGAGCACCCGTGTCAGCGGCGTCTTGATCCACTGCGGCAACGCACCCGCGCCCCAGATCCAGAGGCTGTTGACGGGCAATTGCCCGCGCGCGATGCGCTGCGCGTTCAGCGGATGGTTGTGCAGCAGGATTTGCGCTTCGTTGAGCAGACTGCGCCAGCGCCTGCCTTCATTGCCTTCCGGCAGATGCAGACGCAGATCATCACCCAGCACCTGCTGCGGTGGCGCAAACACCGGCAGCTGCGCCCCTGCCGGTGCGCACAGATACCAGCGTGATGGCACCGGCGCATCGAGCGTAAAACCGCTGTCGCCGAACAGCGGTTTCAGCGGCCGCAGCAAAGCTTCGCAGTCGGCAGCATCAAGTCCTAAGTCGCCGCAGGCGAGCAGGCGCGCGGTGGCGATATCGGCACGCACATGCGCCGGATCAGCGCGCAGCCAGGTCGCCCCCACCGCATCACCCCGGTCCAGCTCACGCGTCAACGCGGCGACCGGCAAGGTCGTTCCGGCAAACTGGAAAAGTTCACGCAATGCCGTCTCGCGTCCAGGCGCCGCAGCCGGCAGCAGGTTGCCGCGCTGCAGCCAGTACGCAACAGGGCCGGCGGCAAGCGCCGCGTCAGCGGCGAGCACGGCCCTTGGCGGCAACAACAACGTGAGACGGTTCATTGCTGCCTCCTCGCGGTCTGGGCGTGGCTCAGGCGCAACGCGAAGCCTCAGTCGTAGCGTACCGCCGTGATCTCGTAGTTCTTGACCCCGTTGGGCGCCTGGAACGCGAACGAATCACCCTGGCTCTTGCCGATCAGCGCGCGTGCGATCGGCGAGCTGACCGCTATCAGGCGCTGCTTGATATCGGCCTCGATGTCGCCAACGATCTGATAGGTGACGGAATCACCCGAATCCTCGTCCTCGAGCTCTACCGTCGCCCCGAACACGATGCGCGGCGCAGCCTGCAGCTTGGATACATCGATGACTTCAGCGTAGCTCAGGGTCGCTTCCATTTCCTGGATACGGCCTTCGACAAAGCCCTGCTGTTCGCGGGCCGCGTGGTATTCCGCGTTTTCCTTGAGATCGCCGTGCGCGCGCGCTTCGGCAATCGCCTCGATAATGCGCGGACGCTCGACGGTCTTGAGTCGATCCAGTTCGTCACGCAGACGTTCGGCGCCTTTGAGGGTCAAGGGCGGTCGCTTCATGCTTTGAGTTCCTTGTGCAGCTCTTGCAGGCTGTTCACGCTGCCGTCTTCGCGATAATCCAGCGAATGCAGCAGCGCACGGGCGCCGGCAATGGTAGTCGAATAGGTAATCCGCTGCTGCAGGGCTTCACGGCGGATGGAAAACGAATCGGCGATGGCCTGCTTGCCTTCGGTCGTGTTGACGATGAACACGATCTCGCCGTTCTTGATCAGGTCAACGACATGCGGGCGCCCTTCGATGACCTTGTTCACGCGCGCACAGGTTATGCCCTGATTCTGCAGCCAGCTGCAGGTGCCGCTGGTAGCGACCAGTGAATAGCCGCGGCGCAGCAGATCCTGGGCCACCGGCAACAGGCGCGCCTTGTCCGGATCACGCACGGAGACGAACACCTTGCCCTTGGGCGGCGCCGCGATGTTGGCCGCCTCGTGGGCGCGCGCAAACGCCGCGCCAAAGCTGCGGCCCACACCCATGACCTCGCCGGTGGAGCGCATTTCCGGCCCCAGGATGGGATCCACGTTCTGGAATTTCAGGAACGGGAAAATTGCCTCCTTGACCGAGTAATACTGCGGAATCACTTCACGCGTCGCCCCCTGGGCCAGCAGGGTCTGACCGACCATGCAGCGCGCGGCGATCTTGGCCAGCGGCACACCGGTAGCCTTGGATACAAAAGGTACCGTGCGCGAAGCGCGCGGGTTCACTTCGAGGATGAATACCTTGTCGTCCTGGATTGCGAACTGTGTGTTCATCAGGCCGACCACATTGAGCTCGCGTGCCATCGCACGTACCTGCTCACGCAGCTGGTCCTGGATCTCGGCGGAGAGCGAATACGGCGGCAGCGAGCAGGACGAGTCGCCCGAGTGCACGCCAGCTTCCTCGATATGCTCCATGATGCCGCCGATCAGCACACTGCCATCACCGTCGGCCACGACATCGACATCGACTTCGACGGCATTGTCGAGGAAACGGTCGAGCAGCACCGGCGAATCGTTGGAGACGCGCACGGCTTCGGTGATGTAGCGCTTTAGGTCCGCATCGGAATGCACGACTTCCATCGCGCGGCCGCCGAGCACATAGCTGGGCCGCACCACCATCGGATAGCCGATCTCGCGCGCCAGCGCCAGCGCCTCGTCGGCGGTGCGCGCGGTACGGTTCGGCGGTTGACTCAGGCCGAGCTTCTGCACCATCTGCTGGAAGCGTTCGCGATCTTCGGCCAGATCGATGGAGTCCGGCGTCGTGCCGATGACCGGCGCTCCGTTGGCTTCCAGCGCACGTGCCAGCTTCAGCGGCGTCTGCCCACCATACTGCACGATCACGCCCTTGGGTTTTTCCTTGTCGATGATCTCCAGCACGTCTTCCAGCGTCAGCGGCTCGAAGTACAGACGATCGGAGGTGTCATAGTCCGTCGACACCGTCTCCGGATTGCAGTTGACCATGATGGTTTCATAGCCGTCCTCACGCAGCGCCAGTGCGGCGTGCACGCAGCAGTAGTCGAACTCTATGCCCTGGCCTATGCGGTTGGGGCCGCCCCCCAGCACCATGATCTTGTCGCGGCTGCTGGGCAGCGCCTCGCACTCCTGTTCGTAGGTCGAATACAGATAGGCGGTCGAGGTCGCGAACTCGGCAGCGCAGGAATCGACCCGTTTGTAGACCGGGCGCACGTTGAACGCGCGGCGCAAATGGCGCACGGCGTTCTCGTCGGTAGCGACCAGTGCAGCCAGACGCGAATCGGAAAAACCCTTGCGCTTGAGCGCCAGCAGACGCGGCGCGTCGAGGGCACCGAGCCCGCCAAGCTTGACGTCGACTTCGGCATTGATCAGGTCTTCGATCTGGGCCAGGAACCAGCGGTCGATCCGGGTCAGCGCATAGATTTCCTCCAGGCTCAGGCCCGCGCGGAAACCATCGGCCACGTAGAACACACGCTCGGGTCCCGGTTCCTTGAGCTCGCGCTTGAGCCGGGCGACACCATCGTCGCTGCCCAGATCCAGGCGCGTCGGGGTCAGGCCGTCCTTGCCGGTTTCCAGGCCGCGCAGCGCCTTCTGCAGCGACTCCTGGAAGCAACGGCCTATGGCCATGACTTCGCCGACGGATTTCATCTGCGTGGTCAGGCGCGCATCCGCCGAGGGAAATTTCTCAAACGCAAAACGGGGAATCTTGGTGACGACATAGTCAATCGCCGGCTCGAACGAGGCCGGTGTAAGGCCGCCGGTGATCTCGTTGCGCAACTCATCCAGCGTATAGCCAATGGCAAGTTTGGCCGCGACCTTGGCAATCGGAAAACCCGTTGCCTTGGAAGCCAGCGCGGAGGAGCGCGATACGCGCGGGTTCATCTCGATCACGACGACGCGGCCGTTTTCGGAATTGACCCCGAACTGCACGTTGGAACCGCCAGTATCGACACCGATCTTGCGCAGCACCGCAATCGAGGCATCGCGCAGGCGCTGGTATTCCTTGTCGGTCAGGGTCTGCGCCGGTGCGACCGTGATCGAGTCGCCGGTATGCACGCCCATCGGATCGAGGTTCTCGATCGAACAGACGATGATGCAATTGTCCGCGCGGTCGCGGACCACTTCCATCTCGAACTCCTTCCAGCCCAGCACCGATTCCTCGACCAGCACTTCACCGACCGGTGACAGCTCCAGCCCGCGGCTGACGATCTCGATGAACTCCTCGCGGTTGTAGGCGATGCCACCGCCGGAGCCACCCAGCGTGAACGAGGGCCGGATAATGGTCGGAAAACCTACCTGGGTCTGCGCCTCCAGCGCCTGCTCCAGGGTGCGCGCGATCTCCGCTCGCGGGCAGTCCAGGCCTATGTCCTTCATCGCGTGACGGAACAGCTCGCGATCTTCTGCCATGCGTATGGCTTCGCGCGACGCACCGATCAGTTCGACGCCGTGTTTTTCCAGCACCCCGCGGTCGGCCAGATCCAGCGCACAGTTCAGCGCGGTCTGCCCGCCCATGGTCGGCAGCAGCGCATCGGGCTTCTCCTTGAGGATGATGCGCTCGACCGTGACGGCATTGATCGGCTCGATGTAGACCGCGTCTGCGGTCTCCGGGTCGGTCATGATCGTCGCTGGATTGGAATTGACCAGCACCACGCGGAAGCCTTCCTGCTTCAGCGCCTTGCAGGCCTGTGCCCCGGAATAGTCGAACTCGCAGGCCTGTCCTATGACAATGGGGCCGGCGCCGATAATCAGGATGGTCTTGAGATCAGTTCGTTTTGGCACTGTCGCCTCCGGGCGTCGTGGCGGTTTCGCGTGCGACTTCAACAGCGCGCACGGAACTGGAAGGAATATCGAGTTCTACCCCGCCGTCGCGAGGGCCCAGCTTCAGGCGCAGCGCGGTACGCGTATAGCGCACCAGCGTACCGGCGCGGCGCGAGCCCAGCGTGGTACGCACGACCACACGCTCACCAATATGTGCACCCAGTTGCTCGTAGGACACCAGGTTGCTGGCACGGTCGCGGGCCTGGGCCGGCATATGGACCAGCAGCAGGCCTGCGCCCGCAACCAGAACCGCCAGCACGGGCAGGCGTAACAAAAGCCGCATCGTCATGCCCCGATCAGGCCGCCGCGCGCTGGCGCGACTGCATCATCTGGATAAACGGATCGAACACGCTGGCCACGTCCTGCGGCCCGGGGCTGGCTTCCGGATGTCCCTGGAAGCTGTAGGCCGGTGCATCACTGAGTGTTATGCCCTGCAGCGAGCCGTCAAACAGCGAGCGATGAGTCGCCTTGACGTTCGCCGGCAGGGACTGCTCGTCGACCGCGAAGCCATGGTTCTGGCTGGAAATCATCACACGGCCGCTGGCGATATCGATAACCGGATGATTCGCGCCGTGGTGGCCGAACTTCATCTTGAGCGTGCGTGCCCCGGCCGCAAGGCCCAGCAACTGATGGCCCAGGCAGATGCCAAACAGCGGCAGGCGTGCGGCGACGAATTCCCTGATCGCCGCAATCGCGTAATCGCAGGGCTCCGGATCACCGGGACCGTTGGAAAGAAACACCCCGTCGGGCTTGAGCGCAAGCACCTCAGCTGCCGCGGTCTGCGCCGGTACTACCGTGATCTCACAGCCGCGGTCGGCCAGCATGCGCAGGATGTTGTGCTTGATGCCGAAGTCATAGGCCACCACACGATAACGCGCCGGTGTGCGCTGGAATTCGGTGCGGTCCAGGTCATAACTGCCTTCGTTCCAGACATAGCGCTGAGTCGTGCTGACAACTTTGGCGAGGTCCATGCCCTTGAGGCCTGGAAATGCCCGCGCAGCGGCCAGGGCCGCTTCGGCATCCAACTGCGCACCGGCAACAATGGCCCCGTTCTGCGCGCCCTTGTCGCGCAGGATGCGTGTCAGGCGGCGGGTATCGATATCGCTGATCGCGACGATGCGGTTGCGCTTGAGGTAGTCCGGCAGGGTTTCGCTACTGCGCCAGTTGCTGGCCAGGAGCGGCAGATCTCGGATTACCAGGCCTGCGGCGGCGACGCTGGCCGACTCCACATCGACCGGATTGCAGCCGGTGTTGCCGATATGCGGATAGGTGAGCGTGACGATCTGCTGCGAGTACGAGGGGTCGGTCAGGATTTCCTGATAACCGGTCATGGCCGTATTGAATACGACCTCGCCGGTGGTCAAGCCCTCGGCACCGATACTGGCCCCGTGGAACAGGCTGCCATCGGCAAGTGCGAGGAGTGCGGGCATGGTCATGCAGTCGCCTTATGCGTAGTGGCCCCGCACCGCCAAACTCAGGTGCGCGAAAACCCGCGGGCTGGCGCTACCAGTCCGTGGATTGGGCGGAAAAGGGAATCGAGGCGAGGCGCGATTTTAGGCGGCGGCGGCGCAGGTGTCCACCCTTGGCGGAAATCGGAACCAGCTCGGCGAGGCCCGGGATGGCCGATTCACACCTGACCTGGCAAACGGCAAGGCAATGGCCAGTCCGCCGCATAACCGCTGGTTCCTGCGCCTGCATGAGACCTGAGAGCCGGCTGCACAGTCGTCACCGTCAGCAGGCTGAACCCTGCGAAGCGCAAATAAACGCGTAACCGCCGCCCCCATCCGGTCGAAGCACGCGCCGAAGCCGCTTCCACACGGCTGTTCGCCTGACTCGCGGCACGCGCAAGCCGTCAACGCGCGACTAAATCCCGCCTCAGCGGCCCCGCAACGACTCACCACGCGAACCGGCGCATTGGCTGAGAGGCCGCTCAAGCGCAGGTCACCGCGCTAGCCAAATACACCTTTCGCGTATCGCCCACCCAATACAGGCGGTCAGGCCGGGCGTGAGGCCGGAAAATTCCTGGCGGTATTCTGAACGATTCCGTGTAAATCAATAAAACAGCCCATTTTCAACTTCTTTTCTATCGAAACAAGAAAGGAGAAAGAAAACCGCCACATTGATACCTGATACCAGGCCATCGAACGATCGAGCACCGCATGCGCGCCCATGAGCGCGCGACACAAAAAAAACGCGACAAGACACGAAAGTCATGCTGCTGTGGCAGCTATACAACACCGCAGCACAAGGAGGATCCCCCACACATTCATTCACCGACAGAAACCACCAACACCGCCAGGAACACACGCCACAGCAAGAGCAGGAAATGAGAAGTCTCGCCTTGCCGCGGCGCGCATGGCACCCCTTGTTGTGACTACCGGAGAGTGCTCTATGAACAAATTACTTGCCACTGCAGTCGGCTGCATTTCGATCTGCGGATTCTGGCTGCACGAGGCTCATGCGCAAGCCCCCGTACTAGATGTTACGGCCGATTTCGCCAGCACCAAGCTGCCTCAGCACTTTATGTGGAACTGGGTGAGGACTGGTTTTGCTCCGATTGATCTCAGAAAAAACAGAAAATTCGACTCACGAGCTGTAGTCGGGATGGAGTGCTTTGGTACCACCTGCTATGACATCGACCTTGTGGCGGCTGGGACAAAATTCAAGTCATATGGAACAGACTTTGACACTAGAGTAGGACTGCCCCAAGGAACAGGGGCAAGGTCCGCTGAATGCCCCGGGACAGATATGCTGATGACCGGGATTTCATGCGCAGGAACTGACTGCGGCGACCCAACGATCTATTGCGCGAAATTCTATGGACTGCGTACCGAAAATTGCTACTGGAGGTCAGCGTTTCCATCTACAAACACTCGCAAGTTGGATCTTTTGCCGCCGCAACAATTTGTTGCCGGGTTACGCTGCAACGGGCCTTTGTGCTCTGACACTCAACTCAAGGCTTGCCATGTCGGCCCAGGTAGTGGCGAAGTGGGTGGAGTACAACAAAGCGGCACTGTTGGCGTCAGAATTCGCAGCATAGGTAGCGGCCTCTATCTAGGGCATGACGTAGGCTATGGCCCTGGATTTCCGTTCAAGCAGTATGCTGATCCGTCCGGTGACAATAAGAAGTTCGTGTTGAGGCAAATGAATACTAGCGATGCAGATTACAGCTATTTTGCAATTAATGCCGTTGATAGTTCTCTTTGCATGAACATTGAAGGTGGCATGACTTGGACTGGCATAAGGCTTCTTCAATGGCCATGCAGTTCAAGCGCTGAAAACAACAAATTCCTCTTACGCGAGCTTAAAGATGGTCAGTTTCAAATTCTGGCAAAGCACAGCAACTTGTGCCTGGAAGTACCCAATTCTT
The DNA here is from genome assembly GCA_016790075.1 of Rhodanobacteraceae bacterium. GTDB lineage: Bacteria > Pseudomonadota > Gammaproteobacteria > Xanthomonadales > Rhodanobacteraceae > Tahibacter. The sequence continues at coordinate 2,676 of JAEUPP010000010.1, read as the reverse complement.
CTACCGCCATTGACGCAGTAGTTACACAACAACCCTGCAATGGAACCAGATCCGGACAACTTTTTGAATTCATCAAGTCTTGAATATGGTAATAGCCACACATACTCGCGGATTCAGGCAATACCAACGTAATTAGCATTTGCAGCGTTCCTCTGCGTAGATTGCCTCCTGCCGCTCACCACTCGCGATCAAGAACTGAATTCCGGTCAGAATGACGGAATCGCAAATAGCACTCTATCCCGCCGCGCTTATACAACCGCACTCGGAGAGGTTTCAACCATGCATACAGCATTGCAGAAAGGTATCCAGCGCACTTTACGATACAACGTACTTGCATTGGCCCTATTCAGTAGCGGAGCTTACGCTCAGTCAGACAGCGTTACGGCCAAGGAGCGCGAGGCCTACGCGGACCGCGTGGATTTCAGTCAACCGATGTCCGATCAGGATATTGAAGGTTTTATCGTTTACTACAACGGCGCGGAAAAAAATTTACCGCAAAAGAAAGGTGGCAAGATGGCGCGCTCGGAGACCGAGGCCGCAGAAGCGCTGAGCCTTGCGGCAAACGACGCAGATCGCGCCGGAAAGCGCCTGGGCGTGAGCTTGAGCGTGGCGCGCGAACTTGCGACCGGCGGCATACTGATCCGTACGCCACATGCAAAGGGGACTCCTGCGCGTAAGATTGATGCTGAACGTGTAATGGTAGAGATTGCAAAAAACTCAAATGTGAGCTGGATAGAACCGGACAGACGTGCCTATCCATATCGTGAAGCCAACGATGCGTTCTTCCGTTCACAATGGAATCTGTTCTCTGATACGGCCGGCATCAATGTAGAACCGGTGTGGGAATCTACCCGGGGTTCTACCACCAATGGCCCTACGATCAGCCCTGTGATTGTGGCTGTCATAGATACTGGTATCACTCCACACTCGGAACTAGTTGGGCAGACGGTGGATGGCTACGATTTTATCTCCGACTCGGTGACGGCGCGCGACGGAGACGGACGCGATCCCAATCCCAACGACGAAGGCGACTGGCGAACACAGAATGAATGTGGGACCACTCCTTCCGTTTCGTACCCTATGGAATCCACTTGGCACGGCACACACGTTGCCGGAATAGTCGCGGCAAAAAACAACAACTCCTGGGGCGTCAGCGGTGTTGCACCAGAGGCAAAAATATTGCCTCTTCGCGTGCTTGGCCGCTGCGGCGGCAGAACGTCTGACATCGCGGAAGCGATCACCTGGGCTGCTGGAGGTACCCTCCCCGTCGGCGCAGTTCCTGCTGGCCAGAACCCCAATCGGGCAAAAGTCATCAATTTGAGTCTCGGCAATCGAGGTATGTGCTCACGCACGTACCAGCTAGCAATCAATACAGCACTTGAGAACGGTGCGCTGGTCGTGGTCGCTGCCGGCAACGACAATGTGGACGTATCGGGGGTTGAGCCCGCTGGCTGCAGCGGGGTTCTAACGGTAGCAGCAACAACAAAGCAAGGTGATCGAGCAAGCTACTCGAACTTCGGTTTCGGTGTCGACGTGGCCGCTCCAGGTGGTGCTGGCGGCGACTCGAGCACCGACAGAGCCGACAATCCCCGGACGGGAGACATCCCGTCGACCGTACAATCAGGCTGGACCACATACCGGCGAGAGTCTTATTCCGGACAGTCGGGCACCTCAATGGCCGCACCGCACGTTGCAGGTCTGGCCGCTTTGCTAGTTAGCAGATTTCCTGCTTTAAACCCGTCAGAGCTCGAAAATGTTATTTCCCGCAACGTAAAACCGGTACCGACCACCTGCGACTGCGGCACAGGCATCGTTGACGCCGGCAAAGCATTTGGTGCGCTCGCCCGCAAGTACGGTTTGAACGTGCCTCCCTTTGCGAGTTTTGATGTCCAGTCCAACGGACTCAACGTAGCATTCAAGAACAGATCGAGCGATGCAGACGGAACGACCACCTACAACTGGACCTTCGGCGATGGTAGTACGAGCACGGTCAATCACCCCCAAAAAGTCTACGCAAATCCTGGCACCTATCTTGTTACTCTGAATGTGAGGGACAACTCGGGCTATCTTAGTAAAGTGACAGAATCGATTTTAGTTACCAATAGCAGCGCCCAGACCAATGTGCCACTTACAAATCAAGTAAGCCAAGTCGTCTCTGCCGATGGATGGCCCTCGCAACGAACCTTCACTGTCTCAATCCCCGCTGGAGCAAAAAATTTCCGCGTATGGACTGCTGGTGGTACCGGAACCCCAGGATTGTTTGTCCGGTATGGCAGCCAAGTCACAGATAGAGATTACGACTGCACAGCGAACTACCTGGGCACAGAAGGCAACGCCTGCATTCGAACAAATCCACCGGCCGGAACAGCGTATGTAATGCTGAAGGGATATGATCCCTACAGCAACGTCAGGTTGACCGCCGAGTACACGCCGCCTGCTCCCGCTGCGCACTAGCCCAAAAAGAGGCTCCACTGGCTTTGCCGAGGAGTAAGACACACATAACAACCCGGTAGAAGGCGCCATCCGCCCCGTCGCTGGTAAGCGATCCAAAACCTACATCTACTCAACCGGCCGTCGCTAGCCCGATGCTTGAATCGTGCAAGGCACTGGGAGAGAGAGGTGATGGAGCAGGAACTGACGCAAGCGCAGCGGGTGTGGCATGAGCACTTGCAGCGG
>JAEUPP010000008.1 GCA_016790075.1 Rhodanobacteraceae bacterium | reverse complement strand
ACCCCCATCTACTCAAGCATCAATCGCTCTGCTGGGATCCGTAGCAGAGACGTGCCAAGGCAAGAGAGCCTCAAAGTCGGTGAGCGACTGAGCGCGCGGCAGGTGGGTGAAGACATGGCAGAGATAGCTGTAAGGTTCGTGGCCGTTGGCTTTGGCGGTTTCGATCAGGCTGTAGAGGGCGGCACTGGCATGAGCGCCAGCGGGTGTGTCGGCAAACAGGAATTTTTTTCGTCCGATGACAAAGGGGCGAATGGCGTTTTCGCAACGGTTGTTGTCGATGGGCCAGGCGGGGTTCTCGACGAAGCGGGACAGTTTCTGCCAGTGGGCCTGCAGGTAGGTCAGCGCTTTGCCCAGCGCGCCTTGCGGGACGACCTCGGAGCGCATGCGGTCGAGCCAGTTGCGTAGCTGCTGGAGGAGGGCTGGGATTGTGTGGTTCGGGCGTGGTGATGTAGCGCATCGGTGGTGTCGCGGATCTGGCGTTCGATGGCGTAGAGCTTGGCGATCAGGTTCAGGGCGACATCGGCTTTGCTGGTCTTGCCCTTGGGTTGGGCGCGCTGGGCGTCAATGAACAGGCGCCGGGCATGTGCGAGGCAATTCAGATGCACCACGCCAGGGGGTGCGGCGATGGCGTTGTAAGCGCCATAGGCGTCGGTCATGAGTGTGCCTTGCCAGTCGGGCAGCAATCGGCAGGGCGCGTCGGCGCTGCGGCGTGTGTCGTAGTCAAACAACACCACGGTGCGTTGATCCACGCTACCGGTTTGCACCCACAGATAAGACGCCGACTGGGGCGGTTTATCGGGTTCCTTGAGGCTCGATTGGCCCTCGTAGCGCGTCCAGCAAAGGCTTGCGCACGGAATCGGTGTTATCGATATCGCGCACTGGTTCGACCGGCGGCTCAGCGTAAGCCTGGGAAAAACAGCCGTGCCGGCCAGCAGAAACGTCGGGAGCGGTGATCGCATAAAGCCCGCCCGGGTGTTTCATTGGGTGTAGCGCCACTCAATCTCTGAAGGCATCAGTTCACTGCCGTTAGTCCCAAGGCTTGTGCTTCAGCCATGGTCTTTTCTGCGACCGAATCAAGATCGGCTTTGACGGTCGGCAACAAGCGCACGGTGAGCCGCTCAGCCGCCAAGACTGCACCCAAGGCGCTACGGTCGGGCGATGAGGAGGCACAGTAAGCTCTCATGGCGACCAGATACTGCTCGACGGACTCTGCCACACGAAAGTAGGTCTCCCGCACTTCGGCTGTCCGCGCATACAACGATGGAAAACGTTGCGGCTCGAATATCGTCATTTTTCGCAGCACCGGCAGATTCGCGTCGTAAGCGTTTCTATTGATCACGTAGCGAGCGGCTTTGCGGTCTCCCAGAGACCTGACGGTTTCCAATGTGCGATCAATGGACCGGACGACGGCGGCATTCTGTTCACGAAAACGCCGCAGCTCTTCCGGGTCATCAAGCAGGCCGCTGGTTTGCAGCCACTCGAATCGCTGGTTATAGAGGTCGGCATTTTGCGGCTTGGAGGGATCAATGTTGTCGGCCGGAAACAAGCCAAAGTTGATCTTCAGCCGATCTGTTCTCAGCACACCAGCCACGGTCATTGCTGCATTGAACAGGGTTTCGGAGTTCTTGGCCAGCTCACCAGCGACATAGGCATTGTGTTCCAGTTCTGATTGCATGATGGCCGCGGCCGCCCGCTGCTCGCTTTCGGACAGTTCCTGATACTTCAGGCCGAAGCCCAGCAGAACGATCAGCAGGCCGATGATGAAGCCGTAGTGCATCAGGAGCCGGATGATTGCTGCACCGCGACCAGCACCAACAGGCGGGATGATGCCGCTCGCCAGTAGTCGTTTGGCGAACAGGAACCCGACAAAGACTACGAAGCCGACAAGTACAAGCGGATCCTTCAGATACGGTGCGAACTTGCTGAAGTCCATGAGACTACCCCGGTGAAGCGCGGCCTGTATGGGTCAGCACGATACTCCAATGGCGGGCATAGAGATCATGGCGTCGTCCTTACCCGCAATAGGTGACGGAACTTCGGACGCGGAACTTCGGAACTTCGGACACCCACAACTTTCGCACAACTTTCGGGGAGCTTCGGACACCCGGAACTTCGGACACCCACAACTTTCACCCCAACTGTCTCGCCGCTATTCTGCGGCGGGATAGCGGGCTTTTGTTCGTATCCCAGCGAACGGGAAATTTGGCTTTGCCCGCGGTCAATTCTCGCTTGCGCGCTTCAAGTATCCCGGTCATCGGACTCACCGAACTTTCCAGAGCGACCTCGCAAACCCAATACCACGCAGCCAGCGCTGGCCAAGCGCTTTGGCGGTGTCGACCAGATCCTGCGTCTCGCCGACAACACGCCAGTAACGCGAACGGCGGAACTTCGGACACCCACAACTTTCACCCCAACTGTCTCGCCGCTATTCTGCGGCGGGATAGCGGGCTTTTGTTCGTATCCCAGCGAACGGGAAATTTGGCTTTGCCCGCGGTCAATCCTCGCCTGCGCGCTCAAAGTATCCCGGTCATCAGACTCACCGAACTTTCCCCAACGACCTCGCGAATCCAATACCACGCAGCCAGCGCTGGCCAAGCGCTTTGGCGGTGTCGACCAGGTCCTGCGTCTCGCCGACAACACGCCAGTAACGCGAACCGATGGCCTTGACCCGCACCGGCCAGCGACTCGCGTCTTTCTCTATCTGTTCAACGATCCCTGGTGCTGCTTCGGAAATCGTCCCACTGTGGCCATCCCGTAGCTGCTTGCC
>JAEUPP010000006.1 GCA_016790075.1 Rhodanobacteraceae bacterium | reverse complement strand
CTTCACCGCAAAAAGCTTCCTTCCCAGTAGCTTCCGCTACCCCCCTTCACTTCCGCTTTCCGCCTCAGCGAAGGGGCGCGAATCATACCGCCTGTTCGTCTTTCGTCAACCCCTGTCAGCAACCTTTCTTCCAGCGCTAACTCAGGCAACTCCGAACCACCGCAGTACTCGCCTCACATCCCCTCGCTTCCGCTCTCCGCCTCTGCGAAGGGGCGCGAATAATACTTGCGCCCATCGAACATGGGAAGAGTTCCAGCGAAAAATTTTCTGCGCTGGGCGCGCGGCCGCAAACGTTCGTGTCGGGCGAGCCCAGTAAAAGCGCTGTGCTAGGATCTTGCGAGGCCCAATCCGCACGGTGGTTCAGATGGGTGAACTTTATGACGATCGCCGCCAGGAGCCGCGCTACGCGACACCAGGTATCTATTACGTGCAATCGGCGGGGCGCAGCAGGCCCGGACGCATCCTAGATCTGTCAGTAAACGGTGCGATGCTTGAACTGGTCGAAGGCCAGGAATTGAGCGCCGGCGAGCGCACGCACGTCGTGCTGAGTTTTTCTGGCCAGCCGGAATTCGTCGCCGATGTACTGGTACAGCACATCGTCAATGGCCGCGTAGGCGTCGAGTTCTACGACATGTCACCAGAGCATTTCTCGACACTTGCAGCGCTGATTGAGCAACACCAACGATCACGCTGACTCTCTACTCCACTTCCCTATCAGACCGCTTCAAGGAAATCTGACCATGCTTTTTCGCGCCATGCGGGTAGTGACCGCATTCGGCCTCGCCGTCGGCTCTGTCAACGCCAGCGCCCAGGCGATCTCATACGTGGTGCTCAAGGGCAAGACCTTCTATGTCGAGCTCGCGGAGAACGACGAACAACACGCACGCGGCCTAATGTTCCGCGAGCAAATGGCGCCAGACCGCGGCATGTTCTTCATCTTCGGCGCCGAATTCATGCAGGCATTCTGGATGAAGAACACGCTAATCCCGCTCGACATGCTTTATTTCGACCAGAAGCTCAGGCTTGTTTCAGCACAAACCAATGTTCCACCGTGCAAGGCTGACCCATGCCCGTCATACCCAAGCAGCGGGCCGGCTCAGTACGTGCTGGAGCTCAATGCTGGAACGGCGGACAAACTCGGCGTCAAACCTGGGGATGTGCTGGAGTTCCATCGCTGAAATGTCGAGGGCTGCGTAGTCGCATCGCCTCTTAACGGGTGATAGCAGGGCACGCCTACCTGATACGGAACCAGTCTCAACTTTAGCTGCATCGCTGTTTCGAGCTCATCGTCAGTTGCCGGAACGAACTGTTTCACGTCGCCACCTCATACCTGGCCCTGATTTGGGGCCAGTGCATTACGCTCCTGGTGAATGACCTCATCCGGGCGCGGTCATGGCGCAATCGTGGCAGCAACGCTGGCGCCATCCGGGGCTTCGGTTACTATCGGCCCAAGGTTGTGTCGGAGGCGCGCAATGAACGATCCCTGGCTAGGCCTGCAACACGCTGCCGATCACGAGATTTCGTTATTTTCAGCGGCGCTACTCGTCGCCAAAGACGAATACCCCGTGCTTTCCTGCTTGACCTACGAGCAACGTATAAACGATTACGCCGAAAGCCTGTCGGCCGCACTGCCGACACAAGCGACAGAGACGCAGCGACTTGCCAGACTCAACGCCTTTTTGTTCGAGGAGCTCGGTTTTGCCGGCGATGAACGCAACTATTTCGATCCGCGCAACAGCTATCTGAACGACGTCCTTGACCGCCGCCTCGGCAATCCAATCTCACTCGCAATCGTGCAGATTACGCTAGCCCAGCGCTTGGGATTGCCACTTGATGGCGTGTCTTTTCCTGGGCATTTTCTTGTCCGCATGCCACTTGACGATGGCATAGTCGTGCTCGACCCGTTCCATCGCGGACGCACGCTGGACCTGCCAGAGCTACGCCGACGCGCGCGCAGTGAACTGTCGGCGCGCGATATTGACGACCAACGCTTGGCAAACCTGCTCGAACCCGCCAGCCACAGAGCCATCGTGACGCGCATGCTGCGTAACCTGCGTCTGACTTACACCGAGAACGAGTCCTGGGACAAAGCGCTGCGTTGCACCGACCGCATAGTCACGCTCGATCCGTTTGACGTCACCGAGTGCCGCGAGCGCGGTAACTTGTACTTGAAACTGGGGCATCACCGCGCAGCCTGTGACGACTTTCGCCGCTATCTCGCGTTGGCTCCACAGGCCGAAGACGCCGAGACTGTCATGGAGCAGCTGATCGCGAGCTCGTCACAACCTGGGCGCTTGCACTGAAGACGGCGACAGTCGCGGTGCTTACTAACCGACCTCGATCATTTCAAAGTCCGATTTGGTCACGCCGCAGTCCGGGCAAGTCCAGGTGTCGGGGACGTCGTCCCAGCGTGTGCCCGCTGCGATCCCGTCCTGCGGCCAGCCTTCGGCCTCGTTGTAAAGGAAGCCGCAGACCACGCACATGAAAGTGCGAAATGGTGCGTCGGTATGCGTTGAAGCTGCAGACATGGTGACAGGACCTGAAGGTAGAGGGCGCGCATTGTGGCAGCGAGACGCATTCCGCTTCAAATAGGCCAGAATGCCAGATCGACCAACGCATTCCCTTCGCTCTTATGCGCCACCCCTTGCTGCCAGCTAACGGACTGTACGTCATCACCGATGGACCTCGCCCCGACTTGCTTGAGGCCGCTGCCGCTGCACTGCGTGGCGGCGCGGTCATTCTCCAATACCGCGACAAGACGCGCGACACCTCCCGACGCCTTATGGAAGCACGCGCACTGGCACGACTTTGCTCGGATGCCGGTGCGCTGTTCGTGGTCAACGATGACATTGCCTTGACCCGCGACTGCGGCGCGCATGCCGTGCACCTGGGCGCCGACGACATGGACATAGCCGGTGCCCGGAACGCGCTGGGTGCCGATGTAGTGATTGGAGTCTCCTGCTACGACAGTCTGGAGCGAGCATGCAATCTCGCGGCCGCCGGCGCTGACTACCTTGCATTCGGCGCGTTCTTTCCGTCGCCCACCAAACCGCATGCACGGCGCGCCGATGCGACACTGCTGCGCGCGGGTGCCGCACTCGGTCTGCCGCTCGTGGCAATTGGCGGCATCACCGCCGACAATGCGGCCCCGCTCATTGCCGCCGGTGCTGACTACCTTGCTGTTATCAGCGATGTTTTTGGTCAGGACAACGTCTGTGCGGCGGCCCAGCGTTTCGCTCCTTTGTTCCCTGCCCCCCGGAAATTACCCGCATGACCAGCAATCACGCCCTGTTTGAAAGAGCCCGCCAACTGCTACCCGGCGGTGTCAACTCGCCGGTGCGCGCCTTCAAATCGGTAGGCGGCGAACCCTTTTTTACGGCTCGCGCCGATGGACCTTATCTATGGGACGTCGAAGGCAACCGCTACATCGACTATGTAGGTTCCTGGGGACCGATGATCGTCGGCCACAACCATCCGACCGTGCGCGACGCAGTCAGCCGCGCGATTCAGGACGGCTTGTCATTCGGCACGCCCTGCGCGGCCGAAGTCCGGATGGCCGAGACACTGGCGCGACTGCTGCCTGCGGTCGAGATGGTGCGCATGGTCAATTCCGGCACAGAAGCCACCATGGCTGCAATCCGCCTTGCGCGCGGTTTCACCGGGCGCAACAAGATCGTGAAATTTGAAGGCTGCTACCACGGCCACGGTGACGCTTTCCTCGTAAAGGCAGGCTCCGGCGCGCTCACGTTCGGTGTACCGACCTCCCCTGGCGTGCCGGCCGGGCTCGCCGACCTCACCCTGACCCTGCCCTACAACGATCTTGCTGCTGCAGAAGCGCTGTTTACGCAGCAGGGCGCCGAGATCGCCGGACTCATCATCGAGCCTGTGGCCGGAAACATGAATTGCATCCTGCCGCGCGCCGGCTACCTGCAAGCGCTGCGTGAGCTGTGTACGCGACACGGCGCGCTGCTGATTTTCGACGAGGTCATGACTGGCTTTCGTGTAGCACTCGGTGGCGCGCAAGCGCTGTATGGCGTCACGCCCGACCTGAGCACGTTCGGCAAGATCATCGGCGGCGGTATGCCCGTCGGCGCCTATGGCGGGCGCCGCGAGATCATGCAGCAGATAGCGCCCAGCGGCCCGATCTATCAAGCCGGTACCTTGTCGGGCAACCCGGTTGCGATGGCTGCCGGTCTGGCCATGCTCGAACTGATCCAGACGCCGGGGTTCTACGCCGAGATTGACCGCAAGACTCGCCTGCTGACCGACGGGCTGCAAGCTGTCGCCCGTGAAGCCGGCGTGGCCATGACGACCAACCGTGTCTGCGGCATGTTCGGCATTTTCTTTAGCGACCAGACTGTCGAGACCTTCGCGCAGGCTACAGCCTGCGACACGGCACGGTTCAACCGATTCTTCCACGGCATGCTGGCGCGCGGAGTTTATCTTGCTCCATCAGCCTTCGAGGCCGGTTTTCTGTCCAGTGCGCACAATGACGACGTTATCGGGGAAACGTTAGCCGCAGCGCGCGCAGCGCTGGCCGAAGCAGGCTAGGTCAACGTCTGCAGCGCCGCGCTCAGGCGCTGCAGACCACTGGCCAGGTCGTCGTCGCATATGTTCAGGGCCGGCACAAAACGCAGCACGTCGGGACCAGCCTGAAGCAACAGCAAACCATGTTCCGTAGCGCGCTCCAGCACCACGCCAGCCTTGCCGCGCCACGGCTCATTCAGCACCGCGCCTAGCATCAGCCCGCGACCACGCACCTGTTCAAACAACGACAGCCGGCGATTGATCTCCGCAAGTCCCTGGCGCAAGGCCAACGACTGCCGCATGACATTCGCCAGTAGTTCTGGCTGGGCTAGCCGTCGCAGAGCCACACGCGCGACTGCAGCAGCCAGCGGATTGCCACCGAAGGTGGTGCCATGGGCACCGAATTGCCAGGCATGCGCTGCGCGCGCTCCTACCAGCATTGCGCCGATCGGAAAACCTGCCCCTAGCGCCTTGGCGACACAGAGCACGTCCGGCGCCACGCCGTCGTTCTGCCAGGCCCAGAGCTTGCCGCTGCGTCCCATACCGCACTGGATCTCGTCATAGATCAACAATGCCTCGTGCTGGGCACATAGCGCCCGCAAACCGGCCAGAAATCCGTCGGCGGCCGGAACTACACCACCTTCGCCCTGCACCGGTTCGACCAGGACGGCGGCGACATCTCCTGCAGCCATCGCTGCAGCGGCAGCCGCGAGATCGTTGTAGGCGCAGTAGCGGAAGCCACCCGGCAACGGCTCGTAGCCCTGCTGGTATTTCGGCTGCGCTGTCGCGGTGACAGCGGCCAGCGTGCGTCCGTGAAACGAGCCATGAAAGGTGAGAATCACGCGCCGCTCTGGTGGACGGCCCGCATCAGCCGCCCATTTGCGCACGAGCTTGATTGCTGCTTCGTTCGCTTCAGTGCCCGAATTGCAGAGATACACGCGCTCGGCGAATCCGGAAGCCTCGACAAGTTCCTCGGCAAGCCGCAGTGGCGGCTCGCTGACGAAGACATTGCTCGTATGCCACAGCTTGCTGGCTTGTGACTGCAAAGCCTTCAGCAACTCCGGGTCGGCATGCCCCAGTGCGTTGACCGCGATACCTGCGCTGAAATCGACGTAGTCACGGCCGTCGCTATCCCAGACGCGCGAGCCTTGGCCACGCTCCAGCACGATGCGGCGTGGCTGATACACCGGCATGTAGTAGCGGTCGGCACGTGCGAGCAGTGCAGCGGATTCAGCGGAAACGGGCGACGTAGTCACAGCAGCACCTGAGTGAAAACGAGAAGCCCTATTATGCGGGCGGGCGGCACATTCTCCGTTAGCGTATAAGCCACGCCCGGGCCATATGTCGCCTGCTCAGCCTTCGCCTTTGTGTTTCCGGAACGGCCTGCGCACACTCGCACGACACCTCGACCCGGAGCCTCCCCATGCATTTTGAAACCCTGGCCGTGCACGCTGGCGGCGAACCCGACGCGGCCACTGGTGCGATAGCACCGCCCATTCATATGGCTACGACGTTTCGCCACGGCCCAGCCGGCGAGCGCGTCGCAGGTTTTGAATACGTACGCGAAGGCAACCCGACTCAAGAGCGCCTGGAAATCGCGCTTGCCGCTCTCGAACAGGGGGCTGCGGCACTTGCCTTCGGCTCGGGCATGGCAGCGATTGCGGCGCTGCTCGAATCATTGCCTGCCGGGGCGACGCTGCTGATACCATCAGACTGCTACACCGGACTGCGAGTACTCGCGACCGAATTCCTGCCACGCTGCAGCATTCTCGTTCAGCGCGTGGACACGACGGATCTTGAGGCTGTCGAGGCGGCGTTTGCGGCTGGAGCAGCAGCGATCTGGCTGGAGACGCCGTCAAATCCATTATTGCAAGTGACCGACATCGCCGCGGTGGTCGACAGTGCACGACGCCATGACGCCCGCGTGTTTTGCGACAACACCTTCGCGACCCCGGTGCTGCAGCAGCCGCTTGCCCTGGGCGCGGACGTGGTCATGCATTCGACGACGAAGTATTTCGGCGGCCATAGCGACGTCATGGGCGGTGCACTCGTGTTTGCGCGACGCGATGCCGGGTTTGAGCAAGTGGCTCACCGGCGCCATGTCACCGGCGGTGTACTCGCACCGTTCAACGCCTGGCTGACCCTGCGCGGACTGCGTTCGCTACCCGCCCGTATGCACTGGCACTGCGCAAATGCGCGGAGCATTGCTGAATTCCTTGAGCGTCATCCGCGAATCGCCAGCGTGAACTACCCGGGACTCGTCTCACACGCTGGGCATGCCGTAGCGCAGCGCCAGATGCGCGATTTTGGCGCGATGCTCAGCTTCCGGGTTGCCGGCGGTCGAGCGGCCGCACTCGCAGTAGCCGGCCGTCTCAAACTGATCCATAACGCAACCAGCCTCGGTGGTTGCGAAACACTGATCGAACACCGCGCTTCCGTCGAAGGCCCTAATCCGGTGTCGCCGCAGGATCTGCTGCGCCTGTCAGTGGGGCTGGAACACCGGGACGACCTTATCGCCGACATCAGCCAGGCGCTTGACGGCTGAGTCAAGCTACCAGCTACCGATATTCGGCATCGACAGCCAGGGCTCGCACGGCGCCAATGCCGTGCCGTTCTGCAGCAACTCGATCGAGATCTGGTCGGGTGAGCGCACAAAAGCCATACGACCGTCCCGCGGCGGCCGGTTGATCGTCACTCCGTGCTGCTGCAGGCGTTCACAGGCAGCATAGATGTCGTCGACACCGAAGGCTAGGTGACCGAAATTACGCGCGCTGCCGTAGTCTTCGTCGTCGTAGTTGAAGGTCATTTCGATCTCGGCCTGGGGGTTGTCCGGCGCCCCGAGGTAGACCAACATAAACCGGTTTTGCGGGTAGTCCTTGCGCCGTGTCTCGATAAGGCCCAGGGCATCGCGAAAGAAGCGCAGGCTCGCATTCAGATCCCGCACCCGCACCATGGCATGTAGATAACGCATCATCTCGTTCCGAAAGTCCGTGGTTTTGTGGTTGCAGCTCAGTCGAGGAACAGGTCCGGCAGCAAGGTTGCGCCAGAACTGACCGCGTAGTGACCGAAATCCTTAACCCCAGCACGCTTGAGCACATCCTCGTCGAGGAGGAACTGGCCACTGAGCTGACGCCCGGACTGGGTAAAGATCCAATGCGCTGCATCCGCCATGATGTCCGGCTTGCGACAGTTCTCGGAGCGCGCCATACCGCCAAGCATGGCGAGTGCTGCGGTATCAATTACCGTGCGCGGCCAGAGGGCGTTGACAGCTATACCGTCCTTGGCGAGCTCCGCGGCGAGACCGAAAGCTGCCATGCTCATGCCGTATTTCGACATGGTGTAGGCGGTATGGTGCTGAAACCACTTGCTCGCCATGTTCAATGGCGGCGCAAGCATGAGCACATGCGGGTTCAGTGATTTTTTCAGTGCGGCCAAGCAGGCCTGGGTAACGAGATAACTGCCGCGCACATTGACCTGATGCATCAGGTCATAACGTTTCATGGGTGTGCCGGACAGGCCGGCCAGCCAGATGGCACTCGCGTTGTTGACGACGATGTCGATACCGCCGAAACGTTCTACCGCCTTGGCTACTGCCGCGTGCACTTCGGCATCTTCGCGAACATCGACCTTGAGCGGCAGTGCCTTGCCGCCTGCCGCTTCGATCTCCGCGGCAGCAGTATAGATGGTGCCCGGAAGTTTCGGGTTCGCAACTTCTGACTTGGCCGCAATCACGATATTTGCGCCATCGCGCGCGGCGCGTTTGGCAATGGCCAGGCCAATGCCACGCGACGCACCGGTGATAAACAGCGTGCGGCCATTGAGATGAGTCATGGAATTTCCGATCACGTCCAGGGCCGCTCAGCATCTGCGACTGACGCGATCCAGGCAAGAGTCGCGGCCGACTTGCCGGGACTAACTGGCCTGAAACCGTGGTATGCAGCGCAGGAGGCCGTCTAGGCGCTCCAGCGGGTCGGTCAACTGCAACCATTGCTGGCGTTCGGCGGTTGCCACCGGCAGCAATTCGGCGAGGCGGAAGCCCACCCAGGTCGCGTCATTGAACCACTTGCGCTCGGCACGCGCATGCTCGCCGCCGACTTGCTCAAGCAGCCGCTCCAGGATGACCGACAGCAGGCTGTATTCGGGCGGCAACGGCACTTCGGATTCGTCCGGCCACCAACGCACCAATCCATGCACCAGCCCGTTGTCGCGCACACGTGTACTTGCCACACGAAACCGCCGGCTGCCGCGCGCACGGATGCCGAGCAAACCGTCCGGCAGCGAGTAAAAGTCCTCGATCCGCGCCAGCGTGCCTACGGCGGCCGAAGTAGCCGGCTCACCCGCTTCGCGACCGGCCAGTATCAGGCAGACGCCGAAGCCGCTGTCGTTGCGCGTGCATTCGCGCACCAGATCAAGATAACGCGGTTCAAAAATCCGTAGCGACAGCGTGCCCCCCGGAAACAGCACGGCATTCAACGGAAACAGCGGAATATCGTCCTGATTCACGGCGGCAGCGCGCTCGAATTGTCAGCGATCACGCCGCACTATTGCCCAATTGCGCGGCGAAACGACGCGGCGCGTTTTCAAAACCACCGTTTGACATGAAAACCACGTGGTCGCCTGCCCGCGCCTGTGCCAGCAATGCGGCCAGCAACGCATCAACACTGGACGCTGTCGCGCCGCGCCCGTTCAACGCCGCTGCGACCCGCGCGGCGTCCCAGGACAGTTCCGGTCGCTGCAGCAACACCACGCTGTCGGCCTCGTGCAGTGACGGGGCGAGCTCCTGCGCGTGTGCCCCCTGGCGCATCGAATTGGAACGCGGCTCCAGGCCAACCAGGATACGCGCCGCCCCCACCCGTGCCCGCAGGCCGGCCAAGGTCGTTGCGATCGCGGACGGATGATGAGCGAAATCGTCGTAGACCTGCACGCCACCTACCTCACCGATACGCTCGAGGCGGCGCCGTGCGCTGCGGAAACCGGCCAACGCCGCTATCGCAGCGGCCCTGTCTACACCCGCCGCATCGGCGGCTGCCAGCGCCGCCAGCGCGTTCATGACGTTGTGGCGGCCAATCAGCTCCCAGCGTACTTCGCCCCAGTCAGTACCGTCGGCCAGCACGCGAAACGCCGAGCCATCAGCGCTGGTCAGGCGTGCCTGCCAGTCGCCACAGTCCATGCCAAAGCGCGTCACCGGCGTCCAGCAGCCTTGCGCGAGCACGTCGGCCAGATGCGTGTCCTCAGCATTGACGATGAGTCGGCCGTTTCCCGGCACGGTACGCACCAGATGATGAAACTGGCGCTGTATCGCTGCGACATCCGCAAAGATGTCTGCGTGATCGAATTCGAGATTGTTGAGAATCGCAATCCGCGGCCGGTAGTGCACAAACTTCGACCGCTTGTCGAAAAAAGCCGTGTCGTATTCGTCAGCCTCGATAACAAACGCCTCGCCGCGTCCCAGTCGCGCCGAGACCTCAAAATTCTGTGGCACGCCGCCGACGAGAAAGCCTGGTTCACGGCCGCAGGCGTCCAGTATCCAGGCGAGCATCGCCGTGGTTGTCGTCTTGCCGTGAGTGCCGGCGACAGCGAACACCTGCCGGCCGCGCAGCACCTGCTCACCTAGCCATTGCGGACCGGACACATATGGCGTACCCGCATCCAGCAGATGCTCCACCGCCGCGTTGCCACGCGACAAGGCATTGCCGACGACGACGAGATCACTGGCGGGCTCAAGATGTGCTGCGTGATAGCCGACCTTGAGCGCAATGCCGAGTTGCTCCAGCTGCGTACTCATCGGCGGATAGACGTTCTGGTCCGAACCTTCGACCACATGGCCAAGTTCGCGCGCCAGCGCCGCAACCCCCCCCATGAAAGTGCCGCAGATACCTAGAACATGCAGCCGCATATCAGTTTCCTTCCGCACCACCGAACACCGCGCCAAGCATGATCTGACTCGTGACCACCAGCGCCACATAGATCAACAGTGCCGGCAACAGGCGTACATCGAGCGCCTGGCGCAGAATGTGCGCCGCCACGACGACACGCCATATGCCAAAGGCGATGAACAGCAGCGACGCGAAGGCCGCTGCCGCTGTAACCGTGTCGGGCGTGGCTCCGCGTCGAGTCATGGGCTCGAATATCGGCAACAGGGGCAGTATCGCCAGCGTGAACGCCACATCGACAAGCAGGTTCGCGAGCGAGGTCTGCACGAATCGCGCCTTGCGCTGGAATGCGTTGAGCAGCAGATAGTAGGAGCCTAGCTGCAACAGCAACGCGGCGCTGACATGCAGCAAGACATCGGGCTGCTGCGGCAGCAGCAGTACCGTGGCCCAATAGGATCCGGCCAGGCTTGCGAGAGCAGCGACAGCCAGCAACAACGGCGAATACGGCAGATCCTGCGGTCCACGCCGCACTAACAGGATGTCGCGAAGAATTGCCACAAGTGAGGGCATGGCTAGTCCAAAACACCGGCCGCAGCTGCCGCGCCCGTCGCAGCAATGGCAGCTCCGACAGGGCGCGCTTGGGCGCGGTACGGCTCAGGCCGCGCGCCGCGGCAGTGCGGAGAGGATGCGCTGATAAACGTCGAGCAGCTCGCCGACGCCATCGAGTACGGTGAGCCGGCCCTTATGCTCGTAGAACCCGGCGACCGGCTCGGTCTGCTCGGCATAGACGCGCAAGCGCTCACGTACGGTTTCCGGGGTGTCGTCCTTGCGATTCTCAGCCGCCGCGCGGCCCGCAAGGCGTTCGACGATCAGCTCGCTGGGCACGACGAGCTGCAAGGCAACGTCAACCGGTTGCTGCAGGCGCTCCAGCAATTTTTCCAGCGCCTCGCATTGGGCAAGGTTGCGCGGGTAGCCGTCGAGAATGAAACCGGCACGCGCATCCGGCTGGGAAAGCCGCTCTTCGAGCATGCCGAGCACGATATCGTCAGATACGAGCTGGCCCGCATCCATGACCGACTTGGCCTTGAGACCTAGCGGCGTGCCGGCCTTCACGGCAGCCCGCAGCAGATCGCCGGTGGAAATGTGCGGAATGTTCAATTCCGCCTTCAACTGACTCGCCTGGGTGCCCTTGCCCGAGCCGGGCGCCCCGAGTAGCACGATACGCATGGATGGTTGATTCCTGGAAAGGCCGCGACGAAGCGGGCCTAGGTTAGACTCTGGCGCGAACGCTAGCGGGCGCCACCCAGTTAGTCAAACCGCTTGGACGCTGCGAGTGCGCCCGCTTACGCGTCGCTGCGACCCTATCTGCCGGCCCGCAGCCCTGCCAAATCTGCAAACCATGCCACTGTCGTGGCCGCAAAGGAGCTCCCGATGCCTCAAGGCAAGCTGCTGTACGCCCAGTCCGGCGGAGTCACCGCCGTCATCAACGCCACCGCCGCCGCGGTCATAGAAACGGCGCGCGCCAACGGCGTACCGGTGCTGGCAGGGCGCAACGGCATCATCGGCGTACTGCGCGAGGAACTGATCGATACGCGCAAGGAAAGCGCCACAGCCATTGCGGCATTGCGCCACACCCCCGGCGGGGCCTTCGGCTCCTGCCGCTTCAAGTTGAAATCGCTGGATCAGAGCCGGGCGCAATACGAACGACTGATAGAGGTACTGCGCGCCCATGACATCCGCTATTTCCTTTACAACGGCGGCAACGATTCCGCCGACACCTCGCACAAGGTATCGCAGATCGCCCAGGCCCTAGGCTACCCATTGACCTGCGTAGGCGTGCCAAAGACCGTCGACAACGACCTTGCTGTCACCGACTGCTGCCCCGGTTTCGGCTCGGTCGCCAAATACACGGCACTGTCCATTCTCGAAGCTGGCTTTGACGTCGAATCCATGGCTGAGTCTTCGACTAAGGTCTTTATCATGGAGGTCATGGGCCGGCACGCCGGCTGGATTGCCGCGGCGGCCGGACTCGCCGGGACATCCTCTGACGAACCGCCGCATCTGATCCTGTTTCCGGAAGTCGCGTTCGACGAGGAAGCATTCCTGGCGAAGGTCAAAGCCACGGTTGAACGTGTCGGCTACTGCACAGTCGTTGCGTCCGAGGGTCTCAAGAACGCAGCCGGTGAATTCCTTGCCGAGGCCGGCACACGCGATGCCTTTGGTCACAGCCAGCTTGGAGGGCTCGCGCCGGTACTGGCACAACTTGTCAAGAGCAAGCTTGGCTACAAATACCATTGGGCGCTGCCGGACTATCTGCAGCGCTCCGCGCGCCATATCGCTTCGCAGACCGACTACGAGCACGCAACCGCGGTCGGCAAGGCGGCCGTCGAGTTCGCACTGGCCGGCAAGAACGCGACCATGCCCGTAATCAAGCGCAACTCGGATGCGCCGTATCGCTGGAAGATCGAGGCCGCTCCGTTGGCCAAGGTCGCCAATCACGAGAAAAAACTGCCAAAGAACTTCATTCGCAAGGACGGCTACGGTATTACCGACGCCGCTCGACGCTACCTCGAGCCGCTGATTCGCGGCGAGGCTTACCCACCGTATGGCCGCAACGGGCTACCGAAATATGCCCGCCTGAAGAAGGTGCTGGTGGCAAAAAAACTTCCCGAATATCAGATCGTCGACAAATAAGCCGTGGTGCAGCCGCCGGCCCCGTGGCCGGCGGCTGCTGCGTCAACCCGGGTTACCGTACCGGTTCGGGCCCGGCGTACCTGGCAAGAAACCGTTGAATATCAGCGCAATCAGCCCACCGACTGCCGGCACCAGGCCGATCAAGATCCACCATGCAGATTTATCCACATCGTGCCAGCGCTTGGCCTGGATCGCGAGCGCAGGCCAGATCACGAGCAGCCCCGCCAGCGCCAGAAGCACGCTGCCCACGCCCGCGCCGGCCTGTGGATTGCTCATGTCCGTCGTCATGACGACGACGCCCCCCAGAATGCCAAACAGCACGACGACAGCAACGGTAAACCCCCAGTACACCCCCCGACCAACGCGCCCGTCGAACGAAAACAGCAACTGGCCCCAGTTCATGACTGACCTCCATTGAGTGATAGGCACCGGGCGAACCACATCGCCGGTCGACAACGCCGCAAGCATCAGCAGGCGGCGGCATCCACGCTCGAAACGCAGCGCCGGGGCGACACCGAACAGCTGCGCTAGCCGTACACCATGCTCAGGGCGCGCGGCGGCTATTGCGACGCAGGAGAACACGGACGCGATCCGTGGCTATACTCGGCCGGTAGGTCTGCTGTACTTCCGCTTGAGTGTGCCGTCAGGTTCGTCGGCCCCGGGGGACGGGGCGTCAAACGGGGTGGGTGCGTGTCCGGAAGCCGACTGCCCCAGCGCGCGGGCGTTCGCAAGTACGTGCAAGTCCGGACCATAGTCACCTCCCGCTGCCGGCCCGTTCGGGTTCTTCGCTGCACGGTTAATTGGGAGGATTCGATGCTGCAACAGTACGGTTTGTGGATTGCCCTGGCATGTGCGGTTCTGGCCATCGCCTATGGTGGCTGGTCGATCAGCTGGATTCTGGCCAAGCCAGCCGGCAACGAACGGATGCAGGAAATTGCGGCTGCGATCCAGCAAGGCGCGCGCGCATATTTGAATCGGCAATACACGACCATTGGCGTGGTCGGCGTGGTGCTGTTCGTAGCCATGGGTTTTGCTCTGCACTGGTCGACAGCAATTGCCTTTGCGCTGGGCGCAGTGTTGTCGGGACTGGCGGGCTATATCGGCATGAATATTTCCGTGCGTGCGAATGTGCGCACGGCCGAAGCGGCCCGCAGCGGTCTTGCTGCCGCGCTTGACGTCGCGTTCCGCGGTGGCGCAATCACCGGCATGCTCGTCGTCGGCCTGGGCCTGCTCGGCGTCGCCGGCTATTACGCCGTGCTGCTGAAACTCGGCTATAGCGTCAACGACGCACTGCACGCCCTGGTCGGCCTCGCCTTCGGCTCATCGCTGATCTCGATCTTTGCTCGCCTGGGTGGCGGCATCTTCACCAAGGGCGCCGACGTGGGCGCTGATCTGGTGGGCAAGGTCGAAGCCGGCATCCCGGAAGATGACCCGCGCAACCCGGCAGTGATTGCCGACAACGTCGGGGACAACGTGGGCGACTGCGCCGGCATGGCTGCGGATCTGTTCGAGACCTATGCCGTGACTGTGATAGCGACCATGCTGCTGGGCGGCATCATGGCGTCGAAAATCGGCATCGACGCAGCCAGCGCAGCAATCTACCCACTGCTGCTAGGTGGGGTGTCGATCATCGCTTCCATCATCGGAACGTTCTTCGTCAAGACCAAGCCCGGCGCAAAGATCATGAACGCGCTGTACGCCGGAGTCATCGTATCCGGCGTGCTCGCGGCGATCGCTTTCTACCCGATCACGACCGCATTCATGGCGACGGCGATAGCAGGACCGATGAAGATCTACGGCTGCGCGCTGATAGGGCTCGCCCTGACCGCTGCCATGGTCGTCATCACCGAGTACTACACCGCGACGGAATATGCCCCGGTGCGCCATGTCGCGAAAGCGTCTACCACGGGCCACGCGACCAACATCATCGCGGGCATAGGCATTTCGATGAAATCCTGTGCCTGGCCGGTCATCGCGGTTTGTGCCTCGATCTGGGGTGCCTACTACCTCGGCGGCCTGTACGGTATCGCAATTGCCGCCACCTCGATGCTGTCGATGGCCGGCATGATCGTCGCACTCGATGCCTACGGCCCCATCACCGACAACGCCGGTGGCATTGCCGAAATGGCCGAGCTCCCCCCCGAAGTGCGCGCCGTGACCGATCCGCTTGATGCGGTCGGCAACACCACCAAAGCCGTAACCAAGGGCTATGCGATCGGCTCCGCCGGCCTCGCCGCGCTGGTGCTGTTTGCCGACTACACCCACAACCTCGAAGCTGCCGGCAAGGTCGCGTCCTTCGATCTGTCCAACCACATGGTCATCATCGGCCTGTTCCTCGGCGGCCTGATTCCTTACCTGTTTGGCGCGATGGCGATGGAAGCCGTAGGCCGTTCGGCCAGTGCCGTCGTCGAAGAAGTGCGCCGCCAGTTCCGCGAGATCGCCGGCATCATGGAAGGCAAGGCCAAGCCGGACTATTCGCGCGCGGTCGATATGCTGACCAAGGCCGCGATCAAGGAAATGATGATTCCGTCGCTGCTACCGGTCGTCGTACCGGTCGCCGTCGCCTTTCTGCTGGGCCCACAGGCCCTGGGCGGCCTCCTGATCGGCACCATAGTCACCGGCCTGTTCGTCGCCATTTCTATGACTACCGGCGGCGGCGCCTGGGACAACGCGAAGAAATATATCGAGGACGGCCATCACGGCGGCAAGGGTTCGGACGCCCACAAGGCGGCAGTAACTGGCGACACGGTAGGCGATCCGTACAAGGATACGGCCGGCCCGGCGGTCAATCCGCTGATCAAGATCATCAATATCGTCGCGCTGCTGCTGGTTCCGCTGCTGTAGGTGAACCTTTGGGCTCCTAGCCTGCGAATCCAGTAAATGGCGATGACGCGAACGTCCTTTTTCGCGTCATCGCCCCGCAAGCCGTGCCGCCGACGCGTGGAGCTGCAGGGCTGTCTTCCAAGCACGCGAAACCACTCAACTCCCGTAAAAGTGTAAAAATGGAGAATCTATGATTATCCAAGCTCGACTACCCTTTGCTGTCGCCGCAATTTGCGCACTGCTGCTTGCACCCACGGCAATGGCGCAGATCTACGTGAATGGCACGCTAAGTTCCGGCCCAACCTCCGATAGCGGCGTGGCGGCGCCGACGGGCGCAAACTGGTCGGAGCTACAGCACGACACGGGCAATACGGCTGAAGCCAATACCAGTGCTGGCTATTCGGTTGCTTCTGGCCAGTTCCGGTTGGCGGACGATTTTACGGTGCCTGCTACCGAAAACTGGACCTTGACCGCAGTCAACATATTCACCTACAAGACGGGCTCGCCGGCCACGCCTTCCCCTTTCACTGCTTCGACCCTCCAGATCTGGAACGGCCGGCCCGGCGATGCCGGTGCCGCCGTGCTCTGCGGCGATACCACGACCAACGTACTGGCAAGCAGCACGGATGCGAGTCTTTTCCGGCTGTTCAATAGCGTCGCCCCGCCGCCGGGCTCAGCTACCGGTACTACTCGCCGCATCTGGCGCAATCAGCTTACCGTTCCGGCGGCTTGTGCCGGAGCCGGCTTCTTTACCGCTGGCAGCACATACTGGATCAGCTGGGACTCGACAGACTCGGCGGCCGGAGCACATTTCGCCCCAAGCAAGGTCGTGGTCGGAACGCGCAACCCAGGCGGCAACGCGCGCCAGCTCACCGTTAGCTCAACAACCTGGACAGACGTGATAGACGTCGGCAACCCGGCAACCGCGCCGGACTATCCTCAGGACTTTCCGTTCACACTCGAAGGTACGGTCAGTTCCAACAATGACCTGATCTTCAGAAACAACTTTGACATGTAGCCAAGGAGCGACCGGCGCCGAAAGGCGCCGGTCGCCAGTTGCTCGCCAGGTTGGTGCGCCGCAACAGGAATTTCCGTATCCTTCGCGCCCTTCTGCCCCGTGCCGGGGCCTTAACCTGGAAACTGCAATGGGTCTGGACCGCGTTCCCACCGGCAAAGACGTGCCGAACGAAATCAACGTCATCATCGAGATTCCCAAGGACGCGGAGCCGGTCAAATACGAAGTCGACAAGGCCAGCGGCGCGATCTTCGTTGACCGCGTACTGTCGACGCCGATGCGTTATCCCTGCAACTACGGTTACGTGCCCAACACCCTCGGCGGTGATGGCGATCCACTGGACGCCCTCGTCATCCTGCCGCTGCCGCTGGTACCCGGTGCCGTGATCCGCTGCCGTCCCGTGGGTGTGCTACGGATGACTGACGAGGCCGGCAGTGACGAAAAGCTCGTCGTCGTGCCGGTGTCGAAGGTATTCGCCGGCTACGCCCATATTGACGATATCAAGCAGGTTTCGGCCCACTGGCTGGAGCGCATCGGCCACTTCTTTGAGCACTACAAGGATCTTGAGAAGGGCAAGTGGGTCAAGGTCGATGGCTGGGATGGCGCGGAAGGCGCAAAAAAGGACGTGCTTGACGGTGTCGCGCGCTACGAGGCCGATCACGCCAACGACTGAGTGCGCAGGCTGCAGCTGGCACTGACACGAAGAGCGGCCAAGGCCGCTCTTCTTTTTTCCGCTACGACGACCTAGCCACGTTCGAGCAGCGAGATCAGATCGATGATCGCTGCGTTTGCACGTGAGACGTAATTCGCCATGACCAGCGAATGATTGGCGAAAAAACCAAACGGCGTGCCGTTCAGAACAACTGGACTGCCAAGCCCTTTCTGCGCTTCGTCGAGCTCGCGCACGACCTGCTGCAGGCTGATCTGAGCATTCTTGTCGCGCAACACCGGCTCGAAATCGCGCTGCATCGCATGCAGTTGCTGCAGTAGCGCCCAGGTATAGCCGCGCGACTCGTAGAAGACATCGTCGATCTTGGTCCATGGCGTCTGCACCAGACGCGGCCCAACGCCCGGCGTCGACTGCTGCGCGTTGCGGTCACCGGAGAGGTCAGTATCCAGCCGCACCTGGCCGACACTCGCCGACAACCGCTGCGACAGTGAGCCCAGCCGGCTCGACACCACACGCAGGTAATTCACGAGATTGTCGGCACGCGCATAGAACTGCGCATCACTCTGGTCGGCGTCCGCCAGGCGCACGAGATAGGCGCTCAGATATGAAGCCGCCTTGCGGTACTGGCTTTCCGAACTCGGGAAAAGCCAGCGATCGTTCGGGCTCGACAACAGCGGCTCGGCTTCCATCAAGTCCCGGTCCTCGGCACTTTGCGTCTGCGAGCGGCTGAAATCACTACGCAAGAAGCGGCTCAGATCGCGACTTGCGCTAAGCACCCCGAACTCCCAGTTAGGCACGTTGTCCATCAACGCACCAGGCGGCAGCAAGTCGTTGCTCAGGTAGCCACCGCGCTTGTTCAGCAAGGTTTCCAGACTCGCGATCAGGGTCGCCGTCGTCACGCTGCCGACCACAACCGGCCGGCTGACCGCGCGTGCGCGCTGCTCCGCTTCACGTTGCACGTCTAGCGAATTCGGCTCGTAGTCCCACCACCACATCAACGCCAGCAGCCCGAGAACAAGCAACAGCAGCAATGCACCAGCCGCCCGGAACCAGGGCAGGCGCTTGCGCGTGGCGATCAGGGGGTCCGTCGAGCTCATGGCAGGCTTCCTTGGGACGATGCCGGATTCTTGGGGTTCACCGGCGCATGGATCAAGTGCGACGCATGCACTGGCGCGGCGCCGGGCCGCCGCTATGATCCGCCACCGGGGGGCCAGCCGGCCCGGGAGGAGAGTCAATGAACACCATCACTGCGCGCCGCCAGGGCGCGTTGCGGTCTTGTGCGTGCCTGTTGCTGTTTGCCGCCGTACACCCAGGCATTGCCCGTGCTGCGACCTTTACGGTCGCCAACACCGCCGATAGCGGCACCGGCAGCTTGCGCGACATCATCGGTCAAGCCAATAACACGACCGGCGCGGACACAATCACGTTCGCCAACACCGTCACCGGAACGATCACGCTAACCAGCGGATCCATCGACATCACCGAAGGGTTGCGCGTCATCGGGCCCGGGGCAACGCGCCTGACCATCAGCGGCAACAACAGCTCGCGCATTTTTCGTATCCATCCCGCGGCGGCCAGTGATGTGATCGCGGTCGATATTGCCGGCCTCGCGTTCACCAACGGCAGTTCTGCCGACGAAGGCGGCGCGATTTTCGCCGACGACAGCAACCTGACCATCACGAGCTGCCTGTTCAGCAACAATACGGCGCAACGCGGTGGCGGCCTCTACGCGTTCCCGACCGTCTCCACAACACTGACCTTGCGCGGCACGCGGTTCGAGAACAACACGGCAGTGATCAACGGCGGCGGCTTCGGTGCGCAGGACATCGATAACGTCGTGGTCGACAACGTCGTGGCTACCGGCAACAGCGCCAGCCGTAACGGCGGGGGCGCCTATTTGCGCGCCGTGCGGGTTGAAATTTCACAAAGCGAGTTCAGCAACAACACATCGAGTACGCAACCTCCGAATCTGGTCGGAATTACCGGCGGCGGCGGTCTACGTATTGATGGCTCGAAAGCAACGGCGACGGCGACCGTTACCGACACGCGGTTTGTCAGCAACAATGCCCAGCAGGGCCAAGGCGGCGCGATCTGGATCAGCGCACAGCCGCCAGTCAGCCAGCCTGTCGTCGCGACAGCCAGGCTGGATCGCGTTCAACTTACCGCCAACACGGCGAATCTGACCGGCGGCGGCGTCTCAGCAGACTTCGTCAACACGACGTTCAAAGGCGCCAGCTTCGCCAACAACACCTCGCAGCAGTCCGGCGGCGGTATCGCCTACCAGGACGCGGGCGCACTGCTGCTGACAAATTCAACTCTGGCCGGAAACTCCAGTGCTCTTGCTCAAGGCGGCGGCATCTACAGCGCCGCAGAAACCGGGATCGAGGTCTCCTCCAGCACGATAGTCGGCAACAGCGCCGCAACCGGCGGAGGCATTCTGCGCACCGGCAGCGGAGCAGTCATCCGCAACAGCATCGTCGCAAACAACAACGCGGCTACAGCGCCCGATGCAAGCGGTTCGTTTTCCACCAGTTACTCGTTGATCAAAAACACCACCGGCACGACCCTGGGCGCCGGAACCGGCAATCTTGCCCCTGGCACCGATCCATTGCTTGGCACACTCGGGATCAACGGAGGGTCGACGCTGAGCCTGCTGCCCAGCGCCACCAGCCCAGCGCTAAACGCGGGCGACCCGGCAGGATCCGGACTCGCACCTGGTGATCAGCGCGAACTGCCGCGCGTCGCTGCCGGCCGCGTCGATCTGGGTGCCATCGAACGCCAATCGCCCGAAGATGTGATCTTCCGCTACGGCTATTGAATGGTGATCAAGGTAAATGCCGGAAATCGGAGTACGGTTTCCGGCATTTGCCGCAGCAAGGCTTCAGGCCTCGCGATAGAGCTGCGCACCGCCAGCAAGAAACTCCTTGGCCTTTTCCTGCATGCCTTCGGCCAGCGCCTCGGACTCACTGACGCCCTTTTCCGCTGCGTAGTCACGCACGTCCTGCGTAATCTTCATCGAGCAGAAATGCGGGCCGCACATCGAGCAGAAGTGCGCAACTTTGTGCGCATCCTTGGGCAGCGTCTCGTCGTGAAATTCCTGCGCTTTCTCCGGGTCGAGGCCAAGATTGAACTGATCCTGCCAGCGAAACTCGAAGCGCGCCTTTGACAGGGCATTGTCGCGCGCCTGCGCCGCCGGATGCCCCTTGGCAAGATCGGCCGCATGCGCAGCGATCTTGTACGCAATGATGCCGTCACGCACATCTTGCTTGTTGGGCAAGCCAAGGTGCTCTTTCGGGGTTACATAGCAAAGCATCGCCGTACCGAACCAGCCGATCATTGCCGCGCCGATTGCGCTCGTAATGTGGTCGTAACCGGGGGCGATATCGGTCGTCAATGGCCCCAGGGTATAGAACGGCGCCTCGCTGCAGACGCGTAGCTGCCGCTCCATATTCTCCTTGATGAGCTGCATCGGCACATGCCCTGGGCCTTCGATCATGGTTTGCACATCGTGTTTCCAGGCTATATGCGTCAGCTCGCCCAAGGTATCGAGTTCAGCGAACTGCGCCGCATCGTTCGCATCGGCAATCGAGCCCGGCCGCAATCCGTCGCCCAGCGAAAACGCGACATCGTAAGCCTTCATGATTTCGCAGATTTCCTCAAAATGGGTGTAGAGGAAATTTTCACGATGGTGCGCAAGGCACCACTTGGCCAGGATAGAGCCGCCACGACTCACGATACCGGTCACACGCTTGGCAGTTAGCGGAATATGCGCAAGCCGTACGCCTGCGTGAATCGTGAAATAGTCAACGCCCTGCTCTGCCTGCTCAATCAGCGTGTCGCGGAAAATTTCCCAATTCAGCTCTTCCGCTTTGCCGTCAACCTTCTCAAGCGCCTGGTAGATCGGCACGGTGCCTATGGGCACAGGCGAATTGCGCAATATCCATTCGCGCGTTTCGTGAATGTGCTTTCCGGTAGAAAGGTCCATGACCGTGTCACCGCCCCAGCGGATCGACCAGACCATTTTCTCGACTTCTTCTGCGATCGACGAAGTAATCGCGGAATTGCCTATGTTTGCGTTGATCTTGGTCAGAAAGTTGCGGCCGATAATCATCGGCTCTGACTCAGGATGATTGATATTGTTCGGGATGATCGCGCGGCCTAGCGCGACCTCGGCGCGAACGAACTCCGGCGTGATCACCCGCGGCAACGCCGCGCCGAAACTTTCCCCAGGGTGCTGCACGCGCAAGTGCGCTTCGAGTGCCTCGCTGCGCTGATTCTCCCGCAGCGCGATAAACTCCATTTCCGGCGTGATAATTCCTCTGCGCGCATAGTGCATCTGCGTCACGTTGGCGCCGGCCTTCGCGCGTAGCGGGCGGCGCAGGTTCGGGAAGCGCACGGCATCAAGACGGCGATCGGCTTCGCGCTTGCGACCAAACTCGGAAGAAAGTCCCGCCAGTTCTTCAACGTCGCCACGCTCGGTGATCCAGCGTGCACGCAACGCTGGCAAACCGGTGCCGAGGTTCACGCGATAAGCCGGGTCTGTGTAGGGGCCGGACGTGTCATACACCGTCACAGGCGCATTTTTTTCCGCACCGAAGACCAGCGGCGTGTCTGCAAGCGCGATTTCACGCAGTGGTACACGCAGGTCTTCGCGGCTACCGGTAACGTGAATCTTGCGCGAACCAGGAATTGGTCGCGTTACCTGCGCGGACAATTCCTGGGTCTGGCGCACCAGGTCGGAAGGCAGGGCATTCATCGGCATCGTCCTCAATAGTCGGGGGACGAAGCGGCGGCGTGCATGGCTACATCGGTGCCATGCAACGAAGCTTCCTACGCCGGCATGACCCGGGTCAGGTACGAAGGGACTCTCTCAGCCCAGCCTGGGCACCCCCGCTTCAGGCGCGCATTCAAACACGAAGCGGGGGGAGCAAGCGAGTCATTGCGCTAGCGATCTCAGGCACAACCCCGCGTAGGCGCATAGGCGCGCAAAAACATGTCGACCGTGGCATTGATGTGATCGTCGACGGCCTGCTCCGTGAACGGCTCGGAGCAGCCACACATCATGCGCGCATGCAACTCACCCTTGAGCAGGCAAAAGAACTGTGAGGTAGCACGGCAGACCTGCGGTATGTCGAGCTGGCCCGCATCAACCTCTGCTTGCAGAAACGCTTCAAACGCCGCCTGCAGTTTCTTCGGGCCGGCCTCCCAGAACAGTTGCGCAAGCTTCGTCGGCTGTGCCTGCGACGTCATCATGCGGTGCAGGGAAATTGACTCTTCACTCGTGATCAGCGCAAAGAATGCGCGTGCAATGGTCAGCAACTGGCCACGAATCGGCCCGGTGAGATCGGCGAGGAACAGCGCCGACGGAAGTTGCTCCTCACATTTTGCTTCGATCACCGACTTGAACAGGGTCTCCTTGTCGGTGAAATGACTATAGACAGTCAGTTTAGACACGCCCGCTTCAGCAGCGACCGCATCCATGCTCGTACCGTCAAATCCAAACCGCGGAAACAAGCGCTTACCCGCGTCAAGGATCGCAGCTCGCTTTTCCAGATCTTTCGGCCGCCCCGGAGCGGCCTGTTTCATCACAGATGACATGGCCAATAAATACTAGACAGTGCAGTTTTGTAATGATACTGTACCGGGCAGTTCAAGTAAACCCGTTCGTATCTTCAATTGAGGATAGTAACAATGCGCGCCCCTGTCGCCCCCAGCCTGCCCAGCCGACTCCGTCGCTTGGGGGTTGGCCTGCTTCTGAGCATGTCAACGCTCGCACTTGTTTCTGGCTGCAATTCCCGCGCCGAAGTGCAAGAGCCAATCCGCCCCGCCATCGTAGCGCGTCCGCAATCCGCTTCGAGCGAAGCAGGCACTTTATATAGCGGCGATATCAAGGCCCGCTACGAGAGTGCGCTAGGTTTCCGTGTAGGCGGCAAGATCCGCCAACGCAAGGTCGATGTCGGCGCAAAGGTGAAAGCCGGCGATCTCATTGCCGAACTCGACCCGCAAGACTTGAACCTGCAGGCCAGCAGTGCCAAGGCATCGCTGGCTGCCGCTGAAGCAGACCTCGCAACAGCAAAGTCGGAGCGCGCGCGCTATGAAGCGCTACGCGGGAAAAACTTCGTCAGTGCAACACAGTTCGACGCCGTCGACAATCGACTCAAGGCCGCAACCGCACGCGCCACTGAAGCACGAGCCGCACTGACCGTTGCGCAGAACCACGCCGGCTACAGCGAACTGCGCGCTGACCATGACGGCATCATCACCTCGATCGCGGCCGAAGCCGGCCAAGTAGTCGCCCCGGGACAGGTGATCGCGACGCTTGCACGTGACGGCCAGCGCGAAGTGGAAATCAGCATTCCCGAGAGCCGCATCGGCGACTACCGCAAGGAGCAGCCAGCAACGATCGAGCTCTGGGCTGAATCCGGCAAGCATATGGCTGGCGTGTTGCGTGAAATCGCGCCGGAAGCCGATGCAACCACCCGCACTTATCGAGTCCGCGTCACACTTGATAGTGATGCGGAACCGGCCAAGCTCGGACAGACTGCGCGAGTCTTCTTCCGCGGTGAAGAAAGCGATGCGGCGCATTTGATCCCCCTCGCTGCACTCTATGAAAAGGACGGCAAGCCCGCGGTCTGGGTGCTCGACAGCAAGACACGGCAGGTCCATCTCAAGTCAGTGACCGTCAGCGCCTACCGCGAACAGGGGGTAATGTTGATGGAAGGTGTAGATAGTCAGGATTGGATCGTCGCTGCTGGCGTACACAAACTGCGCGAAGGGCAGTCGGTCATTCCGGTCGACTACAGCAACAAGCCGCTGGTCCTGTAACCCAGCCCACTCCCCGCCCGGTCGCTGCTCCGCTCCCCCCTCCCTAACGGCCGAGCAGCGATGCGGGCTCTTTCTGACTCTGATTCGCCGCGGCACCGGCAGCCGCGTCGCCCCGTCAACGCACGCAAGCTTCCGGATGCGTTCCGGAGCTGCGGGCATTTGCCACAAGAACAACAATGAGCCAATTCAATTTGTCCGAGTGGGCGCTCAAGAACCAGTCGATAGTGCGCTACTTCATCGTCGTGCTCGCGCTGGTCGGCATCTTGTCCTATCGCTCGCTTGGCCAGTCGGAAGACCCGCCGTTTACCTTCAAAGCCATGGTCATCCATACGACCTGGCCGGGCGCTACGGCCGCTGAGATCAACGAGCAAATCACTGAGCGCATCGAGAAAAAGCTGCAGGAACTGCCCGACCTCGAATTCCTGCGCAGCTACGCGCGACCCGGCGAGTCACAGATCATCATCGTCGCCAAAGACTCGCTTGACTCGCGCTATATGCCCGACCTCTGGTATCAGGTGCGCAAAAAAGTCGGCGACATCCGCCATACCCTGCCACCGGGCGCACAGGGCCCGTTCTTCAATGATGAATTCGGCGACACCTTCGGCAATATTTATGCACTCACTGGCGACGGTTTCTCCTACGCACTGCTGAAAGACTATGCCGAACGCCTGAAGCTTGCGCTGCTGCGCGTACCCAACGTCGCCAAAGTCGACCTGATCGGCCTGCAGGACGAAAAAATCTACATCGAAGTTTCCAACGCCAAGCTCGCTACGCTTGGCATCAGTTTTGCTCAGGTTCAAGCAACACTCGAAGCCCAGAACGCAATCACACCGGCGGGCAGTTTCGAGACCACGTCCGACCGCATCTACTTGCGCACTTCGGGGGCATTCGACTCCGAAAAAGCCATCGGCGACATCGCAATTCGCGCGAATGGTCGCCTGTTCCGCCTCAGCGATGTCGCCGAGGTCAAGCGCGCTTACAGCGATCCGCCGCAGCCGCGTCTTCGCTACCTGGGCAAGGAAGCAATCGGCATTGCGCTGTCGATGAAAAAGGGCGGCGACATCATCGCGCTGGGCCGCGATCTCGATGCCGCAACCAACAAACTCGAAGCTGCGCTGCCGACCGGTCTGGAACTCGCACGTGTCGCCGACCAGCCGCACGCCGTGCAGCGCTCGGTCAACGAATTCGTACGCACGCTGGCTGAAGCCGTCATCATCGTGCTGCTAGTGAGCTTCTTCTCGCTGGGCTTCCGCACCGGCCTGGTCGTTGCGCTGTCAATTCCGCTGGTGTTGGCGATGACGTTCGCGGCCATGCGCTACTTCGGCATCGATCTGCACAAGATCTCACTCGGCGCGCTCGTACTTGCGCTGGGCCTACTCGTGGATGATGCGATTATCGCCGTCGAAATGATGGCGGTAAAAATGGAACAAGGTTACAGCCGCATCAGTGCTGCGGCGTTCGCCTATACCTCAACGGCTTTCCCGATGCTGACCGGCACACTCGTGACGGCCGCGGGTTTTCTGCCTATCGCAACAGCGCAATCGGGCACTGGCGAATACACGCGCTCAATCTTCCAGGTCGTCACGATCGCGCTGATCATCTCGTGGGTCGCCGCGGTGATCTTTATCCCTTATCTCGGCTACAAACTGTTGCCGGATCTCGGCAAACCGGCCGAACCTGCGCGCCCTGGCTCGTTTGCTGCGCGCGCTGACTCGCTGCGCCGTAGCCTGGCCCACCTGCTGCCACGTCGCCTGCGGGGCGCGCTAGCAGGCGGCCCGCAGCACGGGCACACGCATGACCCCTACGCGTCAGTGTTCTATCGCGGTTTCCGCAATCTCGTCGAATGGTGTGTAACACATCGGCGTATCGTCATCGCTGCGACGTTCGCGTTATTTGTCGCCTCCATCGTTGGCTTCCGTTTCGTGCAACAGCAGTTCTTCCCGGATTCGACACGCCCGGAACTCATGGTCGACATGAAGCTGACCGAAGGCTCTTCGCTTGAAGCAACCGCCGCCCAGGTCAAGAAGCTCGAACAGTGGCTGAGCACGCGCAACGAACTCGAAAACTATGTGAGCTACGTCGGGACCGGCTCGCCACGCTTCTACCTGCCGCTGGACCAGCAATTGCCGCAGGCGAGCTTCGCCCAGTTCGTGCTACTGACCAAAGGACCCAAACAACGCGAGAAGCTGCGCGCCGACTTGCTGGCGCTGTTCGAGACCGATTTCCCGGAAGTCCGCGGCCGAGTCCTGCGCCTTGAGAACGGCCCCCCTGTCGGCTATCCGATCCAGTTCCGTGTTTCCGGCGAGGACCTCGGCCTCGTGCGCAAGCTCGCGCGCGAGGTCGCCGACCAGGTGCGTAAAAATCCACACATGCGCAATGTCAATCTCGACTGGGACGAACCGAGCAAGGTTATTCACCTCGAAATTGATCAGGATCGCGCGCGCGTGCTCGGCGTGAGTTCGCAGGATCTGTCCAATTTCCTGCAGAGTTCCCTGTCCGGTGTGCCGATCTCGACATACCGCGAAAGGGACGAGCTGATCCAGGTACTGCTACGCGGCCCGGCCGAAGAACGTGCCCAACTGTCGTTGCTGGAGAACCTCTCCGTACCAACCGCTTCGGGCAAGAGCGTGCCGTTAAGCCAGATCGCCCGGGTACAGTACTCGATGGAAGAAGGCATCATCTGGCGCCGCAACCGCCTGCCGACCATCACGGTACGTGGTGACACCGACGATGTACTGCAACCGCCGACCATCACGGCACAGATCGAGCCGGCCCTGGAAACGATACGCGCCAAACTCCCGTCGGGCTACCTGCTTGAAGTTGGCGGCACGGTTGAGGATTCGGGCAAAGGTCAGCGTTCGGTGAATGCCGGCGTGCCGCTGTTCCTGTTTGTCGTATTGACCCTGCTGATGTTGCAGCTCAAGAGCTTCAGCCGCACGGTCATGGTCTTCCTGACCGCGCCGCTGGGTCTGATTGGTGTCACGCTGTTCCTGCTTGTATTCAATGTGCCTTTCGGTTTCGTCGCGATGCTCGGCACGATTGCGCTGGCGGGCATGATCATGCGCAACTCGGTGATCCTCATCGACCAGATCGAGCAGGACATCGCCGCAGGGCATGCGCCCTGGGACGCGATAGTCGAGGCGACCGTACGGCGCTTCCGGCCCATCGTGCTCACCGCACTGGCGGCAATTCTCGCCATGATCCCACTGTCACGCAGTGCGTTTTTCGGACCGATGGCTGTCGCCATCATGGGCGGCCTGTTCGTCGCGACGGCGCTGACCTTGCTGTTCCTGCCGGCGCTGTACGCTGCATGGTTCCGGATCAAGCGTCCGGCCGCAGATAGTGCTCCGGTCGGCGCATAGGACCGCAATCATGTCATCTCCCCCGGAACTGCGACTGAGCCAGGCGTTCAAAATCGCCCAGCGGATTTACGCCAGTTTGCTCGATGCGCGACATTTTGATGCCAGCTTCGCCCTTGCCGCGCGCGCATACCTGGCCGCACTCGACAAGCTCGACCAAGAACGCCTGACCCGCTGGCTGGCCTGGCAGACGCAGGTGCGCAACCCGCAGGCGCTCACGCGCATCGAACGGGTTGACCAGCGTCTGGCCGCCCGTGTGCTGCACGCCCGTTCCCGTTTGCCGGCGAACGGACGACCGGACCTGTCCGGAATTCCGCGCCGGACAGCGTAAGGTGAGTAATGTCAGGTACTTGCGATGACTTCCGGCACTACGGGGCGGAGCCGGGAACAGCGATCCTGAATTGCCGTAGCGGGCGTCAGCGCCTATGCTCTCGCCCCTTTTCCGCTGGAGTCGCGCCGTGTCCCTGAATATCGAAAGGGCTCGTTTCAATATGGTCGAGCAACAGGTACGTCCCTGGGACGTGCTCGATGCACGGGTGCTCGCCGTTCTTGGTGACGTGCGGCGCGAAGATTTTGTCAGCGCCGAACACCGCCAGCTCGCATTTGCCGACCTCGAACTGCCGCTGGCCCATGGCGAGTTCATGATGAAGCCGGTGATCGAAGGGCGCGTGCTGCAATCGCTTGAGATTGGTGCTGGCGATAGCGTGCTCGAAATCGGCACCGGTTCCGGGTTCCTCACCGCCTGCCTTGCGCGTCTGGGCCGCGAAGTGCTCAGCGTCGAACAGCACGCCGATCTCGCGGCAACCTCGCGCGAACGGTTGCAGCGCTGCGGCATTGACAATGTGAAAGTGGAAGTCGCCGAAGCCGTGCGCGAATTCCAGCCCGGCCGTGAGTTTGACGTGATCGTGCTCACCGGCGCGGTACATACACTGCCGGAACGTTTCAGGAGCTGGCTCAGGCCCGGCGGCCGGTTGTTTGCAGTGACCGGCACGTCGCCAGCGCAACAGGCTGTTGTATTTAAGCGCGAGGGAACCACTTTGTGCGAAACCTCTTTGTTTGAAACCGATCTCGCCTATCTGACGAACGCCGCGCCGCCAAAGCGGTTCAGCCTCTAGCGTTCCCGGCCGTGCGAGTTCGCAACCCTTTGAGCCTTAATCCAGGACGGCTCCTTTCCAGGAAGCGACAATGACCAAGCGAACCCCGTTCAAGCTGCTGCCCCTGTCACTGGCCCTTGCGCTGGTGCCGGTACTCGCCTCGGCCGAAGACCTGATCCAGGTATACGACCTCGCCCGCCAGAACGATCCGGTACTCTCGACCGCCGAAGCCCAGCGTGAATCGACCAGCGAGGGCGTCAATCAGGCGACCGCGCAATTGCTGCCGCAAATCTCAGCCGTGCTCGACTTCGGAAAAGGCAGCCGGGATGACTACAACGCCGGCATTACCGCTGACGCCCAAGGCAACGTAGGTCGGGGCGTCGACACCAGCTCCAGAGACTCCCGCAGCACGACCCTCTCGGGCACGCTGACCCAGTCCATCCTTGATTTCAGCAGGTGGACGGCGCGCAATGCTGCACGGGAACTCGCGCGTCGCGGTGATTCGCTCTACGTGCAGGCGGAGCAGGATCTGTCGATTCGCGTAACGACGGCGTATTTCGCCGTGCTTACCGCAGAAGACTCGTTGGCCTTCTCCCAGGCCGAAGAAAAAGCTCTGAGCCGCCAGCTCGATCAGGCGCAGCAACGCTTTGAGGTCGGCCTTTCGGCTATTACCGACGTCAATGAAGCCAAGGCGCAGCACGACTCCGCACGCGCCGCGAGCATCATTGCGCAGAACGCGCTGGAAGATGCGCGCGAAGCGCTGCGCGAAATCACGGCCAAGGAACCTGGCCCCCTGGCGCGCCTGCGCAGCGAAATCCCGATGAACGAGCCGGTGCCCAACGACATGGAAGCCTGGGTCAACAAGGCCATCGCCGAGAATCCGGGACTGAAGGCCCAGGAGTTTGCGCTTGCCGCCGCCCGGGCCGACATCAATACGGCGCGATCGGGGCATCTGCCGACCTTGTCGGGAAGCTTGAGCTGGTCGCGCAATCCGAGCTGGGGCGACGAGAGTTCGAGCAGATTTCCGGGCGAATTCCCGTTCAACAACAAGTCCACAACGCACAGCGTCGGCCTGCGTCTGAGCGTGCCTATCTTCTCCGGCGGCGCCACCCAGTCGCGCGTGCGTCAAGCGGTCCATGACCGCGATGCGGCGCAGGACAGGCTGGAGCAGCAAAAACGCGCCCTCGTGCGCAACACGCGGCTGAACTTCCGTTCCGTCGTTGCCGGTATCAGCGAAGTCGAAGCGCGCAAGCAAGCCGTGGTTTCGGCCAACAGTGCGCTGGAAGCGACACAAGCCGGTTTTGAAGTCGGTACCCGCACCATCGTCGACGTGCTGCTGTCACAGCGTCAGCTGTACCAGGCCCAGCGTGACCTGTCGCAGGCGCGTCACAGCTTTGTTCTGAATCAGCTGCGCCTGCGCCAGTCCGCTGGCAGCATAGGGCCTAACGACCTCAAGGAAGTCAATGCTCTGCTCGAATAAGCAGCACGCAGGGCTGCGGTGACAAAAAGCGGGCATTGCCCGCTTTTTGTTTTCCACTGAGACACTTTTTAGCGCAAGCGCTGCGCCGCAAGGACAGCCTCGATAGCTGCCATATTGCGGGCCACGGCGCCGCGCTCGCGCTCAAAGACCTGGCGTGCTTTTCCACCCATGCGCCGGCGGCCCGACTCGTCGCCCAGCTGACGTGCAATGGCGGCGCCTAGCGCATCGGCATCGCCGAGCTGCACAGCGCCTCCCTCTTCAACCAGGCTCGCGGTAATGGCTTCGAAATTGAAGGTATTCGGGCCAACCACGACCGGTACCGACAAGGCGGCGGGTTCCAGCACGTTGTGGCCGCCAATAGGCACCAGGCTGCCGCCGACGAAAGCGACGTCCGAGGCTGCGTAGTAGTGCAATAGTTCGCCCAGTGTATCGACCACAAAACACTGACTGGAAGAAGCCGCTTGCCGGTCTTCACTGCGTGTGCGTGTCGCAAAGCCAAAACTGCGGCAGGCCAGCACTACCAGACGGAAACGTTCAGGATGACGTGGCGCAATCAGCAGCAGCGCATCCGGGAAGCGGCGCAGCACAGCCGCATGCGCCTTGAGCACGGCTATCTCTTCACCTTCGTGTGTGCTCGCCGCGATCCAGACCGGTCGATGCGGCCCCCACACCTCGCGCAGCTCGCGTCCGATGCCGGCAAGTTCCTCCGGCACGGCCATGTCGAACTTGATATTGCCAAGTACCGAGAGCCGCGCCGGATCTGCCCCGAGTTCGAGCAAACGCTGTGCGTCCGCCGTGGATTGCGCCGCCACATGGCGCGCGGAGCGGATGGCCAGCCGCGCCAACGGTCGCACGGGCCCGTAGCCGCGCAAACTTTTTTGCGATAGCCGAGCATTGGCAACAACCAGCGGAATTTCCCGACGCTCGCATTCATGAAACAGGTTCGGCCAGATCTCGGTTTCCATGATGACGCCCAGCCGCGGCCGCACACGCTCGAGAAATCGCGCGACTGACGCCGGCAGATCGTAGGGCAGGTAGACATGGAACACGCGCTCACCGAACAGCTTCTGCACTCGCTCGGATCCGGTAGGCGTGATGGTGGTGATGACAAACGGCAGGTCGACGTGTTCGCGCATCAGTGCTTCGATCAGCGGCACGGCAGCGTTGACCTCGCCCACGGAAACCGCATGAATCCAGATGCTCTGCTGGAAACCTGGCGCCGGAAAGAAGCCGAAACGCTCGCGCCAGCGCCCAAGATAGCTGCGATAGTGCAGGCCGCGCCGCGCGAGCCGGATCAGGATCACGGGCGTCAGCAGATACATTACCAACGTATAGAGTGAGCGCGGGAACACGTACCTGAGCTGGCTGGGCGGCGGCGCAGTATAGCTGCCGCGACTCCGCAGGGTGCCGACCGCAGCCCGGCCGGGAATCGCCCGGATCGCCGCGAGCAGGCCAGCCAGGTGGGAGCGATTCGTGCCGGACAGTGGCACCGGCAACTCGGCCGACCGTTCGCGCGCTACAACGGCGACCTGAAAAGTAGGCCCGCGGTTGCAGCTAAACTGCACGCAATGTCCGATTCCGTTCCTGCCCCCCGCACGCTTTCTTCACCGCGCTACTGGCCTTCCCGCCTGGGCCTTGCCCTGGTACGCGGCATTGCGCGTCTGCCCCTGCCTTGGCTGCAGCGCCTGTCTGTGCTGCTGGGCTGGCTTGCCCGCGGCTTGCTCGTGACGCGCAAGCACGTCGCTGCCCGCAATCTTTCCCTCTGTTTCCCCGAACTCGATGCTGCCACGCGCGCGCGCCTGCTGGCCGACAGCTTGAGTGACAGCGGCCGCATGCTCGTTGAGTTCGCTCTGGCCTGGTTCGGCAGCGACAGGAAGATCGCTGCGATCCCCTGCCATATTGAAGGTCTCGAACATCTTGCGGCCGCCCGGGCACAGGGCCGCGGCGTGCTGCTGGTCGGTGGACATTTTTCCCATCTGGAATTGTGCGCACGACTGGTGTCGCAACGCATACGCATCAGCGGCATGTATCGCGTCATGGACGATCCGGTATTCGAGCAGGCAGTACTCGCGGCCCGGCTGCATTACGCTGAGGCCATGTTTACCAAGGACGAACTGCGCGCCAGCGTGAAATACCTGAAACGCGGCGGGACGCTCTGGTATGCGCCGGATCAGGACATGCGCGGCAAGGACGCCGTATTCGTGCCGTTCTTCGGGGTATCGGCGTCAACGATTACCGCAACGCATCACCTCGCACGCCTGTCCGGTGCGCTGGTGCTACCGTTCTTCCATCGGCGAGACCCCGACGGCAGTTACCGCTTGCGGCTGGAGGCTGGGCTGGACGCGTTTCCCAGCGACGACGTGATCGCCGACACACAGCGCGTGAACGCCGCCATCGAGCGCATGGTGCGCGAGGCGCCGACGCAGTACCTGTGGCTGCACAAGCGCTTCAAGACCCGCCCGCCCGGCACCCCGCCCATTTACTGATCCGCGAAGTATCGGTGCCTGATACCGACGCACGACAACACGACGCCGGGACCGTCAGCAGCTAGAGTGCAGACGCCGCTTTCCCGCACAGGAATACAACATGCCCTGGCTTTTCGGTCTGATCGGTCTTTTTTGCGGGGCCCTGTTTGGCGCCAGTCTGTTCGGGCACGGCGTAGGCATAGGCATCGTGTTTGGTGCGCTGGCCGGAGTCCTGTTCGGCCGCATCAGCGTATTGCACAGCCGTGTCAGCAAACTCGAAGATGCGGTGGCAACGCAACAGCTAATGGCGCGGTCCGAGGCCGTATCGCTGGGCGATCAACCCGCGCCTCGTCGTGCGCCGCCGCCCGTACCTGCCGCGCCGACCGCAGCAGCACCTCCGCCTGCGTCACGCGCCGCCATGCACCCGGTCACGGAGCCACCGTCAGGGGACTTGCCGCCGTTTGAGTACACGGGGCAGAAAACCCCCGCGGCAACCTCCAGTGACGCCGCCTCACCGCCGATTGCTGCGAACGCTGCGCCGCCGCAGCAGCACGCACCCGTCGCCACATCCGGGCCCGCCACTACGGATTTTTCAGCAGCCTCGGATTTCGACCTGGATTTCAGCAGCATGGCTACCCCCCCACCGCCGCCAGCGCCGCAACGCGCTGTGTTCACGATAGGCGAACCCCCGCCAGCGCGCCCGCAGCCGCAACCGCGTATGCAGCGCCCAGTCGGCGCTGCCACGTCCATCCCGCCGCGCGCAGCACGTGCTGACACACCCGACCCGCTCGCGCGCGCGTTCGCAGCGGTCAAGCGCTGGTTCACCGAAGGCAACATCCCGGTCAAGATCGGTGTGCTGATCCTGTTCCTCGGCGTGGGTGCACTCATGAAGTACGCCGCCGACCAGGGCTGGTTCTATGTACCTATCGAAGTACGCCTGGCCGGCATCGCTGCAGCCGCACTCGCCGGCCTCGTATTCGGCTGGCGCAAGCGTGAAAGTCATCGGGCGTTCGCCTTGTCCCTGCAGGGCGGCGCCATCGGCATTCTGCTGCTGGTCGTATTTGGCAGCTACAAGCTCTACCACCTGCTGCCGCCTGGACTCGCGTTCCTGCTGCTCGTTCTCATCGTGGGCGCGGCCGGCATCATGGCGGTTGC
The DNA here is from genome assembly GCA_016790075.1 of Rhodanobacteraceae bacterium. GTDB lineage: Bacteria > Pseudomonadota > Gammaproteobacteria > Xanthomonadales > Rhodanobacteraceae > Tahibacter. Next base: position 310,106 of record JAEUPP010000006.1, on the reverse strand, counting down.
GCAGGACGCGCTGGCCTTGGCGCTGCTCGCCATCGTCGGCGGCTTCCTCGCGCCGGTGCTGACCGCCAGTGACAGCGGCAACCACGTGGCGCTGTTCACTTATTACGCCGTACTTAATGCAGCCATCCTGGGCATCGCCTGGGTCAAGCCCTGGCGCGCACTGAACCTGCTGGGTTTTGTCTTCACTTTCGGCATAGGCACAGCCTGGGGCTTCCTGAAGTACCGCCCAGAGCTGTTTGCGACCACCGAGCCGTTTCTGATCCTGTTCTATGCGTTCTACCTCGCAATCCCGCTGCTCTATGCGCTGCGTCAGCCCGAAGAACGGCGCGGCTTTGTCGACGGCAGTCTCGTATTCGGCACGCCGCTGCTGGCCTTCCCACTGCAGGCGGCGCTGCTCGATGGCGACACCAAGCTGCTTGCCCTGTCCGCACTGGTGCTGGCGCTCACCCACATCGGCATTGCCTGGTACGCTTTTCGCCGGCTTAGCATGACCCTGCTAGGCCAGTCGCATGCCCTGCTGGCACTCGGTTTCGCGACACTCGCGGTGCCGCTCGCGCTGTCGGCGCGTGCTACGGCCTGCGCCTGGGCCGTCGAAGGCGCTGCACTGATCTGGCTGGGCCTGCGTCAGCAGCGCCAGCTACCGCGCGTCATCGGATATCTGCTGCAGCTCGCTGCAGGCTTGTCGTTGATCAGCGTGCTCGTCGACCGCAGCGGACTCGCGGCCCAGACGGCGCTGCTCAACGGGGACTTCCTCGCCATCCTGCTGCTGAGTGCCGCGGGTTTCACGAGCAGTGCACTGCTGCGCCGCGCCAGCGAGACCAGCGGCATGGCTCAGTTGATGCTGATCTGGGCATTGGGCTGGTGGCTAGCGCTTGGCTGCAACGAAATCGACCGTTTCGCATCACCTGGCACGGCAGCCAACTGGCTGCTGGGTTTCGTCGCACTGACCACACTGCTGACCAGCGAAGGCGCGCGCCGCCTGCTTTGGAACGATCTGCGCTGGCCAGCATTGCTTGCCATCTTCGCCGCGCCACTGTTCATCGTCGGCACCACAGCGGCCAACGGTGGCGGTCCTTTGTCCGGCCCTGGTCTGGCCGCCTGGCTAGGCTGGTTCGCGGCCAGCTTGTGGGCACAACGCAATCTTGACGCGACCCACTCACCCGGACTCAGTGGGGCTTATGCCGTACACGTGTTCACCTGGACCGGCGTGCTCGCCACCCAGCTCACCCATCTTGGGCGCGATACCTGGCAACTCAGCATGATCTGGCAGGTGCTGCTAGGCCTGGCCCCGTTCGCGCTTGCGTTTGCCGGCACGCTGGGCCGTTGGCGCGTGCTGCGCCTGCCGCTGGATGTGCCGGCCGAGATGGCACGTGCAGCCTTGCTCGGCATACTCTCGACACTGCTGGGCACATTCTGGGTCATAGGTCTGATCGCCGCGGGCGATCCGGCGCCGTTGCCCTATCTGCCGATTGCCAACCCGCTGGAACTCGCACAGCTCGGCTTCGTGCTTGCGTTACTGCACTGGTTGCGCCAAGCCAACGCCGAAGGGAACACGCTGCTGGACCCGGCCTTGCGCGCCCAGTTGCTGGCAATCTTAGGCTTCGCCTTGATGACCAGCATGACCTTGCGCGCGGTGCACTTCCTCGGCGGTGTGGACTGGAACAGCGACGCGATGCTGCGTTCCGCGCTGGCCCAGGCCTGTCTGTCCGTAATCTGGTGCACGGCGGGCCTCGCCGCGATGCTCACCGGCGCACGCCGCCGCTCGCGCCCGATCTGGATCGGTGGTGCTTGTCTCGTAGGCCTCGTCATCGTGAAGCTGATCCTGATCGACCGCACGCATCTGAAAGACCTGTACGCCATCCTCGGCGTACTCGCCGTCGGCAGCTTGCTCATGCTGGTCGGCTACTTCGCGCCGAATCCCCCCAGACAAGCCGAGTCCGAATCATGAAGCGCGCGGCCCTGCTGGCACTGCTAAGCCTCGCGGCTTACGCCGCATCTGCCGGCCAACGCAGCGACTATTCCCAGGAATGGCCCCTGCGCCTTGCACGGGCCGACGGCGGCGCGTTTCGTGTCGTACTCAGTGAAGCCATATACCGGGCAGCTCAGGACCGTGATCTGGCTGACATCGAGGTGTTCAATGCGGCCGGCGAGTCGCTGCCCGCGGCCTTGCTGGGGCCGGAAGGGGCGAGTGCCCAGGAATGGCCGCGCGAGTTGCTTGATCTACCCTGGTTCCTGCTACCGCCACTGCGTCCCGGCGAAGTGGATTCGGACTGGAACCTACGCACTGAGCGGGATGCGCAAGGCCGCGTGCTGCGTGTCGAGGCCAGTGTCACTCCTGCTGCAGCCGCCGAGCCGGCACGCGAGCTGCTGCTGGACTTGAGCCAGGTCCAGATCCCGCTCGCCGCGCTACGGTTGGTCTGGGCTGACGATGTGCCGGCATTCCGGACCAGCGTCACCCTGTCGGCCAGCGACGACCTGCAGCACTGGAATACGCTAGGCAACGGGGTCATCGCAGATCTGCGTAACGGCCCGTTGCGGATGCGCCGCGACCAGCTGGAAATCGGCCGAGAACGCGGTTTCCGTTACCTACGCGTCACCGCGACCACGAGTGCCTTGCCACCGCTGCAAGCGGTCCGCGCCGAAACCGCGCCGCCACCGCCCGAGCCCGAATGGCGCTGGCTCAGCCTGGTCGCCGAGCAGCGGCAGGAAGGCGAACGCGTCTACTATGTCTACCGCACCGGAGCGCGGATACCTGCGCAGCAACTCGATGTAAAGATCGGCGGCAGCAACAGTGTCGCGACATGGACCGTGCGCAGCCGCGATATCGACACCCGGCCCTGGACCTCACGGGCCGGCCCCTGGACCGGCTATCGTGTCGCCACCGGCGATGCGGTGGAAAGTTCCATACCGCAGCACCTCAATGCCACCACCCGCGATCGCGAATGGCGAGTCGACGCCGCTCCGACGCCGAACACGCCACCTTCGCTGGTACTGGGTTATCGCCCCGAAGTGCTGGTGTTTCTTGCCCAAGGTGAAGGGCCCTATTCCATAGCCGCGGGCAGCGCGAAGACACAGCGCCGCGACGCGCCGATCACGGCCTTGCTGGACGCACTGCGGCGACGCCATGGCGCCGACTGGAACCCCTATCCAGCCATCCCCGAGAGCAGCCGCACCATCAGCGGCGAAGCCGCACTCGTGCCGCCGCCGAAGCAGCGCGAACCGGACTGGCGTAACGTGCTGCTCTGGTTCGTACTTGTCGCCGCGACACTGCTCGTGGTCGCGATGGCACTGCGTTTGCTCAAGTCCGAAGATAGCTGACTGATGCGGTGCCCGAGCCGCCGCTTCACCGGCGCAAGAAACCTCCGGCAACATGCCGCAAGCCGCTATTGCCCGAGCTCACTCCTGCGCTGAGCCTCGTACACCTTGGCGTATTTGATAAATACGTAATAAGCCGCAGTGACGGCATTGATGTAGCCAGCCCATCCATCGAGGAACCAGCGCTTGCCGAAGTACTGGCGCAGGAAGAACACGCCTGGGTACAACACCATTCGTGCCGCGAGAAACCGTTTGCGCCCGCTGCGCTTGTGCTCGACCAGTCCAGTCGAATAGGCATTGATCTTCGCAATCTTGGTCGCGAGATCGGGCTCACCATAGTGCTCGAATACGGCGTCGCGCAACGTGGCAACGGCTGCGTGCGTTTCGGGTGCCGCATGTACCGGCACATCGTTCATGCGCACGCGCATGCGATCGAACAAGCGCAAGTGCGTGTTGAGGCGCACGCCGGCATGGTTGAAGGTCCAGAACACCTGTTCCCGCCGCGGCAGGCGAAATCCGGCGACGCCCGGTGCCAGCAACGCTGCATCAATTGCAGCGCGCGCGGCGGCTGTCAGCGCTTCATCCGCGTCAAGCAGCAAGATCCAGCGATGCCGGGCCTTGTCGATCCCACTCTGTTTCTGCGCTGCATACCCCTTGAACGGCTCGTGAAACACGCGTGCACCGAATTCAGCGGCGATCACCAGCGTGGCATCGGTCGAACCCGAATCCAGCACGACGATATCCTCAGCCCAAGCCGCGCTTGCCAGGCAGCGCCGCAAGGTGCCGGCGTTGTTGAGCGTCGTGACCACGAGACTCAGCGCTTCACGCATCGGACATCTCCGCAGGACTCTTGATCGCCAGCGCTGCGCAATACAGCGCGATCAGCCACCAGAACAGCAACCCCCACCAGGCCGAATAAAACGCAAGATGCGTGTTCAACGGAAATGCCATCGCAACGAGAGCGAGACCCGGCGCCAACGCGGCGTTACGCTGCACCACATTGGCACGCCGCCAGGCGCGTATCGCGGCAGCAATGCCGGCAAGCCAAAGCGCCAGACCGAGCATCCCGGTTTCACTGAGCACTTCCAGCACCCATTGGTGGGCGTGCGCAGCACCAGTACCGTCGCGCTGTACAAAGGTATCGCCGGGCAGCGCATAGTCCGCGTAGGCATAACGAAACCCGCGCACACCAACGCCGTTGAGCGGATGCGCCGCAATCATTGCCGTAGCCGTTTGCCAGATCTGAGCACGCCCGGCGAGCGCGAAATCAAGTTCACCGGGCGTGCCCTCAAGGGCCTGCAAAGTACGCTGCATCCGCGCCTGGAATGCGTCAGAGCTGCTCCAGGCGGCAGCTACGGCAGCAGCAATCACAAGCCCCAGCACACCAAGCGCCGCCGCGAAACGCAGTGGCTTGCGGATTTCGCGCCAGAGCAACACCAGCGCAACGAGCGCAAGTGCAAACCAGCTCGCGCGGGACCCCGCCAGCAGCACCGGCAAAAACACGAAGGCGAATGCGAGCGCGAGACCACGGCGCCCCCAGCGCTCCCGCACAGCGAGCAGCAGGAAGGGTGACAAGGTCGCCAGCACGGGGCCCAGCTTGAGGTTGTCGGCACCGAACAGGCCGCTCAGACGCTCCGCCTCGGGCGCTCCTCCCAGGCTCCAGCCAGTCAAGGCCTGCACCCAGGCATCGAGCAGCCAGATCGCCACGATTGCGCCCACCCCGTCGCGTAGCCGCTGCTGGCTGCGCGGGGCCGATACGGCGCAGAGTGCGTAGATGCCCAGCGGCAAAAACCGCAGTGCAGCCAGCACCGTGCCCCAGCTCTTGGAGGGATTTACCGCATCGAAGGCTGATAATGCCGCAGCCGCGGTGTAGCAAAGCCAGAGCAAGACAAATAGGCGCACATCGGCGCACACCGGCCATGCCAGGGTTCCGCGCAGGAAGCCCAGACTACCGGCGATGAAACAGAGCAGCACGCCGAATTCAGCCGCACGGCCGAACGGCAACAACAACGCGGCAGCCAGAAGCGGCAGCAGCGCGGAGGGAAGTACAGTCGCGATTCGCTCGCGCAGCAACAGGATACTCATGCGGGGCGCGATGATACCGTGGGAAAGGTCAGCCCCAGTGCTGGCCACACAGCCAATACACCGAGCTGCTTGCCTTTGCTACTGGCCAAGGGCTAGCGCAGCCACGGCGCGGTCGTGCATGAGTCCTACGCACACCGCACTACTCGGCCACATCCGGCACACCGCGGTCAACTCATGGCATAGGTTGAGCGCAGGCTGCTTTCGTCGTTATTGACGAGGGCGCTGTACAACGCGAGCGTCGCGCGCTGCATGTCGGCAAGCTGATAGCGGCGCAGCGGCGGAATCGCCGGCGCCAGGCGCAGCAGTTCCGCCGCACGTTCGACGAGACGACCAAAATCCTCGAAAGGCACACGCCCGGCGGGGTAGAGCTCGGTCAGCAACTCGCCGACACCGCCGTGCGCGTAGCCGAGTACGGGCCGGCAAAGCGCGAGCGCCTCGATTACCGTGCGCCCAAATGCTTCCGGTTTGTTTGACAGCTGAAGCACGAGTGCGCTGGCTGCATATACATCGCGCACGTCCGAGCGTGGCGCGGCAAAGACCACGTCGTCGGCGACGCCGCGCTCATCCGCAAGACGCTGCAGTTCCGCGACATAACTGCCGCGGCTGGCCTCAACTACACCCAGCAGCAGCAACCGCGTCGCAATGCCGCGCGTCTTCAGCGCAGCAATGAGTTCGATCGCGTCGGCATGGCCCTTGATCCGCGTTCCCCGGCCCGGGAGGGTCAGCAACGGTGCGCCACGCAGGCGCGGATAGTCAGCGTAGAACCCACGTAGCCATTCGTCGTCAGGGCGATGGCCGTACGGGAACTCGTCGAGATCAATGCCGCGCGGAATCACGACTATGCGCTCTGGATCGATCTCGTAATGACTGATCAGGTAGTCGCGTACCGTGTGCGACACGGCAATGACACGTTCGCCACGCGTCATGATCGCGCTGTAGCGCCCGGGGGTATTGAGCCCATGCGCCGTGGTCACGAAGTGGGTCGTCGGAGGGCCGCTCTTCAGGGCGAAGTGGGCAAGCCATGCCGGCAGTCGCGAACGGGCATGCACGATATCGGGCTTGAGATCATGGAACAGGCTGCGCAGCCCGGCGACATGACGCAGCGTGAGCAGCGACTTCGCGCCTATCGAACGCTGGACATGCTCGCTGCCCTCAGCCAGCAGACGGGGCACCAGACGGCCGCCACCGGAGACCACAACGGAACGATGCCCAGCGGCAGCCAGAGCGGCTCCGACTTCGAGCGTGGAACGCTCTACCCCACCCGTATCCAGGGCCGGGACAAGTTGCACCACCGTGAGCCTACGCCCCTGCACAAACAACCGTTCAGCGCTTGAGCACGTAGTGTGCCCCGCAATAGGCACAAACCGATTCACCACCTTCGTCTTCGATGGGCAGATAAACCTTGGGGTGGGAGTTCCAAAGGCTCATGCCCGGCATAGGACAGGAGAGCGGGATGTCCGCCAGTGTCACTTCGTAACGACTCTCGGCATTGGCGGGAATCGTCTTCGCCACCGCAGGGTTGGGTCTGGCCATGAGATATTCCGGAATTCGCGAAAGCGCACGAGTTTAGCAGCTCACATCCTGTGATCGGATGCACGCTTTGTGCCGGTGACCGATCACAAGTGGGGTGCAACCAATCCGCCACACGCTTGCGGCCGGCAGGGCTAGAATCGCCCTGTTTGCGCCGGTGGCCGCGCCCTGAGCCACCATCGACTGGGGATAGGAGAGCTATGGACATCAACAAACTTATCGAACGCGTAAAGAACGTGCTGCTCTCGCCGAAGACGGAGTGGCCGGTGATTGCGCAGGAACACACCGATGTCGCCACGCTTTATACGGGCTACGCCATGATACTGGCGGCGATTCCGGCCGTGTTCGGGTTCCTCGGCAGCGTGGTATTCGCTCCGGGCAGCATAGGCATATTGTTTGTCGTCATGATCCTGCAATACGCCATAGCCATAGGCCTGACCTTTGCATTGGCGCTGATCGTCGACGCGCTCGCTCCGACGTTTGGTGCGCAAAAGAGCACCATCCAGGCGCACAAGACCGTCGTCTATGCCTCGACCGCGAGCTGGGTCGCCGGCGTGTTTCTGCTGATTCCTTTCCTTGGCTGGATCATCGCGCTGGCAGGCAGTATCTATTCGCTGGTCCAGCTCTATCTGGCCCTGCCCTGCACCATGAAGTCTCCACCGGAAAAAACCGGTGGATATTTCGCGGTCGTTCTGGTCATCGCCATTGTGCTGAGCTTCGTTACCGGCTTCATCATCAGCGCAATCATGATAGGCGCCGCGATCAGCACCATGGCTGTCAGCTAAGCACCCAAGCCGGGTTCCGCCAGTGCGGAACCCGGCTCTAAAGGCCAGGATACGATTACTGCATCTGCAGCTCTATCGTCCCGACCACGGCTTTGGCCGCGCTGGCGGGCTCACCAACCGGCGCTATCGTCACTGATGGCCGCTCGCCAAGAACTTTGCTCACCCGGAGCCGGCGCAGGAGATCGGTCACGTCGAAGCTGTAGAACTTGTCCTCGCCGCCGGTGTGAGCGCTGTGTTCAGCATCGCCATGATCGAGCTTGAGCGCGTCGAAAAAGGTCAGCGTGCCGACGTAGTAGTCGACACCTTTTTCGGGCGTCGTGCCCTCCGGCAATTCCAGGTATACGTGATAGAGCACTTCGGGCTGCACTTGCGCCTCAAGCTTGCTCAGCACCAGAAACGCGCGCTGTTCCTTGGCGGCCAACTGCAAAGTCTGGGACAGCGGCGGCGCGGACTCCTGCATGCCCGCCGTGTCCAGCTGTACCCGTACCGGCGCAGCCCCCAGCGCTACACCGCCGTCGACGCTGACGCGCGCAGTGCGCTGCGGCTTGCGCGACGAGGCGGACGCAGCGGCGAGTGCAAACGGAGACCGGCTGGGCTTGGGCTCCAGCCGGTCGTAGGAATAACCCAGTGCACGGATGTTGAAATAGTCTGACACCTTGGCGACGACGCGATTGCCCTTGGGATCAGCGAACACGAATGTGTCGTCATTCCACGGCGCCTTCGGGTTCACGCCTCCGTTCGCGTTCCAGCTCGCCCAGAGCCGGTCGATATTGCAGTGGTGCAGCCAGAAGATGGGGTCGCGGGCGGCCCAAGGCACTGCCCCCATGTTCTGAGTATTGCCGGTCAGCACGTGTACGTTGCCGTGCAGGCCGGAGTCCAGTGCAAGGCAAAAGCCCTGCAGCGCGCCACTGGGGGAATACTGTGGCTGGTTCAGTGCCTGCAGACCCAGCGGGTTGTTCGGCTGCCCCTGATCAATGGGCTTGCCTGCGTTGGCCAAAGAATTGCGCTCGGCCACGTAAAGTGGACCAAAAACTGGATCATCCTTCATTCTGAATTGATCCGGCAGCACGCCATGCGTAGGGCCGCTGACCGAATAGTTCCAGTACGGCAAGGTGAAGTCATTGCGCTGGCTTACCGCGCGGACAATGTTCTCGAACGCCAGCACGAACATGCGGTGCCAGGGCAGGAACAGGTTCTCGTTCTGACCGCTATGCGCCTGGCAGGTGTTCCACATCGCCAGCGCGAGATCCTTGTGGGGGCTGGGCGCGGGGCCAAAGATGCGGCTTATCTCGGCGCTCTTGGTTGTCGATCCCTTGACGAAATGTGTATACCACTGGAAGGTCCAGTTGCTCGGGTCGGTGGCCGCGAGCGCCTGCATGCTCTTTACGGCGCCAGCGTAGATCTTGAGCATTTCCTGGCCCTTGGGACTGCGCGCGTCGTAACGCACACGCGGCTCCTGCGCACCAGCGTACTTGAGCAACCAGAACGAAAGCGGAACGGCAGCGGCGCCGCGAACGAAATCGCGGCGGGAAATACTGGTCATGGCGTTCTCCCCTATGGCGGCATCGGTTGGACAATGAAAAACGCCACAGGTATACACCCACACAAAACCAACTTCAACGCACGAAATATGGCTCGTCGCCGTTCACTGTTCGACGAGAGAAATCTTGCCGACGCTCACCCGCGCGTCGGCAGCAGCTGCGACATCAGGCACGAAGCGCACAATGATGCCGCCGCTATCGACAAGCTGGCGCAGCGCGCTGGTAACCACAAAGCTACGCTGCGCGGTTGCACCTTCCCGGTGCGAAACCCCGAACACCGCAAAGCTGCCGACGGCAACCACCGGAGCAGACTTCGCCGTGCCGGTGAGTTCCACCCGATACAATGCCCCCGGGTCCACGTCGACACGCAGGCGATCCAGGATCAGATGGACTTCGCGCCCCGGTGCGAGGGCATCCAGACGCTGGCGCAGCCCCCTGTTCCCCGCCGCCGGCACCAATGGCACCGCCACGGCACAACGGAGCAACCACGTAGCCGTAGATGCAACCGCCACGACCTCGGCGACGGGTCCGGCTTGTGACATGGCGGACTCCTGCGCAGCCAGCGGGGTGGCAATCAGCATGCCCAGCCCCAGTGCAAAACGCGATAACGACCGGTACTCGACCAAGGTCATGGCAGGTCCTCCCCCATCGCCGCGGCGGAAGAGCCCGCCGATATCGCCCAAGCGGCAGCATTAGCCACCGCGGTCTGCGACCGCAAGCTTGGTACAAAAGATCCCTGATGCGTTTACAAGCGCCTGCGCGCACCGGTAAAACGTCCCCGGGGTAGTGCCGTCGGGAGGCGGGCTTCATGATTTACCTGTTGTTCGCCGCAGTCGCGGTCATTCTGGTCGGCCTTGGCATCTGGCTAGGGCGCGGGCGGTCGCGTCCCTCGATCTCAGACCAAACCCCCGGTGGCGGCAACGAGGTCGACGACGATCTGCGCGGGGTGTTCATCGCCGAGGTCAAGTCCGAGATCGGCAATCTGCGTCGCAACCTGATGTTGTGGAAGGCTGCGCCGGGCAACCTCAGCCGGGTAATGCCGCTGCGGCGCTCGTTTCATACCCTCAAAGGCAGCAGCCGCATGGTTGGAGTTCCAACGCTAGGTGATTTCAATGCGCGCTTTGAGCGCTTGCTCGACCGTGTTATCGACAAGTCCCTGACGCCGGACGCGGCGGTCGTCGCCGTGGTCGAACAGGCTGTGGCAGCCCTGCCTGAACTACTCACGCAGTTTGAGGGGATACGCCCCCCTCGCGCCGATATCGCCGGAATCATGAAAACCGCGGACCGTCTGATCAAGAGCGAGCGCGCCGTTGTACGGCCTTTACGCACCAGCACCGAGGCAGCCGACCCCGGCGCGGCCGCGCAGGCTGTTCAGGCCGTACGCAGAGCCGCTACACGCGAGGTTATGCCGCCAGCCCGCACCAACAACGACAGCGGCGATGCCGACGTCAGCTAGGCGGCCTACAGGTCTATACAGAATCAGGCCGGGCGCCGCCGAAGCTGGCGCCCGCAGTAGCTAACTCCGGCACCACACTCAGCACCGTGGCGACCAGATCGGCACGGCCTCTTGAGGTCCGGCGCGTCAGTCCACAGGCACAACCGCCTACTGGGCGGCGTCTGCCACCGGTTGCGCGCGACGTTTGCGGCGCGCGCGCACTGGCTTGTCCGCTACAACGGCCTGACGCGCCTTGCGGCCGCGCGCAGGCTTCTCGCCGGCAGCTGCGTCAAGCTTGGCGCGCACTTCTTTCTTGCCAAGCTCGCGCAACTCGGCGAGCTGCGCAAGCTGCGCTGCTCGCGGCGTGGACTTCTTTTGTTCCCAGTTATAGATCGACTGCCCTGTCACCCCGAGCAAACCAGCCAGCTCTACCGCCGACAAGCCAAGACGAACACGCAACGATTTCAGACCTTTGGGCACGAAGCGTGTCCGCTTTTCTGGCGAGGTCTCGGTCGTGTCGGCCTGGCTCCTGCCGCCACGCTTGGTCAGCGCGCCGACGCGGCGCTCGGACTCCTGCAGCTTGCGCTTGAGCGCCGCGATTTCCTTGCGGTAAGCCGTGGACGCCTTGCGCAACGGCTCCAAATGCTTGCGCATCTCCTTGCGGCAAAGACGGGAAATCTCTTCCTTAAATGCAGTGGCAATGTTGGGCATAACGGCCTCGCTGGCAGTGGCAGATGAAAACGGGTGATAGTAAACGCGAAACGGCAGGAAAGTCTCGCACTGGCTCCAGCATTGTGCATTTACGCAAGCGTAGTTGCGAATTTGCCAGGACCGGAATCACACCAGCAGCCGGATTAAACAGAAGCGGCAGGAACAAAGTGTGGCAGATGCGGAATTTGCTGTAGTTGAAAACCAAATAGCAGTGCGCGGTATTTTGGTGAGACGGGCATGCGACCGGAACCCGGTCAGCATCCAGCCCACGCCAGCAGGCAAGTCTCTCGGCAAGCTGACCGACACAAGTGCGCTGCGGCCAGGCAACAGCGAGCCGCATGACGAAGCGAGGTTCCAATCTGTAATTGTCGATTTTGGCCGCTGCAGCCTAAGCGCTTTGAATCCAACCACCGCACCCAAACCGACCAGTTTTCACGAACAATCGCGGCAACGGGTTCTATCCAAACGAACCAGGAAGGGCTCGCCCCTTGACAAACCGCTGCCACATCACACCCAGTTCTGCACGAAGTGTCAAACTGCGTACGGCACGGCGTTGCACACATGTAGGTAGCAACGCGCCGGTATGTAGCCTCAGCGGCTTTCCTCGACATGGCGGCCTTCGAGCGCACTCGACGAAATCAGCTCCAGCTGAAGGGCTACTCCATCGGGCAAAGCCAGGTCGACTCGGTTGAGCACGAATGCATGGTGCATCATGCTTCGCTCGCGGCTCTCCAGCACGAGTGCGTCACCATCCCTTCTGGTGACGAACCGCATCCGCGTGTCCTCGATTCGCTCGGGTTTTTCCTGCTTGCCGTGGTAACCGACGCTATCGTAAGTGGCCGCAATTTCCAGCACGACACAGTCCGTTGCTGTTGCCACCCGCGTCGAGCGCTGTGGACAAAAGCAACGCAGCACCACCCGGTTGGCTCCGTCGAGCGACACAGTCTGTACTTAAGTGTCGGCAAAATCATCGACGTCGTAGGCCGACTGCGCCAGTATCTGGGCCAGCTGATCGATGCTGATGCTGGCGCTCTGCGCCCAGGCCGCCAGCGCGGCGTAGCGCGTCGTCGCCGGGTTGTTCTTCATGTACTGCACGGCATCGAGCACGATGCGACGGTGCGTTTCCTGCGCCCAGGCATGGGCTTGACCAGCGACCGAGAAGGCAAGCGCGCCCACGATCATCGTTCCGATGATGCGCATATCCAACTCCCTATGAAGGTCTGAACAAGTGTCCGCAGGCAAGCCCCGAGTCCGACTGCCACCCCCCGTGATTTCGCCAGGAACCTGCTGCGCAGGCGTTTGCCCCAGACTCAGCAACCCCAGCGACCAACGCCGGCTCCGGCTCGCCCCAAGTCCCAGTGCGAGCTTATGGAATCCACAACAACCAGCCATCGCGGACCGGGCAGCGAAATTACGCCGACCGGATTGCAATTGCGTTGCACGCAGCACGCGGGAGCACCCGCAGACGATTGCCGACCCGGGACTATATCGTCATTGATATTGTTTTCAATTTCCAATTAAATGCTTATTTCACAATACAAAAAACACAGGAAACGCGAATACCCCCACCGGGCGAAGCGTGGAGCACACCCCTGACAACACGCGTTCAGCTTGAAAAGCAGCGGCGATTTTCACGCAAATAGCCGCGCACACCGTAGCGCGTCACCGGACACCGGGACGAGGCAAGGCACTTCAGGACATGGTGGCAAAGGTGTTGCCACGCGCGGCAACAACCGCGTTGCGGCCCGCGTCCTTGGCCCGGTAGAGCGCCTGGTCACAGCGCTTGAGGCAGTCGTCCAGCACCTCGCCGGGCTGCATTTCGGCCACCCCCAGGCTCACGGTCACGCGCAGGCCGCGCACTGGTGTCAGCATACGTTCAACACGAGTCCGCAGTTCCTCGGCCCGGCGACAGGCGTCCATCAACGAAGTGCCAGGCAACACGATGAAGAACTCCTCACCGCCCCAGCGAGCTGCATGGCGGCTGTCCCCCTGCACTTGCTCAAGTTCGCGCGCGACCGCGCTCAGTACCTGATCACCGATGCCGTGGCCGTAGCGGTCGTTGATATGTTTGAAATGGTCGACATCCGCAAGAATCATGCTGAAGCCGCCATTGCCACGCGAAGCCATAACCGCCTGCGCCAGCATTTCCAGCATGGCGCGCCGGTTCAGTAGCCCGGTAAGGCCGTCGGTCAGCGCTGCTTCGGCCAGCAACGCTTCGACCTGCAGCCGATTTTCTATTTCGCTCTTGAGCTGATGCGTGGCTTCCTCGATTGCCCGCGTACGCTCCTGGACGCGGAATTCGAGCTGCGTATTGGCCTCGGTCAGCGCCGCAAGCGCCCCCTCACGCTCAAGCGATGTCTCGCGCAGGCGCTGCGCCGTGGCATCGAAGTCCGCAATGACCCGGTCGAATTCATCGCCAATAGGAGCCTGCCCGCTAGGCAGCGGCTCGCCGGCAGCCAGCGCCCGGCAGCGCTCACCCAGCAGACGAATGCGCCGCTGCAGCAGCTCGGCCAGCAAACGCGACAACACCAGCGCCAGCAGCACACCGAACAGGATCGCACCAAGCAGGGATAGCCGAAGCAGGTTGAGGCTGCGTTGCAAACTATCGGCATCAAGGCGCACACCGACGATATACGAGTGCGGCGCCGTGCCGACCGGAGCTAACGCGGTGAGCTCAGCACGCTCGCTGGCAGCGACACGGATATTGCTGACCATTGCCTTGTCCATGCCGCGGTGCAGCATGCCGATTTCCTCGGCACTGAGGAAATCGGCAGCGATTTGCCTGTCGCTGATGCTGGTCGCAAGCACGCGCAGCGAATCCCCTAGCGGCTCGACGACATAGGCGCTGGCCAGATCGCTATTCAGGCGCACCGCATTGCGCAGCCGACCGGCAACTCGCTCGCCAGCACTTGAGTCGGCGCGATCGCCCAACGCCCGTATGTCCTCGACGTCGAGAGCCGATTCAACCAGACGCACGTTATCGAGCAGCCGCTGCGCAACCGCCTCCAGCATCTGGTTCGAGATGGCCCAATACAGATAAGCACCAAGTGCGCCGGCTCCCAGCAGGATGACTGCCAGGTGGCTCAGCAACAACCGCCGTTTGATTGTCAGCACGCCCTGCCCCCCTTTCGCGCGCCGCGCCTGACGCCTGCGAAGTCCGAGTATAGGCAAACTTGCGCAAGTCGCGGAAAAACCCGGAATTCACCTCGGCCCCACCCGGCGAGCAGGCGCTGTGTCCTAGCCCGGGCGAGGGCACCGGACCCAGTCGTCGCTGCAGGCGCCTTGCCTCGCCGTTCAAGCATGAACTACGCTCGTCCAACTTATGCCGCGCGGTTATGCCCGCGCCAGCTCGGGCTTTTGGGGAAATCTATGTTGGCTGCCCTTGGGCACATTCTGTTCGGCTTTTTCGGCTTGTTCGTACTCGTACTGATGGCCTATGCGTTCTCCAACAACCGCCGCGCGGTTGACTGGAAACTGGTCGCAACGGGCATTTCCCTGCAGATCCTGTTCGCCGCTTTCGTGCTCAAGGTGCCGCTCGGCGCGACACTGTTCGACGGACTCGGCAAGGGCTTTGTCCATCTGCTTGAGTTCAACAAGGTCGGCTCCGAATTTATCTTTGGCAAACTGCTGGACGCGAACACTTTCGGCTTCATCTTCGCGTTCCAGGTGTTGCCGACCATCATCTTCTTCGCTGCCCTTATGGGGGTGCTGTATCACCTGGGTGTGATGCAGCAGATCGTGAAAGGCATGTCCTGGGCGATCACCAAAGTCATGAACGTATCCGGCGCGGAAACCACCTCGGTTTGCGCCAGCGTGTTCATAGGCCAGACCGAAGCCCCGCTGACCGTGCGCCCCTACCTGGAGAAAATGACCGAGTCGGAGTTGATGACGGTCATGATCGGCGGCATGGCGCATATAGCCGGTGGCGTGCTTGCCGCCTACGTGGGCCTGCTTGGCGGCAACGACCCCGCCGAGATGGCCAAGTACGCCAAACACCTGCTGGCCGCTAGCATCATGGCCGCGCCAGCGACCCTGGTGCTGGCCAAGATCCTGATTCCGGAAACCCGCGAGCCGCTGACCCGCGGCACCGTACGCATAGAAGTCGAACGCCATAGCGCAAACGTCATTGATGCGGCCGCCAGTGGAGCCGGCGACGGACTCAAGCTTGCCCTGAATGTCGGCGCGATGCTGCTGGCCTTTATCGCGCTGATCGCGATGCTCAATGCGCCACTGCAGTACTTCGGCACCATCACCTGGTCGGGCTGGATGATAGCGTTGTCGTTTGCTGTCGGTGTCGGACTGCTCGCAGGCGCCTCAGCACTCTACCGCCGTGCAGGACAGCGCGGAGCCGCGGCACCGGCAACGGGTAACAGCGAGCCGCCACAGGCGGCAGCACGTTCCAGCGCCGTCACCGGCGGCGTTGTCACCTGTGCACTTCTGGGCGTACTGGCCTTGCTGCTGACCGCCGCGGCCTACGCGGCCGAGGGCAGCACTATCAATGCGTGGCTTTCGGCCGGCAAGAGCATACCGGTCTCGTTGAGCCTGCAGACCATCTTTGGCTACGTGCTCGCCCCGATCGCCTGGCTGATCGGCACACCGTGGAAGGACGCGGTGCTGGTCGGCAGTTTTATCGGGCAAAAAGTCGTGCTCAACGAATTCGTCGCCTATGTGGATCTTTCCAAGAACATGCATCTGCTGCAGGAGCACAGCCGCGTGATTGCGGCCTACGCGCTCTGCGGTTTCGCCAACTTCTCCTCGATCGCAATCCAGATCGGCGGCATCGGCGGCCTTGCGCCCGGCCGGCGCGCCGACCTCGCCCGTTTCGGCTTGCGCGCCGTGCTCGGCGGCTCGCTCGCCACCTTCATGACCGCAACCATCGCCGGCGTGCTGAATCAACTTTGAGGCCATGAGCGCACATCGCTTCGAGGATCGCATCAACGCCCTGTCTGACCAGGACTGGGCCTGGTGGCCGCTGCTTGCGCTGCGACCGCGACGCGACCAGACCCTTAGTGAAGCCCGCCTGTTCGTGATCACCCTGGTGTTCGGCAGCCTCTGTGCGGTGTTCGCGGTGCTTCTGCTCTACCTGTTGTTCGGTGAACCGCTGCTGCTCGCTGTGGTATCGATCGCGGCCCTGACGTTCACGTTTTTCTACGTCGCCGCAAGACTTACCTTGTTCCGCTGCTGGAATCGCCGCGCGGCGCGCCTGCGGGCGATGCCCGCCAGTCCCTGACTTCGTATCACGGTCCTACTCATGCACGTCCTCGTCGTCGGCTCGTACAACCAGGATCATGTCTGGCGTATAGACCGGTTTCCGCAGCCGGGGGAAACACGGCGTGGCCTTGGCTTCACTACCGGCCCCGGCGGCAAGGGCTTCAATCAGGCCGTCGCCAGCGCACGTCAGGGCGCGCCGACCGCATTCATTGGCGCACTCGGCGAGGACGCACTAGCACGCACCGCACGCGAACTGGCTGCGACCGAGGGCATAGCGGCCCGCTGGCAGGCCTGCCCTGACGTCTCGACGGGTTCCTGCGGCATCCTGGTCGACGCGAACGGGCAGAACCAGATCGTGCTGGATCTCGCCGCGAACGAATACCTGACCGCGACATTCGTTCGCGCGCAGTCCGACTTGTTTGCCACTGCGCGCGTCGTACTGGTGCAGATGGAAACCGGCATGGGCGCCATCCGCGCCGCACTCACCAGCGCGAGCGCCGGCTGCCTGCGCGTGCTGAATCCGGCACCGGTGCACGCCGAATGGGATGCCAGTCTGCTGGCAGATGCCGACCTGATCACCCCGAATGAAACCGAGTTCGCCGAACTGCTGGCGCGCTGTGCGGACACGCACATCGCTGCTGAAGCGATCGCCGCACTCGGCGACGAGGAATTGCACGCGCTCTGCCGCCGGCTGGGCGACATCAGTCTCATCGTCACCCTGGGTGCACGCGGCTGCTTTGTGTCGCATGCGGATCCGGCCCCTTGGCAGGACCCGGCGAGCTGCTATCGCCTGGCCGCAGAACGCGTACAGGTCTGCGATACCACGGGAGCAGGCGATGCATTCAATGGCGCGCTCGCTGCCGAGCTAGCGCGGCAGCCGCGGCGCGCACTGCGCGAGGCGCTGCTGCAGGCGGGCCGTGTCGCTGCACTGAGCACGGAACGGGCCGGTGCCGCCCTCGCCATGCCAACGCGAGCACAGGTGCAGCAGCGATTCGGTTAGAACCCGATCAGCGTTCGCCACGCCAGGCTAATGGCAAGGGCTGACCCGGGCGTTCCAGCGCATAGTAAAGACCGATAATGCGCCAACGTCCGTCCTGCTCCACCAGATGCAGACTATTGATGCCGGTGAAATCGGCCGCTATGGCGGTGCGATCCGTGCGCGACTCAACCGTTGCGAACACTTCCGCAAACGCGCCATAGCGACGTACCTCTCTATGAATCTCGCGCTCGTCAAACGCCTTTGCGTCAACACGCACCTGCGCGTCGATGAACTCGGCCGCGCTGCGCTGGCGCAACACGGTGCGGCCTTCGCGTTCGCTGAGGCCGTAGACCTGAGCCCCCGGCGCGAACAGATCACGCAGCGTGTTGCCATCCGCACCAGCCCCGGGCCCATGCGACAGCGCGCGCCAGAAGGCATCCACGGCAGCCTCAGGAGTTTCATGCGCGGCACCGGCCGCCGCCCAGCCCAGTATTGCCAACCCTAACCACCGCTTCATGCAAACCTCCGTATGAGTCCCGCGGCAATGGACCGGGCTGAGCAGCCTGCGCTTTCGCAGCGCCGCGGCCTGCGTACAATCCGCGCCCATGCAAATCGGTCCACACCTCATTGCTCCGCCCCTGATCCTTGCGCCCATGGCCGGCGTCACGGACAAGCCCTTCCGCCAGCTGTGCAAGCGCCTGGGTGCCGGACTCGCCGTATCGGAAATGACGACCAGCGATCCGCGGCTGTGGCAAACGCGCAAGTCGCTGTCACGCATGGACCATGTCGGCGAACCCGCGCCAATCAGCGTGCAGATTGCCGGCTACGACCCGGCCATGCTGGCCGAGGCCGCACGCTACAACGTCGCCCATGGCGCGCAGATCATTGACATCAACATGGGCTGCCCGGCCAAGAAGGTGTGCAACGTCTACGCCGGCTCCGCACTGCTGCAGGACGAGCCGCTGGTCGCGCGCATCGTCAAGGCCGTCGTCGCAGCCGTCGAGGTCCCCGTGACCTTGAAGATCCGCACCGGCTGGAATCGGGACAATCGCAATGGCGTGAGCATTGCTCGCATTGCCCAGGACGCAGGAATCGCTGCGCTTGCCGTGCATGGACGCACCCGCGCCGACCTTTACGAAGGCGAGGCGGAATACGACACCATCGCTGCGATCAAGCAGGCCGTGACCATTCCCGTGCTCGCCAATGGTGATATCGATTCACCACAGAAGGCACACCAGGTGCTGCAACATACCGGTGCCGACGGCCTGCTGATCGGCCGGGCGGCTCAGGGGCGGCCGTGGATATTCCGCGAGATCGCGCATTACCTCGATCACGGCGCGGTGCTTGCGGCACCGACACTTGCAGAGGTCCGCGAGATACTGCTGGGACACCTGCACGCACTGCACGCGTTCTATGGTGAAACGCAAGGCGTGCGCATCGCGCGCAAGCATCTTGGCTGGTATGCCAAGGACAGGCCGGAAAACGCCGCGTTCCGCGCCATCGTCAATCGCGCGGAAACGGCCGAAGCGCAACTGGGCCTGACAGGCGACTACTTCGACGCACTGATCGCCGGAGCCGCCCTGCGCTTCGCAGCCTGACCGGCTCAATCGGCTTGACGCCGCCGAACGCAGTCGCTATTGAGCCCGCATGCCCGAGAGCTCACCTTCCGCCGCAACCAACCGCCGTCCGATCGCAGCACGCGACAACGCGCTGGTCCACCAAGCTGCGACCCTGCTCATGCGCAGCGGACTGTCGCCGAACGCCATTTCCGTCGCGAGCATAGGGTTTGCCGCCGCAGGCGCTTACGCACTGCTGCAATTACCGACACCCTGGAATACCTGGCTATGCGCGGCCGCAGCGGTACTGCGCCTGCTTTGCAACCTGCTCGACGGCCTGGTTGCAGTTGAAGGCGGCCGCCAGACTCCGGCCGGCGCGCTCTACAACGAAGTGCCGGACCGCATCGCCGACAGCCTGTTTATCGTCGCCCTGGGCATGGCCGCGGGCCAGCCCTGGCTAGGCTGGCTCGGCGCGCTGCTTGCCGCGCTGACCGCCTATGTGCGCACACTGGGCGGCGCGCTCGGGCTGGCGCAGGACTTCCGCGGCCCCATGGCCAAGCCGCATCGCATGTGGACCCTGGTTGTCGCCTGTCTGATCGCACCAGTGCAACTGCAGCTTCTGCCTCAGGCCAATACCCTGCTCATCGCCGCCGCCCTGATTGCGGCAGGTTCGGCAATCACCTGCTGCACGCGGCTACGGGCCATCGCGGCACAGCTGGAGCAGCGCGCATGATGGAGCGAATGGTCGCGTCGGGACTCGTGGGCTTCACCCGGCTCCTGGTAGGCGCACGTGCGCAATGGCGCGCCGAAGCGACACCGGGCCAATGCCTGTACTTCGCCAACCACTGCAGCCACCTCGATACGCTGGCAATCTGGAGCGCGCTCACGCCCGAGCAGCGCGCCAGCACGCGCCCCGTAGCAGCACGCGACTACTGGGACCAGCCGGGCCTGCGTCGCTATCTGGCGAACAGGGTGCTGCGCGTGATCCTGATCGAAAGACGCCGTGACCTGCAGGCCCCCGATCCGCTGACAGGCGTGTTTGCCGCACTGGAGCATGGCGATTCGTTGATTCTGTTTCCTGAGGGCACGCGCACCCCCGATCGCCTGCCGCAACCGTTCCGTGGCGGCCTGTTCCGCATTGCCGAGACGTTTCCCGCTGTGCACCTCGTACCGGTCTATCTCGACACTCTGCACCGCAGCCTGCCCAAAGGCTCGCATGTGCCACTGCCGTTGTATTGCAACGTGCGTTTCGGCGCGCCGCTGAAACGCGACGCCGCCGAGACACGCGCAGACTTTCTGCGCCGTGCACATGCGGCCGTCTGCGCGCTGGCGGAACCGATCCAGGCGGTCAGCCCATGAACGCAGAACAGAAACTGCTCTGGGTATTTGCCGGGATAGTGGGGCTTCTGTCGCTGGCTTCGGCGTCCGGCTGGCTGCTGGCTAGACGCAAAGGACAGACCAGCGTCATCCGCAACCTCAACGAGCGGGTGCGCGCCTGGTGGATCATGGTCGCCGTGCTTGGCGCGTGTTTCGGGCTTGGACCTAGCGCCACCCTGATCGTCTTCGCCCTGATCTCGTTCTTTGCGCTGCGCGAGTTCATCACCCTGACGCCAACGCGCGCCAGCGACCATCGACCGCTCGCTGTTGCGTTCTATCTGCTGGTGCCGCTGCAGTACTGGCTGATCCATCTGGAATGGTATGGGCTGTTCTCGATCTTCATTCCGGTCTACGCCTTTCTCGGTCTGCCCGCATTGGCCGTATTCGCTGGTGATACGGAGCAATTCCTCGAACGCACGACCAAGATCCAATGGGGCGTCATGATCGCGATCTACTGCATCAGCTACGCGCCGGCGCTGCTCGTGCTCGATCTCAAAGGCTTCACCGACCAGGGCGCCCTGCTGCTGCTCTATCTCATGCTGGTCGTGCAGATCAGCGACGTCATGCAGTACGTATTCGGCAAGCTGTTCGGCCGGCGCAAACTCGCCCCACTGGTCAGCCCATCCAAGACCGTCGAAGGCCTGGTCGGCGGCGGCCTCAGCGCCGTTGCGATCGGCGCGGCCATGTGGTGGATTACACCGTTCACGCCCCTGCAGTCGGCGGCGATGTCGCTGCTGATCGTTATCTGCGGCGTGCTGGGTGGTCTGGCCCTGTCCGCGGTCAAGCGCAGCCTTGGCGCCAAGGATTGGGGCAGCATGATCGAAGGCCATGGCGGCATGATGGATCGCATGGATTCCGTCAGCTTCGCCGCGCCGATTTTTTTCCATGTTTCGCGGTATTTCTTTACTACTTGAGTCGCGCGCCGACGCGGCGCCGTTACGGAGCGAGTCCATGCCTGCACCACACCACACCCTGCTCGCCCTATGCCTCGCCGCCTTTACCGCCACCGCACAAGCGCGCGACGCCCGCCTCGACCAGCTCTGGCCCGAGCACCAGGAGCGCCTGCATGCTGCGCTACCGCAAGTGGAAGCGATCAACGCCAACAAGGAAATTGCGGCGAACGACGCCGATGCCAAGGCCGTGGTCGAGGAGCTGCTGGCCGAACCACATCGTCCGCTGGCGGCAGACGCACTCACTGGCGAGTGGAAAGTCCGCTCACTGCAGGGCGGTCCCTACGGCATCTATATCTACCCCTGGTTCAAGGCAAGCATTACCCGACGCGAGGACGGCCTGTTCTTTGAAAAGACCACGGGCTCGCAGCGCCGCAGCGGCGTTCTGCTGGCGCCGCAGAACGAGTCTGGCGACTGGTACTTTGTCGGCGGCGCAACCGTCAACGACGAGCCACAGGTCGGCTACAGCAAGTCCCGCAGCGAAAAGGCGCGCAGCAGCGACTCGGTTGGCACGGTCTGGGGCATCAGTGATGACCGAGTGCTCATGCTGCTTGACGTCGGTGAAACCGGGTACGAGATCTACCAGCTAAAGCGTCCCTCGTCGTAGCAGCTGCACCGTCTCAAGCATGCTTGCACCAGCGAACGCATGCCCCGAGCTGTACGCCCTGCCGAGCACCACAATAAAAAGCCCCCGCGCGAAGCGGGGGCCGTGAGCACGTTCCGTTGGCGGCGACCGAAGTCGGCCTGCCGAGGGTCCCGCCGCGCCTGCCTCACGACAGTCGCTGTGCACTGGAGCCATGAATCACTCCGCGGCGGGGGCCACACCAGCCATGTGGCCTGGAGCGTATGTTCCTGATCCGCCTTGTGCGTGTCCGTGAGGTGTGATCCGGTTGGCAGCAGACATGGTCGACAGAAGGAGCGCCAACCCCATCACACTTCAAGCGTTGCCACGCCAGAGCCCCCCACTGACGCGCTCCAGGCCCGCCAGATCCTGCCAGGTCGCCACGTCGCAGAACCCCGCCGCGAGCAGCAGCGAGCGGACCGCACTGCCCTGCTCGTAGCCGTGTTCCAGCAACAGCCAGCCGTGCTGGCGCAGTTGGGCCGGCGCGGTGCGTACGATATGCCGGATATCGTCCAGGCCGTCAGCGCCAGCAACGAGCGCCGAACGCGGCTCGAAACGCAGGTCACCCTGCGCCAGATGGATATCGTCTGCAGCGATATAAGGCGGGTTGGATGCGATCAGGTCGAAAAGCCGGCCCGGCACGGCAGCCAGCCAAGATCCCTCAGCAAACACCACATTTGAAATGTTGTTTTTTTTTGCATTGGCATCGGCAACGGCAAGCGCCTCTCCGCTCGCGTCAGTCGCCACGACGCGAGCATGCGGGCGCTCCGTGGCAATCGCCAGTGCGATCGCACCACTGCCGGTACCAAGATCTGCCACATCCACGACACGCTCCTGCGGCAGCCGTTCCAGGGCCAGCTCAACAAGACGTTCGGTATCGGCGCGAGGAATCAGGGTTGCAGGCGTTACCGCGAGATCCAGCGACCAGAATTCCCGCGAACCGGTGACATAGGCCACCGGTTCGCCGGCATGACGCCGCGCAACCAGCCTATCGAAGGCGATGCACTGCGCCGGCGCGAGCTCATCGTCGGCATGCGCGTACAACCAGGCACGCGGCTGACCGAGCACATGCAGCAACAGCACTTCGGCTTCCAGCCGCGCCTCGCCGCCGCCCAGCCGCTGCGCAGCGGCCGAGAGGCAGTCGCGCACGCGGCTCATTGCCAATCCAGCGCTAGATGAGGCATTGCCAGACTCATGCATCAGCCTGAGGTGGTGGTGCTGGTGGTTCGGGCAGCTTGACGCGCACACGTTCATCGCGGCGCCAGTAGCCGCCGCTGGACCAGGCAGCGAAAGCCCAGCGCAACCAGCCGACCAGTGCGGAGGCCAGCCACAACGCCCAGGCCAGCATCGCCACCTTGTGCAGCCACAGCGGCAGGGTCAGCGCGCCCGCCTGCGGCAGCACAGCAGCACTTTGATCCGCGAACCAGCGCAAGCTGCGCGCACTGGACCAGTTGCCGACAACACTCATGTCCGGATCGCCGAGCAAACCTGCGTACACGGCACCGACCAGGCACAGCAGCGCGGGCAAGGTAAACAGCACAAGCGCAATCTGGGTGAGGTTGAACGCCAGTGTCGGCGGTGTTTTCCAGCGTTCGCGCGCATCCAGCGCAAACAGCCAGATCATGACGACGACCAGCGCAAACCAGGACGCGGTGGAAAAGCCGAAGCCCAGCAGCAGCCATTGCCACAGCTTCAACGGCGTACGGCGCGTGCGGCTCAACGCGTACGCGAGCACGATCATGACCACAAGCTCGCCCCAGTACAGCACCGCAGGTCCTACCGCCGGGCCATAGGTAAACAACACCCAGCGATCCGCCGGCAAATTCAAATTCAGCTGCAGGTTCGCCGAAGGCAGTCCCAGATCGAAGGCCGGCGTCTTCGCGTTGACCCCGAGCTCCTGCGCCTGGCGCACGGTGATCTTGTACCGCTTGCTGCCCGGAGCTACGGGCAGGCTCAGTTTGTTGTCTCGTGGTCGCAGATTGATGACCACGCCGTTCTGTTCCACCGACAGCACTTCAGCACCGGCTGGCAGCGCAATCGTGTGCTCGCCTCCCTGTGTGCTGCGCAGAGAAATCTCCAGCAGGGTGTCGAGCGCACGTTTGCTGGCCGAGGTCGTCACTTGCACATCATCAATCGCGATGCTCTTGCCGGCTACCGCTTCCGGCCGCGACAGGGCGATGCGCAATTTTTCCTCGGGTAACGGATGGAACTCATGCACCCACTGCTGCCCTTGAGGTGCCTGACGTGCCTCCGGTACACCGGAAAAATCGGCGTGCCAGGTAGGACTGAGCACCACGCTCCAGACTTCCGCACGCTGCTCCAGACCTGGCGCAACCAGCTCTATCACCTCGCCGCGCGCCAGCGTGCTGTCCCAGCTCACTTCGCCTTCTTCTGCACCGAAGGAAACCAGGGCCTGGCCGCCTTCGACCTTGGTCTCCGAACTCATGACCTGCTCGCCGCCAAGCAGCGGCACACGCACCGAGAAACCACCTTCGGCCGGCGCGATACGCCGCACCGTGGTCAGCACGCGCCATTCCAGATCGAAGGCGAGACTGCGTTCGACAAGCACATAGGGCGGGAACTGTTGCGCGCCGCCGCGCGCCGGCGCCGAGGCAACGGTACGTTCGCGCGCCAAGGTAACCGTATCGCCGAGCAGCCGGTTGTCGCTGACCCCGCCGGCCTGCCAGCCGGAGAGGTTCAGGCGCACTTCGGCCGGGGCGAGCACGAACTTCAACGCGACATGATCGGACTCGACGATGCGATAACTCAGCGCGACCCTATGCACCCCGCGAGGCAATGCCAGCCAGTCCTGGTCCTCGTGGCGCACTACCGTTTCCGCAATGACCCCGTCGACGCGAACCTCATCAAGGCTCGCGCCGCCGTCTGCCACCGGCAGCGGCACCGCGACACGCTCCCCGGCGTGGATATCCAGCGCGAGCTGCAGCGCATCGCCGTTCACACCGATAGCGGCGCGTGCAGCGCGCGCGCAATCCGGCACACAGCGCGGCGCCTCGATCAGGCGTGTGCGCAGCTCGGCAAGCAGTGCGGCGTCCGGGAGCGCGCGCGAACTCGCCGCCGTTTCCTGCGCCCGCGGTGCTGCCGTCGGCAGCGCCAGCGTCAGCACCAGCAACCAGCCCGCAGCCGCCGCTGGCGTTGCACCCGCCGGCTGCTGCAACGCCACGAGCAGACGGCGCGCCAGCGCCGCCAAGGTCATAACGAGCAAGACCAGCATTGCTATGCGCAGCAACCGTGTCAGCCAGGGCGGTGCGATCAGCAGGCGCACGTCCTGTTCGGCGAGCACAGGCCCGCTCCAGTAGAGGTCATAGACCCGCCCGTAGCTCCAGGAGGGTTCGCCACGCCCGGCCTGGATCACGGTGTTCTGCGCATAACGCTGCACCAGATTGTTCTGCTGCTGACGGGCTTTCGACGGAACTTTATAGCTCGGCGAAGCGGTTTCCAGCGTGGTCGTGCGCAGGCGCGTCCCCGTCACCTCTATCCTCTCCAACCTGTCGGATTCTGGCTGGGGCGGCGGAGGCGCCGCCGGAGCGGGCGGCGCCATGGCGACATTGGACTGAGCCATCTCTTCCTGCAGCGCCGGTGCGGCTTCGTCAGCCGCGGCGAACCCTCCACTCGGCGCAGCCGCAGGCGCCGAGCCGTAGCCCGTCTCCAGTTGCGGATACAGCGCATAACGCACCTGCTGCGCTGCAAACGGCAGCGCCACGATCACCAGCAGCACACAGAACGCCGCCGCAACGATCTGCACTACTCGGCGCAATTTCCCGGTCGGCAATGCTTTCGCCACCAGGCCAAGCGCGACAACCATCAACAATGCCCACAATGGCGCACCAGGTTCGTGATAACCGAGCACGAGGTAGCCCAGCGCCAACACGCCGGCAAGCCAGCCCAGCAGGCGCGCTGCAAGCAATGCGGTAACCGCCACCAGGAACACATCAAGCAGGGTCCAGCGCGATACCCAACTGCCCTCGGCCCGATCGGCCCCGGGCGCGGCAAGCAGGCGATAGCTGTAGGGCAGATGCAGGCGCCAGCTGATGTTGTCGAAAGCCTGGCGCCAGCCAGCCACTGGCAAGGCGCCGTCGCGCGCCACGCGCACGCCGGCTCCCAGCTCAACTGCGGCCTCGCGCATTTCGACCCCGGTCGCGCCATCGGTCGACTTGGTGACCAGGAGGCCCTCACCACGGCTCTGTGCGCGCTCAAGCACGTACGGCGCTGCCATGTCGAGGCGCCAGTCACGGTGCATGGTGCCGGCGACCCGATCCTTGGCATAGAACGCCGTACCGTCAAACTGCAACCAGACCTCACGCTGCAGGGTCAACCGGTTCGCATCCTCGCCCGAGAGGCCGCGCGAACGCTCTTCGATCGTGAGCGCGGCATCGGGAACCAGCGCAAACGCGGGCAAGCCGCGCCAGTCCTCCGGCACACCCGCCTGCGCTGGATCAATCGGCTGATCGCCATTTGCGCCGCTGACGCGCAGCCAGCTCAGCGCTTCAAAGCTCCAGATCTCCTGCTCGGGCCAGGGTTCTTCCAGCACCGGTGCCGTAACCTTGGCCAGCGGTGCGGTCGCGCGCGCCAGCAGGTTGATGTCCCAGTCGCCAGGCTGCACCTGGATATGCAGGCGCCCATCGTTACCCAGGCGAGCGGTAAGCCCGCCACTGAGCGCAAGCGGCACGAAGCCCTGGGGCAGCACTGGCCCTATGCTTTCTTCCCGCGCCTGGCCAGCCACATGCAAGCGCAGGCGCGTCACGAGCCGCGCCGGGATATCGTCGCTGAGCTTGCGGAACACTTCGATCCCGATCGCATCGGCCTCAGGTTCGGCGACTTCGCCACGCCCCAGGGTCAACTCGTCACCGCTGCGTTCCAGCGGCAATACCGGCTTTCCGTCGACGCTCAGGTCGATCAGCGCCACCGCAGCCGGAACTTGCAACTGCTGCGGCCGGCGCTGCCAGGGAATACGCCCGTCGATGCGATAGCTGCCGGGAACCAGCCTCAGTTGCGGTTCGCCTTCGCGTTCAAGCACCGGCGCGGCCTGACCGTTGACCGTGACGTCCTGAGGCCAGCTCTCCGCATCCCCTGGCAAGGCGATCCAGCTCGGCGCGTCCACCCGCCACTGCTGCACGAAACGCAGACCGTTTGCGTCGGCGTCCAGCGTCAGGCGACCGGGCCAGGCACAGATGAAATCGTCCTCGTTCTTGGCGCCTGCATTGGCCAGCAAAGGACAGGCGCGGAATTCCTGATCCTTGAGCACCCAGCCGCGCCAGTCGCGCAGCACGGCCGGAACCGGGTCGGGCGCCGTCACCGGCATCTGCGCCTGTGCCACGGTACTTACTGCGGTGAATGCAAGCGACAACAGACAAGAAAATCGACGCATGACCGGCTCCATGATCGCGGCGAAGGGACTGCTGCAACGACAGCGGCGAGTCTACGGGGTTCACCACCGGCAAACACCCGCATTCCGCTGCGCCGTGGCTGGCAAGCCGTCACGACGTGGCGGGAACCCGCACCGTCGCGTCAGCGCGGGGGCTCGGTTGGCAACACCTTGCGCATGCGCCAGCCGACCCAGGCCGAAACGGCACCCGCCGCCGCCGTGAGCAGCGCGAGGCCGGCCGTCGCGACACCGACGCTGCGCAGCAGATTGAGGGTGCTGGTCACCGCCAGATCACCGAAACGCCAGACTGCCGTATCGATAAAGTTCTTCGCCTTGTAGCGGGTTTCCGCATCAACCTCGGTGTAGAGCGAATCCGCCGCCGGCTTGAAGATGCCGTAGGCGCTGGCACGCGTGACCACGGCAGCGACCACGATCCAGCTCGGCCCTATGACCACCAGTCCCAGCAGCATCACCGCCTTGATGATGCCGTCGAGCACCAGCGCCGCGACGGGCCCCAGCCGGGTCATGATTTCGCGCGTGAGAAACAATTGGAAAAGTATCTGCAGCACGTTGATCAGCTGATCCAGACTGGACGCAAATGCAATCCCGGCTTCGCGCGTAGGGAAAGTCGCGCGGTTGTAGTCGACAAGAAAGGCGTAGACCACGGTGCCGACGCAGTCTCCCAGCAACATCAGCAGCGCGACACGGCGCAACAGGGGGGAGCGCAGGGTTTCGACCGCACCGGCGATGATGCTGCCGCCAATCACACGCTGATCGCGGTCCGGCTCGCCCGGAATCGGGTGACGCCGCGCCCAGCCCAGCAGCCAGAAGAGGCAGCCTATGCAAAGCCCGAGCAACGCGCCCGAAACCACCAGCAGGCCTTGCACGCCGACGACGAAGACCAGCGCCTTGGTCATCGTCGGCCCGGCAATGGCACCCAGCGCGCCACCGACCGCGATCAGCGGAAACAGGCGCCGCGCCTGCTCGCGATCGAAAATGTCGGCCATGAAGCTCCAGAACACCGCAACAATCAGCAGATTGAAAACGCTGCCCCAGACAAAGAACAAAGCCCCGAGCAGCGTTGCATTGGCTTCGGTCTGCAGGGAAAACAGCGGAATGAAAGCCAATGTGCAGACCGCGACTATGGCGTATACCGCCGGCAGGAACTGGCTGCGCCGGAAGCGCGCAGCCAACGCACCAAACAGCGGCGTCAGCACCAAGGTGGCGACAAGTACGGCGAAGTAGAAGATGGGCAATTGCGTCGATCCGGCTGCCGCCGCAGCCTGATCACGCACGGGACGGATGATGTAGTAAGCCGCCAGCACACAGAAAAAATAGGCGGCAGCCACCAACAGCGCAGACCATTCATGCTGCTTGACGGTATTGCGCAGATACATTTCCAGCCTGCCTAGCAAAGCGCGCATACCGGTCCCAGGTACCAACGGAGAGCGGCGCAAGCCTAGCATGCATGCGTAGCGACACCAGGACATGGCATGCTTCACGCATGCCCACCATACTCTCCTCGTTGCACATCTATCCGGTCAAATCCTGCGCAGCCCTTTCACCAGCGTCCGTGCGCGTGGAACGCCGCGGCCTTGCCGACGATCGCCGCTGGCTGGTCGTCGATGCAAACGGGCAGTTCGTGACCGGCCGTCTGTATTCACGCCTGCCGCTAGTCCGCGCCACGCCGCTGGCGCAGGGCTTGCGTCTTGAAGCACCGGAAATGCCTGTGCTTGAGATCGCGCTACCGGCGGCCGATGGCCAACGGCGCGACGTGACCATCTGGCACTCTACCGTCAGCGCCGCCTGCACCGACGCCGCAGCGGCAGCATGGTTCAGCCGCTTTCTCGGTGCCGACCTGTCGCTGGTCTACATGGACGAGGCCGCACAGCGCAGCATCAGTCCCGACTACAGCCAACCCGGCGACGAAGTCAGTTTCGCCGACGGATATCCACAACTACTCATTTCATCGGCAGCGCTCGACGCCCTCAACGCCCGCCTGAGCGAGCCTGTATCGATGCTGCGGTTTCGCCCCAATCTCGTGGTCTCCGGAACTGAACCACATGCAGAAGACAGCTGGAAACGCCTGCGCATAGGTAGCGTCGAATTCGATCTGGTCAAACCCTGCGTGCGCTGCGTATTCACGACCGTGGATCCGTTACGCGGCGAACGCAACGCCGACGGTGAGCCGCTCAAGACCTTGACCGCCTACCGCCGCACACCCAAGGGCGTTACGTTTGGGCAGAACCTGATTCCACGCGGTAGCGGCGTGATTTCAGTCGGGGATCCGGTCGAGGTGCTAGGCTGAGTTGCACAAAGAGCAACGAGCGGCGTGCCAAAGGCCCACACGCATAGTGGTCGCGAAAAGCACCCGCAGCTTGCAATGCTGCACTGCGATGGAGCATGTACTCTAGCTCCGCCACCTAGCCTCGCGCGGTCCTCCCCAGGGCGTAGGCAATGACTTACGACTACATCATCGTCGGTGCGGGTTCAGCCGGTTGCGTGCTGGCCAACCGGCTCAGTGCGAATCCGCAGCACCGTGTCCTGCTGCTTGAAGCCGGTGGCAGCGACTGGCACCCGTTCATTCACATGCCAGCCGGGCTGGCCAAGCTGGTCGGCAAAAAAGGCGTCAATTGGGATTATTCCACAGAGCCCGAGCCGCATCTCGACGGGCGTCGACTGTGGTGGCCGCGCGGCAAGGTGCTCGGCGGATCGAGCTCAATCAACGCGATGTGTTATATCCGCGGCGACGCGCGCGATTACGACGAGTGGGCACAACTTGCCGGCGACTCGAACTGGAACTGGAACGGCGTACTGCCGTATTTCCGGCGCAGTGAGGGCAACGAACGCGGCAACGACGCCCTGCACGGCGGCGAAGGCCCATTGGCCGTCTCCAATCTGCGCCACCGCAACCCCTTGTCACAGGCGGCCATCGATGCCGCTGGGTCGCTGGGCTATCCGCTGAGCAACGACTTCAACGGCACGACGCAAAGTGGTTTCGGCTTCTACCAGGTAACGCAGAAAAACGGCGCGCGTTGCTCCACCGCGCAAGGTTATCTGCGGCCAGCACGCAGCCGCGTGAATCTGCAGGTCGTCACGCGGGCGGTTGCCGAACGCGTGCTAATCACGCAAGGCCGCGCCGTCGGCGTCGAATACCGCCGCAACGGCAAGCTGCACAGGGCCGAAGGCGGCCAGATCCTGCTCAGCGGCGGCGCACTCAATTCGCCGCAACTGCTGATGCTGTCCGGCATCGGCCCGGCCGAGCAGCTGCGCAAGCACGACATCCGTGTTGCAGTCGACAATGCCTCGGTCGGTGCCAATCTGCAGGACCATCTCGACATCTGCAGCCTGACGCGCTGCAAGCAGCCAATCACCTACGACAAGACCAATGATGTCGCAATCGCCCTGGAGTTCCTGTTCCGGCGCAGCGGCATAGGCACCTCCAACATCGCCGAAGCCGGCGGCTTCGTACGCTCGCGTTTCGCCCCGGATGAGCGCTGCGACCTGCAGTTCCATTTTGTGCCGGCGCTGCTTGACGATCACGGCCGCAATCGTCTGCCGGGATTTGGCTACACCCTGCACGCCTGTGCGCTGCGGCCGCGCAGTCGCGGCCATCTCGCTTTGCGCTCAGCCGATCCCACGCAGAAAGTCCTGATCCACGCAAACTATCTCAGCGACGCGGAAGGATTTGACCTGCGCATGCTGATCGAAGCCGCCCGCCTGTCGCGCGAGATCCTGCAGCAACCTGCCTTCGCCCCCTACCGCGGCGAAGAGATCTTTCCGGGCGCGAACGTCGTTGACGATACTGCCCTCGCCGCCTTCATACAGCGCAAGGCCGAATCGATCTATCACCCGGTCGGCACCTGCCGCATGGGCAACGACGATGCGGCGGTCGTCGACAGCGAGCTGCGTGTGCGCGGCGTCGATGCGCTACGCGTCGTCGATGCATCGGTAATGCCCGTACTGCCTGGCGGCAACACCAACGCGCCCACGATCATGATTGCCGAGCGCGCCAGCGATCTGCTGCTTAACGCCTCTGCTGCCGTCATGGCCAGGGCGAGCTAAACCTTGCTGCGACGCGGGCCGTCGCAGCCGCCGCATCGCAGACCATGAGATAGCGCAGCGGCATACTCCGCGACGTCGTCCCGCCGGCAATCCCTGCAGCCGCCGCGATCGCGACGACCCTGGATATCACACGCCGTTTCCCCGCTCCCGTCTTGCGTGAGCGGCGGCAGCGCGCGCGCCGGGTGCCTATTCCACCAGCTCGCGAGTATTTGCCCATGACCCATCGCCCGCTTCCGTTGTTTCGCTTCGCCGAACTCATTGCCCCGTCGACACCGTCGCGCCCGTCGCGCCCTGGCGCGAGCGCAAGCCGCCGGCTGTACCGCCTGCTCACCATTGCCAGCGCCAACGAATCATCTGACGCCCAGGAAGGCGCGCTTGTACTCGATCTGCATACCCACCTGCGGCGCATCGCGCGCGCAGACTGAGCGTCGGCGCAGGCCACAGACGCGCAAGATGCGGATGGCGACGTGCGCAGGGGCAACGCACGCTGAGCACTTCCATCACCTCGGAGTCGCCGCATGAATTTCCGCATCCTGGGCCTGTCGCCTGCTCCATTCCGCCATCTGTTCGGACTATCCGACCTGGCGCTACGCGCATATGGCGTGCAGCGCCAGGTCGCCGATCGCTCGCCCGGCTTTCCCGACCGCATCGAGCTGCGGGACGCCGAACCGGGCGAAACTTTGCTACTGCTCAACCACCTGCACCAACCCGCCGACACCCCCTATCGCGCCAGCCACGCCATCTTCGTGCGCGAAGGCGCAGAACACGCCTACGACGCCACGGGCGAAATTCCCGACGCACTGCTACGGCGCGTCATTTCCCTGCGCGCCTTCGATGCGGCGCATTTCATCTGCGGTGCGGAACTTGCCAGCGGCGCTGCGA
Organism: Rhodanobacteraceae bacterium; assembly: GCA_016790075.1. GTDB lineage: Bacteria > Pseudomonadota > Gammaproteobacteria > Xanthomonadales > Rhodanobacteraceae > Tahibacter. The sequence continues at coordinate 277,679 of JAEUPP010000006.1, read as the reverse complement.
TCGCCGACGCAATCAGGCGATTGCTCACAGACCCGGCGACAGCCTATATCCAGGCGCACTTTGCAATGCGCGGCTGCTACGCTGCCCGCATCGAACGCGCCGAGGGCTGACCGCACTGGTACAGCACGGCCACCACAGCCCTGCAGCGGCGGCTGGATTTCAACACTCCCGCGACAGGAAACTGGGCAGCAGCGGCTGCGGCAGGGTGTCGCAGCCGCGCGCAAGCACTTGACCCTCTCCCAGCCATCGACTATCAGTTAACTAACTCATTAACTGCTGAACCCTCATGGAGCAGGTATTTGAAGCGTTAGCTTCTACTGCACGGCGCAAGATCCTGGCCTATCTCAGCGCAGGAGAACTCAGCGCCGGCGAGATCGCCAAGCGCTTCGACTTCAGCAAGCCTGCGCTCTCGAGCCACCTGCGCATACTTGAGCAAGCCGGCCTCATAGCACGCGAAAAACGTGGCCAGTTTGTCTACTTCCGGCTGGTGCGCAGCCGGCTCGCCAATACCGTCTTCGCCTGGGCGGCTGAACTTTGCCCCGTGGCCGGACCGATCAAGCGCGAACGCCGCGCGCAAATGCGCAAACGCACTGAAAGCAAATTGTAACCACGCGGCTGCGAATCGTTTTCCCTCGCCAAGGAGCACGGCCATGCTGGCCTTGACTCAGGTAGTACCCAGCTTTCCGACCGTAAGGTTGCCTGGCGCCGGCGACGGCCCGCCGGTTGAAGTTTCGTTGATCGCGCAGCTTGGCATCGGTGCCGGCGACCAGCTTTATGCTGGCGCCACGGCGCGGCAAAGCGCGCATGCGAACTTTGTCGACGAACTCGACGAACCCTCGACGCAGCTCGCCGGCATTGATCTCACACGCGGTGATGCAACCTCGCTGTATTCGTTCGCCGTTGGTGCAAAAGGCCATCCCTTTCACCGCCACGCAGGCCATCGTGTATTCACTGCGATCTCCGGCAGCGGCGGTGCGCAGCTGCGCTTTTCCAGCGCGAGCAACGCTGACATTGCACGTGATCCGCATAGTTTCCTGCGCGCACTGCGCTGTATCGACATTCCTCCAGACAGCCTGTTTACCGTGCGCTTTGCCGGCGAAACCTGGCACCAGTTCGCACCACGCGACCGTAGCGGCACGCATCCGGTGCTGTTTGCCCTGTCCTGTCATACCAACGAACTCGGCGGCAATCTGCCGACGGAGCTACGTGCGCGTGTCGCAGCCGGCGATGCGACCATACCGGCGCTGACCGAACTGTTGCCGCCGGCCGTCTCGGCATTGCTGCAGCACGCGGGCTACGATCCGGCGCAAGCGCCGACCGTCGCCCTCTCGCTGTATGCCCCAACCACCTCGCTGCAGGGCACAGTCTGTCGCCGCCTGCGTAGCCTGTTGGGCCGCGTGCGCGGCTGGCTACGCCAACGCCGCGCCTCACACGGTTTTCTGTCTGACAGCGGCAGCGGCTACCCGATCACTATGCAAGCACTGCCAACCAACTCGCTGCTCGCCCGCGAATTCACCGGAGGCTGCGACCACAGCGATTCGTTCGCGCTCGATATTCCTGCTGGGCAAGCGCGCGCCGATTCCGCCAGCGCATGGCTATCCGCACTGCTGCAAGGCTTTCTCGACAATCGTCCGGTCGGCGTTACGCGACTCATGCGCCTGCGTAACACGCTGGTACGGCCGCTGGGGTTGCGCACCAGCCCACTGGGCTGTCCGGTATCGTCGTTGCTGTGTACGACGCCGTCGCAGCGGTTCGCCGCCCGTTATCCCGTACTGGCCGAAACGGTGTCTGCCGACGATCGCTGTGCCGAAGTGCTGCTCGGCGCCGATGACAAGCACCTGCGCTTCCGTTCCAGCGTACGCGCAGAACTTCGTGACGATGGCAGCCTGCGCCTGAGCCTGAGCACACGCGTGCAATGCCGCAATGCCTTCGGCCGCTTCTACATGGCAAGCATCGATCGTGTGCACCGGCACTACATCGCGCCAGCCATGCTGCAGCTCGCTGCGGCATGGGCCTTGCGCTCGCGTGCCTAGCAAAAAAAAGACGGCCGCCCAAAACTGAGGCGGCCATCTGCAACTACTGTACTAATGCTGTAGCGTTGAATTGCCTTGGCGCACGACTGCCGACGCCTGGCCTGACCATTCTTAGAACTTGATGCTGAAACGCGCCCAGTAATAGCGGCCGACGGTATCGAACGTTACCGGATCGGTATTGCCATTGGTTACGTTGTTCTGGAACAGGATAGGCGGCTGCTTGTCGAACGCGTTGTCGACACCGAGTTCCACACGTGCGTTGATCGGTTCGATGCGATAGCCCACCTGCAGGTTGTGGTAAGTCGCCGCACCATAACCTACGACCACGTTCGGGAATGTGCCGTCGGCCGAGTCGCCGCCCGGACGCAGGGTACCCAGATCGAAACCGTGGATATAGCGCGAAGTCCAGCTGGCGTCGAAATTGCCGAGTTCCCAGTTCAAAGTGCCAAGACCGCGCCAGCGCGCATAGTTGCCGAGCTGGCGATTGAACTGGCCGGCCGCAAAGATCGTGCCGGTTGCATTGCCGTTGTTGTCACGAATCAGCTGATTGAACTGCGCGGTATAGGTTGCATCCAGACCGATACGGAAGGTACCAATCGGCGTTTCCGGCAAGCGGTACTTGATGCTGAAGTCCGCGCCCTTCGCATCGAGGCGACCGAGATTCAGTGTCGGCTGGTCGATGTAAAACACCTGGCCGTCGGCCTCGAAGCGAGTAATGAAGTCGCACAGGTTCCCAGCATTGAAGCACTGTAGCGCAATAGTGTTGACATCAAGTGCACTGATGTTGTCGTTCAGCGCGAAGCGCCAGACGTCGATGCTGGTCGACAGACCTTCGAGCCAGCTCGGGTCATAGACCAGACCCCAGGTAAATGCCTTGCCTTGCTCCGGCCTCAGGTTCGGGTTGCCGGAAATGATGCCGGTGGTCTGACCGTTCGGTGGCCCCGCAAAACTGCCGTTACGCGGCACGTTCTCGCAGGCACGGTCGATATTCGCATTGGCACCAACTGGCGAAGTGACACCTATGCATGGATCGCGGAAGGTCGGGGCGTTGGAGGCCGGCGCCGCAAACAGGTTCGAGATCGTCGGCGCGCGGAACACTTCGGCAATCGTGCCGCGTACCAGTACGTCATCGAGCGGACGCCATTCGATACCGATCTTGGAGTTGGTCGAGTTGCCGAAGGTCGAATACTTGGAATAGCGCGAACCGATCGTCAGGTTCAGCGCTTTCGCGAACGCGACGTCGCGCAAAACGGGAATAAAGGCCTCGCCGTAGAACTCCTTGACGTTGAAGTCTCCGAGGATAGGCGAGGTACAAGTCTCCTGCGCCAGCAAGCAGTTCGTATAGTCCGGCGGCAAGGCAGTAACCAGGAAATCCGGCGTGAAGCGCTGGTACTCCTTGCGATATGAAGCGCCGACCGCCAGGCTGATGACGCCAGCAGGCAGCTCGAACAGTTCACCATTCGCGTTGACTTCACCTTCACGCTGCAGGTAAAGCGTGTTGGTGCGGTACGGCGCCTCAAGCAGTTTGAACGCGGCGGGTGTCAGTTCCGGATTGAACGGATTGACCGGTACGCAGCCAGCAATAGGCGCAGTTGGCGTGCCACAAGTCGGCACCCCATTGGCGTCAATGAACGACGGCCCCACGGCAGCACTCAGCGCCGGCTGGAAGATATAGCCACCGAACTGGCGGTGCTGCGAGAAATGACCATAGGTAAAGTTCGCATCCCACTGCCAGCTTGAGTTGCCGAAACCACCGCGCAGGCCCAGATTGACCTGATCGGTGTTTACCCCGGTATCGGCGCGGCGGTTACCGATCGCCTGCAGGCGCAGGAAGAATGCGTTGCCCGAGTCGTTGTCGCCACTACGACCAAAGTTGATACCAAACGGGTTATAGACACTGTTCGCGGAAATCAGCACGCTGTCGTTGCGCGCGTCGAACGGTAGGGGCGCGATCGCGTAAGCGGCGCGGGTCTTGTTGTGGAACGCCTCGACATACGCTTCCACATTGTCACTGAGCCGATAGTTGCCGACAACAAAAAGCGCCCCGCGTTCCTGCGGCGTCAGTTGCAGATTGCCGACTGCCTGGAAGTTGAAGGCATCTGTCGCCGGGTCGTAGCACTTGTAGTCACTGACCGATGAACCGCTGCGGCCGGCAATGCGTGTAACCGAGCCATTTGAGTTAGCCGGGCAATTGAATTGAGCAATCAGATTGCTCGGCAGGAAGATGCGCCCGCGCGGCGTGCGGCTGGAACCACCGGCCGCGACCGAACCTGACGAAAGATAGAGCGCGTTTGCCGAGTATTCGCGATCAGCCGCGGAAACAGCATCCTGCTTGTTGTAGTTGAAGCCAACCATAAGGCTGCCCTTGTCGCTGGTATGCCCCAGCGTCATGGTCACGCCTTTGCGCTGACCATCGTCCGCATCGGCAATGCCGTAGTCGACGGCAAACTCTATGCCCTGATAGTCCTTGCGCAAGATGAAGTTGACGACGCCACCAATCGCGTCCGAACCATAGATGGCCGACGCGCCGTCCTTGAGTACCTCGACGCGCTCGATCAGATTGATCGGAATGGCGTTGACATCCGGCGCCGGGCCGGCCAGACGCCGGCCGTTTACCAATATCAGCGTGCGCGCCGTACCCAGGCCACGCAGGTCGATGGTTGCCGCGCCCGTGCCACCGCCGTTGTTGACCGCACCGTTCGTTGCCGTGGCACCGCCGGCTATGGCCGGAGTCGTCTGCAGCAGATCGCCGACCGTCAGCTTGCCGGTCTTTTCGATCTGCCCCTTGTCGATCACAAATACCGGGCTCGCCGTTTCCAGGTCGACGCGACGAATGCGCGACCCTGTAACGACGATAGTTTCCAGTTTGTCGGCATCAGCAGCGGCCTCGGGCTGTTGCGCCACCGCTGGCAACGCGAAGCAGCCGAGCAGCACGGCGCCCGCGCCGACACCAGGCGCGGTCAGCGCGGAACGCACGGCTCGGGGGAGCGAAGGATTGGACATGTAATTCTCCTGAAATTGTTCACGAATCGACCGCAACGCCGCAGGCCGATGGTCGAGGCAACGGCGGCGCCGACGCGTTCGATGAGCGCGCAGACAAAGCCGCAAAACCGGGAAACACCCGGTACGACAACGTTAAAAATCTGTGGCGGCGCCGAGTTGTCGCGAGTTGGCAGGCGGCGTTGCGGAAACTGCGCGGCGCGGCAATTCAGCGTCGTCGCAACGTCGGTTGCGCGATAGGCGAATACCAACGCCGTGTTCGCGCCGCAGCGCGGCGGCGCTGATACCGAAACGTTGTTTGAACAGACGCGAGAACGCGCAGCGGTTTTCAAAACCGCTGGCACTGGCTATCTCGCTGATTGCCAGTGGCGATGAGCGCACCAGCCGTCGGGCGCGCTCCAGACGCCGTTCCACCAGATAGGCGTGTGGTGTTTCGCCGTAAACCGAATGAAAAGCGCGAATGAAGTGCCAGGGCGAATAGCTGGCGACGCGCGCAAGCTCTGGGATGTCGAGTTCCTGTTCGCAGCGTGTCGCCATCAGATTACGCACGCGTTGCAGGCGCAGGAATACATTCTGACGTTGTGCCAGGGTCCGCCCCGGGCAGCGTTCGATCATCCCGGCAAATTCTGCCTGCAAGTCGATGATGCCGCCGAGCAGATCATCAACCGCGCTCTGCAACTCGTATTCCCCACGGTGCTCGATCACAGCGCGTACGATGCGCATCGCAAGACGACGGAACGTCGGCGTTGCCAGGTGCGCCGCAGGTACCAGACCCGGCTCCGGCGCGAACATGCTGCCGGCACGAATCAACGCGCGACGCCAGCCCGGGCGCTGCGCAACCAGCGCAATCCATAGCGCTGTACCACGTCCACTGGCTTGCAGGCGCTGATCGGCTTCGCTGACAAACAGTTGGCCGGGCTCGACAACGAAGCCGTGCTCACCAGCGCTGATGCGCAGCTTGCCGCGCAATGGCAACCAGACGCAGCCTCCGTCGCCTCCCGTGACCAGTGTTGCACCACGTCCACCGCCGACGATGACAAGCAGGTTGTCGCCGCAGCGCTGGCGCAATGCGTCAGCGCCACCAAGCTCAAGCCGCGCACCATAACGCAAGGTCTCTCCGATGATTCTCATACCGTCTCCTTCGTCGCCATCTGGCGTGGAGAGATACGCGGTCGATGCATCGGTAGTCCCGAAGCGATCTGAGGCGACGGCGAGATTGCGCTTAAGAAATGGTGAAATGTTGGTGGGATTTTGCATCGCTGCGCGCCAGCTTCGATTTCATGGCCGCGTACGCAAGAATCGCAACAAGCCTATATCGGTATCGTTGCGCGTAATGCGGATCAGGACCAGACGGCGTGCATCGGAAGAGACATCGAAGCTACGATGATCGAAATTCTCGCGAGTGCTCCAGATCACTGTATCGACACCATCTGCCAGCGTGCGACGACGCAGCAGGATTTCTTCGGCATCGGTTGCATCGGCTGCGAAATACCATAGCGCGCCGTTGCGCACATGCCAGGCGAAACGATTGCCTACAGCTGCGATGACGTTTTCTTCTGTGTGTTCGTCATCGCGCAGCTCGCGCACACCAGCACCATCGGCACGGCTGTAGTAGACGCGACCGCTGTGCAGGTCGGTTTCCACCAAGGCGACGTTGTCGCGTAATCGTTCTGGCGGAGCTTGCGCGCGCGCCAGGCGCAGCAGCCGCGGTGTCGGACCGCCGCGATCAACAAGGAAGAACCCCGAACCCGGCGCGTAGGTACCGAAACGCACGTCGGTCATTGCATCGGAGACCACGCGTTGCGCCTGACTGTCGAGGTCGATCTCCACGAGTTCCCCGCGACCGTCGCGCCTTCGCGTTACCACGACATGGCGGCCGTCGGCACTCCATTGTGGATACAGGAATAGCGCGCCCTCGCCGTGCGTGAGTGCGAAACTCTGCCGCTCGGTGGCATCGTAGAGCCAGAGTTGTGGCACGCCGCTACGGTCCGAAACAAATACGACCCGACTGCTGTCGGGTGATAAGGCCGCGTAGCTATCGCTACCCGTCGACGGAGCGAGCTCGCCGCTCATACGCCCCCCCTCGTCGAGTACTACACCCTGCATGACCGAACGCGTACGCGGCACTTCGAACGCAAGCGCGTCACCATCCTTTGCGATATCGGGCATCTGCGCCGGTGAAACGCCGAGCGCACTGACATGGCCATAGGCAAGGTCGACACGATATAGGGCCTCGACACCGCCGTGGTTGGACGCAAACACAAGGCCGCTGCCGTCCGGCAACCAATCAAAGCCGCGAATCAGCGCCGATACGCGAGTAAGGCGCCGTACCGGACCACCACTCGCTGCGACGACGTAAAGATCACAATACGGCGACAGGCCGCGGCGGAAAGCAATACTCGCCCCGTCGGGCGAGTAGTGCGGGGCGAGATCATGCTCGGTCGGATCATGCTCATAGTCGAACGGCAGCGCTTCTCCGCCTTCAACGGCACTCAGCGCCAGCCGCGCCGTCCCCGGACCGTCGAAACGGGCAACGACGAAGGAACTCCCGTCCGGAGACCAATCGAAACTCTCGAACTGACCACGTGTGCAACTACCCCGCAGGCGCTCTACGCCACCTAGCGCATCGACGGTAACCATCTCGCAACGCTGTTCTGCGCGTCGCACGAATGCCAGCTGCGCACCGTCGCCGGACCAGACCGGCCAGGATTCCTCGCCTATGCCACTGGTAGGAAACAATGTCGTCGACGCATTCACACCACGCAGGTGCACACGCTGGCGACCGCTGTCGGCGTCAATCGCGACATAGGCCAGACGCGCCCCATCCGGCGACAGCCGCGGTGTCGACTCCGCACCAGGATCAGCAGTCAGCATCAAGGGAGTGCCGCTGACCGCTGCGGCAGGCCGGTTATTCACATGCAGCGCTGTGAGCGCTATCAGTATCGCAACAATCGCCAGCACTGCTGCAGCGGCAGCCACGACAACAAGCCACGGCCAGCGGCGAGAAGCTTTGGTTGCGATGGGCAATGAAACAGCTGCCGCGGTGAGCGTGGACGAGTCAACCAGTTGGACGTCCGCCACGCTCGGCAAAGGGGCCGGTTCTTCCCACTCCACGGGCGCAAGCAGGCGGTAGCCAAGCCTGGGCACAGTTTCGATAAAACGCGGCGAGGACAGATCGTCGCCGAATACCCGGCGCAACTCCTTTACCGCTTGGGTCAGCACATCACCGTCACCGGCCCGGCCAGCCCAGACGCGACTAAGCAGCTCCTCACGCGTGCGCGTCACACCGGGTTCGCGTGCCAGCTCAAGCAATACGCCCGCTGCTTTGGGGGTCAGCCGTTGTGCCTCGCCATCCCCCAGTACGCGTAGCGCACCGACATCGACACGCCGCCCGGCCAGGCAGAGGATGCCGCGCAAACTCGTATCGGCGAAGACCTCGGGGCGCATAGGACCTAATAACGAAGGATTTCGTAGTTTGGTGCCGAGCATGCCACAAGTTCGTGGGATTGGCACAACTGTTGCGCAAGCAGCGCAACACCGATGCAGCGGCCTGAAGCACGCTGCGGGTCGACAATGGCTGCAACGGACTACGCAGCCGCCGTATTTGCAAAAAAAATGCGCCACCGCAACTAGACGGTGGCGCGCTAGCAACCCAATCGCCGCAGACAGCGCAGCCGCGACAGTGTCACTGCAATCGAGTGCGCACAAGTTGCCTTTGTTGCACAGTTGGCCGTCCCTGTGCCGTCTGGAAGACGACGATACCTGCCGCCTCTGCTGGACCTGCCCACAGCGAAAAACCGGCGTTTAACGCTTTTCTTACAGAAAAACTCGCATGTTTTGTGCGTCTACGCCGTTGTGACAGGCCTGCAACTGCACGACAATGCCACCGGCACGACCAGCACCCGACCCGCCTATGTTTTTCTCTTCACCGTTCTTCGTTTCGCCGCTGTATGCAGGTTTCAGCACCGGAGTTCCCGCCATACGCTCATCCGGCACCGGCACATGAAGCACCTGCCGCGCTCCACCTTGGTTGCGTCCTTATTGATGGCGCTGGCATTCCTGTTTACTTCTACGGCCGATGCGGCGGCGAAACGCGGCCATACGCGTACAAATGCTTCCGCGGCAAAGGCAAAGACCGCTGTCAGAAAGAGACCGGCCAAACATGAACACGCCGCGGCGAGCTTGACGGCAACAGTTGCAGGCGACGTAGCGGCGAATGCCGGACTCAGCACAGCGACCGACATGAATCTCTGGCTCGACTCGATCGAAGGATCCGGCCAGGTTGCGGGACTTGCCGTCGCAGTGGTCGAGGGCAATCAGGTTCTGTTGCAGCGCGGCATCGGCTACGCGGACGCGAACGCCGGCATTCCTGTCACACCAGACACAGTATTTCGCCTGGCGTCCCTGTCGAAATCCTTCGCCGCGACGCTGGCCGGCCTGCTAGTCGACGACGGCTATATTTCCTGGGACAGCCGTGTCGGCGGCATCCTGCCGACGTTCGCTCTCAAGGATGCGAGCGCGGCTGAAAAGCTCAGCGTGCGCGACATCCTGAGCCATCGCGTCGGCCTGCCGCATAACTCCTACGACCATTTGCTTGAGCAAGACGAGCCCTACCCGCTGCTGGTGGATCGCCTGCGTGAAATTGACCCGATCTGCAGCGTCGGCGACTGCTACAGCTACCAGAACGTCGCCTTCAGCCTGCTCGGCGACGTAACCTACGCCGTGACTGGCGACTTTTTCTACCATCAGGTCGAAAAACGCATCTTCCATCCGCTGGGTATGACAACGGCGACCTATGGCCGCGATGCGCTGGAATCGAGCCGGGAATGGGCACGGCCGCATTCGCGCAGTGGCCGCCGCTGGATACCGTTCCAGCCACGCGAGAACTACTACCACGTAGCGCCGGCGGCCGGAGTCAATGCCAGCATCAAGGACATGAGCCAGTACCTTATCGGGCACATGGGTGGGCGACCGGACGTGCTGGCTGAAGATCTGCTGCAGACCTTGCATCGCCCGGTGGTCGCCACGCCTACTGAAATGACTTCGGCACCATGGCGCCGCAGCCGCCTGCGCAACGCACAGTACGCCCTGGGCTGGCGAGTATTCGACTATGCCGGCGAACCCATGGTGTTCCATGCGGGTGCCGTGCAGGGGTATCGCGGCGTACTCGCCTTCCTGCCACAGCGGCGTTTTGGCATCGTCATGCTGTGGAATTGCGAAACCGCCATTCCGACCGGCCTGCTACCGATGGCTTTTGACCGCTATCTGGGCTTGCCGCAAGTCGACTGGGCGGGCGTCGAACTGCTTGATCGCCAACGCATGGCAGCCGGCGGGGCGGCGCGCTAGAAACCAGGACACGCGTCGCTCCGCTCCAAGAGCCGCCCCGACTCAGGGCAGGCTCTTGCGCGCAATCAACCGCAGTCGCTACATCTTGAATTCAATACGCCGACGCACGGTTGTGTCGACTGCAGCACCATTGCGCATGGCCGGGTTGAAGCTCCAGCGTTGCACCGCATCAAGCGCAGCGCGATCAAAGGTGCGTGGCGGGTCTGCATCCAGTACCCGTGCATTGGCAACAGCGCCGCTGCTCGTCACCGTGAACTCGACCTGCACCCAACCCTCCTGGCGACGGCGCAGCGCCGCACTCGGGTACTGTGGCGGTACGGATTTGACCAGCACCGCCTCGCGCGATTCGCCGCCGGCAGGAGCAGTTGCAACGGGCGTTGCCGTCGAGGCCGCAGCTGGTGCAGGGTCCGGCGTCGCCGCTGGAGCAGCCGGGCGGGAACCCGTACCTGTCGACGCGGCAGGCGCTGTAGGCGATGCCGCCGTAGCGCTGTCAGGCGTTGCGCCAGTAGCTGGCGATGCTGATGCCGCGGCCGTCGCGGCAGATTCCGCAGCACGACGACGCGCTGCCTCTTCCGCGGCAGCGGCCTGTGCTGCTTCTCGCTCAACTATCTTGCGCTGCGCATCAAGTTTGGAACGCAGGATCGTCAGCGTGTAGTTATTCGGGTCGGCCTTTGTCAGCAGTTCAACGACGCGATTGGCGTTGTCGATATTGCGTGCGTTGATGTCCTGTTCCGCAGCACTGGCGGCGAACGTGAACAGCTCTCGCAACGCATCCTGCGCGCCACTGTTGCCCGGTTCCTTCTCGAGAATCTTCAGATAGAACTCAAGCGCATTGTTACCCGGCGGCGAGACAAGACGCTGTTCGTTCAGCGCAGTACGCGCCTCTTTGAAAAGCTGATCGACGGTTAATGTGTTGAGTTTGCCAAGCGCCGCCGGGTCGGGAGTAACAACGACCGGATCGAGGCCAGGAGCCGTCTGCGCCGAGTCGACCGCCTGGGTCACTGCTTCAGGAATGCTGACGTCAGGGGTACGCAGGAAGAAGTACCAACCTGCCGCGGCGAGCGCACCAACGACCACGACCGCAGCGATGACTTTGGGAGCGGCGTTGCCGCGCATGTGATGAGAGGAGCGGAAATCGATTCGGGCAGCCATGGTTTCTCGTCGCAACAGAGGAATACCGATATTCCGCGCTAACGCGGCGCAACCTCCTCGGCGCCGCTCCCTCTACGCCACTTCCCTTGCACAACCATGCGGCTTTCGCCGTGCAATCCCCATGGCCACGCTGCGCGGATGGCTCGAATGTAGCGCATTTTGCGACGAGTGTCGCAAGCCTCGTGCCAACTGCATCGCAATTGCCGTCAGCGCGCGCTGGTAGAAGCCGGCGGTGCCGATCAGCAGACACAGCCGGTGCCAGAGCTAGGGCTCGAAGCTACTGGCGAACAGACGGTCACTGCCGACCGGATCAGGCAACACGACAATTGTCGCCGACCGGGCCGGCACGGCAGCAAGTGCCAGATTTGCGCCCGCTATGCTGCCGCTACCGGCAGCAGCGAGATGATGCGAACCATCGAAACGCCAAGCGGACCACGCGCCGGTCATCGCCGCCGACACATTGATGTTGACGTCCTGGGTCATGGTCGACTTGTTGAATAGCAGCAGATAGAGCTTCACGCCGCTGCGATGAATGGCATAGGCCGAGAGCATTTCCGTGTTGCTTGCCGTGGTGCGCACAGAATCCCCGCCAACACGGCTGAAAGCACCGTCGTAATTCAGATACAGCTTGAACGCATCTTCGGCATAGCTGCCAGGTTCCGGCGCGCCCCAGCGCATCGCCGCGTCAACGCCTTCGCGGGCAAAAATCGCCAGGGCTTCCGCCTGTGCAAGTGCGCCGGTCGCGCCATGATCAGGCCCCCAGTTGTACTCGCTGATCGACAGCTTGGTTCCTGGACAGGCCTGCGCTATCCAGGCCTTGACGCGCGGAATCAAGCCGGGCTTGCTGTAATGGTTGGCATCGTTGTCCTGCAGATCAGCGATCCACGATTCGGACACATAACTCGGGTCATAGAGCTCCCTTAGCGAGCGCAACCGTTTCGCAGCCACAGCGGCGCTTTCGGAAAACCCGAGATTGCTGCTGTTGAAATCGATGATGCCGTCACCCTGCGGGTAGTAGTGCAAGTCCAGATAATCGACGAGGCGCACACCGTTTGCCGCTTGATAGGCGCATACCTGCTCCAGATACCAGCGTACAAACGGCTTGCCGCCGTGCGCTGCCCGATCTGGTCCGGCGACGCAATTGCAGTCCTCGGCATCGGCCGCAGAGGTAAACAGATCGGGATAACCCCAGGTGACCGGGCCGAACACCAGCGCACCCGCGTCCTGCTGCTTGATGCGGATTGCGAGATCACGTCCACGAGTCCAGACCTCGTCATAAGTCGGCGCAACCGGATGCACGTCGCGATGCGTCGAATTCCAAAGCATGGGTTCGTTGTCGAGCGCGTAGAAACGCACACCACCCGCTGCAGCCGTGCCGTAGCGTGTCTGCAGATGCGCTATCCACGGCGCCCAGAAAGCAGGCGTGACATCGATGGACGTATCCCCTCGGGTGTTGCCGACGATGCGATAGCGCGGCTGCCCCTGGATCGTTGCGTAGTACTGACAATAGCGATTGCCCTGGGGATCCAGGCGCGTGTTCTGCGCCGGATCACATTCACCATTGCCTGCGTCGGCAGTACACCAGCCGGCGGAACCAGGCTCATCGCATTCGTCACGCAGCTGAGGGCCATACTTGGCCTGCGAGTAACCCCAGCGTTTCTGGTTGCGATCGTCGATAGGCGTGACGCCGATGCTAGGTATCGAGATCAGCGCTTCGCCGCCGTTCGCCCGCGTAATGTCAATGAATTCGTCGGCGGAATTGCCGGCTGGCGGCGAACCGCTCGCGCCAGGACTATCGGGAATGTTCTGCCAGTACCAGTCACCCGCCGTGCTATGTACATCGGCTTGCCAGTTGTAGCGCGTCGTCGAATTGCCGCCCCAGCGCCGCAACGGATAACGCACCGCAGCTAGCGTCGCTGCATCACCAAAACTCACGCCAAAGATAAGCGGGCTAACCGGCCGGCGTTCTTGCGCGATATCTACGCTGACGGTCTGAACCAGCGGACGGTCTACACCCCCTGCCGAGCTCCGCTCCGGAAACCCTGGGGCTGGCGCTTCCGGGTAGCGGCCGTGCCCGACTCGAGCTCTTGCATCCAGACCGACCAACGACAGCAGCAACAACAGGACGAGGCGTGCAGGCATAAGGGCTCCGGTTGCAACCGCGTCAGCTTAGCGCGTTGTGGACGAACGAGCGTGCACCGCGTCACGGCATTTGCACCGGGCGCCTGACGGACTCCACCGTGAGCCAATCAATGAGCCTGCACGGCCTCCGCCTGCAGCGGCATCGAAATACGCGCTGCTCCCTGCAATAAATCGCCCTCGACATATTCTTCGATGAGCTGGTCTTTTCCGTGCAGCCCTTGAATCGCCATCCACGCACGAAGTTTCTCGATCGACTTGCGCCGCCCACTCGCGTCGCCGCGATGCAGCAGCTGTGCCGCGCGCGCAGGCGCCAGTTCGCGACCACGTACAAGCGTGTCTTCCGGCATCACGTCGTAGTGCGTCACCAGCGCGAGCTCGAAACGCCCGGCAAGCGCATCCTGACGTGTCACCAGACTCAACGGAGCGCCGCTGATCGTAAGACCGTTCTGCGCCGCAAAGCGAGTGAGCTGCGCAACTGCCGCGTTCCAGCGACGCAAGGTAGCCGCGTCGTCAACGTCTTCCTCTACAGCCACGTAGATGAGACGTCGCTCCGGCAGATCGACCAGTTGAGCTGACAGACCAGCGATGTCGACGTTCGGGAATTGTTCGGCAAGTTGCTTCAAGTTGGACAAGCCACGCTCAAAATCGGCGCCGACCAAGCGATCCATGAACAGGCCGAGGTAACGGCCAGCAACACCCCAGCCGAAGCTCTCGTCAAAGTGAAGTGGCAGCTTGGTGTCGAAAGACCAGGTCACGCGGGTCTCACCGTTCAGTGCAGCTATATCGAACCGGGCTGTCGCCATCCCGCGCGGGCCGAAATCGAGTTCAAAAGAAACAGTCTGATCAGGCGTTGCAGCGACCAGCATCTGTGAACCCTCGCCGACATCGCGGTGCGCACTTTTCCAGGTGAGCTTGGCACCGACGCCACTGTCGGGGCCGCTGTACGTATAAATCGTCGCAGGGTCACGCTGGTGCCAGGGCGACCAGTCCTTGAAGCGGCGCACATGGTTCAACAGCAAATAGATCTGCGACGCGGGCCGCGCCACAGTGATGGAGCGCTCGACGCGAGCGTGATCAGGCAGCGCAAACGCCAGGGCAACCAGCAGTGTGATCAGCACCAGCAACAGCATGAGCAAGCGCAGTAGCAGACGCATGTGAAGACCTCCGCACGGTCCAGCGATAGCACCATGCTAGCCCGCGGCACGATCGCTGTCGCCTAAGGCGTCGTGAACCCGTTCTCACAACGAAAAACGCCGCTTGCGCGGCGTTCTTGTTCGTCCGGTTTGAAGTCCGCCCCCTGCGCTGGGCACCGCAGGGGTGGCAAATCCGATACGTATTGCTGGTTGTACTCGTTGTTGCGATACAGCGTGAAGCGACTTACTTGGCAGCAGTGGGCTTAGCGGCCTTGGTAGCGCGAGCGGCCTTGGCAGGTGCCGCCTTCTTGGCTGCTGCCTTCTTGGCAGGGGCCTTTTTCGCCACTGCCTTCTTGGCAACTTTCTTCGCCGCTACCTTCTTGGTCGCCGCCTTCTTGGCCGGCGCAGCCTTAGCCTTTGCGACTTTCTTGACCGCTACCTTCTTGGCAGTGGCTTTCTTGACCGCTTTCTTCGCGGCAGGTTTCTTCGCGGTTGCTTTCTTCATGGCCATACGTTTTAGCTCCTCGTCAGTTGGCAGTGGTTGCCCAGTAAAAGCATGCAGAAACGCTTCGCACAGCAAGTCGCTGTTGGTCGCGTGGCGGAGGTTGGCGACCTGCCGCCGCGTACGTTCATCAGAGAGGAGCCGGAGTACGTGCATCGGGATCGAAACGGTAATCTTGCGTACCGCTTCGGACTTGCTCCCGTGTTCGACATACGGGTCGATGTACGTGTCTTCCGACATATCTCCATTACACGCGCGTTTCAACGGCGCGAAAATTATTCCTGTCATCCAGCAGTGTCAACAAGTTTTCGATGCGCGACAATCACATGCACGAAGATCACCCACTCGGTACGACACAACGGGCACACTGGCGACACGCCTGACACTGCCAATGAGCCAGCGTTAGCGGACGTCCAGCCGCCTAGACGGATAGCGCTTCGTGCGCAACCAATGCACAAGCCGTCGCGGGGCAAGTGCAAGAAAACTCGCGCATTCGCCTGACAATCAGTGAATTTACAAATTTAATATTAAATTATTTTATTAATTATAATTAACCACAAACCGCGACAATGTCGGGAAGCATCTGACCGACGGCGCCGCAACCACTCCGAGGATTAATTCGGAGCAATGCCGCGAGGCGATCTCGTTTGCGTTCAGCTCGCAGACTGTCGACACGTCCGTCGCAGGCCGATTTGCGCGAAAGTGCGCAGATCCTGGATCGCCAAAGCAACCGCGCCCCGACTACTCCGTGCGACGTCACCTCACACCGACGATCACTGCGCGCGTCCCCATGCGGCGACCACAGCGGTCGTCCCTCGCCGCACCGATCGCAGTACGGTTGACTGAGCTGACGCGCCGACTTGCCTAGCGCCAGACGCTGCTACGCCGGGCGCGTGATGTACTACCTCCGGTAGTGCATCACGGGCTGGACGCAGCAGATTTCGCATACCTCGACAGCCACGCAGCGGCCGACCAGAAACGCTACGCCAGCGGCGCTGCCCTATGCACCGGATCGGGTAGGCAGCAGCAACCCGCCCCCTCCCACACCACCGTACATGCGGTTCCGCATACGGCGGTTCACGAGTGACGATGAAGTTGCCGCGTCAGGGTGTACCCAAGGAAACTTGCGTTCCCAGGGGCGAGCACTCGCACTCTTGGCTTCATTGACGCGCAGCGACAACCGTTCCTCGAGGGACGCCGTCATGCTCGCCATCACACGATTGGCCGCTGTCTCGCTTCGAACATAGATATTGCCGTCGTCGGCGTAGCGACAGAATGCGTGTCCGCGTTTTTCCCGTTCGCGATCCCAATCCGTCAGCAGGATGTTCGACAGCAGCGGGGACAACGGGCCGCCTTGCGGCGTGCCCATGCTACGTGCCTGGATTACCCCATCGCGCATCAGTCCCGCTTCCAGGTAACGCCAGATCCGCTTGAGCACACGATCATCATCGACATACCGCGCAACCCGCGACATCAGCCTGTCGTGGTTCACCCGGTCAAAGAACTTCTCCAGATCGATATCCACAACCCATGTGCGACCTTCTTGCACGTATCGCTGGGCCGCACGTACCGCCTGATGGGCATTGCGCCCAGGCCGAAAGCCGTAGCTCGATTCGGTGAATGTCGGTTCGACGATTGGTTGGAGGATTTGCAACAGTGCCTGCTGGATCAGCCGGCCCAGCACCGTCGGAATGCCCAGCGTCCGCTCTCCGCCCGAGGGCTTAGGAATCGCCACTGCGCGCACCGCCGCCGGTAGATACCGACCTTCCAACAATGCGGCCTTTACGCGCGGCCAGTACACCTTCAGTCAGTCCTTCAATGCGTCCACCGATAGGCCATCGACCCCCGCTGCACCACCGTTGCGGACCACCTTCTGATACGCCGACCACAGGTTACTGCGTTCGACCACGGCCTCCATCAACCCTGGCAACGCCGCTTTCGTTTGCTCAGCCGCGGCCGTGTTCGCCTCGTATCCGCTTCCTGTTCGTCAGGCCAGTGTTTTGCTTCCAGCTTCCTCCAGACGCTCAGTCACCCGAAACGCCCTTGCCTTCCGCTAACTCTTCCCCTTGCCGGGCGAGTAGAGGACTTTCACCTCCAAGCAAGTGCGCCCTGCCGGGCGCACAACGAAAAAAGCGCGCCGTGGGCGCGCCTTTTTCAGTGGTTAGCAACGAACGGTGATCAATCTTCTTCGTTGTCGATTTGCTCGGCATAAGCGTCAGGATCGAGCAGGTTTTCCATGTCTTCCTGGAGATTGCTCGGACGCACGACGACGATCCAGCCATCGCCGTAGGCGTCTTCGTTGATGGTCTCGGGACTGTCCGACAGCACCGAGTTGACCTTGATGACTTCCCCAGCAACCGGCGCGTACACATCGGAAGCGGCCTTGACCGATTCGACGACGGCGCATCCGGCGCCAACTTCCAGGGTGTCGCCAATATTGGGCAGCTCAACATAGACCAGATCACCGAGCAGGCCCTGGGCATGGTCGGAAATGCCTATCGTTACGGTGCCGTCGTCTTCGACGCGCGCCCACTCGTGGGATTTCATGAACTTCAGGTCGCCGGGACTTTCTTTCATGGTCTTGTCCTGTCAGGTAGGCACCGCGGCGCGATTCTACACGTCGACGGCGAGAAGCTAGTGGAGTGATCCAGTAATTCGTTGAGTCCGGACTCGGTGCAAGCCAGGCAGCTTCAGGTGCTGTGCTGGCCGTCGCAAGCCGCGCAAACCCGGAGCTTGGAGTGGTCAGACGCCTTCACAGGGTTTTCCGTCCCGAACAAATGGGAACTTCACGACCCGCACGGGCACGAGTTTGCCGCGGATATCGACCTGAACGCTTCCCGGCGCGCCTGCGGGAATACGTGCAAACGCGATCGCCTTGCCCAGCGTCGGAGAGAACGTACCGGAAAGAATCTCGCCGTCGCCATTGGCGGTCGCAACGCGCTGGCCGTGGCGCAGCACCCCCTTGTCATCCATGACCAATCCCACCATCACCCGTGGCGCTCCAGCCGCATTTTGCCGCTCAAGTGCGGCGCGCCCGGTGAATTCGCGACCTTCATCGAGCGCCACGGTCCAGGCCAGAGCAGCCTCATACGGCGACACGCTTTCGTCCATGTCCTGGCCGTAGAGGTTCATGCCGGCTTCGAGCCGAAGCGTATCGCGCGCGCCCAGACCGGCAGGTACGACGCCGGCGGCGTGCAGACGATTCCACAGTGCAACCGCCTGCTCCTGCGGCACGATGACTTCATAGCCGTCTTCACCGGTGTACCCGGTGCGGGCGATGAACAGGCCATCGCCTTCACAGGCGACGAACTTGCCGATCTTGGCGGCTTTCGCCGCGGTCTCTGCGGACAGCACACTCTGCACCTTGGCGCGTGCGTTCGGCCCCTGCACGGCAATCATCGCCAGATCGGGGCGCTCCAAAACGTTTACTTCAAAGGGTTTGGCCTGCTCGCCTATCCACGCGAGATCCTTGTCGCGCGTCGCCGCATTCACGACAAGGCGGAACTCACCTTCTCCCTGGAAGTAGATAATGAGGTCGTCGATGACCCCGCCATCGGCGTTAAGCATGCACGTGTAGAGCGCCTTACCGGGCGTCTTCAGCTTGTCGACACTGTTGGCAACAAGGCGGCGCAGGAAGTCGCGTGTGCTGGGGCCGCGCAAATCGACGACGGTCATGTGTGACACATCGAACATACCCGCGTCACGGCGTACGGCGTGGTGCTCTTCGATCTGCGAGCCGTAGCTGATGGGCATGTCCCAGCCGCCAAAGTCGACCATCTTGGCGCCGAGCGCACGGTGAGTGGCGTTGAGTACGGTTTGCTGGCTCATAGGTAAGTCCGTCCTGGGGAGTCGCGCATTATCACGACCCCTATCAGGCAATCCAAGCGCATTAGCTACGCACCAGCCGCCGGATTCTGCTTGCTTGGACGCGGCGAGGTCGTGCATGACCGCGCCGGCCCGTGCACTGGGTCATTCCGGATCAACCGGCGCCACGCGTAGCACCGCACCATCAACGCTCGTCACCGCCACACGACTGCCGGCCGGCAAGTCAGGACCTTCGACCAGCCATAGCGAATCGCCCACACGCGCCTTGCCACGGCCGTTCTCGATCGCGGTGTCGAGCACATAGCGCTGCCCTATGAGTTGTTCGGCGCGCCGGTTCAGGGTCGGCAGCGGCTGCGCGCTCAGCGAGCGCCGCGCAAGACGCCAGTAACCGAAACACGCCGCGAACGCGAGTACAACGAAGATCACGACCTGGGTCAGCAGATTCATCCCCGGAACAACCAGCAGCAAACTGCCGACGCCGGCCGCGGCAAGTCCAATCCACAGCAGGAAGAATCCTGGCAACACGATTTCGGCCGTAATCAGCACCAACGCGCCAATCCACCACAGATAGACAAGGTCCATGTGCGCTCCGGCTCAAGTCTGCGGCTTGTTCGGCGGGCGCTTGGCATCAGCGCCGGCCGAAGCAGTGCCAGCGCTGCGTGCGAGTTCGGCGATGCCGGCCAATGAGCTCAATATGCCGGTCGCTTCGACCGGCATCATGAATATCTTCTGGTTGGGCGACGTCGCAACCGACTTGAATGCCTCGACATACTTGGTCGCGATGAAATAATTCAAGGCGTTGACATCGCCCTTTGCGATCGCGTCGGAGACCATCAGCGTCGCCTTCGCTTCGGCTTCGGCCAAACGCTCGCGCGCCTCAGCCTCCCGGTAGGCGGCTTCACGCCGCCCTTCGGCCTCAAGTATCGCCGCCTGCTTCTCGCCTTCTGCCCGCAGTACTTCCGACTGCCGGGCGCCTTCGGCTTCAAGCACTGCAGCACGCTTGTCACGCTCGGCCTTCATTTGCCGTGCCATCGACTCGACCAGATCACGCGGAGGCTGTATGTCCTTGAGTTCGATGCGATTGACCTTGATCCCCCAGGGATGGGTGGCATCGTCAACCACCCGCAGCAGCTTGGCGTTGATCTCATCGCGCTTGGAAAGCGATTCGTCGAGATCCATGGAGCCGATGGCTGTGCGGATATTCGTCATGACCAGAGCGATAGTCGCCTGCTCAAGATTGGACACTTCGTATGCTGCCTTGGCGGCGTCGAGCACCTGAAAGAACACGACACCATCAACGCGAACCACGGCATTGTCCTTGGTAATGACGTCCTGTGACGGAATCTCGAGCACCTGTTCCATCATGTTTATCTTGCGGCCGACAGCCTGCACGACCGGAATCAAGATATGAAAGCCCGGCGACAGCGTGCGCGTGTACTTGCCAAACTGCTCGACCGTCCACTCGAAGCCCTGCGGCACCGTGCGCATGGTCTTGAACAGGAAAATGACTGCTACGACCAGCAGCACCACAGCCACCGACGTGTTGCCCATGACGTGTTTTCCCCTTTTTTGCCGCCTTGTGACGCCGGCAAGTATAGGCGGCCCTACCCGTCCGCGCGCGTTGCGTACTGTGGCCATAACTCGGTGTTAACATTGGTCGCATGTGCCGTCGCCGATAGCCACGCAGCGCAATAGCGGCTTTCGCGGCCGAGGTGAGGAATCGCTGGTCAAATCGGGGGTTGGTCCTGACTCTTGGAGCTTTCGGAGCCGGGGGACTGCCAGTGCTCACGAGGCGAGCGTTTGGCCAGGTTGTGGAAGTAAGCGGCAAGCATAGGAGCGCGCCGCAGACGCTTGTTCAGACCTTTCTTAGGGAGACGTCATCCATGAAGCGTGTTCTTTGTCTTGCCGTCAGTAGCGCCCTGCTCAGTTGCGCCAGCAGCGCTTTCGCGATCACCGATTCGGAAACGAACGCGAGTATTCCGTTCAGTTTCTCCAGCCCAGGTGCCCGCAGTCTTGGTATGGCTGGCGCGTTTCTCGGGCTTGCCGACGATGCCACCGCCGCCTATACCAATCCCGCTGGCCTGACCCAGCTTGTTCAGACCGAAGTTTCGCTCGAAGCCCGTCACACGGCCTACAGCACGCCCTATATCGACGGCGGCAGCGCTGCAATCAGCCCGTTTAGTGCCAACGGCCTGAATATCAGCGAGGCCGACAGCTCGAACACCAACCCTTCCTATCTATCGGTCGTGATTCCACGCGATCGCTGGGCGTTCGCGTTCTACCGCCACGAGCTGGCTCGCTTCGATACGGATTTCGCAACCCTGAGCGGCGCGGATGTCGGTGATTTCCGTCTGTTCCCGTTCCGCTCGATCGCCGACCTCAAGATCGTCAGCCTCGGCGCGGCTGCGGCATTCAAGGCTGGCGACGGCGTTTCGCTGGGTTTCGGCCTGGCTCGCTACGATTTCCGCTTTGACACGGCGACCGTGCGCGTCGACGACATTGATCCGAACGACATCAAGGTCGCGTCGCGCCAGTTTCAGAACGGCGACGACAATGCCTTTGGCTTCAATATCGGTGCGCGCTTCAAACTCAGCGATGCGCTGAGCCTCGGCGCGACCTACCGCAGGGCGCCGCGTTTCGACTACAGCGCAGTCAACGTGCTGTACAGCGACGTCGAGGGCAATCCGCTGCCGCAGCCGCAGACCGTCGCCTCGCTGCGCAATGTGCGCTTTGATATTCCGGACATTTTCGGCATCGGCCTGTCGTGGCGCCCCACCGATGCCCTCGTCGTGAACTTCGACCTTGACCGGGTCATGTATTCGCAGCTGACTGACGACATCAACACGTTGTTTAACATACAGCAAGCGGCGAACCGCCTTAACCTTGAAGACGGCACCGAAGTTCATCTTGGCGCAGAGTATACATTTGCCAACATGTCCGCCCCGTTCAGCCTGCGTGCTGGCATGTGGCACGACCCGCGCCACTCGGTCAGCTTTAGCGGCACCCCGGCCGATGCCACACAAGCGGTGCTCGCAACGTTGTTCGCCGGCGGCCGCGGCTCGGAGAATCATTACAGTTTTGGCGGCGGCTGGGCGTTCAAGAGCTTCCAGCTCGACTTTGCCGCCGACCTCTCCGATGGTCTCGATACGTATTCGGTTTCAGGCGTTTATCGCTTCTGAGCAACTGCCCTAGCGCAACAAAAAACGGCGCCATGAGCGCCGTTTTTTGTTGCCACGGCAGCCACGAAACACCGTTGACGGCATTCCACGGCTGCAGGGCTCAGTTCACGCAGGCGCGTCCGGACAGCTCGGTCAACCGCACGAGATTCGCGCTGCCGGCGGCATAGCCGCTCAAGGCCGGTGTATAGGCAACTTCCAGCGTATTGTTCGAGGTAAAGCGCAAGGTCGCACTGCCCCATAATGTCTGCGTCACCGAATCGGAGACGAAGTTGAAGGGGAACTGCGCACCACTTCCACCCCCCTGATAGAGGTCGACACGCACCTGGCCGCCCGCCGGGCGCCCCACGCCGCTAAGCCAGAGCGGACTGCCGTCAGGCCGGTAGGTGTACCAGTACGCCACTACAGCCCGGTTGCCCTCACCCTGCTCGATAACCTCGAGATTGAAGCCGTAGCCCGAGCGAGCCGGCTCAAACCAGATGCCGCTATAGCAGGCCTTGATAACAGCGCCCGGTGGATCGGACTGGGCCAACGCCGGCACCGTCAGGCGGCGCAAGGTCATGGTTCCGGCTGAGAACCCGAACGCGGTCGGGGTCCACTCCACAGACGCCGTGTCGTTGTTGTTGAACGTCATCTTGAGGCGTCCCCAGCTTGAGTTGGTGACACCACTGGTCCCTACGGGGAATCCGGTCGAACGCGTGCTGTATACGGGCACATCAACAACGTTGCCTTGCGCCGGACCCACGCCCTGCAGGAACAGCGGCTGCCCGTCGACATAAAGATACCAGGTCAGGTAATAGCGGCCATCGGGCAAGGCTTCGACCAGATAGCCGTGACCACTCTGCCCCGGATTGAACCAGTTGCCGCTGACGGCTCCGCCAAGCGTGCCTGGTGTGCCGCCGTCGGCGCCCTGCGGATCTTCCTGAACATAAACATCCGTATTCGGGTTTGGATCACCCGGGTCCACATTGTTTGCACTGGACTGGAATACGAGGGCCGTGCCCTCGCAGTTCATCGCCGGGCTGGTTGACGGTCCGTTCGGTTCGCCGCTGCCGGTCGCCTGCGCACGGCGGGCTGATCCGGTTTGCGCATCGACGACGAACACGTCCTTGGTGCCACCGACATCACCGGAGATCAGATCGCTGGCGCTGGATCCGAACGCCACGGAACCGCCGTTGCAGGAAATCACCGGATCATCGGAATCGCCGTTCGGCGTGTTGCCGACGGTATTGCGCACCCCGAACAGGCCGTTGCCGATCTCCTTGGTCACGCCACCGTCGAGCCCGATCGCAGCTCCTCCGGGGGTGTAGTAGATGTACACCTTATTGTTGCCCCCCAGCAGACCGGCAACGAGGTTGTTGGCACGCGACGCGAAGGCAACGCGCTGACCGTTGTAGGAGACGGAAGGACGGCCCGCATCGGCGTTCGCCGCGGCTCCTGCGCTGTCCTGGCTAAGGCGTTCGATCTGCCCCGACTCGAGATTCTTGCGTACGACCTGCCAGTTCGAGGTACCGCCGAGGTTAGTCGCGCGCGTGCGGAACACGACGTATTTGGCATTGCCGGAAATCATCGCATCACAGCTGTCGCCATTGCCCTGGACTCCCGCAGCATTGGTCGAGACCAAAGTAACCGCGCTGCTGGTCATGTCCATGACGAATACGTCTTTTGCACCGTTGCCATCACCGTTTACCCAGTTACTCGCCGATGAACAGAAAGCCATTAGCTTGCCGTCAGCGGACATGCTCGGCCCTTCCGCTGGGCCCGAGAGAGGTTGGCCATTAGGAGCCGTAGTCGTGCAGGTCGGGCGGAACAAACCGTTAGGCGGGGCGCTGCAAAGCTGGCCAGATTCGCCTGCCTTCAATCCGGTCGGCGCAAGTGGTTCATAGACAAAGGCGAGGGCGCGGCCATTCGCCGAGATGGTCGGCGACGTACTGCTACCGCGTAGCGCGACGCCGTCACTGGTGCGCACACTGACGACACGCGCGGATCCGTCACGGCGGTTCTTCAGCACGATATCGGCACCGCCGGTGTTGCTGTCATCGGCCGTCAACCCGCGCTGGCGTGTCGAGAACAGAACTAAGCTGCCGTCCCCGCTAATCACCGGCGATACGGAATCCAATGTGGTCGGCGCGCCGTCGCGCCTGAGGCTCAATGGACGTGAACGCCGCAGCGTGCTGATCTGTTCGGTTGCGCGCAAGGAAAACGATGACGACAGTATGGAAAAACTCGTACTTGCCGACGCGGAAATCACGTCGCCGGCCGGAATACTGTTAAGGCGCACAGAAACCTTGCAACGTGCATTGTCACCCGCAGCCAGGCCATTAGGCAGGCTCCAGACCACGTTGCCGCTGCTCGCGGTTGCACAAGTGCTGCTGACGAAACCGACTTCACCCGGCAAGGCCAGGGTCGTCGTCGGTGCGCTCAGGCGAAAACCGCCGTTGTTGTTCAGCGACAACGTGTAGTCGAACGAAGCCCCAGGTCGCACCGGACCCGGCGTGCTGGCCGACAAGTTCAGCGCAACACGTTCGGAAGTTGGGGCTTGGACCGCGATGACGTCGATGCTGGACGTGGCTTGCGGTCCGCCGAAGCTGAGGCAAGTGACAACGAACCGATAGCTGCCGGGCACGGACAGGAACAGCGTCGTCGGGTGCGGCGCCGAACAACTCGCCGTGTTGTTGCAGACCGGAGCGGTCGTGGGGCCGCCGGCATTGACCGGCCAGTTGTCGAAGCGGACCCCGGCAGGAAAGGTGCTGCCGTCATAGCTGCAGGCGGGTGAAATTGCGGCCCACCCCAAGGCGATACTAGTGCCTACCTGCACCGTTCCCGGCGCATCGCCCTCAAGACGGTCCGTAAACGTTGTCGGCGGTGTTCCCGCATAGGTCAGGCCGCCGGACCATATACCTGCAATAGCCATCACGGCCAGAATCAACCCACGCATAGTGCCTCCCATCGCCAGATCCACACCGTTGTCCGGCCGCGCCACGCTAGCGCAGTCGCCGGTGCGCCGCAATGCAACGTCGCTGACAGCCATACACGAACAGGTACGGCTACGCGCGATCGTTGCCTAGCCTACAGAGCGCGACGACGCCAATGCCGTACGGACGCTCGCCTGTCAGCGCGTCGCGTTATAAAGACTGCGGAAGCGCGGCGAGAACAGCGCCGGGTCCGGCACCAGATTCGGACTCGCCGCACGCACTGCGCGGATGTCGGCACGTGCGGCATCGAGCCCCGCGGGCGAATTGTCGAGCTCGGCCTGGATTTGCCGCGCGGCCGCACGAATCAGATAGGCCTGGGCGCGTGCGCGCGCATCGGTATAGCTGTCCGGGTTGATACGCACCACATCGGCGTAGCGACCACTCAGGTAATTGCGAAACGCGTCCAGCAACGGCGCTGGCACACGTTGTGCGATCGGCGTTTCTGCCGGTTTCGGCGGCGGCTTTGCCGGCTCCGGCCTGACCGGTTCAGGCCGCGGCTCGGGTTTTGTCGGCTCGGGCTTGGGCGGCGGTTTGGGGGTATCGCGGTCACCGTCCGGCGCAACAGGCGTCGTGCTGCCCCTGGGGTCAGGCTTCACAGGTTCGGGCCTGGTCTGCTGAGCAAGCCGCGTATCACAGCTCGCACTGTCACGGTCCTGATCGGCCTTGAGGCCTGGCACGCTGCCTATGACCGCGGCATTCGCCGATGAACGCCACTGCGCCAGCGCGGTGGCACAGTCACCCTGCTTGAACGCGGCGAGGCCGAGATAATACTGCGGCACATACGGCTCCCAACGCTGACCGTAGAGGCGCACACGCGGCGCGGCGGCGGGATTGTCCGCCATCGCTTCCTGCATACGTGCGCGCACTGTCGCCCAGTCGCCATCCTTCGCCGCTTCCAGCCCGCGACTGTAACTGTCCTTGTAGTCGGCCGCCGTCGGCGACGCCACGATGAGCGCCACGATCAGGGCGCAGATTCCTTTACCAGCCCGCACGCGAGAAATAGTCCTCTGCCGAGATGGTGGGGAATGCCGCGTTGGCCACGGCACGGCGCTGCGCTTCGACTTTGGCGATGACCGTAACCGGCTTGCTCGCCTGCGGATGACGGAAGGTGATGACGTAGTTGCCCGCCGGAAGTTTCAGTGCGAACGGGGTGCTGGCCTCACCTGGCAGGCTCACCGCCTTGCGGTTGCCATCAACGATGGATTCGACCTGGGCCCAGGGCTGCGCATTGAGCATCAGTTCGCCTTGCAGCGCTGCCAGACGTTCCTGCTCCATCTGTTCGAGTTTCTGGCGCAAGGCTGGCGCGTCCCGCAGCAAAGCCATCGCCGCCGGCTCGCCCGCCAACAGCTTTTCATTGCTGCGGACAAAACCCGCCAGCGCATCGAATTCGACGAGACTGACAGCCGCACGCTGCGCGGCTGCTGTGGTTTCTGCCAGGCGCGTGCGCAAGGCCAAAGCTTCGGCATCGCGCGGATCCGCCGCGAGCAACGCATTCAACGCTGCGGCGGCGCTGGCCAACGAATCAACGCGCACCGGCGTAGCACCGATCGCATTCGCAATACGCTCGCGCGAGGCTTTGGCTTCCGCCTCACGCTGCTCGGTCTGCGCCTGCGCTTCCAGCCGGGCGAGCAAAGCCTTGAGCGCAGCATCCGCCGGGAACGCCGTCGCTCCACTACGCGCAAGTTCAAGCGCTGCACCGGTGTCCTTGGCAGTCAGGCGCACATCCACACCCTCGGCCACGCGGCGTGGCAACTCGACCAGCAATTGCCGCGCTTCGGCATTTTCGGTGTCGAGCTTAAGCACCTTCTCCAGCGCTTCCCGCGCATTGTTGCCGACCGGAGCGAGGTAACGCTGCTCGGCTATCGCCTGTTTGGCCTGGGACAGCGCTCGTCCGATATCGGCCAGACGCTGACCCAGGCGCTGTTCGATCTCGCTCTTCAATGTCGTCGCGTCGGCACGCGAAGGGTCGGCGCGCAAGGCAAGCTCGGCGCGTTCCAATGCACGCTGCGGCGCACTGGCCACAGACTGGCGCGCTTCGGCGACCAGCGCAGCGGCAAGCTGTCCGGCAAAGGCGAGCACACGCTTGTCCTGCGCCGCGATCTCGCGCAGTTGCCCCAATGTGGCCAGCGCGTTGGCAGCGCTAGGCTCGGCAAGACGGCCGGCGCGCAATTCGCCTTCGCCACGTTCGAGCAGGGCCGCGAGCTGCTTTTCAAGGCCGGCCGCACGCTGCGCCTGGGTCGCTTCGTTGGTCAACGCCAGAAACGCGGCCTCGTTGCCGAGTTCCGGACGCAATCCGATCAGCAGCAGATTGGCCCTCTCGCTGTTGCCCCCGGCCAACGCCTCGCGTGCGGGCGCGAGTTGCGCTGCGATAAACGCATCAACGCGCTGCTTGACTGCCGCGTCGTCGGGCGCGAGGTCGCGCGCCTTTACCAGCAGCGCATAACTGCCGTCCGGACCGAAGGGCTTGCCGGCCTTGTCGGCCGCAGCCGATCCGGCCAACAGTTGTTCGATCTGTTTCCTGCGCTCTTCGCTCGCCACCGCCGCATCGATACGCTGCTTCAGCGCGGAAAGATCAGCGTCGTCCTTGCGCACGAACAGCGCCTGATCGGCACGATCGCGGGCCAGCGCATAGTCGCCCTTGGTCAGGGCGGCTTCGGCCTCCGCACGCAGCGCCTGTGCGATGCGTTCCAGCAGCGCCTGAGCCGCTTCGTTCTCCGTATCCTTCTGCAGGACTTTCTGCAGAACCTCGTAAGCGTTATCGCCAGGCGGTGAAACGAACTTGCTTTCCCCCGCCATGCGCTCGGCGTCCTTGATCCAGTAGCCAACCAGTGCTCGCTCCTCGGCCGACAGGCCCGAGCCGGCCTGCCAGCTCCAGATGCCGACGCCGATAAGCCCCAGCAACAGCACGCCAGCGGCGGCCAGCCATGGCCAGAGCAATGGACGCGGAGGCGGTGGGCGCGACGGCGGCAGCGCTGTCGGTGCGGCGGCACGCCTTGCCGTCGGCGTGGGCGGTGCTGGCGCCGGACGAGCCGGTGACGAAGCTCCGCCAGTCTTGCGTGCTGCCACGTCCTGTGGGCGCGGCAGCGGCGTGGACTGCTGCAAGCTGGCCGCACTGCGCAGGCCGCTGCCGGCGGGATCGCTGGCTGTAAAGCCGAGCTGGCGCAGTTGCTCCGACGAGGTCATGCCCGGCGTCAGCTGCAGGCGCATCAGCAGGGTATCGCTAGCGACCACACGCTGTTTCAGCGCAACGACGAACTCATGCAAGGTGGCATACCGCTCGTCGCGGTTCTTCGCGAGCATCTTGTCCAGCACAGGCTGGAAGTGGGCGAATTCTGCATCAAGCGGCGGTGGCGGCTGGGTCAGATGCGCCATCATCACTGCAATCGGCGTGTCGCCGTTGAACGGCGTGCTGCCTGACAACAGCTCATAGAACATGACGCCGAGGCTATAGAGATCGGAGCGGCCGTCGATGTCGCTGCCGCTGATCTGTTCCGGGCTCATGTAGTTCGGCGTGCCGACGAGCATCCCGGTCTGGGTCAGCCGCGTCGCCGCCTGATCCTGCTGCCGCGCGATGCCGAAATCGGTCAGGACCGGCGTAGTCGCATCGCGAAACATGATGTTCGCGGGCTTGAGGTCGCGATGCACTATGCCCTGGCTGTGGGCAAAATCGAGCGCACCGGCGATCTGCACGACAACGCTGATGGCATCGGCCAGCGAGAGGCCGGCCTGCATACGCTCCGACAGCGTGCCGCCCTCCAGGTATTCCATCGCGATATAGGCGACGTCATCGGTAGAAACGATGTCGTAGACCGCAACGATATTGCGATGCGGCAACTTCGCCATGGTGCGGCCTTCGAGCAGGAAACGCTTCTCGAACTGGCGCGCATCGTCCGACGAGCTGTCGTGCGCGCGCTTCATCAGCTTGATCGCGATCTTGCGCTGCAGCGACTCCTGCACCGCCAGCCAGACCGTGGACATGCCTCCCGAGCCAAGCTGGCGCAGGAATTCATATCCAGGAATCTTTACCGGCGTCTGGGGCATGGCAAGCGACTTCCTCCGTCGGCCGGATCATAGCAACTGGCGCCGGGGTCGATGGGGGTTGGCGTAACGGGCGCCAGCAGTTTGGGCCCAGAGCGGACTCGTGCCGGAGCGCCGGCGAGCCTCAGCGCGGCAGTACCAGGGTCACACTCAGACCGCCGCCATCGCGGTTGACAAGTGCGATACGGCCGCCGTGGGCTTCGGCAATCTCGCGCGCGAGCGCCAGGCCTAGCCCCGACCCCGAGCGCTTGGTCGAATAAAACGGCAGCAATGCATTGGCCAGCACCGCTTCGCTCATGCCGCAGCCGCGGTCGGCGACCTCGATGCGCGTCTCGTTGCCACGCTGGATCGCGGTCAATGTAATCGCTTCTGCCGCACTGCCCGCTTCATGCGCGTTCTTTACCAGATTAATCAGTACTTGTTCGATCTGCGCCCGATCGAACCAGCTCGGTTGCTCCGGTGCCGGAGCAACGGTAATGCCTGGGAACTGATCGGCAATCGCGTCGAGCAGGCTGCGCCAGGGCACTTCGGCAATACGGGGATTGGGCAGCTTGGCGAACTCGGCGTAACCATGGATAAAACCATGCAGATGCCGCGCACGGTCTTCTATCGTGTCAAACACGGCGCCTAGCCGGGTGCCGTCGCCCTTGGCCGACAGCACGCGGCCGGAATGGGCCAGGGAGGAGATGGGCGCCAGCGAATTGTTCAATTCATGACTGATGACGCGTATGACCTTTTTCCAGGTCGCGACTTCCTGCCGGCCAAGTTCCCGCGTCATGCGCTTGATCAGGTAGAGGCGGTGCAGGCGGCCCTGCAGCTTGAAACTCCGCTCGGAAAAGTGAAATGTTTCCTCCTCGCCCTCCAGCGCAACGGTAAACAGCGCGTCGCCACCATCGGTCACGGCCTGGGCAAAGGCCGGTGGCGATTCCGCGACCACGGTCGCAAACTGCAGCCCCTGCAGCGGGCGCCCGCCATTGAGTAGCTGGCGCGCGGCCACGTTGGCATAGACGACGTGACCATTCGGTTCTGTCAGCACAATGGCCGTCGGCGTGTTCTGCACCACCGTGTCCAGCAGCAGCTCGCGCTGGAACAGGCTCTGGCGCTCTTCCCGCAGCACGCGGCCAAGTTCGTTGTGCGCCTGTACGAGCTCGGCAAGTTCGTCGCGCTGGTCGATCGCGATGGAAAAGCTGAAGTCGCCGTCGCGGAAGCTCGTCACGCTGCCGGCCAGCGCGCGGAACAGTGCCGACGTCCGCGCAGTCAGCGCATGCGCCAGCATCGGTACGGCAAGTGCGAGCAGCAGTACGACCAGCAGCAGACTTAGCAGCGGCGCATCGATCCAGCGCTGCAGCGCCAGCGCCAGCGCAGCAGCAACAAATGCGACCGCGCCCAGTGCCACGGCGAGCTTGCCCTGCAGGGAAAAAAAGCGCATTGACGTCCCCACGCGCCGCGAGCCCTCAGGCCGGGACACTGATACCCAGTTTCTCCAGCCGGCGATACAGCGCCTGACGCGAGAGGCCCAGTTCGGCGGCAGCCTGGCTGATGACACCACGAGCCCGGGCCAGAGCCGCCTCGATGGCAGCACGATCCGGTTCGTCGGTGTGGCGTGCCGGTGCACGTACCACCGCCAGGCCCAGGTCGGCCGGATGCACCACGCCGTCCCGGCACAGTACACGGGCACGCTGGATCGCATTCTTGAGTTCGCGCACATTGCCAGGCCAGCCATGCACCAGCAATGCGGCTCGGCTCTCATCGGTAAGGCGCGCGTCCTCGCCGAGAAAGTGCAGCGCCAGCGGCAGGATATCGTCGGGGCGATCACGCAGCGGCGGCAAGGCAAGCTCAATCACGTTGAGGCGGTAGTAAAGGTCTTCCCGAAAACGGCCATCGCGGATCATGGCCGGCAAATCCGCGTTCGTCGCACTGAGTACGCGTACCTTGACCGAGCGCGTCCTGCCCGAGCCCAGCCGCTCGAACTGCCCGGTTTCGAGTACGCGCAGCAGCTTGATCTGCCCGGACAGCGGCAGGTTGCCGATCTCATCGAGAAACAGTGTGCCGCCGTCGGCCAGCTCAAAGCGGCCTTCACGCGCCTTGTTCGCGCCGGTATAGGCGCCGGCATCGGCACCGAACAGTTCGGCTTCGATCAGATCGTGGGGCAGCGCACCGCAATTGACGGCAACAAAGGGGCCAGACCTGACCGCAGAGTTGGCGTGCACGATTTCGGCGATACGTTCCTTGCCTGCACCATTCGGCCCGGTGATAAGCACAGGCAGATCAGCGCGCGCGACCTGGCAGGCCAGCTCGATCACGCGTTCGGTTGCCGAGTCGGAGAAAACGATCTGGCGCAGATCAAAGCGTGTACGCAGCGCTTCCTGGCTCTTGCTGCGCGCGCGCTTGAGACGTGTGACTTCGCGCGTGGATTCGGCCAGCTCCAGCAGATTCTCGACGGTCGCGAGCAGTTTCTGATCGTCCCAGGGCTTGGCCAGATAATCGGCCGCACCGGCCTTGACCAATTCGACCGCAGTCTCCAGCCGCGTCCAGCCGGTCAGAAGGATTACCGGCAGATCCGGGTACCGCGCCCGGATCGCGCGGAACAGGGCGATACCTTCCTCACCCGACGTGGTGTCGAGGTGAAAGTTCATGTCGGCAATAACGAGATCGATGGCCTCGCGCTCCAGCAGCGCCAGGCCTTCGCCCGGCGTTGCCGCCGACACGCTACGGATTTCGTTCAGTGATAACAGGACAGCCAGCGCCGTGGTCACGGCGGGGTTGTCGTCGATGACCAGGACGGTGCGCATGGACTCAGACTGGAAAGAGGATTTCGGGCTGCGCATGGGCTGCTTGGATGCAGCCCGGCGCCACAGGGTTGCGGGCTAGGCGGCGCAAGAGTAGCGCGGCAAGCCTGCTGTATCCAGGCAAGGCGGGCAGGAACCAGACCATGCTGCCTCACAGCCAGATCTGGTTGCCGCCCGCCTTCTTGCCTGACCTGATCAGACGCTGCGCGTTGCCACCGCCGGTGGCACGCGCGAGGCACGCGTCGCCGGGCCGAACACCGCGACCTGCCCCAGCAGCAGCAGCACGGCGATACCGCTGGCAAGATAGGCCAGCGGCAGGCGCTGCGCCTCGTAGTTCGTCATCAGCCAGTAGTTCAGCAGATAAGTCAGCAGGATGCCAAGCAGGAGACCGAGCGCGGTAATCAGGAAGTTCTCCGTCATGAAATAGCGCTGTATCGACGCACGAGTCGCGCCCAGCGCCCGGCGTGTACCGATCTGCTTGGTGCGCTGGGTGACCCAGAAACTCGCCATGCCCACTATGCCCAGCGCCGTCACAGCCAACAGCGCCACGATGACTCCAGTCAGGATAATGGTCATGGCACGGTGCTCCTGATACCCCTCGGCGCGGATACGCTGCATTGAGCGGGGCTCGCGCACGATGCGCCCATGGTTGATTTCCGTCATCTTCGCCTCGGCCGCCTTCATGATCTCATCGCGTCGGCCTGGCTCGGCACGCACCAGATAACGGCTGAAACCGCCTGTCGCGAGGCGTTGTGGCACCAGAGTCGAATAAAATTCGCCTTCAGGGCCATATTCCGAGCCGAAGCCAATCCAGGGTGCCTGCAGACGTTCCGCGACACCGATTACGGTTTGCGGGGCCGCATCGCTGTCGAGGTAAAGCTGCTTGCCTACCGCGGACTCGCCCGGAAACAGTTTATTGGCCAGCGCCTGCGTAATCACGACGATAGCCGGCCAGCTGGTATCACCATTCTCACGGAAGCTGATTTCATCGGGGTTGAAGAAGCGCCCCGCGGTTAACTTGATGCCCAGCGCGGCAAGACCGTGCTGATCAACGAAGTACATGGCCGATTCGGCTGTAGAAACTTTCTGTCCAGACTCAAGACTGATGCCTGTGGACCAGCCGCCATTGGTCAGCGGCATGGTATTGATCGTCGTTGCAGCCGCGACGCCGGGCAAGCCACGCAACATCGCGAGATCTTCCTCGACGGTAGTTTTCGCGTTGAACCCAGCGCCGAAACCAATGCTGCCCATAGTGAACGTATCAACCTCATTGATGCCGCTGTCACGACCCATCAGTTGCAGACGCTGCGAGATGATAAACAGCGCATTGCAGACAATGGCCAGGGTCAGCGCGATCTGCAGACCGATCAGCACCAGGGCCACCTTGCTACGCATCAGTGCGGAAAAAATTGGCCTTAATTCCATAAATCCACCTTATAAAATAAATACAATTTGCCAAACACCTGTCATTGTGTCTTCAACTGAACCGCAGGCGTGATCTGACAAGCTCGCCAGGTGGGGAACAACCCAGCCAGCACCGCGGCGAAAATCGACAGCGCGACCGCCGTCAGCACCATGACCCAATCCAGCCGCGCAACATTGTTCAGGTCTGCATAGAGGCCACGCACCGCCATCAATCCCAACCAGGTCAATACGAGTCCTATCAGCCCACCGCTGATACCGATGACGCCCGCTTCGATCAGGTGCTGCGTAAATAGTTGGCGGCGGGTCGCGCCCAGCGCGCGGCGCAGACCGATCTCGCTGGACTTGCGCATGAACTTTGCGAGCAGCAAGCCTATGGTGTTAACGAGGCAGACGACCAGGAATGCAAACGACAGGCCGACCTGGATCTGCGCATCACGCGAGACCACGCCCTGCGACTTTATCCACTCGTTGACGTCGGACAGGCGGTTGTTCAGCGGCCTCGGAAAACGCCCCAGCTTTTTCTGCTCGTTGACATAATTATTGAGAAAGGCCAGGTACTCGGCCTCGCGCGCCGGTGAGTTCAATTGCGCCCAGAACTGAATCCAGACGCAATCGGAAGCAAGATAGCCGTCCCAGCCGGGCTTGGTATTGCTCCAGCAGGAATTGTTGCCGCTGGGCCTGGTCTCAAGCTCAATCGCGACAGTAAACGGAATGTAAAATTCGTCCAGATCCTGGAAAGCGCCATTGGTGAGGTCGTAGTACTTTACCCGCGGCCTCCAGCTATCGAGCACGCCGACAACGCGATAGTCGACCTCGTTCAAACGCACATGCTTGCCAGTACTGTCCTGACCGCCGAACAGTTTCTCGTTGATTTCCTTGGACAGCACGACAACCCGGGCGTGTTCTGCGTCCTGTGCTGCATCCCACGCAGCGCCGTATTTGAATGGCGGCTCGAACAGCGCGAAAAAATCCTTGTACGTCGCGCGACCGAGTGAACCAAATGGCTTGACTTCCGGGTTTTCCGGCTGCACTGGCCAGCCAACCTTGTACATTGCGGTCTGCAGATCGGCCTTGCCCGCTTCCATCAAAGCCTTCGCTTCAAGATAGGTGATCTGGTCCGGCGGTTCGTTCGGCGTACGGTAGGGTTGCTCCGCACTCCAGTTGTCGAGCTGCACCGCAAACAGCTTGTCGCTCTTCCACGGAATCGGATCGCTGCCCATGAGGTAAAACACGCTCAGGCTGGTCATGCTGGTGCCGATGCCCAGCGCGATGCCGAACACCATCAGCGCGGTCAGCAACGGATTACGCCTGAGACTGTGCAAACCTAGCTGCAAATAGTAGGCAAACATAATGCTCGCTCCTTAGGCCGCAGCGACGGCGTCGTTGTCGCGAGCCGGCACGCGCAGCGGCGGCTCGGCGTCAAAGTCGGTGACCTGGCCATCGATCACATGCACATTGCGCTGCGCCCGCGCGGCCAGCTCCGGATCGTGCGTGACCATGATGATGGTCGTGCCCTGACGGTTGATATCTTCGAGCAGCTCCATGACGCCGCGGGCCATCAGTGAATCAAGATTGCCGGTCGGTTCGTCGGCCAGCAGCAGACGTGGCGAGCCGGCCAGCGCGCGCGCGATCGCAACGCGTTGCTGCTGGCCGCCGGACAGCTCCGCCGGGTAGTGCCGCATGCGCGAGGCAAGACCTACGCGCGACAGCGTTTCCTCGATACGGCGCTTGCGTTCGGCTGCATTGAAGCCGCGATAGCGCAGCGGCACGTCCACGTTGTCGAACAGGTTCAGATCGGGAATCAGATTGAACC
This sequence comes from Rhodanobacteraceae bacterium, assembly GCA_016790075.1. Classification (GTDB taxonomy): domain Bacteria; phylum Pseudomonadota; class Gammaproteobacteria; order Xanthomonadales; family Rhodanobacteraceae; genus Tahibacter. Next base: position 242,330 of record JAEUPP010000006.1, on the reverse strand, counting down.
CCTGGAAAATGAAACCGATTTTCTCGTTACGCAGGCGCGAGCGCTGATCGTCGTTCATGCCACGCACATCGACTCCATCGACCCAGAACTCGCCACTGCTGAACTCCTCCAGCAGGCCGGCTATGTTGAGAAAGGTGGTCTTGCCCGAACCGGAGGGCCCGGTGACCGCGACGAACTCGCCTTCGCGCACATGTATGGAGAAATCGCGCAGGGCATGGGTTTCGATCAGGTGGGTGCGATAGACCTTGGACAGGTGGCTCATCTTCAGCATGGAGTACTCCCGGTGGCAGCGGCGAGGAACAGGTTGTGGAAGGCATCGGTCGGCCGGATCAGGGCCGCCACGCCGGCTTGGCGTCAACGCGCGAGTGCAATGCGTTCAGCGCCCTTGAATTCATCGAGACTGGAAATGATCAGGCGCTCTCCCTCCTTGACGCCTGAGACGATCTCCACGGCATTGAGGCTGGTCGCACCGACCTGGATCTGGCGGCGTTCCGCCATGCCGTCGTTGCCGACCACATAGGCCACGCGGCCGGCGCCGGAATCGACAAATGGGCCGCGTTCGACCATAAGCACACCCGGGTGCTCATCAATGAGAATGCGTGTGGACAGGCGCTGGTTCTGGCGCAGGCCGGCTGGCTGTTCGCCGGTGAAACGTACGCGTGCGGTCACCTGGCCATCGACAACTTCGGGACTGACAGCCGACAGTTCGCCGGTCAAGGTCTGCCCGCCATTCTGAATCTGCGCCGGCATGCCCATCGCCAATTCGCGCGCAAAGGTCTCCGGCACCGGCACTTCGACCTCCATGGCGCTCAGATCGACAACCGTCAGCACGGCGGCATTGGCCGCGACGTTCGCCTTCTGCTGCACCAGCAGTTGGCCGACCTGTCCGGCGACCGGCGAACGCAGTTTCAGTTCGTCGACCTGGCGTTGCAGATCGGCGACAAGCAGGCGCTGGCGGTCGCGCGTCAGACGTGCGGTGCGAAGCTCGAAGTCCAGGCTCTCGCGCTCCAGCGCAACATCTTTCTGCGCGTGGACAAGCGTGACCTCGGCCTTCTGCAGTGAATCTTTCGCACGCAACACATCAAGCTGCGGTAGCGCGCCCAACTGGAACGCCTTCTGCGTGCGTTCGACTTCGCGCGCGGCGGTCTGGCGATCTATCTCGGCCTGATCCAGGGCTTTCTGTGTAGTGAGCTGCTGCTTGCGATTATCGATACCGGTGCGTTCAGCGTTGAGTTCCGCACTCTGCAGCGTGGCCTGCTCCTGTTGCAGGCGGTTGGCGAGTTCCGGGCTGACCACCTCCGCCAATACCTGATCTTTCTCCACCTGATCGCCGGCCTTGACTGCCAGCGTGACGATGCCGCCGTTGGGCGCGTACACGGTGGGACTGACGGCGGCAACGACGCGCCCTTGCGCGGAGATGTCGCGGGTGAGATTGCCGCGCTTGACCTCGGCGAAACGCAGGCGTTCGGCGCTGTAGGAAGCACCCGCGCCGAGCATGCGACTCATGCCGGGCACGATCCAGATCCCGGCCAGCAGTACCGCCGCAGCCACCGCGGCATATTTGCCATAGGGCTTCTTCGGCGCTGCCGCAGTGCTCATCACTCGATCCTGGGCAGAGGTGTCGCGAATCATCGATCGTGCTCCTGTCAGTCTGACAAGGCCGCCGCATGCGACCTGTCCCGGGCTGACGAGAGCAACTACCGTGCCATCACATTACATGTTGTTTTTAAACCATTTTATTAGAAATTCTGCGGTGTGTACCTGTCCGCGGACAGGGCGCCGGACAGAGAGCAAAACGGCCGCGTGCCAGGCCGGACAGGAATACCGGGACCGGCCACCGCAAGAATTTTCGCGCAGACTGCGACCGTTGCGCGGCCTGCCGCATCTCTAGCCACCGTGAACCGATCACACTTCGCCATCGATGTGCCAGACAGCCTGCTGCAGCGCGCTCAGCGTGGCGAACTGCGCGCCTTTGAACATATCTATCGCCTGTTCGAGCGACCGGTCTATACGCTGGCATTGCGGCTGCTGAACGACACCGAGGCGGCGCGCGAGATCCTGCACGATGCCATGCTGAAACTGTTCCAGCGGCTGGACCAGTTTCGCGGCGACGCACCGTTCTGGGGCTGGCTGCGCCAGATCGCACTGAATGAGGCATTGATGCGGCTGCGCAAGGACCGCCGCATCGAGTTCGACGCGAACTACGAACACCTGGAAGCCGAAGCAGCACCGCCCTGGGTCCACGCGGACGGCCTCGCGCTGGAACAGGCGCTGGGACGGCTGCCGGCGCTGACCCGCAGCGTGCTCTGGCTCTATCACGTTGAAGGCTATTCCCACGCGGAGATCGCCGATGCCCTGGGCAAGAGCGTCAGCTTCTCCAAGTCCCAGGTGGCGCGCGGCACCGCGCGTCTGCGCGGCTTGCTGGACGGCACTACGGAGTTGAAGTCATGTCTCATCACCCAACCGCAACCGACTTGAACCCGGACCCGCTGGCAGGTGCTTTGCGCCAACTGCCGCCGGCAACACCACCGGCCGAGGGCTGGCAGGTGCTGGCAGCCAGCCTGCGCGCACAGGGACTGGTCCGCGACCACGGCGCTGAGCCGACCACCGCCGAAGCCACCCCACACAAGGCACTGCGCCGCGCGGCGCATAGCTTTGCCCAACCACGCAGCACACCGCGACGCACCGGTCTGCGCCGGACATGGCTTGCCTACGGCATCAGCGCGATGCTCGCCGTCTGCGCCGCCGTACTCCTCCCCACGAACCAGACCGAAAACAGCCAGACCACAACAGCGCCCGGCATCAGCTCAGCTCATTCATCGGCCGGGCCAGATACCACCGCAGCCGACGAGCTCACTGCGTTGCGCAACGAATCCAGCCGCACCGAAGAATGGCTGCGCCTGCTCAAGGCCGACGAGACGCCGCTCGACGGGCGCAGCCTTATGGCCGCCACCGAACTTGAAGACATGATCGGCCTGGTCGATCTGCAACTGACTGCCGGCGATGACGCCGGCAACGACATGCAAGCCCTGTGGCGCAAACGCGTGGAACTGCTGCGCGATCTCGCCACGGTGCGCACTACTTACAGCCTGGCTGGCACCGGCATCGCCGCGAACGGAACCGCGGCGGCGCCCGACAACTGGACTCACTTGTGAGGTATGCCATGAAATCGCCTTTTCCCCTTATTGCTGCCCTGCTGGTTGGCACCGCACACGCTGCCGCCCCCAGCTCCAAGCCGCCGGCCGATACTCAGGTCGTCGTTGTCGACACTAAATCGGGTGGAGCAAAGGTCTACGCGACACCAGCCGAAGAAGCCGCCGCGCGCGAAGAGCTGGAGCAGCTGCGCACACAGATACGCGACCTCGGCCGGCGCATGGGCGAGCTTTCTGCGCGGCTCGGCGAAGCTGGGCCGCAGCGGTTTGCCTGGAGTTATCTAGGCGACCGCGATAGGGCCATGCTGGGCGTCGTCTTGCGTACTGCCGACAACGGTGTGGAGATAGCCGCTGTAACACCCGGCGGACCGGCGGACAAAGCCGGCGTGCGCAGCGGTGACCTGCTGCTCGCCATCGATGGCAGGAAAATCGAGGGCAAACGTAGCAGCGAGCCGCAAACACTGCTGCAGCAGCTGAAAGTCGACCAGCCGGTCAAGCTGTCGCTGTCGCGCGGCGGCAAGAACCTCGACGTAACAGCGACTGCGGCGCGGCGCGAAGCCCTGAGTTGGCCAGCAGTCATGGTCAACACCGGCAGCGACTTCGATATCGACATTGACGCCGAGAAAATCGAACGCATGGTTGAACGCAGCCTCGAAGGTGCACGTGTGCACATTGAGAGACATGTGGAAAACGGCGGAGCCCTGCACCAGCTGCGCAACCTGCGCATCAACACCATGCCCTGGTGGGGAATGAATCTGGCGTCGCTGAATCCGGACCTGGGCAACTACTTCGGTGCCAGTCACGGCGTGCTTGTGCTGTCAGCCGATCCGGACAATATGCCCGAGCTCAAGGGCGGCGACGTGCTGCAGAGCATCAGCGGAACCCGGGTAGACTCACCGGCCGATGTCATGCGCCGCCTGCGCGATGCAGAGGCCGGCAGCCAGATCGAACTCGGCGTATTGCGCCAGAAAAAGACGCTGACGATCGACACCAGGGTTCCGCAGTACAAGAGCATGTTCCCGGTGCCGCCGGCACCCCCAGCGCCACCAGCGCCACCAGCACCACCAGCACCACCAGCACCACCAGCACCACCAGCACCACCAGCGCCGCCTGCCGCCCCAGCGCCACCTGCAGCTCCGGCACCACCTGCGCCACCGACACCACCAACGCCACCCGTGACCGTTGTGCCTGCCACACCCGCGCTCACAATCCTCTGAGGCCAGCTACACGGGTTGCGGCCGAAGCCGAGCCGCAACCCAGTGTGCCTCAGCCCTGCAGCGTTGCATCGAGTCCAGCGCAAATTTCAAGCGCAAGGCGCCTCCCGGGCAGGGACACGGCACTCACCGCCTCGGCAAGCAACCAGGATTCCGCGTTGTCCATGCCATGACAGAAACGCACTACTGCGCCCTGCCAAGGCCTGCCCGCGCGGATGCGCGCCGCCTCGCGCAGACGTTGATGCAAACTGATTGGTGGCTCGTTCGTGTTCGCACAGGAGTTGCAGGACACGCATTGCAGCAACTGCTCCCATGCCAGGTAATCGCTGTCAGGCAACAGATACAGCCGCGCCAGTTCGCGACCATCGGCACGATGGAAGCACAACGCCTCGCAGATTCCGCCGGGCTCGATACGCTGAACGCAATTCCAGCCGGTAACCGCAGCAAGATCGGCGGCGCAATCCGGGGTCGCGCGCCAAAGCCAAAGCACCGGCCCAAGTGCCGGTCCGCGTCGCGTGAGCCAGGTCAGCGGTGTCGTGACCGGCATGGCGATCACTTGTCGCCATGGGACCAGGGGAAAAGCCGGCACGGGCTCTGCTTCACTTCGCGCCGCCCTGCTCGTCTCTCCGGCAGCGGCACGGAAAGGTAGCTTGTACATGCGAGCCTCCAAGGAAAGTCGCGCCGCGCAGGAGCGCGGCGCAGATCGCGGAGTTGGCTGGCGGTGGACCGGGATGGCGGTCGGTCCGGGGCTGGCTGCTCTGACGGGGACGGAGTATTCGCGGCGCGGGCGCCGCATCTCAGAACTTATTTGGTCAGGATCAACTTGTCGTTGCGCGTACGGCGCAAGCGGTATTCCTGGCCCAGATGCTCTATGACAAGTTCACGCGAATCACGCAGCAACAGGCGCGAATCGACACGGCGCTGTGCGGGGGCCGCCGCAGTCCGGTTGACGGGCGGGTTGTGGCTGGACTGAAGCGCAAGGGGGGAGGTCACGACCGACATGGCTTGCTCCGTATACCGGGGTAAATCAAATGATAATGATTCGCATTTGAATGTCAAGCATGCCGCACACATTTCCAAATTGATACAAGGAAGTCAATAGCTACCCGCAACTGAGCGCTGACAGCCCCCAACCCGGGGACGTTGAACAGTCGGCGCATGGACCACAGGGCGAGGCAACCAGCAGTGACTATGCCACCAGATGGCTACAGGACTCCCACGCGCCGACGGGGCCCACATCGGGGCTAACCGGCGCGCTGCACAGGCGTTTCCGGTAACCGGGAGCAGAACAGCCCAAACCATGGCGGCGCACTGCTTCAGCCAAAAATACGCATCACCCCGCCGACCACCAGCTCTGCAGCGCGGCGAGATCGCCGTTGTACATGTCCCGATCGCAGTTGCCGACCCCGCTTACCGTATGCGGGTTCGGGCCGACATTGCCGTCGGTGTACTGCCACAGGGTCCACTGCGGCCATAGCGGCGCTATCACCGGCTGACTCGCGTACTGGGAGATCCACAACCAGCACTGGCCCAGTGGCGAGGTGGTCGAGCTACCCAACAGCTGCTTGAGGTAGCTGCCGCCATAGACGCCAGGCCAGCGCCCGGTGCGCTGGAACACGGCCTGTACGAACGTTTCAGCCTGCGCGAGCGACATCGAGGCGCCCTGCGTGTTCTGTTCCACATCGAGTGCCAGCAGATCGCCGGGGGCCGCGTTCGCCGTCGCCAGAAAATGCGTGGCCTGGGTCGCAGCGTCCGTGCCGTCGCCGAAGTGATACGCCCCCCAGCGCAGGCCCGCCGAGCGCGCCTGAGCCTGCCGTGTCGCATAGGTCGGGTCCACGTAGCTCGTGCCCTGCGTCGCCTTGTGAATTACGCCGGCAATGCCGGCAGCTGCGAGCGCCGCAAAATCCACACTCGCATTGTGGTGCGATAGATCGACGACAGCGTTGATCATGCCCTGCCCCTGGTCTTGCAACAGTAACGTTGCACTGTTGTGGAACTGTACCGGATGCAGCGCAACAACAGCACTCCATCAGGCCATCAGCCGCGCCGTGCCGGACACCTCGACCGGCGCACCGGCCGGGCCAGTGGCAGCAGCCCGGAGCAGCGAGCGCATGCCCATGTCTTCGCCCTGCACAATGTCGATCGCGCCTCCGTGCGGCCAGTTTGTGTCGCGCAGGTAACCGGCCAGCGCCGCTGCGGCAGCGCCCGTCGCCGGATCTTCATAGACACCGCCCGAAGCGAACGCATTGCGTGCATGAAACCGCGCGGGCGTCTCGATCCAGACCAATGCAATCGTGATCCAGCCGGCCTCGCGCATGAGGGCGCATCCCTGCTCCAGGTCATAGCGCATCGCCGCAAGCTTTTCCCGCGAGCGCAGCACGAGCAGCAGATGATCGGCGCCAGCATGGATCTGGGCTGGCGGCAGGCGCGGATCGAGGTCTGCACGGGTGAGCCCGAAGAGTTCGAGGGCGCGTACGAGCAGTGCTTCATCAGCAATGGCGCTGCGGGTCGCCGGGGAGCGCAAGGTCGCTGCAACCGCAGTGCCTTCACGCTGCCCACGCACGCTGATCTGTGCGTGATTCAAGGTCAAGGCGAAGTCGCCATCGCCATGACGCAGCGCCAGGGCTGCCCCCAGCGCTATCGTCGCGTGGCCGCAGAAGGGAATTTCGGTCTGTGGCGAGAAATAGCGCACGCGCCAACCGTCGGCGCGAGGTGCGGCGAACGCGGTTTCCGAGAACCCGACCGCGGCGGCAATGCGTTGCATGGTATCCGCATCGGGCAATGCGTCGCCCAGCCAGACTCCGGCAGGATTGCCACCTTGCTCACCATCGGAAAACGCGGCGATGCGCAATACATCCATGACCAACTCCCGAATGTGCAGAAACCGCAGCGTTGGGGCATTCACAACCAACACAAGCCCTGACGCCTGACCCATTGATGCGGGCCGCGACACCCAACTAGGCTGCAATCAGCCCAGGCGCGTCGAAAGAAAGCGCATGCCGTCGAATCGTGTTTTCGCCGCACTTGTTGCGGCCGTATTTGTAGCCAGCGCAGGCATAGGCGCGATGCTGTCGCGCCATGCACCCGCACTATCCGCACAAGCACAGGAGAGTGGCAGCGCAACTGCCGCTGCGGCAGAGCAACCCGTGGCGAAGAAAGCCGCTTCCAGCGCCGTGCTCACGACGGCATCGACACGGCAGCCGGTACGCAAGCCACCGGTCGCGCAGGCGCTGCCGGCTGCCGATATGCCCGTCGTAGCCGTCTTCGACGAACTCGCCGCACGTGCCCGTGCCGGCGACGCCACTGCCGCGCGACGCCTGGCGGACGATCTGCAGCATTGCCGGCACGGTTTCAGGCCGCTGATCAACATTGACGCGCAGGACGCGCACCGGACGGAGGCGGAACGCCAGGCCATCGCCGCGCAGCTCGCCGCTGCAAAGCGTTCGCAGCCGGGCGGCGGGGAACCGGACTGCTCGGGCGTCGACGCGCTGAAGACCAGCGCGCAGGAGTGGATTGCCCTGGCAGCGCAGAACGGCGACCCGGCGGCCATGCTCTGCTACGCGCTGTCGCCGAATGACTGGAACGAGAACATCCTCTCGCCGAGCTGGCAGCAGCATGCGGAACTGGCGTTTGTGCAATCGCCGCAGTTACTGCAGCGCGCCTTTGACGCCGGCATGCCCGAAGCCGCTGCGGCGCTCGCAAAGATGTATATGCGCCCCGACGATCCAGCTATCGACTGGCGTGGTCGCTTCGGCCACGACCCCTACCAGGCCTACGCCTATGCACTGGTCGCCGCCAATGCCCTGACGGGCGCGCGGCATGAGATCTGGAGCCGTCATTCGCGAACTCTGGCCTTGCCGCTTTCGCCCGAGCAGCGCACCAGCGCACAGCGCTGGGCGGACACACGGCGCAGCCACATGACAATACCGCCACTGCCGCGCCCCGTAGATCTGCGTCCACGCGGCAACTGCGCCCAGCTCGCCTACATGGCGTCGCTCCAATGAAAATGAAGCAGATCGCGATCATCCTGTTCGCCGCGGCAGGCGGCCTCAGTGCCGGCTATTTCTTGCCCAGCCACAGCTGGCCCAGGCACACAGTCGTTCAGGAAGTACCCGAAGCTACGGCAGCTGTCGCAGCGACGACCAAGGCCATCACCAGTCCCCAGTCGCCCGATCTACCCAAAGCGCGCGCACCATCCGTCACGGCGGCGACAACGGCCAGACCGGATGGCAACGCGGAACAGATCGCGCTGCGACAGCGGGCCGAAGCCGGCGACGGTGCAGCTGCGCTGCAATGGCGCGCACTCAATCACACCTGCAGCGTCGTCACACGCTACAGCGCCATCGACATAATTTCGGGTTACTTCACCGACGAGGAATCGGCGCCCCCGGAGCAGCCGCCATTCCCGCAGGTCAGCGCCGACGAGCACGCACAGCTTGCCGACCCACACCGCGACCTGAACCAACGTCGCGCACTGGCGGATTCGATCGCCGCGCGTCTGCATGGGCTCTGCGAAGGCTATCGCCTAGCCGACGATGCAGAGCGCTATGCGATGGCGCAGATCGCCGCACGCAGCGGTCCACCGGAAGGATTCTGGCTGTTTGTTTCCGAGCCGCCCTTCGCTGCCGATGTGATGATGAATTCGGTTCGCGATACCGCCCAGTTTGCGCGCATGCGCGAGTGGGCAACGCAGGTACCCGCGATGCTGCAGGAGCGGGCCGGGCGCGGCGATGCGGAGTCGGCACTGGTGCTGGGCCTGGCCTACGCCCTGGATGCCCCCAGCACACCCGCCGGACTCGACCAGTACATGCTGCTGTACGGTGCAGTTGATAACGATGCCGCTCAGGCCTATCGCTGGATCTCCCGCTACCTGCGGCTTGCACCGGAGGGCAAACACGCGGCGCTGGCGCGGAACGCCTTGACCCAGCTTGCCACACAGCTCGATCCGCAGATCCGCATCGCGATAGAGCGCGAATAGAACGCTAAGGCTGCTGCGGTGGCCAGGCCCCGGGCAAGGCGCCGGAGTCTCGTCTGCGAGCGCCGGTCTTGGCATCATCAACCGCTGGCCTGCACGGACCCTGGCGACAATGACAGCAAAGAGGCTTGGCTCGACGGTCGCACTCGCCACCTGCTTCGCGGGCGGGCTCGCCGCCGGGCATATGCTGGCGCGCTGGACCGCTGCTCCGCCGTCCTCGAACGCCGACGATAATGCGGGCATGCAGCGTTCAGCCGCGGTCGCTGACGCCCGGCCGGACACGGCTGCCAACCTGGACAGCAACCCGGCCGCGCCGCCGCCGGCGCCGACGCGCACCCTGCCACTACCGGCACGTGAGCAGCCGATCGCCAGTTACTACGACGAACTCGCCCAGCGCGCGCAAGACGGCGACGCGCATGCAGCGCGCCGCCTTGCGGACGATCTGCACGAATGTGCGACGCGCGAGCGCCAGCTCGACCGGGCCGAGCGGCTGCTCCGCGGCCTGCGCAGCGGCCGCCACCAGAGCGGCGCTGCAGTCCTGCCCGCCGACGAAAGTGAAGACGGCGGCGGCAGCTTCGCTGACCGCCGCCTCGACGCCGCCGAACGCTTTGTCGAGCGGGCTGTCAGCGCAGAAAAACGCTGTGAGGGGATAGCGCCGGAAACCCTGGTGGCCAGTGCCGAATGGATACGCCAGGCCGCACTGGCCGGTGATCTCGAAGCCAAGCTCTGCTATGCGATCGCACCCAACGACTGGAATCGGGACCTGCTGTCACCGCAATGGGTAGCCTGGGCTGAGCGCTGGAACCGCGAGTCGCCCACCCTGGTGCAACAGGCCTTTGAAGGCGGACTGCCCGAGGCCGCCGCGGTGCTGTCAACCATGTATTCCGCCTGGCAGCCGCGCGATGCCCGCCCCTGGAGTGAACGCCTGGGCGATGATCCTTATTGGGCCTACGCCTATGCGGTCATCGCGCAGCAGACGCTGTCGGCGGATGAGGCGGCGCACTGGTCCGCGATGCTGCGCCGACATGCAGCCCGGCTCAGCGCCGAACAGATCGCCCGCGCCGACGCCTGGGCCAATGCCGCGCGTGCCCGCATACGCTTCCAGACACCAGCGACCGAGTCGGCCCCGGAGCATTCGCGATGCCGTACCGTGCGCCGCGCAGGAAATCACTGATGCACCGCCTGTCCGCACTGATCGCCGCGGCACTCGGCCTAGCCTGCGGCTATGGCTTCACGCGCTATCAGGCGGCCCTGCCGCCGGCAGCGCCACTCACGATACCCGGCGCCGCCGCAACGGCTGATCCAGCGACCGATTCCGGGACAGGCACCGATTCCCGCCTCCCCGGGACACGCACCGTACGCGGTGTGCGCAACGCACCGGCCCGCCCCGAACACCCCCTGCTGGCCCACGCCGCAACACTGGCACCGCTGACGCTGCCAGCGGCCAGGCCCGGCGGGCCGGCCGAACTTGACGCCCTGCGCCGCCGCGCCGAGCAGGGCGATGCGGCCGCAGCACGCGAATGGCTGCAGCGTGATGCGCGCTGCTACACGATGCTAAGACTGACCCCGGAAGCCGGTGCCCGTCTGCCGACACCCGGCTTCCAGCGCGCAGCCCTGCGCGGCCGTTCGCGCCTGCCGGCGCTGGCCCCGGAGGTAGTGGCCGCCGCCGCAATTCAGGACGAGGCCCAGCGTCGCAACGCCCTGGCCGCCGCTCAGCAAAGCTTGCTCGATGAATGCCGTGACTATGTGCCGGAACCTCCACAGGTGCGTTACGCCCTCGGCGAAATCGCCGCTCGCCTGGGCAATGACGAGGACTTCTGGCGTTTCATCAACGACCCGCCGTTCACGGCCAGCCAAAGCCGCGACACGCAGCAGGCCGTCGACTGGGCGCGCCGCGCACCGGCCATGGTCTATGCACGCGCACTGAGCGGCGATGCGCAGGCCGCGCTGGCGCTAGGCCTGTCCTACGCCATCGACCGGCCCGGTGAAATCGATGGATCCCGCGTTCCGCGCCAGCTGCCTGCGGCCATTGCCAACGATCCGCTGCAAGCCTATCGCTGGCTCAGCGTATTCCTGCGCAGCAACCCCGATGCGGACCAGGCCGCGATGGCGCGCGCCCTGCTCAACCGCGTCGGTGCGGAACTTGACCCGGCACAACGGACCGAGGCCGAACGCTGGTCGCCTTAGGAACAGTGGCGCTTCAACGACCGGACACGATCGGCCTACCCATTGCGCCTGCAACTTCCTGGCCCCGCAGCAGGCTGAAACAAACCGCAACACATCCAACGTGCGCGCTGGTACTTGATACACGGTGCAGGCCGTTCGGTGGCCGGCATTGTTTCCGGCACTTCGCGGAAATCAGTCGCCTATCCCCAACCCCTGATCATCACCACGCCAAGCAGGATGTTTTCCACTCACTTGTTTTCCAATCTGCTCAGCCCAAGCGCCAGCCGTTGGCCTTGGCAAGAATTGCAGGCATGGTGCCGGGCGCACTTGAGCCGCTGAGCACCACCATGCCGAGCTTCCCCCTCTTCCTCGCAGCCCTGCTGACTGCCTTGCTCGCCGCCATGCCGGCGCAGGCGTTTGACCTGGCCATCACCCTGGACGATCTGCCCTGGAGCGGCACCGACGCGGAAGCACAACAGGATCTGCCGCTGCTGCTGGCAGCGCTGCGTGCAGCACCCGTGCCGCTGACCGGGTTTACCGTCTGTGACCGGGCGCGCGACCTGCCGGCCGGTTTGCAGAGCTGGCGCGATGCCGGCGTCGAAATCGCGCATCACTCGGCTGCCCACCGCGACTTCAACACCTTGTCCCTGCCGGAGTGGCGTGACGATACGACGGCCTGCCAGCGGCAGTTGAGCACCCAGGGCAACCCACCGCGTTTTTATCGTTTTCCACTACTCCACAGCGGTAACGACACGACGAAACGCGACGGTGCACGCGCCCATCTGCAGACGCTGGGGTTGCGTCCGGGACCAGTCAGCGTGGACACCTCGGACTGGCTGCTGGCTGTGGGTTACCGCAAGCTGACCACGCCGGCCCAGCGCGAACGGGCCGGGGCCCTGCTCGTGGATCATGTGCTGCGCAGCTTGCGTCAGGCACGGCGCACGGCGCAGGAACGCTATGCGCGCGATCCGGCGCAGATCCTGCTGCTGCACGCCAATGGCATTGTCGCCGCGCAATGGCCTGCATTGATCACGGCCCTGCGTGCCGAGGGGGCGCGCTTCGTTACGCTGGAGCAGGCGCTGGCTGATCCCATCTATGCCCTGCGCGATGACTACGCCGGCCCCAAGGGACTGTCCTGGCTATATCGCACCGCACCGGCGCAGCCCGAACGTGCGGCCTGGGACGATGCGGAGGCGGCACGGCTGCGCGCGGCACTTGAGGTCATAGCCGGCGATACCACGACGCTGACTGAAGCGCAGCCCTACTCGCTCGCCGGCGCCAGCACGTTACAGCATCGCGGCAGCGACGGGCGTGAACGTGTGGCGCATATCTGGCTGCCAGCACCTCCCGCTGGCCAGCGCCTGCCCGTCATCGTTGCACTGGACGGTGACTACGCGTTTCCGTTGCTGCAGGCCATCGTGCGTCACTACCTCGACCGCGGCGAGATCCCGCCGACGGCGGTAATCGGCATCAGCTACCCCGGCGCCGACACCGATCTGCTGCGCTATCGGGAAACACGCAGCCGCGACTACACCCCGAGCTACACCTTGTCCGGCGGCTACAGCGCGGCGCTGCAAGCCGAATCGGGCAATGCGGCGCAGTTCCGCGACATACTGCTGGACGAGCTGTTGCCACAACTTGCGGCCCGCTACCCGCTGGACCTCGCACAGGCCAGCTATGTCGGCCATTCCTACGGCGGCCTGTTCGGTGCCTTCCTGCTCGCCACCCGACCACAGGCATTCACGCGCTACACGCTGGTAAGTCCCTCGCTGTGGTACGACGATGGCGTCGCGTTCCGCCTGCTGGCGCGACAGCGCTTCGACGCAGCTGGCGCGCCCAAGGTGTTCCTGTCCGTAGGAGGTCTCGAAAACCCGAACATGGCGGCGGATCTGCGCCGCTATGCCGGCGCGCTGGCTACCCAGGGACTGCCACAGGCACAGCTGCGCATGCACGTATTCGACGAAGACACGCACAACAGTATTTTCCCAGCCGCGTTCACTGCATCGCTGCGCTGGTTCGAGAGCCGGCGCTAGCGCCACATTCGACGGATACAGAGCCTGGCCTGCGCACCACGATGGGGCCATTCGGCAACAGCGAAAGAACCTGCTCCGCTACCAACCGGGACCAGTAGGCGTATTGGTCCTTTCCCGGGTGGAACTTGTCGCGCGCCATCTCGTGCGCCTGGGCCCAGGACAGGGATACGTACTTCGTGTTTTCAGATCGGGAGCAATGCCTGCGCAGCACCTTGTCCAGCCGCCTCGCACACTGTCCCAGATACCAACGCAGCGGTTGCGGCGCGGCCGGAAGTATGTGCATTGGCGGCAACCCGGAAATCACGGCTGCGGTTGCACCGGTACGTTCGGCTACCACGGCAAGCAGCCGCTTGTAGTCGCGAATGAAGCGTTGCGCATTTTTCTGCGAAGTCACATCGTTCACGCCCAGCGCCGAAATCAGGATGTCCGCCGGCTGGCAGGCCTGCGCGTTGACCAGATCCACGGCCTCGCAGGTTTTGGCTCCGGACCTGGCGATGAGCTCCCAGTGCACGTGACGCAATGACGCTGCAGCGACAAGTTGAGCCGTCTGCTGCGCCATCGCTTCATGTTGCCACTCGACACCGACTCCCGCGGCCGATGAATCACCGACGAAAAGTAATCTCAGCGGCTCGGCGGCGGCGTTTCCTACCCAGCCGGAACGCGGGCCGGCGGCCTCCGGCAAGCGCAGCGCAGTCCTGCGCAGGTGCGCTGCTTGCAGCAGCAGGGCAGGCGCAAGAAGTATCTTGTAGAGCATAAGCATGCCGCGATGATGCCTGGATCAGCTGGCATTTTGAAACGACAACCCTGTTGCAAACAGGCCCGCTTTCCCCGCATCCATTTCACGCCGCCAACCTGCATCATGGCATTTTGAACAAAGTGTGCTTGCGGCATTGCGCCAGCGCAGGGACAGGACGGTGGCCGGACGCAGGTCGAAAACCGATACAGCGCCTATACTCCGCGCATTCCCGTGGAGGTCTGCATGAGTGCTCTGATGCGATTGGCTGCAGCATTTGCTGCTGTGCTGGCCGGACCACTGACTGCCGGCCCGATCGAGCTCGATGGCTGGACACTGCAACCGGTAGCCAGCTGTACGGCGCGTGCCGGGCGTGTCGCTGCGCACCCGACCTATGACGCTGCCGCACGCGCCGACCTCGCGCGTGACCCCATGCTCTCGCTCAAACCCGATTACTACGACATGCCGGCGCATCTGCATTTCGATCTGAGCGCGTGTTATGGCCCATCCGGTCTGTTCGACGCCGGACTGCGCGTGCTGCCCGTTAGCGACTATCTGCACATTCTTGATGACGGCCGTACGCCTGGCACTCATATGGCGAAACAGTTCGACACCCTGCGCCACTGGTTGTCGGGCAAACCGGACGCCGTCGCCGTCTGGCCCCTGGTGCCGTTTCTCGACATGAGCCCGCAGTTCACCGTCCAGCGCCGCGCGCTGCGGTTTCACGGCGGCCGTGGTATCCGCGTCGTGACCCAATTCGTGCCCGATGCCGGCTTCGCGACATCGGGCCTGGTCAGCTACGTATTCCAGGGACTCAGCGACGATGGCCGCAGTTTCGTGCTGCTGACTGTGCCGCTGACGATAGACGGCGCTGCCGCCGATGGGGCGCGCGAACACCTCGGTTTCACGCTGGAGCAACTTGACCGCAACGCCGCAGCAGCGCAGCGCTACGAACGCGCCGTCGACGCGTTGCTGGCCCGCAGTGGAACAAAGCCGGCGCTGACCGAACTGGACGCCCTGGTCGAAAGCCTGAGCAACAAGACCGGGCAGCCGGGCAAGTCGGCGACGGACAAACAGCCCGCAGCGGAAGCCGCGACAAGCGTATCGAAATAGGCCCGCCGCGTTCTTGCTACGCCGCTCCGGACCGCGGCTCTCGTACGGATTTATCTGGGCCGCTGTCGCCGCCCTAACGTGGTCACGGGGGAGAATCGGCTGTTTGCCGGCGTTCTGCTCAGCCAATGAAGAGTGACACGGCAACCATCCTGATCACCGTGTCCGGGCCCAATGCGCAGCTCTCGGACTACGCCTGCTCCCCCTGGTGAATCGGCACCGGCCAAGCAAACGGCGGGGGCGTGCTCAGGCAAGACTAACGCGCGCCGCGGCGCACAGAGCAGCCGACACATTTCTTTGCAGTTCGCCGGCCGGGCATGCCCTGCCGGGCTATACGCCCAGCACCAGGTCGTCGGCCTCCACCGAGGCGATGCGGATGTGATTTGCGAACAGCGAAAACGCGAGCATGCCGGCCAGGCCGTTGGCACGTTGCACCCAGGGCGGCAGGTACAGAGGCTGCGCGATGTAGCCGGAATCAAAATACGGTTCCAGCGCAATCACGTCATGCAACGCCATCTTGCCGGCGAACAAGGCGCGCGACAGGTTCAGGCGCCGGTGTTTCAGGGTCCAGCGAAAGAAGGTGTGCACGGTCAGCAGGCCGTGCAGATAGACATTGTCCTTGGTAAAGGCCGCACCACCCTGCACGGGCACACCGCGGAACACACGCTGGGTCGAGGAGAAGCTATCCGACTCGGTCTGCCCGGTGTCGAGAAAATAGCTAAATACGTCGACGAAATCGGCACCGGCCAAAGCCATGTCAATCGCGGCGATGCGCAGTGAAATGCGTTTCATGCGCTCGATGTCGATAGATCCGGACATGAGCTCGGCGAATACAGCCAGGCCTTCCTGCGTCGCGGTCACCCGTGGCGACGAACGCCCCAGCGACTTGAGATGCGGCTGCTCGCGCCCGTTCAGACCGGTCAAGGAATGCACGAAGGCTTCGTGTTCCAGCAACTGATGCCGGTCGTACTCCGAAAAACAGGTCGCCGAACGCAGCCGGATACGTGTGGGGCCGGCCGCTGCCTTGGCGATCAGGTCCGGATCAATCTCGACTTCGATCTTGTGAGAATGGAAGAACGCGTCGAGTTGAGTCTGTAGCTCAGCCTTGAGGGTTTCAGCCGGAATGCAGTAGTCGGCATCGCTGGCCAGGATTTCCTGGTCGAGTTCACCGGCAAGGCTGATGAAATGCCGCGCCGCATCAAGATTGGTCAGCTCCGAGCCCGGCAAGCGGTCACCGGGCCGGCCGTATAGGCGGATGGAATGCTCGGTGACGGCGGCCGTGCCGACAGCCTGCAGCAGCTCGGTCGCGATACGCCAGGACTCGGCACTGCGGCGCAGGTAGTCACCGACCGGGTGGCCGGCGTCGGCCTCACGGCCTATCGCAATCAGTTCCTCGCGTTCCGCTCTGAGGTCGGGGGGCGTATAGCGCACATCGGGCAAGCTGCGCACGCCGCGCTTCCAGTTGTTGATGAAACGCTGTTGTGCCGATGCGGGCCAGCTCACGATCTGCAGCAGGCGGATCCCACGTATGGCGGCGACCAGCCGTGCGTCGAGCGCGGCGCAACGGTCAAGCGTGCGGGCTTCGGTAGCGTCCGTCGTAATGGCACTCATGCGGCGACTATAGCGCGGGCCTGGCCGGGCATTGCTATGCTTCCCGTTCGCCGTGCTGCGCTCAGCGAGTCCCGCACTACCGTTTCGACACCGCCTCTGGCCCGCCCCCGTCAGCGGTGCGTGTGGCCGCAGGCAGCCGTTTTCGCCATGGACTAGACCCTGACCGAGATTGCCATGAACTTCGTGTTTCCTGCTCCCCCGGTTGCCAGTGTTCCCGTACTTCACAGCGAACAGCGCTTTGCAGTGCACCGCATCTACTGCGTCGGGCGCAACTACGCCGACCATGCCCGGGAAATGGGGGCCGACGTCAATCGCACCCAGCCAACCTTCTTCCTGAAGCCCGCCGACGCCGTCGTCACCGACGGCCGCGATGTGCCGTATCCCAGCGCCACTGCCGACCTGCATCACGAAGTTGAGATGGTCGTAGCCCTCGGAAGCGGCGGTCGCGACATCCCGCTCGAAACCGCGCTGGAACACGTATTCGGCTATGGCGTCGGCCTCGACCTCACGCGCCGTGATCTGCAGGCCGCGGCCAAGGCCAAGAGCCTGCCCTGGGACGTCGCCAAAGGTTTTGATGCCTCGGCGCCAATCTCAGCGCTGCGCGCCATCGGCAACGGCGTGCATCCGCAGCATGCGACCCTGTCGCTGCTCGTCAATGGAGAACCGCGGCAGAACAGCGATATCAGCGAAATGATCTTCAATGTCGCCGAGATCATCCACGCGCTGTCGCAGCTGTTTGAGCTGACTGCGGGCGATCTGATCTTCACCGGCACACCGGCCGGCGTCGCGGCCCTGGCGCGTGGCGACGTGTTCGAGGCAACGCTGGGCGGCGTGGCCTCTCTGCAGGGGCGCATTGTGTAATCAGGGCTGCAGCGCGTACCGATCATGGCGCCTCGCCGGGACTGGCTGGCCTGCCCCGCATCGGCTTGGCTCCGCATCGGCTAGCTGCAGCTCGACGGGTTTCGCGCGGCAACACGGCAAACTCGACGCAGTTCCGCAACTGCTTCGCGGTTTCGTGTACAACCTACGCCCGGCGGCAGGGGGGCCGCCGTCATCCAGCATAACCACCGGGGAGATGGACAATGAGCTTCTTTGGCGAGTTCAAGGCATTTGCAATGCGCGGCAACGTGATCGACCTGGCCGTCGGCGTCGTCATTGGCGCGGCCTTCGGCAAGATCGTCACCTCTCTCGTTGACCAGATGATCATGCCGCCGATAGGCCTGCTGATCGGCGGCGTCGATTTTTCCGCCTACAAATGGATACTTCAGGCCGCTGGTCCCGACGGCAAGGGCGAAGTGGCTATCCAGTTCGGCGCATTCCTGAATACCGTAGTCCAGTTCGCGATAGTGGCGTTCGCGATCTTCCTTGTCGTCAAGTTGATGAACCGCATGATGCGCAAGCAGGAAGACGCGCCAGCCGCGCCACCGGCGGACGTCGTGTTGCTGACCGAGATCCGCGATTTGCTGAAAAACAGCCCCCCGCGCTGAGGCCTTGTTCGGCCGGCGACGACACGGCCCGCGGCCCCTGCAGCCAGGGGCCGATCTACGCAGAAACCGGCTTTTCGCTATTGCCGCCCCGCGGGTCGAAGGGGCGGCTAGTCATTCGCCGTGCGAGCGGCTGGCCAGGCCACACACGGCGGTGCGATGGCCGCGCTACGTGCGCGGCTGGCCTGAGAAATCCGCTGCCCGCCATTTCACATTACGGCCCCGCTCCGCGGCTATTGCACGGCACACGAGCGCCCCAGCTGTTCGGTAAGCCTTACCAGATCCAGCTGGCCCGGCGTGAAACCACTGACTTGCGGCACCCATTCCACCTGCGCCGTATTTGCGCCGGTGAAACGGAACGTCGCCGTGCCCCAGACGCGGCGGTCGAGGTCGGCGACGCGGTAGTTGGGCGGAAAATCCGGGCCGCGCGTAATGCCCAAGGTCAACGTCGCGGTGTCGCCACGAATCGGCCCCGCACCAACCAGAAACAGCGGCTTGCCGCGATCGAACACGTACCAGACCGCGACCAGCTGGCGCGCTTCGCCACGGCCAATCACGTGCAGGAAGAAACCGTGGCCACTCTGCGCCGGCTGGAACCAGTTGCCGCTATGGCAGGCGCGTACCGGCGCAGCCGGCACGTCGTCGGCTGGTGAGGCCGCGGCAAGCAGCGATTCGATGGCCAGCTCGCCGCTACCGAAGCCGGGCAAGGTTCTGCTCCAGCGCAAAGTCGCCTGCTGTGGCGAACGGAACTCCAGATCGAGTTCACCCCAGGCATAGCGCTGCACGTCTGCCGCGCGGAAATCCGGCGGGAAATTCGCTCCGCGGCTGGCTGTAACCGGCACACGCACCCGTGCTCCGTCGGCGCGTCCCACGCCTATCATCCATAGCGGATCACCGTCGACATAGACGAACCAGCTGGCGACGACGTGGATTACCCCGTCGATCACTACCGGTTCAAGCATCAGGCCATGACCATCGGATTGCGCGTTCCACCACATGCCGGCGATACGGCTGTCGATGCGGTAATCGGGCTGGCCGTCAAAATCGCCGAGGTTGACGCGCCAGACGCCGCGCCCATAGGTAAAGGCGAACAGCTGCGGCGGCGCGTTCGGCGGCGTAACCAGTTTCAAGTCTTCCGTAATGACGTTGGCGTAGCCCGTATTTTCCACCGCCCAGTGCTGACCTCCGTCGAGCGATACGAAAAGACCAAGATCGGTGCCGATATAGAGCTCGCGCGTATTGCGCGGATTGATCACGATCGCGTGTACCGGCACATCGGGCAGGCGACCGTCGTCGACCCCGTCCAGCGGCTGCCAGCTGGCACCAGCATCCACGGATTTCCACACATGCACACCACCAAAAGTGGAATACGTTGCATAGCTAACATTGCTGTCGACCGGATCGAATGCCAGGCGCGAGACCCAGCCTTCGCGCGGCGCGCTGGACGCCCAGACGCTGTTCGCCGTGCTTGAGAGCGCCGCACTGTTGCGGTAGATCGCGTTACGGTTGCCGACCAGCATCCGGTTCGGATTGCCAGGCGCAATCGCAATCGCCGAGGTACGGCTATAAAAATCGGTGCCGAAACGTGCGCTGGCAGGGCGCCAATTCGTTGCCGCGTCGTCAGTACGCCACAGACGCAGGCCACCGGCATACAACCGGTCTGGCACGTTCGGATCAATCAGATACGGCATGATGAACAGTGTCTGGTCACTCAAGCCCCGTGTCATGCCTCTGACGAAGCTCAAGCCACCGTCCACGGATTTGCCGATCGAGACGCCCTGCGAACTCGCATAGAGCACATTCGTATTGAGCGGATTGACCGCGGCGAATCCACCATCGCCACCGTAGACATGGCGCCAGCCAGCGGCACCTGCCGTATCGCTGCCGAGCCAGGTGCCGTTGTCCTGCGTGCCGCCGAGATAGCTGCGCCCGTCGGGAAATGCCGCACCGGCGTAGAACTGGGTCGTGCCCATGCCGTGATTCACGCTGCGCCAGCGCACGCGCTCGCCGCCGACTGCGCCGCAGAGCGCCGCGTCGCCGTAGCTGACTGGCGCACGCGCGTTGTCGGTAACCGAGATTCCCCCGTCGTGCGTGCTGTAAAGACGCTGATTCGCCGCACCGTTGTACTGTGGATGGAAACGGATACGATGCTGATCCGGATGGACGTACGAGTCATCCTGGCCGAAGTAGTAACTAGCAAGCCCGAAACGCTGACCGCCGTCGACCGACCGAAACAGCGTCATGCCACCGACCCAGACCGTGTCGCGGTCGAGCGGATCAGCAGCAATGGCATTGTTGTACCAGCCCGCCGCGTAGAAATCCGGCGGAGAAGAGTCGCCACAAGCGCGCGGCTTTACCGCGAAATGGAACTGGAACAGGCTGGCCGAGAGCGTATCGGCCGTGTCGTTGCGCAGCCTGGCATCCCAGGTAAGTCCGCCATCTTCCGAACGCCATAACGCATGCAGGCCGTTGTTGTAGTCGCCGTCACCGTCGCCATCGCGATCAAAGCCCGCTGCGGTGCTCGCGGCAACAGCATAGATCACGCGTGGGTCGGCGCGGTGAATATCGATCTGCGTGCGCCCCTGCCCCGCCTCGGACAGCACGGTTTGCCACTGGCCCGAGTTGCCGGCGTCGGTATTGAGAAAGATCGCTGCCGGACACGGCCCGCCGCAGGCCGGCGGCGTCACCGTGCCGGGCAGCCAGTAGCGGTCGGCGATGGAACGCGACGCGCAGGTCGCCAACAACCAGTCCTGTTCGGTATCACTGCGGATTGCGAGATCCGTACAGCCTTCATAGCGGCGCTGATCCTGCTCGTCAGCCGGGCGCAGCAGGCGCTCAAACGTCGCACCGCCATCCCGCGAACGCCAGATGCCACTGTTGGTCGCCGCATACAACCGGCGCGAATCACGCGGACTGAACACGATATCGCTGACATAGCGGAACTCTGCGTTCTGCGTTGCCAGCAGCGGATTCCAGCTCGCGCCGCCATCAACACTCTTGAGGATGCCCGAGCCACTCATCGGCGACCAGGGCATGCCGCTGTCGCGATACAGCTCACCGGTGCCCGCGTAAAGCGTATCGGGACGCTCAGGATCAATCGCCAGCGCACCGATATTGAGATTGACCGCATCGTCAGACAGCGGCTGCCAGCTCGTCCCGGCATCGGTACTTTTCCAGACCCCGCCAGATACGCCGCCCGCGTACATCACGTCCGGATTGCGTGGATCGAACTCCAGCGTGCGCGTGCGCCCGGTCGCGTTGGCCGGACCTAACCACTGCCACTGCGGTTGCCCCTTGGCGCCGCCAACCGAATTGCGCTCGGCGTTCGGCACGTGCCGCTTCATGCCGCGCATCTGCGCTTCAGCACGGAACCAGCGCGCCGGCTGCAGCTCGGTTTCACCAGCGGGCAAACGCCGCGCGGCAAATAACTGCGCGCGCTCCAGCGCCCCGCTGACACGAGCACTGCGTGCTGCATTTTCCTCGCGCAGATAGTCCGTGACGTTCCGGCGTTGAGCGTCATCGCGCGTGCCGGATTCACCAGTAAGCAGCGGCTGCAACAAGCCACAGGCCAGAGCCAGGCCTGCCATCCCCGCGGGAATCCATCGCCAAGCTGACACCATCGTCATCTCCCCGAATGACTACGGCAAGCATCGTAGCGCCGCGGTCGGCCCAGCAGCTACAGCGATGTTGCGGAAATCCCCGGCTGCGTGAAACGCCATGCCAGGCGGCCGCGCCGACTGTTGCGGTCTGCGTCCGCAAAGCATGACCAAAGTCCTAGATCCTCCGTCTGCCGCCCATGGCAGCATGCGTTTTTTACCTACGGAGCTGCCTCATGGTCTTGCGTGTCCTGCCCTGCTTGCTGTTAGCCCTGCTGTCGGCGAGCGCGAATGCGACCCCGATCACGACCGTGCCGGAAGCCGCGATCAGGCAGGCCATCGCCTTGCGCGATCAGGCGCTCAAGGACGAGAAGGCCTATGCCGTGCTCGAATCGCTGACGACGGAAATCGGGCCGCGTCTGGCCGGCGGCGTCAACGATCAGAAGGCGCGGGACTGGGCTGTCGCAAAGTTCAGGGCACTTGGATACGACAAGGTCTGGACTGAGCCCGTCACCTTTCCCAAGTGGGTGCGCCGCAGCGAGAGTGCCGCGTTGACTGCACCCTACGCACAGCAGCTCGCGGTCACGGCGCTGGGTTATTCCCCAGCGACTCCCAAAGGCGGAATCACGGCTCCGCTCGTGCTATTTGACAGCCTGGATGCGCTGAAGGCAGCAAAGAGTGAAGATGTAAAAAACAAAATTGTATTTGTCAGCACGCGCATGCACGCCCATCAGGACGGCCACGAATATGGCACGGGCTCGCGCATTCGCTCGCGCGGCCCAGCCATTGCAGCCCAGCTCGGCGCTGCCGCATTCGTACTGCGCTCAGCTGGCACCGACAGCCAGCGCCTGCCACATACGGGCATGACACAGTGGGAGCCCGAGGGCAGACGCATTCCCGCCGCGGCCGTATCGAATCCCGATGCTGACCTGATGGAAGCCGCGCTGCGCCGCGGCCAGCCGGTGCTGATGAAGCTGCAGCTCGACTGCGGCCTCGAAGGCGACTACACCGGCGCGAACGTCATCGCCGAAATCCGTGGCAGCGAAAAACCTGATGAAATCGTGATTCTCGGTGGCCATCTGGATTCATGGGATCTGGGCACTGGCGCCATCGACGACGGCGCCGGCGTCGCGATCAGCATGGCCGCCGGAGCGCTGATCGGCGATTTGCCGCAGCCGCCCAGGCGTACGATCCGCGTGGTCGCCTTCGCGAACGAAGAGGCCGGGCTCCATGGCGGCAAGGCCTATGCAGCGGCGCACAAGCACGAAGTTGCGCAGCATGTGCTTGGCGCGGAAGCGGACATGGGCGGCGACCGGATCTGGCGTCTCAACGCCAGCGTAAAACCCGAAGCCTTGCCCGCGATCGACGCGATGATGCAAGTGCTCGCGCCACTGGGCGTCAGTCGCGGCAGCGAGCGCGCCAATGGTGGCCCCGATCTCAGTCCCATGCACGCCGAAGGCATGGCGGCGCTCAGCCTGAGCAACGACGCTACGCGTTATTTCGACTATCACCACACAGCCGACGACACGCTCGACAAGATCGATCCGCAACAGCTGGCCCAGGTCGTCGCCGTCTATGTGAGCTGGGCCTATATGGCTGCCGCGGCCGACGGCGATTTCGGTTCCGCACCCGGCATGTTCAAGACCGCAGGCGAGAACTGAGCCCGCTGCATGAAGCCACAGTCACGCGTGCTACAACCCCGCACCGCTCAGCCGATGGCTGGAGTTTGCATGGCATCACGCTGGGTTTCGCTTGCAGCATGACGAGAAATTCGAGACGCTGCGCTTTGCAGCCGGGACGTGGACTGAGGCGTCGCCGTTTGTTCCCGCCAGCACGAAGGACTGGGAGTCCCAGTAGTACCACGCCATGCCAGCCTTGCTCTCAGCCGCAGCGCGCTGCCTCCGCCGCCCTGCTGCGGGCTCTTTTTTGGGAGAAACGCCAGCTCCTAGGTAGGCTGCAACAAATCCCAGCGATTGCCATACAAGTCGAGAAACACCACGACCTTGCCGTAGTCCTCGTTGCGTGGCTGTTCGGCAAAACGCACGCCCTGAGCCTGCATGTGCGCAAACTCGCCGTCGAAGTCATCGGTATCAAGGAACAGAAACACGCGCCCGCCCGCCTGGCAGCCGATCTGCGCCTGCTGCTCCGGTGTCACCGCGCGGGCCAGCAGCAGGCCAGTGCCACCGCCGCGAGGGGCAACCACCACCCAGCGCTTGCCGCCGCCACGGTCACTGTCTTCGACCAGCACAAAGCGCAGTGCCTGAGTAAAGAACGCGATCGCTTCGTCGTAGTCGCGTACCAGCAGCGCGACCAGGCCCAGGCGCGCGCTCACGCGGTAGCACCGTATTGGCGGTAGTGCTCGGCAAATAGCACGGCGGCACTGGCGGCGATATTCAGGCTCTCGACCGCGCCTGTACCCGGGATCGTGAGCCGGCGATCGGCAGCGGCGATCCAGTCGGCGCTCATGCCGTCGTTCTCGGCTCCGAAAACAAAGGCAATACGCGCCGGCAGCACCTGGCCGTAAAGCGGCACGCCGCTGCGCGGTACGGTCGCGACAATCGAAAACCCGGCTTCGCGCAGCAAGGCTGACAAGTCTTCTCCCGCCAGGGGCCGCGCCAGGGCTACCACTTCCGCGCCGCCTTCGGCGACGCGGCAAGCCGCGCCGGACAACGTCAGCGGCGAATCCGGCGGCAGCACCACACCCGCAACACCGAAGTTCGCCGCGCTGCGCAGCACCGCGCCGAAATTATGCGGATTGCCGACACCGTCGAGCACGACGAGCACGGCCGGCGCCGGTGCAGCCGGCAGGCGCCCGATCAGGGCCTGCAGCGACAGCGCCGGCTGGCGCCGCATCTCGAGGCAAACACCCTCGTGATGCTGGCTCGCCGTCAGCTTGGCGAGATCGGCATCGGCGACAACGCGATAGCCCAGGCGTTGCTGTACGCACCAGGCCAGCAGTGGCTTGAACTGTGCAATGCGCTGTTCGGTCAGATAGGCCTTACGCAGATCCTGCGGCCGCCGCGCGAAAGCGGCGGCGCAAGCATTGATGCCGAACACACGCAGTTCTTCGTGACGCTGCTGCAGCTGGGGAGGCGCCCCGGTCTCGGGGCTGTCAGCGGTTCCGCGATAACGGTTTTCCCGCGCTGTTGCATCCAAGCGCGCCGCCTCGTGACGCCGCGGCGCAACAGCAGCGACATCACGCCGCGTGGCAATGCGTTCATCGCGCGGCGCTTCGCCGGAGCGCCGCGGCAGCACCATGCCACCCGCTTCTGCTTTGCGCCGCTCGCGCTCGCGCTTGTCGGGCCGCGCAGCACTGCCGCGCGGGCGGGCGTTGGCCCAGGGGCTGTCGCCACGCCCTGGGCGCGTATCGTCGTGGTCAGAACTCATGCCAGGTTTTTCGCCATGCTAATCCGGTGCCGCGCAGCATAGCGCTTCACCGCTTCAGGCGGTTTCCGCATCGGGATGGTTGTGCTCCTGGATCTGCAGGGTGCGTGCGACCGTTTGCGGCGAATGGGTATAACGCGCCAGCAGCAGATAGAACGCCGGCACGACGAACAGCGACAGCAGCGTCGACAAGCTCACACCGAACACAACGACCACGCCGATGGTCACCCGGCTCGCTGCTCCGGCGCCGGTTGCGAAAAGCAGCGGCAGCGCGCCAGTAATCGTCGCGATCGAGGTCATGAGTATGGGCCGCAGCCGTACCGCAGACGCATCAAGTATGGCGGCACGGATGCTGCGTCCCTGGTCGCGTAACTGATTGGCGAATTCAACGATAAGAATGCCGTTTTTCGCCGCGAGACCGACCAGCATGACGATGCCGATCTGGCTGAACAGATTCAGGCTCGACCCCCATAGCCACAGACCAAGCAAGGCGCCAAGCACCGCCAACGGCACCGTCAGCATGATCACCAGCGGATGCACGAAGCTCTCAAACTGCGCCGCAAGCACGAGAAACACGATCAGCAAGGCCATCGCGAACGTGAACGCAACAGCGCCGCCGGCCTTGTGGAATTCGCGCGACTCGCCCTTGTAATCGATCTGCGCCGTGTCCGGCAGCTCCTCGGCGGCCACCTGGCGCATCCAGGCCAGCGCCTCGCCAAGTGTATAGCCCGGCGCCAGCCCGGCCGACAGGGTGATCGCGCGCAGCCGGTTGAATCGGTTCAGGGATCCAGGCTCGGCGAACTCACTCAAGGTCACGAGGTTCGCCAGCGAAATCAACTCGCCGCCGCGCGCCCTAACATAGAGATTGGTCAGATCAGCCGGACTGCGGCGATCACTATCCTGCGCCTGCAGAATGACGTCGTATTCCTCGCCACCGTCAACAAAAGTGGTCACGCGGCGCGACCCCAGCATGGTTTCCAGGGTGCGCCCTATGTCCTCGACCGACACGCCCAGATTCGCAGCGCGCCCGCGATCGATACCGATGCGCAGCTGCGGCCGCGTTTCCTTGTAGTCCGAATCGGTGGCGAACAGCCGCGGGTTGGCCTCCATGCGCTTCAGCATGCGGTCGCGCCAATCGACGAGCTCCGCATAGTCAGGCCCGCCGAGCACCAGCTGCAGTGGCTGACCGCCGGAACGCACCAGGCCCTGGCGGATCTGCGGAATGGCTCGCACCGAGGAGACGTCGGCCAACAGCGCGCGCGCCTTGTCGACGACTTCGGCCGTGGTCGCGCTGCGCTCGTCCCAGGGCTTGAGCAATACGACGGCCTGACCGGCATGCATTTCCTCGCTACGTCCCCAGCCGCCGGGAACACGCGAGTTGATACGGAAAACCGGACCATCGTCGCCACTGAGCGACATCAGGCGTTTTTCCACTTCCTGCATTTGCTGCACGGTGTAGTCGAATCCGGCGCCTTCCGGCCCCAGCACCTGGGCGAAAAACACGCCGCGGTCTTCGGGAGGCGCGAGCTCCCTAGGCACACGCAAGAACAGCACGCCGATCAACACGACGGCTGCCAGCAGCACGGCGCCAACCAGCACCGGCCGGGCCACGCTCTTTTCCAGTGCGCGGCGATAGGCGTTGCCGACACGATCGAGCTGGCGCTCGGTCCAGGCGACGAAACCCGACTCTTTCTTGTGCGCGCGCAGCAAGCGCGAGCACATCATCGGCGTCAGGGTCAGCGCCACGAAGGCAGAAATGGCGACCGCACCAGCGACCGCGACAGCGAGCTCACGAAACAAGCGGCCGTTGTTGCCTTCCATGAACGCAATCGGCAGGAATACGGCAATCAGTACGGCGGTGGTTGCGACTACCGCGAAAGCAACCTGGCGCGTGCCACGAAACGCCGCGATCAACGGCGGCTCACCGAGGTCAACGCGACGCTGGCAGTTTTCCAGCACGACGATGGCGTCGTCAACGACGAGGCCAATCGAAAGCACCAGTGCGAGCAAGGTCAGCAAATTGATCGAGAAACCGAACGCATACAGCCCGAGGAAGGCGGCGACTATGCAAACGGGTACTGTTACCGCCGGAATCAGCGCCGCACGCAGGCTGCCAAGGAACAGAAAGATCACCACCAGCACGAGCAGCACCGCTTCGATCAATGTCTCGTAGACCTGGTCCACGGCCGCATCAATAAAGATGGTCGAATCGTAGCTGACCCCCATGCTCATGCTGTCGGGCAGTGATTGCTGGATACGCGCCATTTCCCCCTTGACGCGGGCAGCCACGTCCAGGCTATTTGCCGTCGAGGTTTTCACTATGCCGAGCCCGACCATGACCTTGCCGTTGCCGCGGAAGTAGGCACGGCGGTCGTCAGCGGCGCGCTCGACCCTGGCGACCTCGGCCAGCCGCGTCACGTGGCCGTCTGCCGATTTCGTGATTGCAAGCTGAGCAAAGTCTTCGGGCGTGCGGTAATCGCGCAATACACGCAGGGTGAAATCGCGCGTATCAGACTCGATGCGTCCGGCCGGCAGCTCGACGTTTTCGCGGCGCAACGCGTTTTCGATATCGTTCGCCGTCAGGCTGCGTGCCGCAAGCGCCCTGCGGTCAAGCCAGATGCGCATGGCATAGCGCTGCCCGCCGGCAATATTGACCTGAGCCACGCCATCGATCGATGACAGCCGGTCGACGATATAGCGGTCGGCATAGTCAGTCAGCGCTAGCTGGTCGAATTTCGTCGAGCTCAGGTTGAGCCAGATGATGACATCGGCATCGCCCTCGACTTTCACGACCTGCGGCGGATTGACCTCCTCCGGCAACCGGTCGACCGCACGCGAGACCGCGTCGCGCACATCGTTTGCTGCACCTTCGATATCGCGGTCGAGCGTGAACTCCAGCGTGATGCTGGAGCGGCCATTGCGGCTGGACGACTGCACGCTCTCGACCCCTTCGATGCCGGCAACGGCATCTTCGAGCACCTGCGTCACGCGGGTTTCGACTACAGCGGCGGAAGCACCGGTATACGTGGTATCGATCGAGACCACGGGCGGATCGATATTGGGCAGTTCCCGCAATGGCAGGCGCGTGAATGCGATCAGCCCGAGCACCAGCAGAATCAGCGAAAGCACGGTCGCGAACACGGGCCGCTTGACTGAGATGTCCGACAGCAGCATGGGGCCTCCTCAGTTCGCGGTGGAAGCCGCGGTCACAGCCGCGCGCTCCTCGACGACCACCTTGGCGCCGTTGCGCAGCTTGACCGTGCCGTCAACGACCACGCGATCGCCCGGCTGCAGCCCTTCACGTACTTCAATCTCGCCGCGCCGGCGCACGCCCAGCACTATGCGCACCTGCTCGACCGTGCTATCGGCCTTCACCCGGTAGACATAGGAATCAGCACCGATCTGCACCAGCGCGATTTCCGGCAACACCAGCGCCTCCCGCGGCGCGCGGAACACCTGCACCGACAGCAGCATGCCGGGCCGCAGCACGTGCTCCGGGTTCTCCACCTCGGCTCGCACCAGCACCGAACGCGAGACGGTATCAACGCGCGAATCGATGGACCTTATCGTTCCGCGCCATTGGCGCTGGGGCCAGGCCGCTGCGGCCGCCTGGATCTCCTGCCCTATTGCAATCAGACCGAGCTGCGTTTCGGGCACCGGGAAATCGAGCTTGATCCGGTCGATATCGTCGAGCGTGGTGATTTCCGTACCCGGCGTGACCAAGGTGCCGGGACTCACCCGGCGCAGACCGAGTACGCCGGAAAACGGGGCCGTGATGACCCGGTCGGCAAGCTGCGCACGGATCGCCTCGACCCTGGCCTGACTGGAGTCTCGAGTTGCCATCGCCGTATCAAACAGGGCCTTGGATACCGTGCCCTGTTTGACCAGATCCTGCTGACGCCGGTACTGGCGGTCCGCATCGTTGGCTGCGGCCTGCATGTCCTTGAGCTGCGCAACCTGCTGGCTGGAGCTCAGCTCGACCAGCACATCGCCGGCCGACACGGCCTGGCCATCGCTGAAATTCACCCGGCGCACGGTCTCGGTAATCTTCGCGCTCAGAATGATCGACTCATTGGCCTGCGCCGTACCCAGCGCTTCGATCACGTCCGACCAGGGTTTGGTCACCAGCGTCTGCGCACTGACCTTGGCCGGCGCTGCGGGTGCAGGTTTCCTGGCGGAGTCATTGCCACTACAGGCAGCCAGCGCAAGCCCGGCGAAGAGAAAAGGCAGTGTCAGGTAACGCTGGACCATTGTCGGCTTCCTTGTCCGCCGCTGGCCAATGACACGCACGGCGGGCGCTGGCCGTGTCGAGCAGTGCAGTTCTACCGTATGGCGAAGACCCGCGAACACCGATCATCCTACGCCAGCGACGGTCATGCGAGCGAATCGGCAATCCGGCGTGTATTCCTGCGCCATCCGGGAAGACCCGCGCCAGTACGGCAGCCATTGGACCGCGCCCGGGCAGGGATCATCGCCTCGCGCCCCCCCGGAGGGAAAGGGCGATTGCGCCAGCCCGACCGAAACCCTCGCTGTCCAGTGTGTGCCGCCGCCACAGTACCAAGCAGCTGCGATGCGGGAAGCAGGGGGCCGATCTGGTTGGCGGACTCGGTACAGCAGTTCTGCACGTTGAGCCGCCACTAGACTAAGGTCCAGTCGGCGGACATGGAAAGGCGTGCAAGGCCCGGAGCGGTCCGCCGCGGAAATCCAAACAACCGAATAGCCTCAGGATACGCCCATGCCGCTCACCCTCGAAGCCATCGAAGCCGATATCACGACCCTGGCTCTGGACGCCATCGTGAATGCGGCCAGTGAAAGTCTTTCCGGCGGCGGCGGTGTCGACGGCGCCATCCATCGCGCCGCCGGGCCCGGGCTTATGGACGAATGCCGCGCCATCCCCATGCTGCGTCCGCGTGTGCGCTGCCCTACGGGCGAGGCTGTCATCACCGGCGGGCATCGTCTGCCCGCCCGCTATGTGATCCACACCGTAGGGCCGGTCTGGCATGGCGGCCACAAAGGTGAGCCCGCGCTGCTGGCGTCATGCTATCGGCGCTGTCTCACCCTTGCCCGCGATCAGGAGCTGAGCAGCATTGCGTTCCCGGCCATCAGCTGTGGAGTGTTCGGCTATCCCTTCACCGAAGCCGTCGCCATAGCGGTCACCGAAGTGCGCGCGTTTGCCGAAGAACCCGGCTCACTCACCCGGATCGTATTCTGCTGTTTCGGCAATCGGGCGCTGGATGCCTATCGCAGTGCATTGGCCGCCTGAAACGACCAGCAGCACCTGCAATGTTTATCCATTTCCCCAAATTCACTTATTTCAGGTAACCCAACTCCGTGCCGATCCGATGACTCGGACCGGGAGCGACGACGGTACTCAGCACCAGCCCTGGCACAATGCAAAAACGCCGGCACCAGGCCGGCGTTTCTGCATTCACAGCTGGACGGGCGATCAGGCCGATTTCTTCCACTGCCCCAAAGCCGCGAGGCCATTTTCCCGGGCGCGCTGCGCGACGGTCTTCTGCGCATCGGCAAAGTTCTTTTCCATGTCCTTGGACCAGAGCTTCAGCGCGGCTGACTGCATCGCGCGGCCGTAGGAGAAACTCAGCGGCCAGGGATGCGGGCCCATCTGGTTCATGGCATTGAGGTGCGCCGTCGCTGCTTCATCGGACTGGCCGCCGGAGAGGAATACGATGCCCGGCAGCGAAGCCGGCACGCTGGCCTTGAGGCAACGCACGGTCGCCTCGGCGACTTCGTCGACGCTGGCCTGTTCCGGGCAATCCTTGCCCGAGACCACCATGCTGGCTTTCAGTATCGTGCCTTCGAGCATCACGTTCTGCTCGTACAGCGAGGCGAACAGCGAGCGCAGCGTCACTTCGGTCACGTCATAGCAGACATCAAGGTCGTGCGATCCGTCCATGAGCACTTCCGGCTCGACCATCGGCACGATGCCCGCTTCCTGGCACAGCGCGGCATAACGGGCGAGGGCATGGCAGTTGGCTTCGATGCAGGTCGAGCTCGGCATGTCGTCGCCAATCGTGATCACCGCGCGCCACTTGGCGAACTTGGCACCGAGGCTGGCGTACTCCTTGAGGCGGTCACGCAGGCCGTCCAGACCTTCGGTCACGAGCTCGCCCGGAAAGCCAGCCAGCGGCTGCGGGCCCTTGTCGACCTTGATGCCCGGCAAAATGCCGTTGTCGAGCATGATCTTCGTGAACGGCACACCGGCCCTGCTGGCCTGGCGCAGCGTTTCGTCATAGAGGATCGCACCGGCGATGTGATCGGACAGATTCGGCGCGGTCAGCAGCATTTCGCGGTAGGCCCGGCGATTCTCTTCCGTACATTCGATGCCGACGCCGTCGAAACGCTTCTTGATCGTGGTGTTTGACTCGTCGATCGCGATGATGCCCTTACCCGGGGCGACCATCGCCTGGGCAATGCTTTCCAGCTGTTCGATGCTCATGGATGACTCCGTGGGGATTGAATCCGGTACGCGGCCGCAAGCCGCGGGGCGACCGGCAGGCGGTCGCGGGCCGCGGATTATAGGCCAGAAGTCCGGCCGCCGCCTCGACCTCTCGCCAGCACAAACCGCCCATGGCAGCCGGCATCGCCAGACCCAGGCAACCCGTGCCATGCGGGAAGCCGCTCCGGCCACCACTGTTGCAGGATCGCAACAGTTTGCGGCGCGGTCAGTTGCCGAGAGGCCCCGCAGCCAACACTGTGATTGCAGCGCCCAGCGCAGGGCTGCCGCCGTTCGCCAAGGATGTCCACGTCCAGCATCGCACCTGCCAACGCACGAAACGTCGGCCGCCGTCGACTGCGCCAACACGAGGCTGCAAGTCGCCTCGACACGCCAACTCACGTTGTCGGGCTGATCACTCCGCTGGCATCACTCGCATCCACCAAACCGGTTCCAAAGGGGCCGGCAGCCCTCAGATCCGGACAATCGACCACGATACGCCTACGCCCAGCGGCGTGGGTGATAGATTGCCGTACTCAGCAGCAGGCCGTTGAAGTGCATCGGCCACCGCATCGTTCACCAACAGAAGGCAGAACCGAATGCGTGGATGGGCACGCCCCTTGTTCGTGGTCGAACTGCTGCTGATCGGCGCGCCGTTATTCATCCTCAGCACGTTCTACTTTTTGATGACCGTACCTGAGCTGATCCGGTTCGATTTGCCGCTCACGGCGATGTACTACCGGCTTCCGGAACCACTGACCGCGCTGCTCAGCTGGATCGCACTCGCCGCCGGTCTGCACCTGAGTCAGCGCTATCTGGCAGATCCCGCCACCTTCGGGCTGGCGCGCAATCGCCTCGCCTGGAGCGGCGCGCTGCTGGGTGTGCTGTTGCTGGTCACCGCATGGACGATGACTCTGCTGCGTCCACATATCCAGCATGACGAGTTTTCTCGCTGGTATGGCCACCTGGGCAATCTGCGCTGGGCCTCGCCGGCATTGATCCCGTTCGCGCATCTGGTGGTTGCGGCGCGCCTGCATGCTTGCGTGCATGAAGCACGGTCTTCCGAGGACAGCGACGGAATTGAGGTTCTGCGGTTACCGCTGCTGCTGGCGGGGCTCGGCCTGTTGGTGCTCTATGCACTGTACGTGTTCGGATCGAACTACTTCGTGCACCGCGATCACCTGCCGGCGTGGCGCGTCGCCCGTCTGCTCGTGACCTGCGGCTGGCTGCTGCTGGGATTAGGGCTGCTGGCAGTGCGGCATTGGCAGGTGCAGATTCGCAGCGTGGCGTTTGGGGCATTGCTCCCGGCGCTGCAGCTGGCGCTGCCGGCCCTCGCCCTGGCTGGCGGTAATACGCCTGCCTGGTTGGGGGCGTTCTGTGTCTACGTAACGATCAATGCCCTGCTGTGTGCGACGATCCGCCGCTTCGAGAATGCGCTCGTCCTCAGCCTGCTCGCGCTCATCGCACAATTGCTGCTCGACGGTCTGCTGCTCGGCGATCTGTCGCATTTCAGCATGAAGATGTGAGCGCGATGCTGGCGCTTGGTGCTGGAACGCCATCTGAGTCATAAACGCGGGCGCCGAACGCTCCTTGCTGCCACACCCCGGACCAGGGCTATAGCGGGGCTGCGCCCGCACGACTTTCCGTGCCTGATCGCACCCTTGCACCAGGCCCACGGCGATATCCGTGGAGATAAATTTAGTAGATACAGATATAAGTCAGGAGATTCACTGACGCCAGAAAAACACGCAGAATCATAACAACTCGCTGAATTAAAACGATTTTAAGCAGAAACCCGCAATTGGCACAGCGATTGCCATGCTCCCCTCCGCCACAACGGAGAAAGCACATGGCCAACATCCAGCTCTTCACCAGCCGCCGCGGCGCCGCCTTGCCCGCCGCCGATACCCGCAACGAGGCGGGTGGTCTCGCCTATACCCGCAGCCCCAAGGAAGCGCTTGCCCTGTACGCGGCGACCGGCTGCCTGAACGACGTCTACTACGCCGACGCGACAGCGCAGCTCAAGCAGGTGCTTGCCCTGTGCGCACAGGTGCCCACAACCTTCGTCGCCAAGACCGCCGTCTATGCGCGCCGCTGTGGCCATATGAAGGACATGCCGGCCCTGTTGCTCGCCTGGCTCGCCCAGCAGGACGGCGCGACCTGTGCACGTGTGTTCGATCGCATCGTCGACAACGGCCGCATGCTGCGGAATTTCGTGCAGATCCTGCGCAGCGGCGCGGTAGGCCGCAAATCACTGGGTACGCGACCCAAGCGGCTGGTACAGCAGTGGCTGGAGCGCGCCAACGTCGAACAACTGTTGAACGCCGCGGTCGGGCAGCACCCATCGCTTGCCGACATCGTGCGCATGGTTCATCCGAAGCCGCAGGACGCGCAGCGCGAAGCGTTGTATGCCTGGTTGCTCGGCAAGCCGTATGCGCCCGAACAGCTGCCGCAGGTACTGCAGGAGTTCGAGGCGTTCAAGCGCGGCGAGGTCGTCGACAGCGTGCCCGACATGCATTTCCAGTATCTGACCGCGTCGCTGAGCAAACGCGAGTGGAAGAGCATCGCACCACGCCTGTCCTGGCAGACGCTGCGCATGAACCTCAACACCTTGCAGCGCAACGGCGTATTCGAGGACGCGATGCTGACCAGCCAGCTTGCAGCAAAGCTGTGTGATCCGGCGCAGATCCGCATGGCACGCGCCTTGCCCTACCAGTTGCTCGCCGCCTGGAGCGCGACGAATGACGAGTTGCCCCGGGCGATCCGCGACGCGCTGCAGGATGCAATGGAAATCGCCACCGACAACGTGCCATGCCTGCCCGGCGAGGTCGTGGTCGCGGTCGATGTGTCGGGATCCATGGCCTCGCCGGTTACGGGTTACCGCAATGGCGCGACCTCGGCAGTGCGCTGCGTCGATGTCGCGGCCCTGATCGCGGCGTGCATCCAGCGCAAGAACCCGGCTGCACGTGTGCTGCCGTTCGATACGCAGGTGCACGAGCAGGTGTCCAACCCGCGCGACAGCATCATCACTCAGGCGCAGCGTCTGGCGGCGCTCTGCGGCGGCGGCACGGCAATCAGCGCGCCGCTGAAGAAGCTCAACCGTAAGCGCGCCCGGGTCGACACCTTGCTGATCGTTTCCGACAATGAGTCGTGGTGCGATACGCAATACGGCGCGACAACGGCAACGATGCGCGAATGGGCAGAGCTGCGCGCCCGCAACCCGCGTGCACGGCTGATCTGCATCGACCTGCAGCCCTATATGACCAGCCAGACCAAGGCCGGTGATCAGGTACTGCATGTCGGCGGTTTCAGCGACGCCGTGTTCGACTTGCTTGCCAGCGCCGCAACCGGCGCGCAGGACTGGATCGAACGGATCGAGGCCATTGAAGCGTAAGCAGCCGCCGCGGCAGAAAACTGTCGCGGCTGCTGTTTTCTGGAAATCAAAAAGTGGATATTGATTTATTTCAGCTCATCGCGCGATACAACGAGCTCAACGCGGGCAGCTCCGCCTATGCCTGCCCCAAACCCACAGCGGGCAGCCTGTCCCGCATCGAGACCCATTTCGGCATCCGCTTGCCGCGCCCGCTGATTGCGCTGGCCCGCGGCAGCCGTTACTTCGGCCCGCGTTTCGCAAGTCTAGGCGCCAACTACGAATCGCCGCTGCATATCATCCGCATCAACAGCCATTGGCGCCGCCGCCGGCGCACCCGGCGCCTGCCCCGTGGCCTGGTCATCATTACGACCGACCACGACGACAACTACTGGTGCCTGGACACCAGCCAGACAGCAAGTGGCGATGACGCCTATCCGCTGCAGTTCTGGTCACCACAGCCCCTGATCTATCCCAGTGAATCGTCACGGCCTACCGAACGCTACGCAGACTTCACCAGCTTCCTGCGTGCGGATATTTACTGGAGCCGCTGGCATAGCCGCCAACGGGAGCAGGCCCAGCGCCGCCGCGGTTAACCAGGCACCATTTGCCATTCACGGCGGTGCTTCCACGGCACGCTCGCCGTTGCGGTAGCGCGCAAGCCGTGCACGCATTCCCTCCAGCGTCGCCGCGCTTGCTGAAGGCTTTGTTTCCACCAGCGCGATCGCGCGCTCCTGTGTCTTCGCCGCGGCAGCGTAGTCGCCGGCCGCCGCCTGGCAAGCGGCAAGCGTATCGACGATCACGAAGAAGGCCTTGTCGCCCGTGGCCTGTTCCTGTGTCGCCGCGATCCCCGCCTTGGCGTCAAGCAGGCCCGCATCCGTGGGCGTGCAAACCGCCCAGGCGAATTCGTTGCGCGCCAGCGTCACGTCCTCGCTGATCAGGGCTTGCCATATTTCACGCGCTGCGGCGTGCTCCGGCGCACCGGCACGGCCATGCCAAAGCGCGCTCGCCAGCGACAGGCGAGCTTCGCGATTGCCGGCCGCCGCCGCCTTGCGCACCCAGTCCAGCCCTTCCACGCGACGGTCCGCTGCATCCTTCGCATGCAGCAGATGAGTACCGAGCGCCGCCTGAGATTCGGCGTCACCCGCCTGGGCCCCCTGCTGCAGCAGCGTCACGGCACGCGCCACATCGGCTTTGACGCCGTCGCCGGCCAGCAACAGGTTTGCGAGCTGCCGCCGGGCGTCCACATTGTCATGCCTGGCGATAACCGCTTCATAGACCTTTGCCGCGTGAGCCGGCGAACCAATACCGGCGATGTCACGCTCGTACAACATGCCAAGCTGTACGGCTGCACTTACATCGTCGCCGCGCGCCGCACTCTGCAACCAGCCCTGCGCACGCTTGAGGTTCGCGAGCTCGTCGGATTCGCCCAGATAATGCCTACCAACAATAGCGCTGGCACTGGCGATACCACCGTGACCTGCTTTCTTGAGCCATTCCAGCCCGACCGAACGATCAGCAGCAAGACCGGACTCACCGCCGTAGTAGGCAAGACCAAGCCAGTTTTGCGCTTGAGCGACACCGGCTTGCGCTGCTGCATGCATCCACGGCAAAGCCTGCTCGGTTTTCTCTTCTGCCAGATAAATCGCTGCTAGCCAATGCTGCGCCCGCGGAATACCCGCGGCGGCGGCGGCCTCGATATAGCCGCGCTCAGCCCCGCGCGGAACCTTGTCAAGCTGCACAATCCGCGCTGCAGCGTACAGTGCACCGGCAAGCGGATCGCCGCCCTTCGCTGCTTTCAGCAGCGGTTTTTCGACCAGTCCGGCAAGGCGCTCGCGATCTCCGGACTTCACGCCCATGCTCAGAAACGTCGCACTGCCCTGCGCATCACCCAGGCGGACATCCGCTTGCTCGATCAGGGCACGCGCCGCCTTGAGGTCAGCGGGCTTCTGGCTATGCCGGGCGTAGACAAACGCCAGCGTGGCCAGCGCAACTGCATGGCGCTTTTCAGCGAATGGCAGCAAGGCATCAATACCTTCGTTGCGGCAACCGAATTCGAGGTTCTCGCCGCAGAAGACCGCGAGCATCATTGCGGGCATAAAGCCACCGCTCTGTGCGTGGCGCCGCAACACATCAAGCGCCTGGGCGCCCTGGACCTTCTGAAACTCATACAGCAGAGCCAGCTCCGAGCCCGGCGAACTTTTCTGCGCGTTCTCTCCCAGCGTTCGGACAAAATCACGGCGAAACATCGGAAATTCTGCTGCTGCAGCACGCTGCAAGCTGACAACGGTGTCGAGGAAGTCGAACTCCAGCACACTTTCGCGCTGTGTCTTTTCGTCCCATAGCCCCACTGTGTAGGGCAACTCGCGACCACCGGTGTAAGGCCGGTAGAACGAATACAGCAAGGTCTGGCCGCTCGCCGCCACAACGGCGTCGACGTCAAGCACAGACACTATGCGCATAGGCGTGTCCTGGCCCGCGCGGTAATGCAGAAAAGTATACCGAAGCAACGCCTCAAAGCGATCCGAGCGCTGCTGGGCAAGGATCTCATCACCACTTGCACGCGCGCAGTCCTGCGCCATGTACCAGAGCCCCAGTCCAACCGGATTGATAGCCAGCGCCTTGGCGATCGCATCGGCGTTTTCACGGCAGCGGGCCGCATCAATCGCGCCTGCTTCGTCATGCACCGCTTCGATGAGGTGATAAGTCGTGTAAATCGCTTCGGAATCTCCTTCGGCCAACAGCCTGTTCCAGTCAGCTGCGATGTTGTCGCTCGCGAAAGCAGAGGTGACACATGCCAACCATGCGCCTAACAGCAAACAGCCGATACGCGACAGCTTCTCAATCATGGCCGCGCCCCTTCTTTGCCGTGCGATTGTCATTCATGACGTCGCGTACCAGATCGCCCAAGCGCTCATTGCGCGCAGCATCCGCCTGCGCATCCGGA
Organism: Rhodanobacteraceae bacterium; assembly: GCA_016790075.1. Taxonomy (GTDB): domain Bacteria; phylum Pseudomonadota; class Gammaproteobacteria; order Xanthomonadales; family Rhodanobacteraceae; genus Tahibacter. The sequence continues at coordinate 204,101 of JAEUPP010000006.1, read as the reverse complement.
ACATCCAGCACCCAACGCTGCAGGTTCTGCTCACGTGCGCTGCGCCGCCACTCCAGGTGCGCAGCCATGCGTTCAACCGGCACGCTGGCTTCACGGGCATGCAGGGTTTCCTCGGAAAACACCGTCGCGCCATCGAGTCCGGCGCGGTAGCGGTACTGGGCTGCGGGGTCATCCAGCGCACGCTCGGCCGGACTGCCGCGCCAGCGCCACCCTTTGGGCAACACCAGCTCGGTGCGATGGGTAACATCGAACGGGAACGCAAACGCCAGCGGTGTATGCCGCTTGAGTGTGGCCGGTAGCGCGATCACGCTGGCGATGCTGTCGGCGGCCAGATCGAGCCCCCTTTGCCCAGGACTGTTGCTGGCCCATGGCCTGGTCACGCGATAGCGCTCGGTTACGACGATGCGGTTGAGCGCCGCATCGTCCTCGACCGCCAGCGGCGCAGCAATGTCGAGTTCGGGAAAGCGGCGGCGATAGAAATCGGCGTAGCGGCGCGCGAGCGCGTCGCTGCCGCTGTAACGCAGTTCACTACGCACGGTATTGGCTATCGTGCCGGCATATTCGGCACGAATCTCCAGCGCGAGTTCATTGCCGTGTTCCTGCGGCATGTAGCGCTCGACCACACGCGTCGTGCTGCTATTGGCAGGATTCGGCGTCACCGCGACCAGCGCCTTCGCCGTTGCGCTGACTGGCAAGGCGAAACCGAACTCACCAATCGCCTGCGCCAGCGCCGGGCCGCGCTGCGCCGTGCGCGTCGGATCAAGCCAGAGCACGCCCTTGTCGCTATGCACCTGCACGATCACGTGATCGAACACGCTGGCCGCGGGCGGCATCAAGGCCACACGCTTGCCACTCGCTGCGCTGACCAGCGCCGGATTGGCCGGGATGTCGAGCGCTGCCAGGATGGCCACGAGCAGCCGCGACTTGTCCTTGCAGTCGCCGCGGCGCTGCTCCCAGACCTCTGCCGGTTCGCGCGGTTTGTGCGTGTTGTCGCCGATTTCGACACCGAAATAGCGCACTTCTTCCTGCACGGCGAGCAGTGCATCGGCAATGCGCGCCTGCTGGTCCGGCAGCATGCGCCACTGCGCGATGCGGGCCATCAGATCGGCCGGCAACGGCGCCGGCTTCGGATACAGGGTCCGCGCCCAGGCCGCAACAGCGCCCCAGTCACGCTTCTCACTCAGCGTCACTTCGGGATAGGGCACGAACCAGACCGGATTGCCATCTTCGCGCACAACCGGCGCGACCATTTCAGCACGGTAACGCCACTCGGCCTGTCGCGCCCCTTGCTTCACCTGCGCAGCGGCAATCGGCGCATCGCGCTGCTCATTCAACTGTGTGCCCGGATCAAGCAGCACGCGTAGCTGGCGCTGCAGCATCGGCGCCGACTGCGCGAAACGCGCATCGACATGATCGAGCCCGGCAAGGATTGGATTCTCGCCCTCGATCGTATAGCGCACGCGTACTACATCGCCGATGCGCACATCGTCGAGCACGACCATCGCTGATACTGAACCCAGCGCCATGTCACGCTCAAACGCGGTTTCCCGCCGCGCCAGCGTCACGGCCTCGGGCTTCAACCGCGACTGCCATTTTCCATCGCGACGCAGGCCAATCTCATGAATCGTGAGGCGCTCAAAGTCCGGCCGGAAATCAATCTCGACCTTGCCGACCTCGGTCAGCAACGCTGCCGACAGCGCCTCGTAGGCCACATCCAGATAGCGCGCGCGCCGGCCACCGAAGCGCGCATGCTGCGAGTCTGCCAACCAACTGCGCCACTGGGCGCCGGCCGTAGGCAGACGTTGCTCGTCCCAGCGTTCAGCGACGGCTTGCAGCTCGACCCAGTCCGCCGCCGGCGCAATGCTGAAACGGTACTCGCCTCGCTCGTAGTCTTCGGCTCGTGTTGCCGTGGCAGCGCATAACCCAATCAGGGCGAACACACATGCAGCCCAGAAAGCACGCGCACACCGGCGCCCATCAGCAACACGTTTCATCATCACGCCCCCACTTGCACTCAAAGCTGATCCGTTCACGCGGCTGCCTTGAATCGCGAAAACAACCGTTCCTTTCCGAGCCGTGATCATGGCGCAACTGCAGGCGCCAGGCATTCACGCAGGAACGCATCGCTGGCCGCATGCATCGCAAGCCGGTCTTCAGTCCGCGACAAGCTGTGATCAGCCCCCGGCAGCGGCAACCAGGCAGGCGGACGCCCGGCCGCGGCGAGCAGGCTGCGCAATCGCCAGGAATGCTCGAACGACACCCGCGTATCAGCCATGCCGTGGATCAGCAGAACCGGCTTGGTCAGGCGCTCGTACTGATAGACCGGTGAATAGTCCCGCAGCTGGGACATGGCGTGGTCCGGATCGCCGATGATCTTTTTCATGCGTGCCACGGATTCCGGTGCACGTATCCAGTCGCTGGAACTGAACATCAGCGGCAGGTCGGTGACCGCGGCCACGGCAACGCCGCAACGGTACTGCGCCGGTTTCTGGATCAAGCCCATCAGCGTGGAATAGCCGCCATAACTCGAACCCCAGAGCGCGACGCGGCTGCGATCCAGCGGGTAGTTGGCCAGCGCATGTGCCAGCGCCCTGTCGACATCAGCTTCGATCTCGCGCCCCCACTGCCCTTCGCCGGCCTGCGCAAAGGCGCGGCCCGCACCGCCGGAACCGCGATAGTTCACCCGCAGCACCGCAAAGCCGCTGTTGACCAGCATCTGCAGCACCGGGTCGAATTTGCGCCGGTCGCTGACGCCGATAGGCCCGCCATGTGGCATCACGATCAACGGCGCCGCAGCGCTGCCCGCCGGAAGACTGATAAAACTTTCTATCGACAGGCCGTCGTCCGCCTTGACCGTAAACGCCTTGGAGCCGACTGGCACGGCCCGCTTCAATGGATCGAACACATCCGCCAGCTTTTCGAGGCGTCGCTGCGTGCGATCGTAAAGATAAAAACTGCCGCGATCGCTCTCTGACTGCACCAGCACGACAAGTTTCTTGCCATCACGTGTGTCGTCGATGAGATGCAGGTCGGCGTCCGGAAACTGCTTGGCGAGGGCCGCCAGTGAATTATCGCCCTCGCCCGCGACAAAACGTGTCTGCAGCGTACCGTTGCGATAAAACTGCGCCCCAATCACACGCCGGTCGCGACGGCTCAGCAACGCACCGCTGAAATCAGCGCCCGGCTCTGCCAGAAGTGTCTTGCCTATCGTGCCGTCGGCGAGGCTGAGCTCCGCCATCTCGATCTGATCGCGCGCGTGGTCGGTCAGTACGATCAATGCACGCGCGTCAGCGCTCAGTTGCACCGGTGTGAGTACCGTGTTTTCGGGCAGTGCTGCGTGCACCAGCCATTTGCCGTCATCGCCGCGCACCGCCAATGCACGCGAGCCGTTCTTGTCCGCGACCAGCGCAGCACGCAGTTCGCCGGCACTATCCGGGAAGAAAGCGAACGCGCGATCCACGTCCTTGTCGAGCCTGCGCTCGCTGCGGAAGTCCTTGATGTCGAAGCGGCGAGCCATCTCATCGAATGCGAACAGATGCAACTCACCGCTGCTGTCCCGGCGCGCAACAAGGCCACGCCGCGGATCATCCGGCAAGGGATTGGCGACCCAGACCTCGCCCGGCAGGAACAGCGTGTTCAGGTCGGCACCGAAAGCTCCCTCGCTGAAACGGACGAGCTTGAGGCCGGACGCACCGGACGGTACTACGACACGTCGGCTATCGGTGCTGTCGAGGCGTGCGAGCACCTGCGACATGTCCACTGCGAGGCCAACGTAAAGCACGCGGTCGCCTCCCCAGCTCAGCTGGTCGATGACGCCAGGAACACTCGCAACTTCGCGCGACTCGCCGCTGGCAAGATCGACCACAATCGCGACTTCGAGCCCGTTGCGGTGATCCTTGAACGCGAGCATCGCCCCGTCCGGGCTGATGGCCGGCCACAGCATGCGCGGCCGTGCATAGAGGTCGTTGAAGATTTCGGTGAATTTTTCATCGACCGTGCGCTCACGCCATTTCTTGGCGTCAACGTCAGCGGACTCAAGCAGCGGAGCGGAGCGCTCAACCGTAAGCTTGCTGCCCGCGAACTCCGTGAACGGGTCCGGCGACGGCAGGTCGTTACGCCAAGGGTACTTCTCGCGCAGCCCCTTGAAGGCAAGGTCCAGCCCCATCATGGTCTGCGACGCGCGGTTGGAACGGTAGTAGCGCACGCTGTTGAAACCAACCGACTCGACAACGAAATTGCCCGGATAGTTGAGCTTCCCCGCCTCGACCGTGAATTCAAACTGCGCATCACGTTTGAGCGAGAGGTAACCATCGCGACGCGTCATCATCGACCAGCGGTACTTGCCCGCTTTCGCACGCACAACACGCACATTGCGCCCGTCGCCGAGGTTCTTCACCAGATCGTCACCCAGCAATCCCGGCCCGTCCAGACGCAGCGAGGATATGTGCGCGCTGTTGTCGACGATTACGGCAATCCAGCCTTCGCCCTCTGACAACGGGGTGTCCGTGTCCGCGACAGCGCCGAGCGCGGTAGCACCGATGAGAAAGCACAGCAGCAGGATGCTGCCGAGATGAGCAGTCAGACGCATTGAGGAACCTCGGTGTAGATCGGGATAGTCATGACGGGGTTGCCGTGGCCACGGGGAACAACCACGGCTGCGCTGGTCAGGTCCACGCCACCACCTGATTGCGCCCCTTGTCCTTGGCCTTGTACAGGCATTGGTCCGCTGCCTTGAGCACCTCCTCGACCGCGCGCCGCGCGGTGCCACGCTGGGCCACGCCGATACTTGCCGTTACCTGCACGGCGGTACGCCTGGCCGGCTTGGCAGTCGATTTCGCAGATCGCACCGACTTCCCTGCCACAGGCTTGGGCGGCAAGACCACGCGCAACGCTTCGATCGCCACACGCGCCTCCTCGCAGGCCGAGCGGGCGAGTTCAGGGCGGCGGAACAGCAGGCAGAACTCCTCGCCGCCGAAACGGAAGGCCTGTGCCGCCCGCGTCTGCGCCAGACTGCGCGCCACCGCGGCCAACACGCGGTCACCCGCATCGTGGCCATGCTTGTCGTTGAACTGCTTGAAGTGATCAACGTCGACCATGGCCAGGGCATAGTCGCCGGAAAGTCGTGCCAGCGTCTCGTCCAACGCACGGCGGTTGGGCAGGCCGGTCAACGCATCAAGGAAGGCAAGGCGCCAGGAGGAATAGACCACACCGACTGCCTGCACGGCGGCGCCCGCCAGCAGCCAGGTTCGCAGGTCGAGGCCCGCAAGCTGCAGCCAGCCGCCCGCCCCCAGCAGCAGGGCGAACGCGCTGGCCGCATCCAGCGGTCGCCGCGCGGACAGCCACTGCAGCGCAGCCACGGCAACCGCAACACTGTTCAATGCGAGTGCTACACGCCACGGCCGCCACGACATAGCACCGAAAGGCAGCAGGCGCTGCAAGGCATCCCAGACATGTACGGGCGCCATAACCGTCAGCCAGACGGCGATGGCGAGCAGCGCCGTAAAGGCGAGCATGCGCCGCGAGCGCAAAGGCGGCTCTGGCACCAGCAACGCCAGCAGCCAGCACCAGGGCAAGAACATCACTGCAGCATCAAACGCGCGTTCTGCCGCAAGGCCCGTATGCGACGGCAAGGACAGTGCGGTGACGGCCAGCGTCGATGCCGCGAGCAGCTGCGCAGCACGATGCCGGCGAAAGATCAGCGCCAGCGCGAACGCCAGCGAACAGAATGCGACAGCGAGATAGGACGAGGCGGTCATAGGCGCATGCAAGGTGAAGCGCTGAGCTTGGCAGATTGGCGTTGCGACGTGAATCGAGAATCGGGAGTTTGCGGAAGCCTGCCAACGGCAACGGTTGTCTTGCCTGGACGATCCTTCCCTCTCCAAATTTCCGTTCGCACCCTTGAAATTAAATTATCCATTAAATAAATTAAAGGCCATGACCAGAACCCCCACCCCTGCCAAGCCCTCCACGCCGCGCCGCCGCGGCCGTCCCGCCGGCCGCAGTGGCCCGGGGCGCGACAGCGACGCACGCGCGCATCTGCTGGAGGTCGCCCTGAGGCTGTTTGCCGAACACGGCATCGCCGCGACGCCGCTGTCGCTGATCGCGCGCAAGGCGCGCGTGACCCCGGCGCTGCTTCACTACTACTTCGGCAGCAAGGACAAGCTCGTTGATGCACTCGTCGATGAAAAATTGCAGCCGCTGTCGGCCGCGCTGGGCCAGGGACTGATCCGCAGTGGCCACGACTTGCGCAGCGCACTGGAAGTCTTTGTCGGCACGCTGATTGAGCTGCTCAGCGCCAATCCCTGGTTTCCTCCGCTCTGGGTGCGCGAAGTGCTCAGCGAGGGCGGCCAATTGCGCAAGCGCCTGATCGAGCGGGTAGCACCAGCCCTTGCGCACCGCGTCCGCGATCTGGCCGCGGGCGCGCAGGCCAAGGGCCGTCTCAACGCCGACCTGGATCCGCGCCTGCTGATGGTCTCGCTGATCGGCCTGACCATATTTCCACTCGCAGCGCAGCCAATCTGGCGCGCGATCTATGCCGCTGACGACATCACGCCCGAGGTACTGCGCCGGCATGTGCTGGCGCTGCTGCTGCGCGGCCTGGAGCTCGATGATGCGAACTGATTTCCCGATCCACCGGATCAGAATCCCGAGGTGCGGCAATATGAAATCTTGTCGCTTTGTTCCAGTACTTCTTGCTCTGCTGTCCAGTAGTGGCTGCGAACACGACCCCACACCGCCGCTGCTAGGCACACTCGAATGGGACCGCATCGCCGTGCAGGCCGAAGCAGCCGAAGCGGTGATCGCCATCGCGGCAAAAGAGGGTGATCACGTCACACCTGGGCAGTTGCTGCTGCAACTCGACCCGCGCCGCGCCGACGCCCAGCTTGCCCAGGCGGAAGCGGAGCTGCGCCGTGCACAGGCAGCACTGAGCGAGCTGCAGCACGGCACGCGCAGCGAGGCGCTGGCCGTGGCGCGAGCCAGCCTCAGCCGCGCTGAAATCGTCAGCCGCGACGCACAGCGCGAACGCGAACGCGCCGCCGAATTGCGCCGGCAGGGCCTGGTCGCCCAGGCCGAACTCGACCGCCGCGATACGGCGCTCAAATCCGCGCATGCTGATCTCGGCGCCGCCAAGGCACGACTGCTCGAACTCAGCAACGGCACCCGTGTGGAACAGCTGGACCAGGCCGATGCCGCCGTCGCCGCGGCCCAGGCGCGCGTCGAGGAATTGCGTCTTGCACGCGCCCGCCTCGACGTCCGTGCACCCCAGGCCGGCCGCATCGACGCACTGCCCTACAAACTCGGTGATCAACCGCCACGCGGCGCGACGGTTGTCTCCCTGCTGGCTGGCGAAGCGCCGTATGCCCGCTTGTTTGTGCCGGCGCCACGGCGCGCCGCACTGCAACCCGGGCAGCGCCTGGATATACGCATCAGCGGCATCGCCACGGCCTACCCCGCACTATTGCGCTCGGTGCGCAGCGAGGCCGCGTTCACGCCGTATTACGCACTCAGCGGCGACGACGCGAACCGGCTGAGCTTTCGCGCCGAGGCTGTGCTGCAGGACTGCACGGGCCCCGGCTGTGCCAATGCCCCCAGGACCGGCGAGCTTCCAGCCGGCTTGCCGCTGAGCGCCGAGCCCGCGCCATGAACGCGATCGAGGCCCGCGGCCTTACCCGGCGCTTCGCCAACCTCCTCGCCGTGGACGGTGTCGACCTCACCGTAGCAAAGTCCCAGGTCTACGGATTTCTCGGCCCCAACGGCTCGGGTAAGTCGACCACGATACGCATGCTTTGCGGTCTGCTCTCGCCCAGCGCAGGCCAGATTCAGGTACTCGGTCTGCAGGTTCCACAGCAGGCGGAACAGCTCAAACGCCATATTGGCTACATGACGCAGAAGTTCTCCCTGTACGAAGACCTGACCGTGCAGGAAAACCTCGAATTTCTCGCTGCGGTACACGATCTGCCCCGCCTGCGTACGCGCGCGCGCATCAGCGATCTGCTGCGCCGCTACTGGCTGGGCGACCGGTTGAACCAGCTGGCAGGAACGCTGTCGGGCGGCCAGAAGCAACGTCTGGCGCTGGCTGGGGCGGTACTGCACGAACCCGAGCTGCTGTTCCTGGACGAACCGACCAGCGCGGTCGATCCACAGTCGCGGCGCGAGTTCTGGGACTCGCTGTTCGAGCTCGCCGATGCCGGCACGACGATACTGGTTTCGACGCATTACATGGACGAGGCCGAGCGCTGCCATCGGCTGGCCATCCTGGACCAGGGCCGCCTAGTCGCCGACGGGGCGCCGCGTGAACTATGCGCCTCCCTGCCTTACGCGGTCTGGCTGATCGACTGCAGCCAGCCACGCCGCGCGCAACAGGCCCTGCAGCAGCAGGCCGGCATCGTCGCCTTGGCCCAGATCGGCGCGGAACTGCGCGTACTCGCCAGCAGCACAGCCTGGGACGCGGATGCGCTGCGGCAGCACCTACAGGGCGGCAGCATCGAGGCCCAGGTGCGCCGCGGCTATCCGAATCTCGAAGACGTGTTCGTCGCCGCGACGCGCAAGCCTGCACGCGACATCGCCGGAGCTCTCGCATGAGCCTGCGCCGCCTGCTGTCCATCGTGATCAAGGAATTGCGCCAGCTACGCCGCGACCGGCTCACCTTCGCCATGATCATCGGTATCCCGACCATGCAGCTGCTGCTGTTCGGATTTGCGATCAACCTCGACGTACGCCATCTCGACGCCGCGGTGCTCGATCAGGCCAATACCGCGCGCTCGCGCGAGCTCGTCGCCGAACTCGGCGCTGGACAGGTACTCAACTTGCGCAGCGCCCTGTCCTCGCCGCAGCAGCTCGATGAACTGCTGCGCGAAGGCAGGATCAGCGTCGGCGTGGTGATTCCGCCGGATTTTGAAAACCGCCTGGAACGCGGCGACCGTGCCGCACTGCAGTTGGTTGTCGACGGCTCGGATCAGGTCGTACAGCAGGCTGCGCGCCAGCTGGCGGCGTTCCCGCTGGTACAGTTGCGCGGCAATGCAACGCCGGCAGCGGCAGTGGAAGTTGTGAACTTTTACAACCCGGAGCGGCGCGCCCCGGTCAATACCGTGCCCGGCCTGGTCGGAGTGATCCTGACCATGACCATGGTCATGTTCACGGCCATGGCGCTGGTCCGCGAACGCGAGCGTGGCAACCTGGAAATGCTGATCGCGACCCCGGTATCGCCCTGGGAACTCACCCTCGGCAAGGTACTCCCGTTCATCGCCATAGGGCTGGTCCAGGTCAGCCTCGTGCTTGCACTCGGCAAGCTCATATTCGCCGTGCCGCTACGCGGCAGCGTGTTCGATATCTACCTGGCTGCGCTGCTGTTCATCATCGCCAGCCTTGCGCTGGGTGTATTTCTGTCGACTCTCGCGCGCACCCAGTTCCAGGCCATGCAGCTGGCCTTCTTCACCTTCCTGCCGCAGATCCTGCTGTCGGGCTTCATGTTCCCCTACGCCGGCATGCCGCGTGCGGCCCAATGGCTGGCAGAAATCCTGCCGATGACACACTTTCTGCGCCTGATCCGCGGCATTGCCCTGCGCGGTGCGACCCTGGCAGACCTATGGACCGAGCTCGCCGCACTGGCGGCCTTCAGCACTATCATGCTCGGCATTGCGGTCATGCGCGTAAGCAAGCGGCTGGATTGAATGATGCAACAGCCCACTGCCGCCGGACTCGGCGCCATACGGCTGCGCGCCCGCAGGCGGACCACGAGCAACCATTTCCCAAACGCCAGGCCAGCCCATGGAAAATTTCCGCATCACGACGGAAAAAGCAGAACTCGACATTCCGCTCATTCATCAGTTTCTCTGTGAACAGACGAGCTGGGCCAGGAACATTCCGCTCGCGCTGGTACAGCGCTCCATTGAGCATTCGCTCTGCTTCGGCGGCTTTCTCGACGAAGATCAAGTGGCGTTCGCCCGCGTTATCTCCGACTACGCCACGTTCGCCAACCTGGTCGACGTCTTTGTGCTCCCCGAGCACCGGGGCAAGGGCTACAGCAAGCAGCTGATGGCCTCGGTAATGGCACATCCCCAGCTTCAGGGGCTGCGCCGCTTTACGCTGGCCACGGGGGACGCACACGGCCTGTATGCCCAGTATGGCTTCACCACCCCGAAGTACCCCCAATCACTTATGGAGCGCTACATGCCCGACATCTATACCGCGCAGCAGATCTCGGCCGACAGCTAGGACACGAGCCAGCACACGCCGACAACTTTCCGCACTTTGCCCCGGCGCGCAGACTCTATCGCCCGCAAGCCTCGGGGCGCTGTGCGCTCACGCAATTGCGCGGCGCCTCCGCTACCATTCGCGTCTTGCCCGCCGCGCCGCCACCAGATCGCCGCATGACTCATGCCAGCCTGAAATTGCACGAACCTGTCGGCGACGAGGTCAAGACGACCACCTGCTACATGTGCGCCTGCCGCTGCGGCATCAAAGTCCATCTCAAGGACGGCAAGGTCCGCTACATCCAGGGCAATCCGGATCATCCGGTCAACCGCGGCGTGATCTGCGCCAAGGGTTCCGCCGGGATCATGCAGCACTACTCGCCGGCACGGCTGAAAAAGCCGCTGCTGCGCGTTGGCGAGCGGGGCAGCGGTGAGTTCCGCGAGATCGAATGGGACGAAGCACTGGCGTTGGCCACGAAGTGGCTGACGGAAATCCGCCAGCGCAACCCCGATGAGCTGGCGTTCTTTACTGGACGCGACCAGTCGCAGGCGCTCACAGGCTGGTGGGCGCAGCAGTTCGGCACGATCAACTACGCAGCACATGGCGGCTTCTGCTCGGTCAACATGGCCGCCGCCGGCATGTATACCTTCGGCGGTTCGTTCTGGGAGTTTGGCGAGCCCGACTGGGAACACACACGTTACCTGATGATGTTCGGCGTTGCCGAGGATCACGACTCCAACCCGATCAAGCTCGGCCTGGGCAAACTCAAGCAACGCGGCGCGAAAGTGCTGGCGATCAACCCGGTACGTACGGGTTATGCAGCGATCGCCGATGAGTGGCTGGGCATACGCCCCGGCACCGACGGGTTGTTCGTCGCCGCACTGATACAGGAATTGCTGCGCAACGACTGGATCGATTTCGATTATCTGGTGCGCTATACCAATGCGCACTATCTCGTGATCCGCGACCCCGGCGCTGCCGACGACGGCCTGTTCGCGCGGGATACGGACGGCAAGCCGCTGTGCCGCACCCGCGACGGCGGTACAGCGCTGGCTGACGCAATCGGCATCGCACCCGCCGTGGTCGGCGAACATCGACTGGCAGACGGCCGTCTTGCCGTACCCGCCTTCCAGCTGCTGGCCGAACGTTTTCTCGCCAACGAATACACGCCGGAACGCGCAGCGAAGGAATGCGGCATCAGCGCCGCAACGATACAGCGCATCGCGCGGGAGATCGCCGATGTGGCATTTCGCGCCGAGGTCCGCCTGCCGGTGCGCTGGACCGACGCCTGGGGCCGCAGCCACGACGAAATGATAGGCCGGCCGATTTCGCTGCACGCGATGCGTGGAATTTCTGCACATAGCAACGGATTCCACACTTGTCGCATGCTGCATACGTTGCAAATGCTGCTCGGCGCCATCGACACACCAGGCAGTTTCCGCTATCAGCCACCCTATCCCAAGGGCGTGCCGCCGGCGAACCGCCCAGGCAAGTCGCGCAAGGCCGACGGAACGCTAGACGCCGGACCACTGGGCTATATCCACGCGCCGGAGGACCTGCTTGTCGACGCGCAGGGGGAGCCACGCCGCATCGACAAGGCGTTTTCCTGGCAACACCCGCTGGCAGTGCACGGCATGCTGCAAAGCGTGATCGCCAACGCTGTTGCGGCAGACCCGTACCGCATCGATACGCTGTTCCTGTTCATGGCCAACATGAGCTGGAACTCCGCCATGAACACCAGCGGCACGCGCCATCTGCTCACACAGAAAGACGCTGGCGGTGACTACAAGATCCCACGCATCATCTACGTCGATGCCTACGCCTCGGAGATGGTCGAGTTCGCCGATCTGGTGCTGCCCGACACGACCTACCTCGAACGCCATGACTGCATTTCGCTGCTGGACAGACCGATCTCCGACGCCGATGGCGCCAGCGATGCAATCCGCCACCCGGTGGTCACGCCCGATCGCGACGTGCGCCCGTTCCAGGACGTGCTGCTGGATCTGGGCACACGCATAGGTCTGCCGGGTTGCCTGCGCGAAGACGGTTCGCCGCGTTATCCCGGCGGCTTCGCCCAGTACATGGTCGAGCATGAACGTGCACCCGGGGTTGGCCTGCTCGCCGGTTGGCGCGGCCGTGACGGCTCGCGTTCGGGCACGGGCGAACCGAATCCGCAGCAGCTGGAGCGCTACAAGGAGCATGGCGCGTTCTGGCATGCCGAAGTACCTGCCGCCGGCCGCTACTACAAGATGGCCAATCGCGACTATCTCGAATGGGCGCGCGGCCTGGGTTTTGTCGGCTCTACACAGGCCCAGGTCATGGATCTGTATTCGGAACGCCTGCAACGTTTCCGCCTTGCGGCGCAAGGCCATGGCGCGGCACAGCCGCCAGCGCGGGAACGGGAACGTGTGGCGCGCTATTTTGATCCGCTGCCGTTCTGGTATGCACCGTTTGAGTGGGCGCAACTCGACCTCGGGCGCTATCCGCTGGCCGCAATCACCCAGCGGCCCATGTTCATGTACCACGCCTGGGGTTCGCAGAACGCCTGGCTGCGCCAGATCAGCGCACGCAATTTTCTCTACCTGCACCCGCAGACGGCGCAGGCGCTGGACCTGCGTGACGACGACTGGGTCTGGCTGGAATCACCACATGGCCGTATCCGTGTACCAGTGCGCTGCCATACGGGCACCGAGCCCGGCACGGTCTGGAGCTGGAACGCGATAGGCAAGAGGCGCGGCGCCTGGAAGCTCGCTGCTGACGCTCCGGAATCGCAACAAGGTTTTCTGTTGAATCACATCATCACCGAACTGCTGCCGCCGCGCGCCGACGGTCATCGCTACGCCAACGCCGATCCTGTGACCGGACAGGCCGCCTGGTTCGATCTGCGTGTGCGTATCGAAAAAGCACAAGATGCGCCCGCTGATACGCCGCACCGTATCGAGGTCGCCCACGCATGACGATGCTGCCGCCACCGTCGCCCCGGAAACTGGGCCTGGTCATCGACCTGGATACCTGCGTCGGCTGCCACGCCTGCGCCGTCGCCTGCAAGGAATGGAACGACGGCGGCCAGTTCGGCCCGCTGCCGGATGAGGACGCCTATGGTGCCGAGCCGCTCGGTGTCTGGTTCAACCGCATCCATAGCTTTGAGGTGAAGCCGCGCCGCGATGCCACCGGCAACGGCCCCCTGCAGGAGCTCGCCAAGACCGGCTTTGCCGAGAATGCACCGGCCATGACCGTGCATTTCCCTCGCTCCTGCCTGCATTGCGAGACTCCGGACTGCGTTACCGTCTGCCCCACTGGCGCCAGCTACAAGCGCGCCGAGGACGGCATCGTGCTGGTCGACGAAGACAAATGCATAGGCTGCAAGCTCTGTTCCTGGGCCTGCCCCTACGGCGCGCGCGAATACAGCGAGAAACGCGGCGTAATGCAAAAGTGCACTTTATGCGTCGACCGCATCTACAATGAATCCTTTGCCGAAAGTGAGCGCCAGCCCGCCTGTGTCATGGCCTGTCCGACACGAGCACGACATTTCGGCGACCTGGGCGACGCGGATTCGGCGGTGGCGAAACTTGTTGCCGAGCGCGGCGGTGTCGCGCTGATGCCAGAACTCGGCTACGCACCGGTCAACCGCTATCTGCCGCCGCGCCCGCGCCGCGCCGGCTGCGATGGGACTCCGGCCGTCAGTGCCGATGAATCGCTCGATCGCAGCCAGCTGTCACCGCTGCTGCGCTGGGTCGACAAACTGCTGTCGCGCTAGGAACTGTCATGTTGCTGAGCACCACATCCACACTCGAAGGTCATGCCATACGCCGTTATCTCGGCCTTGTCAGCGGCGAGGCCATACTCGGCGCCAACGTGTTCCGCGATTTCTTTGCCGGCATACGTGACATCATCGGCGGCCGCTCCGGCAGCTACGAAAAAGTACTGCGCAAGGCCAAGGAATCAGCGATCGAGGATCTGGTCGAAGCGGCTGAGGAGCTCGGAGCCAACGCCGTGGTCGGCATCGACTTCGACTACGAGACGATCCAGATCAAGGAAGGCGGCGACATGCTCATGGTCACCGTGACCGGCACTGCTGTTGTCATCGACTGAGCAGCGCCCATGCATCCTGCACTATCGGTAATTTTTTTCACGACGCTGTCTGGCGCCGGCTATGGTCTGCTTGCGCTGCTCGGCGGCGGTATCGCGCTGGACCTGTGGCCAAGGGACACGACAGCGACCCTCGCACCGCTGGCTGTCGGCCTCACGTTGGCCAGTCTGGGCCTGCTCGCCTCTACCGCACACCTGGGCCGGCCCTGGCGCGCCTGGCGCGCCTTCAGCCAATGGCGCAGTTCCTGGCTGTCGCGCGAAGGCGTGGCCGCGGTGGCCACATATATGCCGGCCATAGTGCTCGGCGCCGGCTTGCTCGACACATCCGGCAGCAGCACCTGGTCGCCGCTGCCACGCATCTGCGGTGCGCTGCTCAGCGTCGGCGCCGCTGTGACCGTATTCTGCACCGCGCGTATTTATTCGAGCCTGCGCACGATTCCGGCCTGGAGCAACTCCCTGGTCGCACCGGTCTACCTGCTGTTCGCCAGCTATAGCGGCGGTCTCTGGCTATGGCTGCTCAGCACAGTGGCGCAGCGCGGCGCACCCGGCGCCGACCGTCTGGGCCTTGCACCAGCGCTGCTCGCTGGCATGGCGTTGGTGGCAATCGCAACCGCGCTGCTGAAACTCCTGTATTGGCGCCATATCGACAGTGCCGCGCCACGGGCAAGCATCGAGAGCGCGACCGGGCTCGCCGCGTTCGGCAGCGTGTCTGCATTCGAGCACCCGCACACGGAGCAGAACTACATTACGCGCGAAATGGGATTTGTGCTTGCCCGAAGACATGCAGCACGGCTTCGCGCCGTCGCCCTGCTCGCCGGATTCGCGCTGCCACTGGCGACTATCGCCACCGCGCTGCAGTGGCCTGCGCTGGCCACCGTGTCGGCATTTGCCGCGCTGATCAGCGGCAGCCTGGGCGTGTTCGTCGAGCGCTGGCTGTTCTTTGCCCAGGCCCGCCACGTGGTCAGCCTCTATTACGGTGCGCGTTCCGTCTGACTGGGCAACACGCTGCGCTGCTAGACTGCCGGCGCCGAATGCAGCCCGGATCCGCGGTTCAGAGTCGATTCAACTCTTGACGGTAGCATCCGGCGCCCGTCTGTGTGCATGGGTTACGCAGGCATTCACTCCCGATTTGCCATCACGATAAAAAGGCGCATTCCATGAAAAAACTCCTGATCGCTGCGGTAGCGCTTGCTGCTGCGCCCTTTGCTGCATCCGCCGACGGCGGCTGGGCGGGCTCCGGTGAACTTGGCTTCGCCGCCTCTCGCGGCAATGCCAAGTCCGAGAACCTCAACGCCAAGCTCAACTTCAGCAAGGAAGACGACGTCTGGAAGAACACCTTCTATCTGACCGCACTCCGCTCCAAGGGCAATACAACGACGATAGAAACGGTCAACGGCGTTCCCAGCGCTGTGACGCGCTACGACTACACCGCGAATCGCTATGAAGCCGGCGCGTCGGCGGGCTACAAGTTCGATGAACGCAGCTATCTGGTTGGTGCCCTGCGTTACGAGAACGACGACTTTTCCCCATTCACCTACCAGGCCGTGTTCTCGCTGGGCTACGGCTATACCGCGATCAAGAACGAACGCACCGAGCTCTCGTTTGAAATCGGCCCGGGCTACAAGCGCTACGAACCAGTGCTCACCGGCGAAACCGAATCCGACATAGTCGGCCGCGGGCTTGTCACTTACCGCCATCGCCTCAGTGAAAACACGACCTTTGAGAACATCTTCCTGGTCGAAGCCGGCGCCGACAACAAGTTCTACCAGAACGACGCGGGGCTTGTGGTCAACATGAACAAGACGCTTGCACTCAAGCTCGGCTATCAGGTGCGCCACAACACCGATGTCGCTCCAGGCATCAAGAAGACCGACCAGCTGATGACGACAAACCTGGTCTACAACTTCTGATGTAACCGGCGAAGGCGGGGCCTCCATTCTCGGGAGGCCCCGCCATATCACCCAGCTGTTTGAGGGTTTGAGGTAACCCGGAAGTACCGTATCCGCCTACACGGCTACCGGCTGCAACAGGGGACCTGCTCGTACGGATCAACTACCGTGGCTCCGGGTACGAAGACCACCTCGACAGCCACGTCGTCCGGATCGTGCCAAGCCAGTCAGTCGAGTACATCGTTTGCGCATACCCGCCTGGACGTTCGCAGTTCACCGCAGGTGCCCGCGGAGCTCGATCAGGGCCTGGTCGGCCGCGTCGACACGAAGCAGACCAAAGCGCGGATATTCCATGTCCAGGATCAGGTAGAAGGTCAATGAAATCGTCGTAGTGACAAGCAGCACGTAAAACCAGTTTCGCTCTCTAGCACCACACATGCCGTAACCGACCAGCAGCGAACTGACGAGACTCAACCCTGCGAGCAGGAAAAAGATGGCCAGCGGTGGATGGTTCCGCATTGCGGCAGCCCTGGTCGTCGAAATATCGATCATCTCGTTCAATGCCGGAAGCAATAACATCGCGGTTTGCGCCGGCATCTCCGACCGGGCGCTCGCGGCGACTGCCTTGGCCCATAGTTGACCCTGCCACCGGTCCGCTTCCGAGAGTCGCACCTCCATGACCAACACGTTCGCCGTATGCCGATAGGCGTCCACTCGCGCATCCAGATAACGGCGAAAGAGTTCCCGGACTTCGGGCTGAGCATCGGAAGGGAGCAAGTCGACTCGCAGGTATGCCGTACCGATGGCATTGGCCTCTGCGACGATCAGTTCCCGGCGTGCTTCAAATCTCGACGCCGCCCCCGAAAACGTGAATGCCAGAAGCAGGCCGAGCAAGCCAAGTGCGGCAGCCTCCACCGGACCGGATCCTTTGGCGAAACCATCAGGGTCTTGCGCCAACCTTGCCAAGCCGATCCGCCGCCCCAATTCAGCGCACAACAGCATCCCTAGAAACAGGCCGACGGCAGAAATCGCGCTCCAATAGATAAATCCCATGTTGATCTGCCCGATTGACAAAGACCGGAAGCCCGCCTGCTGACACCGTGATCGAGCGGTGCCGCGAGGCGGCGTCGCCTGAACGAACCCCTGAACATCTTAGGGCAGCAAGGCTGCCGAGCTAAGCGGGCGCCACGGACTATGACTGTGTAAATCGGCATGTCACCGTGCTTCCGGTCATCCGAACAGACCGATCGAGAGCTCGGAGCCTTGTATATGGCGCGCAACCTCCGCCATGCCCGCTATCGAGGGATCGGGGTTCGGCAACGCAACGTAGCACGCGACGGCGTGTGACCACGGCCTGGTCATGGGCAACCGGGCTTCGGCACTCGTATTCATCGACTTGGGACGAGCAGCCGCGTGCGGCACCAGCAACGCCTGACACCCAATCGACCGGCGCGCGGGAGCAAGCCATCAGGCTCGCGCGGAACATAAGGTGCCAGGGCGCCGCACTGGCATGGCTTACTGCGGTGGCGCGTCCCTGTGCGATGTTGCCGAGATTGCCCAGCCGCCCGCGCGTTGGCACTCGACGTGTTGCCGACGATGTCGTTCCGGGAATCGGTTCCGGTCTGTCGGCTGAGTGCATTGGCGGGCAAGCACTCGTTTCTCCGGAAAAACGCCTATGAATTCACACTTGGCAACTTCCAAACAGATGGAAGCGAGTTTTCAGTCCTTGAAGATTCCGGCAACAACTAGCCCGGCGCAATAACCGTGCTGCGGATGTTCGCCCGGCCCACGGCCAGTCTAGCCTCGCGCATTCGAGCCCAGCAGCTCTGCGGCCCCCTGATCGAGCAACAATCGCGCGACCTGTTCGCCTAGCTGTTCGTGTGCATTGGCCAAATATCCAGCCACGGATGCGGTGGCACGTATCAGCCGGCCGCTGGCCGCATCACCGACCAGGCCGATCAGTTCCAGGCCTGATTCGATCTCGCGGCAATAGCCCGCGATAGGCACACTGCAATTGCCATGCAAACGGCGGTTCATGGCGCGCTCGGCGCTGGTGCAGCGTGCCGTGCTCGCGTCATCCAGCGGCAGCAGCCATTGCGGGGTGACGTGATCACCTATGCGATATTCAATGGCGATCGCGCCCTGGGCCACAGCGGGAATCCATTGCGGCGGATCAAGCCGGCTGGTGATGCGCGTGGACAAGCCCAGGCGTTCGAGGCCGGCGCAGGCGAGGATGATCGCGTCATAGTGGTCAGCGTCCAGCTTGGCCAGCCGGGTTCCGACGTTGCCGCGCAGATCCGACAGCACCAGGTCGGGGCGCAATGCCCGCAGCTGCGCCTGGCGCCGCAGCGACGATGTGCCTACGCGTGCTCCCTGCGGCAGTTCTTCAATATCGTGATAGCGATTGCTGACAAAGGCGTCGGCTGCATCGGCGCGCTCCAATACGGCCCCGAGTGCGAAACCGGCCTCAAGCTCCATCGGCACGTCCTTGAGCGAGTGCACCGCGATATCGGCGCGCCCCTCCAGCATCGCCACCTCAAGCTCCTTGAGGAACAGTCCCTTGCCACCAATCGCCGACAGCGGCTGATCGAGGATCTGGTCACCGCGTGTCGTCATGGGAACGAGTTCCACACAAAGATCCGGGTGCACCGCACGCAGCCGGGCTGCAACATGTTCGGCCTGCCACAGCGCCAAGGCGCTCTGGCGTGTGGCAATACGCAGCAATTTCATAGGCGATTGGACGACGCAGAGAGACGCCGCATCCTAGCCGCTGCCGCTCACCCTAGGAAGTTCCGTAAGTGAGTGAGTGAGCAAAGGGCAGTCCCTGACCTACGACCACGCCGGCCAATTGCTTGCGCTGGTGATTGAAGGTTCCCGCAGCACCGGATACTACCCAACAGGCGGCAGGGCATGGGGGGCGACCAGCCGCTGAGCTGGTGAGTGCCTACTCACAGGCTACGCACCAGCTTGCGCAGATTCGGCAGATTGCGCCGGCTGACTTCGAGTACGTCGCCGCTGCCGTCAATCTTTACGAACACGCGACCGTCGCTGCTGCGGCTGAGACCAGACATACGCGCGCGCGCAACCAGGCAATTGCGATGAATGCGCACGAAATAGTCACCGAATTCCTCCTCTAGCCCACGCAGTGCGTCCTCGACCAGAACCTGGCCCTTGGTGTGATGCACGACGACGTATTTGTCCTCAGCCTGCAGGTAAAGGATTTCCTGCACTGGCACCAGCACGAGATTGCCGCGCACGCGTGCGCAGATATGGCTGCGCTGGCGGCGGGCGCCCAGCGCGCCGGAAACCTTGTCTACCTTGGTGATGCCGAGGCGGCCGGCGCGCTCAAACGCCTGCTGCAGACGCTCGCGCCGCACCGGCTTCAGCACGTAGTCGACTGCATGCGCGTCAAAGGCCTTCAGCGCGTACTCGTCATAGGCCGTGCAGAAGATCACCGCCGGTGCCCCGTTCATCTCGGCAATGAGGCGCGCTGCATCCAGTCCGTCCATGCCAGGCATGCGGATGTCGAGCAGGCAGACATCGGGGCGCAGCTGATCGGTCTGCTGCACGGCCTGTTCGCCGCTATCGACGCTGGCAACCACCTCGCCGCCCACATCGGCGACCAGCGCGGCAAGGCGTTCGCGCGCTAACGGCTCATCGTCGGCAATCAACACCCGCATGACCTGTCTCCTCAAATTCCGATCCGTTTTCCCTGCAGGTGCCGCCGGCCAGGCGCGGCGAGGCTCGATGCTGGGCAACTCGCCTCCAAAACCGCGCCTGATGTTTGCCCTGCAGACTATTGGCCACCCCCAATTCCGGGGAACCTGGCCTGAAAAAATCTGGTAAATCTGTTTGGCTCAACGCATTAACGAAATCACAGACTGAATGCAATTCAGGCAACCACCCGATGTAGATCAGCGCTGGCATCCGCCCCTCAGCGAGCAAGCGGCAGGCGCAGACAGCAGGTGTAGAAGTCACCGCCATCTTCAGTAACAAATGAGGCGCGCTCGCCATAGTGCAGGGCGAGCCGACTGCGGATATTGGCCAACGCCATGCCGTTGCCGGCGCCACGCCGCAATGCGGGCGTGGGGCACGGGTTGCGCACGCGGATTTCCAGGGCGGAGCCGCCCAGCTGACCAACGACTTCGACCGTACCGCCCTGGGACAACGGCTGGATGCCGTGATAGACCGCATTTTCTACCAGCGGCTGCAGCAGCAGCGACGGTAGCTCGAGGTCACGCGGCAGCTCATCTACGCGCCAGTCGACCCTCAGCCGCTCGCCCAGTCGCAACTGCTCTATGCGCAGATAGCCACGGACGAGATCAAGCTCCTCACCCAAGGTTCCGCGCACATCCTCACGGCCTAGCGCGGCACGGAACAGGTCAGCCAGATCTTCGACCGCGGCCTCCGCCTGCACGGGCCGGGTGCGGATCAGGCTGGCAATGACATTCATGCTGTTGAACAGAAAATGGGGCCTTATGCGCGCCTGCAATGCTTCAAAGCGCGCGCGCTCTTCGGCCTGGATGCGCGCGCGCCACTGCTCCTGTACGTAGAAGTAGCGCAGCACGGCCCCACCGACCAGCCCGCAGATCACGCTGTTGCGCAGGACGAATCGCACCTGGTCCGCATCGTTGACTACCAGGCCTAGCGCGAGGTTGCGGTCAAGCGCAAACACAAACCAGCTTGCCAGAACAGTCGTGACCAGCATCAGGGTATAGGCGGCGAACTCGCCCATCCACGGCGCCAGGCGGGTGAGCAAGGGCCGCGCCTTGCACAGGCAGACGGCCCAGACCAGCGCGAGCCACTGCACGAACAGACTGGCCGTGCCGAAATCCTGCCAGGTCGGCACGCTAACGTCGCTGTCGGACAGTACGACGACTAGCGCGACGAGCTCGCCAATGACGACGAGAGCGAACAACACCGGCCAGCTACAGAAATTTGGCAGCCAGTGATGGGCAGGATCAGCGTCGGGCGCCGCGGCGGCGGGTTCGGATCTGGCCAACCTGCGCCCTCCCCGGCGCCGGATACTGCTGCCGATTATGCCGCGAGGCGCTGCCCCAGCCATTGCCGCAGGTCGGCAATTTCCTCCGCGTTGACGGCATGAGCCATCGGATAGCTATGCCAGTCGACTGCGTGCCCCAGGGTGCGCAGCAGGTCGCGCGAACGCATGCCCAGCGACTGCGGCACGATGGAATCGAGGCTGCCATGCCCCATGAACACGGGCAGCTCCGCATTGGCCTCGTTGCGCTCGGCGGGCGTGGTTTCGTGGATGGGCAGATAGGTCGACAGCGCGACGATGCCGGCCAGACGCTTGGGATAACGCAGGCCACCGGCCAGCGCGATCGCACCGCCCTGTGAAAAGCCAGCGAGGATTACCCGCGAAGCCGGCACACCGCGATCGGCTTCGCGCGCAATCAGCGCATGCAGCTGCACGATGGATTCGCGCACTCCTGCCTCGTCCTGGCGCGAGGCGATATCCATGCCTTTGATGTCATACCAGGCGCGCATGTGCGCGCCGCCATTGATCGTGACTGCACGGACTGGCGCATGCGGAAATACGAAGCGCAGGGCCGGCCAGTCGCGCGCGACGAGTTCCGGAATGATGGGCGCGAAATCGTGGCCGTCAGCTCCGAGACCATGCAACCAGATCACGCTATGACTGGGCTTGGCCCGGGTTTCGAGTTCGACAGCAGGCAGGATCATCGATGCGGCTCCGGCAAAGGGCCAGATGGTGCCACAAGCGAACGCCCAGCCGTCGCGACAATGACCATTGCCACGACTCAATGGCCACGCGGTTGGCTATGCTGCGGCGCCCCTGACCCGGAATCCGCCTATGTCCGCCCGACTCTGTATCGCTGTCGCCACCCTGGTTGGCCTCACCGCGCTGCCAACCCAGGCCGCACTAACGCTGGATCAGATCATGGCCGAACCGGACTGGATCGGCGCCGCCGTCGAAGCGCCGTATTGGTCAGCAGACGGCAGGGCCATCTACTACTCGCTCAAGCGCGCCGGTTCGGTGGTACGTGATCTGCACCGCCTTGCACCGGACGACGGCAAGGACAGCTTACTGAGTCCGGCCGAAGTCGCCACGGCCGACGGCCCCGACGCGGTCTACGACCAGGACCGCCGCCGTGCCGCGTTCGTGCGCAATGGCGACATTTTCGTGCGCGAACTCGGCAGCCAGCGGCTGATTCAGATCACGCGCAGCCACGAACAGGAATCCGCCCCCCAGTTCTCGGCTGATCAGACCACGCTGCACTACCGCGTCGGCAGCGACTGGTACGGCCACGACTTCAGCAACGGAGTCAATTTTCCGATCGCCGTGCTCAAGGCCGAGAAGAATCCCAAAGACAAGAAACCCGGAGATTTCGAGCAGCTGCAGCTACGCCTCATCAGCACACTGAAGCAGGACCATGACAACAAGGAAGCGCTGAAGACCCGCGCCGATGAGCTGCGCAAGGCCGATGCAAGCCGCGCTGCGGAACCGGTATATCTCGGTGATGAAGTACAGATTGCAAATACCAGCGTATTGTCGCCCGACGGGCGCTGGCTGGTTGTGGCCACCACGCCCAAGGGGTTTGACGCCGGCCGTGGCGGCAAGATGCCGATGTACGTGACCGAATCGGGTTACGAGGAGGTCGAGGATGTGCGCACGCGCGTCGGCCGCGGCAATCCGGCGCCCGAGACGCTTTGGCAGGTGGATCTGGCCAGCCAGACCGTGACCAAGCTCGATCTCAGTGTGCTGCCTGGCGCCACCGACGACCCGCTTGCAACGATCCGCGCGGAAAACGAAAAGGCAAAAGCCAAGACTGACACCGCCGCCGCGAAGGACGACAAGTCCAAGGCTGGCAAGGAAACGCGCAAGAGCGACAAGAAGCCCGAAAAGACCGTACGCGCCATCTCTCTCGCCGCTGCCCAGTTCACCCGCGACGGCAGCCAGCTCGCGCTGATGCTGCGCGCCAACGACAACAAGGACCGCTGGATCACGACACTGGGCAACACCGCCAAACCGGTGCTGAGCACACGCCATCGCCTCAGCGACCCCGCCTGGATCAACTGGAATTTCAACGAATTCGGTTGGCTGCCGGACAATCGCACGTTGTGGTATGTATCGGAAGAAACCGGTTACGCGGCACTGTATACCCGCCGCGACGGCGACAAACCCAAGGCCGTCGTGCAAGGCCGCTTTGAAGTCTCTTCGCCACAGGTATCGCCCGACGGTGCCTGGTTCTATTTCAAGAGCAATGAGGAAGCACCTTACAGCTACGATGCCTATCGCATCGCGACCGGTGGTGGCAAATCGCAGCGCCTGACCACGCTCAAGGGCCTGGAGAATTTCTCGCTGTCGCCAGACGGCAAGCACGTGCTCGCCGCACATTCCGGCAGCTACCTGCCGCTGCAGATCAGCATAGTGCCCGCCGACGGCGGCACTGCGCGCCAGCTTACTGACACACGCCGCGATGCCTACAAGGCGATTGCGTGGCAGCAGCCCGCTATCGTGCCGGTGCCGTCCTCGCACACGAAATCGCCGATCTGGGGCAAGCTCTATACCCCGGCCACGGGTAGCGGCAAACGCCCCATCGTGCTGTTCGTGCACGGTGCGGGTTATACGCAGAACACCCACCTGAGCTACCCGTACTATTTCCGCGAGCAGATGTTCCACAATTTGCTGACCGAACGCGGCTATCTCGTGCTTGATCTCGACTACCGCGCGTCCGAAGGCTACGGCCGCGACTGGCGCACGGCGATCTACCGCGAGATGGGCAAGCCCGAACTCGAAGACCTGATCGACGGCGTGAACTGGCTGGTCAAGGAACACAACGGCGATGCGGATCGGGTCGGCCTCTACGGCGGCTCCTACGGCGGCTTCATGACCCTGATGGCGATGTTCCGCGCACCCGACGTATTCAAGGCCGGTGCGGCGCTGCGTCCAGTCACGGACTGGACCCAGTACAACCACGAATACACCTCGAACATTCTCAACACGCCCGAGATTGACGACATCGCCTATCGCCGCAGCTCGCCTATCGAATTTGCCGACGGCTTGCGCGGTCCGCTGCTGATCGCGCACGGCATGATCGATGACAACGTGTTCTTCCAGGATTCGGTGCGCCTGTTCCAGCGCCTGATCGAACTGAAGAAGGACAATGTCGAGCTCGCGCCGTATCCGCTCGAGCGCCACGGCTTTACCCACGCCGCCGCATGGCGCGACGAGTACGCGCGGATACTCAAGCTGTTCGAGAGCAATCTGCGTTCCGCGTCACCGAACTGATTCACAACTCCAGGACGGCCCTTGGCTCACCGCTGCAGACACGCACCACTGCAGTGGTGAGCCTTGACTTACGCCTTGTTTCGATCGTCCATTTCCGCGGCAATGCGACGAGACGGCTGGCCGGCACACATATTGCGCAAATAGGAAAAGTGGATACCTGGAATTGAGCTTGGGGATGCAACATGACCGAGACTGCCACCTTGAATATTCGCCACGCCGTCGCTGCCGATGCCCGCGCGCTGGCACATCACATGGCTGAGTGGTTTCTCGCGGCTTACTCGCACGCCAGCAGCGCCGGCAACCTGGCGTCATTTGTCACCACCAATTTCTCGCCGCAGAAACAGGCAGCGGAGATCAGTAATCCGCAGATCGTCACCTTGGTTGCGGAAGCCGGTAGCGACATGGTCGGTTATGCGCAGCTGCGCTTTGCAACCCCTGCACCACCCAGCATTACCGAACCTGGCTCGGCCGAGGTCGGCCGTTTCTATCTCGCCCCCACCCATCATGGTCGCGGCACGGCGGCCCTGCTCATGCGCGCAGTGCGCGCGGCGGCCCGCGAGCGGGATCGGCGCTGGTTATGGCTGCTGGTCTGGCAACAGGCGCCGCAAGCCATACGCTTCTACGAAAAACAGGGCTTTAAAAAAACCGGCGACGCGGTCTTTATGGTCGGCGACGACCGCAAGGCCGACTGGGTCATGCACGCACCAGCGGCTGATATCACCGACAGCAGCCAGTAACGCCTGACAACAGAACCGCGGCCCAGGGGATTCAGCCAACTTGCTGGCGCATGCTGGCCCGCAGCCCTTGCACAAGCCTTGTCCGGTTCACACCCGCTGGACTTCCGGTGATTTGCGTTGCCTGCCAGCGTCGGCACGCGCGGCTTCATCGGCAAGCGGCAAAGCAAAGCCGCGCAAGGCGCGGCGTTGCTTGTAACAACTCACCGGACTCAAGCTGCCTGAGCAGCAAAACCCGCGTGAGAGGACGCGCCTTTCGCCTCGGCCGCGGCAGCAAGCTGGCGCCAGTGCGGCGGAGCTGGCCAGTCGGGCGTCGTAACACCGTCGAGTACCCGGCGCAGACTGCGGCGGTCGAGTTGCGGCGCCAGTTCGGCCACAAGATCAAGCGCATAGTCGCGCAGCACACGGTCACGGCGCAGTACGACCCAGGTCGTGCACAGCGGGAACAGGCCTGGCGCCGGCAGCGCTTTAAGATCGGCAAGATCTTCCGGCAACAGCGCCATTTCGGCGAGCACACCGACGCCGAGCCCGGCGCGCACATAGGTCTTGATCAGGTCCGCGTCACGCGCCGTGATCGCGATGCGCGGCAGCAACCCGGCACCCAGGAAGGCGCGGCGCAGCGACGAGTCGGGCTTGAGCGACGATTCATAACTGACCAGTGGGTACTCGGCCAGCTCGTCCAGACGCGGCGCCTTGTCGAGTTTTGCGAGCGGATGGCTACGCGGAACCAGCACATGGCGGTCCCAGCGGAACAGCGGCACCGCCATGCCTCCGGCAGGTACGCTGCCGGCGGTCGAGACGATGGCGACGTCGGCTTCGCCACGTTCGAGCAAGGCCAGCACTTCGGCATCACCGCTGGGCTTGAGATGGACACTGACTTGGGGGTAGCGGCGTTTCAGACTGGCGATGGTACGCGGCAGTACAAAACGCGCCTGAGTATGAGTGGTTGCTATGCGCAGCTCGCCTTGCGCTTCGTTGCGCAGATTGGCGGCAAGGGCGCGGATGTTGGCGGCTTCAGCCAGAATCACGCGAGCGCGGTCGATGACTTGTACACCGGCGGTCGTGATGCGTTCGAGACTCTTGCCTTTGCGCGCGAAGATCTGGAAACCAAGCTCGTCTTCCAGTTGCTTCAGTTGCTTGGAAATGCCGGGTTGGGTCGCATGGACGCGTTCGGCGGCGAGAGTGATATTCAGGCCGGAATCGGCTATGGCAATCAGATAACGGAGTTGAGTGAGTGTCATGACGGCCTTCTCTGAGGAGATCGCAACAATTCGGAAGCAAGCGAACGGCGCCAATTGGCGTTCATAAGGTTGGTACAGAATCGAATGGCGTAATAAGTCGGTTTCATGGTGATCTCCAGTGTGGCCAGGCCTTGGCGTAGGCCTACCGTGACGCCGTTCTCGGCGTCGGTTTGTTTGAACGGGGTGATCTGACTATAACCACAGATCATTTAGCCGTCTATACGTCTGTCTGCCAGATCATGCCATTACGGCATAACGGCACTTCCATTACTCACTTCCACGGGCCGGCGGCCAGGCACAGCATGGTTGCACGTGATGCGACAACGATGCGTGTCACATGACTACGCGCCGACAACTGCCACTGCCGAAAACGCCATGCCCGCCGCCCGACTCTATCCCATCTTTGCCCAACTTTCCGGGCGCGAAGTGCTCGTCGTCGGCGGTGGCACCGTCGCCGTACGCAAGGTTTCGGCACTGCTGGAAGCCGGCGCCAAAGTAACAGTCGGCGCACCGGCCTTCGCTGGCGAACTGGAAAACTGGGCGAAAAACGGCGAGATCTCGCTGATTTTCGGCAAATTCAGCGAACATTGGCTGGACGGGCAATGGCTGGTCATCGCAGCCACCTCCGATACGGCAGCGAATGCGGCGGTCGCAACGACGGCGCAGCAACAGCGCATTTGGTGCAACGTCGTCGATGATGCGGAGCTGTCCAGCTTCCAGGTGCCTGCCGTCGTCGACCGCAGTCCACTCGTTGTAGCCATTTCATCCTCGGGCGCAGCGCCAGTACTGGCACGTCTGGTCCGGGAAAAAATCGAACGTTTGCTGGACCCTTCACTTGGCGCCTTGGCGGCGCTGGCTGAGCGATGGCGCGGACGCATCCGTGGACGTCTCGCCGATCTCGGCCTGCGCCGCCGCTTTCTCGAACGTTTGTTTCAAGGCCGCGTCGCCGATCTCGTACGCTGCGGCCAGACTGGCGCGGCCGAAGCAGCACTGGCCTATGAACTCGAACGTGCAGCACTGGCCTCACCACAGGGTTCTGTCGTGCTGGTCGGTGCGGGCCCCGGCGATGCGGGACTGCTTACGCTCAAGGGACTGCGCGCACTCAATGAAGCCGATGTGATATTGCACGACAGGCTGGTCAGCACCGAAGTGCTTGCCCTGGCCCGCCGCGATGCAGAACGCATCGAAGTCGGCAAGGAAGCTGGGCAACACCATACGACCCAGGACGGCATACACCGGTTGATGCTGCAGCACGCCCGCGCTGGCAAGCGTGTCGTGCGCCTGAAAGGCGGCGACCCTTTCGTATTCGGCCGCGGCGGTGAAGAACTGGAATTTCTGCACGCGCACGGAGTCGCGTTTGAAGTCGTCCCCGGCGTGACCGCTGCGTTGGCCTGTGCCGCCTATGCGGGCATTCCTTTGACTCATCGCGACCATGCGCAGTCGGTGCGCTTCGTCACCGCCCATTGCAAGGCCTCGGTCGATACGCTGGATTGGCAGGCGCTTGCCGCGGAACGACAGACAGTCGCGGTCTATATGGGCGTAGCCGCCGTTGCGCGCGTATGCGAGCGACTGGTCGCCAGCGGCAGAGCGGCATCGACACCCGTGGCGCTGATCGAAAACGGTTCCCGCGCACAGCAACGTGTCGTACTGGGCGATCTTGCGAGCCTGCCGCAACTCGCGGCTGCGCATGCAGCCCAGTCACCAGCGCTGCTGATCATCGGCGAAGTCGCTGCGCTGGCCAGCAGCCTGAGCTGGTTCGGTGCGGAGCCTTTGACGTCGCCACCTGATGCAATGCAATTGCCATACGCAGCATGAAATTAACAACACTTTTATTTTTACAAATTGCAGCGAGATAGCCATGATCTACGACTCGATCCTCGACACCATAGGCAACACGCCCATCGTCAAGCTGCACCGCCTGCCGCCCAAGCATGTCGACCTCTATGTCAAGGTCGAGGCATTCAACCCTGCAGGTTCGGTAAAAGATCGCCTGGCGTTGGCCATCGTGCTCGATGCAGAACGCCGCGGCACGCTGAAGCCCGGACAGACCATCGTCGAGGCCACTTCAGGCAACACCGGAGTGGCACTGGCGGCCGTGGCGGCCGCCCGCGGCTACCCCTTCGTCGCCGTCATGACGGAAACCTTTTCGATAGAACGGCGCAAGCTCATCCGCGCCTACGGCGGCAAGGTCATTCTGACGCCGGCCGCGGAACGCGGCAGCGGCATGGTGCGCAGGGCGGCCGAACTGGCGCAGCAGCATGGCTGGTTTCTCGCGCGGCAATTCGAGAACGAGGCCAATCCTGCCTGGCATCGCAGCACGACAGGCCCGGAAATCCTGCGAGACTTCGCCGGCAAGCGCCTCGACTACTTCGTCAGCGGCTGGGGCACGGGCGGCACCATTACCGGCGCCGGTGAAGTGCTGAAGCTGGCGCGTCCCGACATCCGCATCATCGCGAGCGAACCGGCAAGCGCCGCCCTGCTCTCGGGCCAGGAATGGAAACCGCACAAGATCCAGGGCTGGACGCCGGACTTTCTACCGGCCGTGTTGAGCCGCACCATCGCCGACGAAATCGTGCCAGTGGACGAACTCCTCGCGCGCGACACCTCGCGCCGCCTCGCCGCGGAAGAAGGTATCTTCGTCGGCCTGTCCTCCGGCGCCACCTTGGCCGCCGCACTGAAGGTCGCCGAGAATGCAGCCCCCGGATCGACCCTGCTCGCGATGCTGCCCGACACCGGTGAACGCTATCTGTCGACCATCCTGTTTGAGGGCGTCGCCGATGGATCGGACGACGAATGGCTGGCGTCGCTGCAACCAGCGCAGGCGGCGTAAGTCGACTGTCACCGCGCTACATCGGCACTCATGACGGTGGGCAATAGCCCACCTTATGGTGCGCGCACCGGCCTCGCGACGAATCCAACAGCAAGCAGGCAAACGATCAGCAGCACGCTGTACTCCATGCCGTTGCGGCCCAGACCCACCACGAACCAGCCCGCCGGCGCATGTACCAGCACGATGCCCACGAGGTAGATCGCGCTGTAGAGCAGGCTCAATGGAAACACGCAACGCCCCAGCGCAAACAGTGGTGTGCCGATGATCTCGATCGCCGTCACGCCGGCCGCGATCCAGACCCCGAACGGAAACCCGAGCCCGGACAGCCACTCACCGAAAGGCACAACGCCGCCGGCGTACCAGCGCGCCCAGCCATGCGCGGCAATAAGCCCGGCCAGAACCCAACGCAACACCAGCAAGGCCACGCTGGCACGCCGGGTGTCGAATTCACTGACTTTCCGCATTACGCCCCCCTTTGCTTCGACTGCAGCAATCAGACCGCGTCTCGCCGTGGCACTGGCAAGCCGGCGACATGCACAAGTTTCCTTGAGTAACGAAAGCCTAGCTGTTACGAATAGCGCGCCCTCACCCGACCAAGAAAATTCCCTGTTTACACATTGCAGCACTACAACCAGGTGCATTGTAGCGACACCGGCCCACATAACTGCAGACGCAAAGCCGAGGCTCAGGGCTTGCGGTCAACTGCAACCGGCGAGGCGGGTTTGTCTTTCGACTCGGCCGGCGGCGGGTCGCACGCGGCCAGTACCCGAGTACGCTGCGCCTCAATGCGCGCACGCTCTTCCGGTGTGCCTGCAACCGGCGGCAGATTCAGCGGCAAGGTCACGCGCGTAATCACCGGAGTCTGCGCCGGATTCGACCGCGCGGGGGCATAGACCAGGCTATCGATTGCGCTGGTCGCGACGACACCGAGGTCACCGGGAGGCACCAGCTTTTCCAGCACTACGTCGCTGGTAGTGCCGTCGCTGTTGATCACATAGCGCACAACAGCGCAGCTGGGCGTGTAGAGGTTGACGCCGGTGTTTGGCTTCATGGCCTCCATCGCATCACTGGCGACCAGCCAGTATTTCTCCAGATCTTTCGCCGCGACAGGATGTGGCGTGGTCTGGGCGACAGCGCCTGTTGCACACAACAGAGCGAACGCAGCCCATGCGACCACACCGGAACAACGGATCAGGGAATACGAGCAGCGCATGGAGCAGGCCTGTTTTTGTGGGAAACAATGGTGCAACGAGGTTTGGCGGCGTCTCATCAGGTCTTACTGCAACTCACCCAGCCCTTCTACCGCGCCGCCAGCCCCCACGCGCAGCAGTTTCAGCGTATTCGTGCCACCCAGCCTGCCGGTATGGTCGCCGGTGGTGATGATGACGCGATCGTTTTCCGACAGACGCCCCAGATTGAACAGGTGCTGCACGGCGGCGCGCGTCGCATGTGCGGGATCGACCCCGCGTGGATCGAATTCAATGGCGTAGACGTCGCGATAGAGCTGCATGCGGCGGCGTGCCGCGGCGCTGCGCGAAAGGGCGTAGATCGGCACAGCGGAACGGTAGCGCGACAACCACTGCGCCGTCGCCCCGGATTCGGTCAGCGCCACGATCGCGCGGGGATTCACCTGCGCGGACAGGAACATCGCCGACATGGCGATGGCCTGGTCAGTGCGGTCCAGACGATGCGTGCCGGCCTGGAAGCCCTCCTGTGGCTCGAACTGGCGTTCCGCGCCTAGGCAGACGCGGCGCATCGCCGCTACCGCCTTGTCCGGATGGCGGCCAGCCGCAGTTTCCTGGCTCAGCATGACGGCATCGGTGCCGTCGATGACGGCGTTGGCCACGTCCAGCACTTCAGCGCGGGTCGGAATCGGCGATTCCACCATCGACTGCAGCATCTGCGTCGCGGTGATCACGATGCAGTTGCGCACCAGCGCTTCGCGGATGATTTTCTTCTGCAGCCCGGGCAATTCCGCATCACCAATCTCAACGCCCAGATCGCCACGCGCGACCATCACGGCATCAGATGCATCGATGATTTCGCCCAGCACATCGATCGCCTCGGCGCGCTCGATCTTGGCCACGAGGGCACCGTGTCCTGCCGCTGCGCGCAACAGGCGGCGTGCTTCGTTCATGTCCTCGGCGCTCTTGGCGAACGATACGGCGAGGAAATCAGCACCGAGTTCGGCAGCAAGCCGGATGTCGGAACGATCCTTGTCGCTGAGAGCAGCAATCGAAAGGCCACCGCCAAGACGGTTGAGCCCCTTGCGATCCGACAGGGCGCCGCCAAACAGCACCTGGCAGCGCACTTCGGTGTCGACTACATCCAGCACGGCCAGCGAAATCAGACCGTCGTCGAGCAGCAGGGTATCGCCGGTCTTGACGTCGTTGGGCAAGCCCAGATAGCTGACGCCGACCCGCGTCTCGTCGCCGGGCGGCGCATCGGCGCGGCAGTCGAGCACGAACGGCTGGCCGGGCTCCAGCATGACGCGGCCGTGGGCGAACTTCTCGATGCGGATCTTGGGCCCCTGCAGGTCGGCGAGAATACCGACTTCCCGGCCGAGCGCCTCGGCTGTCTCGCGCACTTCCCTGGCCCGGCGCACGTGATCGGCGGCTGCACCATGAGAGAGATTCAGGCGTACGACGTCGACACCCTCTTCAATGATGCGCTTGAGCATGCCGGGCGCATCGGTCGCGGGGCCCAGGGTGGCGATGATTTTGGTGCGGCGGGTCTGCATGGTTGCTTGGGGCGTCGTGGGAATCCCCCAAAGCTAGCACAAGGGAAGACCTCCGCAGTGCTCGCGATCGAGCTCCCGGGCTAGGCAGCCTGTGCCAGCGATCGCGCCCGGCGTCCGTGCCACAAATAGCTGGCCATTCGGGGCTGGCCGTTCGGGGCCAGGCAACAAAAGTCGAATTCCGATTTTCTTGCCGACTTCCGTACAAACGCCGTATTAGCGTCAATGTGACCGCCCGGAGAGCGCGTGCTCAAGTACCGCAGCAAGACGTGCTGCCGCCTGCTGCATGCGTTGCTCGGCGACAGGCCGCATGCGCGCCAGCCAGGCATCATCAATACGCTCGCCCGCCGGATAGACACTGCCATCACGCACGATGCGGCAGGACTCCTCGGCCCACTGCACTGCATCGCCGACAGCACTGGCCTTGTCCACGCCCGCCGTCAATGCGGCGGCGTAGTCAGGCCAGCGGCGGCGCGTGGAATTGGGGATCAGCGAATCCCAGACCGAATGCAGGTTCCAGTTCTCGCGGCCATAGCGCAACTGCACCGTATTGCCTCCCTTGTCGCGCCTGTAGCTCGCGTGCAACGGCTGGTGCACATCGGCGATCAGGTGCGAAACGAAGCGAAGCGCATCGGCACGCTCGGCACGTGGACGTGAATGGTCAGCGAGGATCGCGATATTGCGCTGAATCGCAGCAACGACACATTCACCATTGCGGCAGTCGCGCCCGGGGTCGTAGCGGCATCCGTCACTGGAAAAATTCACATAGTGCAATTTACCCGTAGCGCGAAAGCGCGCCGGGTCGCTGTCGCGCAAGTCATCGGCCCAGGTTGCTATATCGACCAGCGTGCTTTCCTGATCCGGTTGCAGCAGCGCCCGGACGGCTTGCCTGACCGATGCGGAAACATGCTCCTGCGCCAGACCGGCAATGGTGTTGTGAGCGAGCACACCCCAGGCTGCGGCTGGCGCCGAGGACAGGATCAGGACCAGGTAGGCGGCGAAGTAGCGAAGTAAACACATGCGCAGGGCGTGACTGGCCAGGAAGTATTCAAGTAGAAAGCAGCCGGCCCTCTGGCGCAACGGGCGCGATACCGATCAGCGAATCCGTATACCCGCCACTGGGAAACCAGGCCGCCCCTCAATAGGCGCCATGCTCCAGACGCATGAGCTCAGTGACTACGGCTTCACGATCACCGACCATCAGCACTTCCAGCGGCGAACGCTGGTTCAGATGGTGATTGCGCGAACTGAACCAGGCCGCTGCAATCACGCTGTTGCCAAGCACATGTGTGGCGAGCTGGACCAGACTGTCGTCGATGATACGCAGCGTGTCATACAGCGCTAACGCGCGGCGTGCGAACGCCTCCTGTGCCGCCTGCAGCTCGCCGCGCGCTGCACGCGCCTGACGCGCAAGATCGGCGAGAACAGCACTGTTGGACTGGTGCGCAGGTGCGGTGTAGTGATTCGGTGCCGGGGCCGCCCGCGTCTGTGATGGAGCCGGCGGCACGATAGGCGTGCGTGGCGGGGCCGCCGGAGGACGCGTAGCGGACTGAGCAGGGGCCGGAGTCGTGCCAGATTCCGGTAAGGTCGAGGGCCAGGTCGGAGTCCATGAACGCTGGGTCGACATATCGCCTCCAAACAGGGCTTCTGAAACCAGCGTGACGCTAGCGCTGCGTCCTAACCGGTACGACGAACAAGCAGGCGGCGGATTGCACCACCTCTCATCCCGCAGTGAATACGGCCCTAGCTTAGCACCGGATCTGCGACGAGAGCGCCTCAACGATACCGCCAACCCGGCGCCGCGGAATGCGCGCTTGCGCACGAACCGCCGGGAATCTGACCGGCGGTCTGAATTGGGCGGTGGACGCAGGACTGCCCCGGCCCGGAGAGGAAGCGCCTGACCGTAACCAGCCCATCAGGGGAGCCGTCGGCTCCAAGCCCCGGATCCCTTTCCCCCCTGTACGTAATGGTCGCGCTCGCTGCCCTCCGAGCTTGCTTTCACCGCAACACATCATCGAGAAATGCGATTGCGGTATCCGAACCGGACTGGCCGAGCCAGAACACGGCCTTCTGCTTGACCTCGCGCGGAAAGTCACCGCGGATCAGCGCAATCAGGGCCTGGTCAGCCTCAGCGCCGTGCAGTTGCGACAGGGCGAACACGGCCTGCTCGCGCACTTCGGAGTCCTGCTCTCGCCGCAGCGCCTCGGTAATGTCGGCCCTGGCTCGCTTGTCCTTCATCTGGGCGAGCCAGAATAGCGATTGGCCACGGACTTCAGCCGAATGGTCCGTGCGCGCGATCGCCAGAATGCGCGGATAAGTATTGTGCGCCGCAGCCTGCGACATGACGAAAACGGCGTGCTGGCGGATATCCGGATCCGTGTCCTCCTGTGCGTAGCGCCCGACAACCTCTACCCCTGCGACACCACGCGCCTGCCCCATCCAGAACAGCACAGTCTTGCGCTGCTCCTGCGGCCGCCCCGCCGCCGCGAGATCCTGCAGCGCATTCATCGCTGCCGGTACCGCATGAAAAGCGAGCGCGGCGATGGCCTCGTCGTCATCGTGATCCTTGGCCGCACTGCTACTACGCAGCTGCGCGGCAAGCCAGCCCACACTCGCCGCCGGATCGACATCCTCGATGCGGCGCAGTGCCTCGCTGCTGCGCACCGGACAGGTAGCAGAATACGCGCGTATCTTGTCGACCACGCCACTGCGCAGGTGCGCATAGACAACAAGACCGGCGGCATCGCCTGTGGCACCCGGCGCCGTGCCTATATTCCATTGGCGCCCATCGAGATCACAACCACGATGAGTAACAACGTTGCCATCCAGGGTTTGACAGCACGCATCCCCGGCATCCGGCGCGCGAGACACTCGCCAGGAGACCCAGCCGTCACTATTGCCAATACGGCGTGCCAAGTCGTCGGCGCTGGTTGCTGAAGCGAAAGGTGTCAGTGCTGACAACAGCAGAGCGATAGCGATACGCATGAGGGTTCTCCAGATCGAAATACGGGGCGGCGCACAGGAAGTCACCACGCGATATCAAGAAACAATGGCTCAACTGCCGCGGCAGCCGGCAAGGCTATTGCAGCTCCTGCTCGATGATCTCCAGCGCAGCGTCATCGCCCATCGCCGTGAGCACGCGCAGGATCTGTAATTTTTCTTCCTTACTTTTCGAATATTTGTACAAAGTCCTAATGGAGCTCGCGTCATCACTGATCAGAAGCCCGTGCAGAACGGCGTCTCGCTCGGCAGCGCTTTTCGCTTTCGAGTAGAGCGCAACCAGTGCATTGCCCGCTTTCTCACCGCCAACGATGCCGATTGCGCGGAAGGCTTCAAACCGTATCGCCTCACTGGGATGCGAACCTGCAATCTGTACCAGTGCATCCAAATCCTCCGCGATGCCGAGCGATTCCACGATCTGCTTCTGCAGCTCCGGCTCGTTGACGCTGGGCATCAGCCGCTTCAATTCCGCCGTCGCCTGCATCGCTCCGAGCAGCTGGATCGCCTCGCTGCGCAGCGCCAGATCGGCCTCGTCGCGCGCAGCGCTGAGGACAAGATCCTGCCGCTCGGCGTTCATCCACGCCCGCAGCACCTCGCGCCTCACACCGGTACTGGCCGATTTGTAGAAACTCTCCAACTCGGCGAGTGCCGCGCCATCGCCACTGACACCGAGCATGCGGATGGCTTCGTCGCGCAGCACGGGATCGCCTTTGCGCGCGACCTCGATGATTTCTTTCACCGCTTCACGTGAATCCATCTGGGTCAGCACGAACAGGGCGCGCCGCTTGACCTTCTCAGGCTGCTTGCCGTGAAGCACCTTTCTCAGCAGCGGCAGTGCACGCTCCGGTGGCGCGCTCATCAGTCCCTCAACGGCGATTTCTGCCAACTCCTTGTCGCCGTCACCGGAACCTGTCAACTCTGTCTCGGCATCTGGCTCGTCCTGCCGCAGCAGGTTTTCCGCCTCCGCGATCCAGCGGCTCTGGGGAAAGTTGTCGCGCAGACGATCAACCATGCGCCGCGCATCGCTCACCCGCTTGGCCTGCACCAGCACATAGGCCTGCCAGAATACCGCCGTATCGACGTTGGATTCTCCACGCTCGACCATGCGCTTTTCCAGACGAGCGAAACTGTCCAGTGCCTGGCGCCAGTCAGACTTGGCCATGAACTCCTGCCCCTGGCTGTACAGCTGATTGAGCTCCTTGTCGGCGACCTTCACCTCGACATCAGCCGGCACAGCCAAGGCTAGCGGAGCCGCCATCGCGAGCAGGAGACAAGCAACACCCGAATGTATACGTTTATTCATTTTAGACTCCATCAGATCGAGGTCGCCCGTTGCGATTCCATGCGCGCCTGGATAGCACGCAGCTGAAACAACAGATCGGTCTTGTCGACGTAATCGCGCAAACCGTCAGAACCTTGGATGGGATCAACGGATGCTGGGTTAGCGAGATCGAGCAACAGCGGCTCCAGCTGCCGCAGAAAATCTGCCAGCCGGGGATTGCCGGCACGCACCGCAGCCTGCGCGTAGAGACGGTTGGATTCGAGCAGGCTCGCGGCCAGTTCACGATTGCCCTCAAGCAGCGCCGCGTTGTCACTGTTGACCGCCGTCAGCACCACGCCCTCGGTTTCGCGCAGATGCGCGGCGACGTAGGCGCCAAGCGCGCGAGTCGCCAGGTCTCGCCGCGCCAACGCTGCGGTCGGACTCGTGCCGACCGGAGGCTGCGCATCATGGGGTTGCCGCCCGATGAGAAAGCCTATACCGAGCGCTGCGACCAGAGCGAGCGCCGCGCCCGCATAGCGCCGCAGACCAGGTACTCGCCCCCGGTGGCGCTCGCGCGCACTGGCCCGGCCAGCCTCGGACCGATGCCCCCGCGCAGCGGGAGCGGCGGAAACCTGCTCTTCCCAGCGCAGCCAAAGGCGCTGCTCAAAGCCTCCGTCGGCTTCGGGAGCGGACTGGGCATCGACTGCACGCAAGGTGGCGAGAAGCAGCTGATAGCGCGCGCCCAGCGCCGCGGAGCCCGCCAGTGCCTGCTCAATCTCGGCGCGCTCAGCCGACGAGAGGCCATCCCCGTAGTAGTAAAGAATCAAGTCGGCGTCACGGATCGTATTCATCGCTTACCTCAGCGGTTCCAGCGCACCGCGCAACTTGCGCACAGCACGAAAGATGGCCTGTTTGCAGGCCGAGACATTGATCGCCAGCACACCGCAGATTTCCTCCAGCGACTGACCTTCGTGATGGCGCAGCACGAAGGCGCTGCGTTCCAGGTGCGTCATGCGGTCGAGCTGCATCTGTACCCGACGGCCGATTTCCAGGCCGCCAGCAAGCTGCTCCGGCCCGGGCAGCTCGTCGGCATAGGCGGCGAGGAAATCCTCGGCATTGTCTGCGGCGTCGGCCGTACCGGGGAGGAGCTGCTCACGTCCGCCACGGCGACGCAATTGTTCCAAGGCCGCGTTGACCGTTATCCGGTGCAGCCATGTCTTGAAATTCGCGCGGCCGTCGAAATCAGCCAAGTGGCGCCAGGCGTTGAACAGCGCCTCCTGCACCGCGTCTTCTGCCAGCGCTGCGTCCCGCGTAATGCGTGCGGCCAGCGCATATAGCGGGCGCGTCTCACCCTCGACCAGACGCCGGAATGCGTCGCGGTCTCCATTGCGGGCCCGGGTGACCCGTTCGTCGTCGACTGTCATGGCTGCATGGATGCCGTCAGCCCCGATTCGGTTAGCACGACGCTGCCCAAGCAGCCGCAGCAGCGGGCCGATCACAACCCGGCGCAGCCCCCGCTGGCCAGCATATGCCGGGCGCCGCGGCGCCGGCATTGCTACAATTCCGTGTCTTTTCGTCCATCCCCATCCCTTTAGGAGCCCTCACCATGGCGGTGAAAGTTGCCATCAACGGCTATGGCCGTATCGGCCGCAATGTTCTGCGTGCCTTGTATGAAGCTGGTCGCAACCAGGAAATCCAGGTTGTCGCGATCAATGACCTGGGTGACGCCGAGACCAACGCCCACCTGACCCGCTACGACACCGCACACGGCAAGTTCCCGTTCGATGTCGCCGTCGAGGGCGCCGAACTCGTGGTCAAGGGCGACCGCATCAAGGTATTCGCCGAACGCGACCCGGCCAAACTGCCCTGGGGTGCGCACGGCGTCGACGTCGTACTGGAATGCACTGGCCTGTTTACCAGCAAGGCCAAGGCCGGCGCCCACCTCGCCGGCGGCGCAAAGAAAGTCATCATCTCCGCGCCGGGTGGTAACGACGTCGACGGTACCTTTGTCTATGGCGTCAACCACGACCAGCTCAAGGCCGCGCACGAAGTTATCTCCAACGCCTCGTGCACGACCAATTGCCTGGCGCCGCTGGCCAAGGTCCTGCACGAGAAGATCGGCATCGAGCATGGCCTGATGACGACGATCCATGCCTATACCAACGATCAGGTGCTGACCGACGTCTATCACTCCGATCTGCGCCGCGCCCGCTCGGCGACGCAGTCGCAGATTCCGACCAAGACCGGCGCCGCCGCAGCTGTCGGCCTGGTCTTGCCGGAACTCAACGGCAAGCTCGATGGTTTCGCCATGCGCGTACCGACGATCAACGTCTCGGTAGTCGATCTTTCCTTCGTCGCCAAGCGCGCGACCACGAACGCGGAAATCGATCAGGTCATCAAGGACGCTTCCGAAGGCGCGCTCAAGGGCATACTCGGCTTCAACAAGGCACCGCTGGTGTCGGTCGACTTCAACCACGACGCCCGCTCGTCGGTCTACGACGCCACGCTGACCAAGGTGATGGGCGGCACGCTGGTGAAGGTGTGTTCGTGGTACGACAACGAATGGGGCTTCTCCAACCGCATGCTCGACATGACGCTGGCGCTGATGGCCGCGAAGTAAATCTGCCGACGGCCGCAACCTGGAACCCGCGTCCGTTGTGGCGCGGGTCCGCGGGGCCTACTCACCGCAGCAGGCATGGTCTACGTCCGGCACCAGCGACTCGCACCGGCGCCGCCGCGCCACCTGCGAGGCCCCTTTCCGGAACAGCCTCCGAACCGCAACTACAGCGTCAGCGATTGCTCCACATGCTGGCAAGTGTGGCGAGCCAGCGCCAGGTTGGACTGGCTCTTGTCGAGCACGAGGTAGACGAACAGCCCCGCAGCGGTCGCTATCGGCCGGATGATGTGGTACTGGCTGCCCAGCGTGATCAGGATGTCTTCAATCACGTCGTTGAGGCCCAGCCCCCTCATCGTCTTCAGCTTTGCATGAAGGACCTCAGTATTGCCTGCAGCAGCGAGATCCAGGTCCAACCCAGCACCTGTCTTGCCAAGTGTCATGCCACTGTTCGCATCGACCAATGCCGCGCAGAGCGCGCCGTCGGTCTGCATGAGTGCCGACAAACTATCGTTGATGTTCGCCATTGAAGTCCTCCTGGTTCGCCACCAACGCCTGGAGCACTGAATAAAACAGGGCGTTTTGCTCTTTTTCGTTATTCACGAAACGCACGCCCGATTGCGTTGCAACAATTTGTCGTTGCCCAGAGCAGCCGTCCAAGCACACAGCCATCGGCGACAATGACTGCCAGCAACAGCGGCGGGCTGGTATCGGGCACGTTGGCGAGCACAATGGTGCCGTTGGCGGATTCGATGATCATTCGATTGCTTTCGGCCAGCCCGGCTTCGCGCGCAATGGCCGCAGCTATCGCCGACAACGAAGAAGCCATGGCGGCAAGCCGCGCGGCGCTGCCTTTGTCAGTCTGCAGCGATGCGACCTCAAAGCCATCGGCACTGAGCAATACTGCGCACAACAAGCCTGGGGCGGCCAGCGCTAACGCGTCGAGCTGCCGCTGCGCTACACCCGCCGCAATGCGGCCGAATCGCGCCGCCACTGCAGTCATACGATCTTCCTCCCGATATCGCCGAGTTCAAGCAGACAAAGCAGGGTGTCGACGAGCAGCAACACGTCATCGCGCCTACGCACATCCACGCCGAACACCGGCAAGGTAAGCCCATGCCTTTCGAGGCGCTGCACGAATGCATCGAGGGCAAGCGCACCGGCCTGGTCACTGCGGCCAACACCGACGACGACAGGTGCACGTTTTCCACTGCCGAAGGCCTCGACGAAGGCATCAAGCTGCACCAGCGCATCAGCCTGCGACGCATCGATCAGCACAATCACACCAGCGGCATTGTTTCCGAGAATGCCCCAGAGAAATCGGTAGCGCAGCTGTCCCGGCGTGCCGTAGAGGTGCACATGCTGCCCTGCGGCTATCGCGATACGCCCGTAGTCCAGACCTACCGTAGTCAGCGCCTTATCGAAGACAGCACGGTCGGTATTCACAACGTCCGTCGACACCGGTGGTTCATCGCTGATGGCGGCTATCGCCGTGGTCTTGCCCGCCCCCATAGGCCCGGTGAATACGATCTTGAAGTCCTGCTCGTTCATCGGTTCAGTTTGTCAGGCCGAGGCGCGAACGCAGGCCGCGTATCAGGCCGCCGAGGCGCGCGGCCGAACTGCCCATAAATGACCCCGTTGCGTCGCCTGCCGCGTTCGCGGTGACGGTGAGTACGCCGGCTAACGCACACGCATTCAGAAACCGGTCGACGCTGGATTCTGACTGCTGCGAGAGTTCGATCAGACGTGACCGGCTATGACTCGCCCGGGTCAGCAATGCCGCAAGAGCAAGCTGCTCCCGCGAGCCGCGCAGCAGACCAAAGTCGGGCCAGCGCTGCAGGTGGTAGACAGCGCCGGGGTCTACCCAGGAAGCGAGCGTCGTACTCGCATGCCAGCCGGTAAACCAGGCCAGCTCGAATATCGGGCGGCAGACGAAATCCGGCGGCGGCGACTCATTGGTCAGGTGCAGCGCCGAGAACGGCAAAGCTGAGCGCGTGAGCCGCTGCGCAGTTTCTGTACTGGCGTAGTAAACCAAGACCTCGCTGCGCACGAAGATTTTCATACCGCCCTCGCCAGCGGCGTACAGGCCGCCAGCGGCGTTGCCGCGCGCGAGCAACCGCAAGGACTCGGCGAATCCTGTTCCACTTTCCGCAACATGCGTGCGTGGTGTGCTGGCCATCGGCCGGGCCAGCGCCTGATCGATTTCCTCAAGCACGCCGAGCAACTGCATGACGCGAAACGGATGGTGCAAGGTATACGGTGTCATGGGACGCGCAGCAGAACCTTCGTAGACCGCGATCACCGGCTTGTCGGTCCTCGCCCAGCGCCGGGCAATGAGCTCGTCGCCGTGCGTACCTGCAATAAGCACCTCAGCCGCATCCGGTGGAGCAAGGATCCAGCTCAAACCGCCGCGCCCTTCGAGAATCTTCAGCATGGACCGGAAAGCCTGGCTCGCATCGTCGGCAAGGCCGGCGACGGCAATTCTGCGCGTCCTCATCCGTATCCCTCGGTCTTTTCCTGGCCGGCAGCACCGACAACAGTACGCCCGACGCAACAGGAGGCAGACGCCAACCTGGCGGCAGATAACCGGCCGAGCTCTCTCTACACAGGCGCGCGGGCAGTCTAGCACCGCAAAAAAAATTTTGTACAGCTTTATCAATTAGTGCACCACAAAGCGCATTCGGATGCCGCAAGCAGCAGTCATGCCACGATTGTGGAGCTACACGCCAGATGCGAGCACCTGGACTGCTGCACCCAACGGGTCACAGGCGCCCGCGCACGTACGCCCAGGCAATGTTCGGGTACGGCACGATCGTCCGTTATGGCTCTGAAAACAGGGATACAAGCCAATTCAGTATGAATGCACTAAATCGCGCCTTGGCAACGTGACCAGTGAGCACCTAGCGCAAAGACGGAACCACTCACGTCAACTGGCGACAATGTACGCCTAGGCCGCGCTGCCCCACATTCGCGTGACAACTGCCGCGACAGGTCACTGCGCGCCAACGGAGCCAGTCAAGGCTTTGACCGGCCCCGTCAGCGAGGCTGCAGGCTCCAGCCGCTGAATCTTCACGAGCCGGCTAGGTGCCTGCGCAGCCCTGTCGATGCAAAGAGCACAAAGCGTCAATTTCCACCATGAGCGCGCTTGCCAATACCCCGCTACACCGATTGCTACCGCCACGGCATGCAGCAGAGATTCAATCGAGCTTCAAGGTTTTCCAGAAACGATCGAGCATCGCGACATCGGCCTCGGCACGGCCATCTTCCATCATGGCGAGGACGAGATAGCCGCCGCCTTTGCCGTCGCTCAGCGCGTAGACAAAACGGCTCCAGGACTCACCTGCGGACTCGGTGCGCGCGTGCTTGCCGGCGAACTCACGGCCATCGGCCAGCTTGCGCTTCGCCGATACGATCTTGCGCTTGTAGCCAGCAGCGACCTCCTCATCGGTGGTTTCCTTGACCATCAGATCAACGATCGCGGTCGGATCTATGCTGCGATAGCGCTGCATGATTACGCCGTTGCCGTGGGCCGACACGAGCATGATCTGGCGTATGCCGTCGCCCACGTCGGTCGTCGTTGGCTGTACGGCGGCGGGATGCTCGAACTGAAACCCGCTATCGCTGAATATCTGCTGCTCTTTGCGCTGCAGGCGCACGGTGACAGGCTTGCCGTCGACGAGAATCTGCGCGTCCCGGTCAAGATCAAGCTCGCTGGTCTTGCCATCGATCGTCAGCACATAACCGCCAGCCACGGCGGCTCCGGCTGCCACAAGCAGAATCGCGGCGAAACCAGTGCGTAAGGAGTTGCGCATGGGATACCTCGCTGAAAAGAGACCGGATTGTAGAGGTTTCGGCTTGCCAAGCGCGGGCCGGGCTTCTATCGTCGTTGCGGCGCACACTGATCGCGCAGGTCATTCAACCCGTGAACCCTGGCCAAGGAGGCTGCATGAGTTACGCCGAAAAACGCCGCCATCCCCGTCTGTCGGTGTTCTCCGCCGCAATGCTCGTGCTCGACGACCAGGGCTATCTCAGTGAGGTCAAGGATCTGTCCCAGGGCGGCGCGCGCGTCGCGCTACCACGCAACTGGAACCTGCCCATCGCGACCGAATGCCAACTGTTTCTCATCTTCGATCAGGAAACCGTAATCGGCCTGCGTGTTCGTGTGGTTCGAGTAGGACACGATGATCTCGGCCTAGAATTCCTGCCGGGGCAGGAGGAGCGGGTCGGCGCCGTACTTTACGAATCCCGTTTTATCGAACAGGAATAGTGCCGGACCATGGCCACGCCCCCGGCTGGGACAGGAAGCGGAGCAGCCGCTAGCATCGGCGCATGAGCGCCTACCTGACTCCCATTCTCTTGCTGCTGGCCTCGAATGTGTTCATGACATT
Source organism: Rhodanobacteraceae bacterium (assembly GCA_016790075.1). Classification (GTDB taxonomy): domain Bacteria; phylum Pseudomonadota; class Gammaproteobacteria; order Xanthomonadales; family Rhodanobacteraceae; genus Tahibacter. The sequence goes on along the minus strand of JAEUPP010000006.1, from coordinate 160,852 downwards.
CGCCTGGTACGGCCACCTCAAATATACCGACCGACCGCTATGGATCGTCGTGATCGCCAGTTGGGGCATTGCGTTCTTCGAGTATTGCCTGCAAGTACCGGCAAACCGCTACGGCATCAGCGTATTCAATCCGGCACAGCTCAAGACCATACAGGAAATCATCACGCTGCTCGTGTTCGTCGCGTTTTCGGTGCTGTATCTCGATGCTCCGGTGAAATGGAATCATCTGGTGGGTTTTGGCCTGATCGTCGCGGCCTCGTTTTTCATTTTTCTTGACGGATAGGCGGACTCAGAACTGAATCCGGCCAATCAGCATATCGCGCAGCATCACCCAGTCGCCGGCAAAGCTGTAGAACGGATAAGAAAACGTTGCCGGCCGATTCTTCTCGAAGAAGAAGTGGCCTATCCAGGCAAAGCCATAGCCACAGAACAGCGCGGCAAGCCCCCACCAGACGCTGCCACGCACGAGCGCAGTGAGCAGGCAGATCAACGCAAGCGAGCTGCCCGCATAGTGCAGGCGCCGGCAGACGATATGGCTGTGCTCGGCAAGGTAATAAGGATAGAACTCGCGAAAGCTGCTGAATGCTTGGGGCATGCCACATCACTCCGTGCCAGACCGAGTGCATGATCAGCGCGACGATACTGCGTCTGCCACCACAGGTTCAAACGTCAACCATCGATGAGCTCAGGCGTTCTCCGTAACACCCCCATCCGGAGACGCCCATGTCACGCCTAACCCTCGCACTTGCCGTCGGCACTTCCCTTGCGCTCGCTGCTGTAACCGTCCACTCATCGACCGCGCCGGCGATTACACCGCCCGCGGCGACCGCAAGCGGCCTTGCAGCATCGCCTCCCGCCTGGCGCACTGGCCGCGGCCTGCGCCTGGCGGTGCGGCAGCACGGCCCCGTGTTGCAGACCTTGCGCAACCTGCGTGAATTGGAACGGCTATACCTCGTCGACGGCCGCGCACAGGAAATTCCGGCGCTCTACCGCGAGGTGCTCAGTCGCACCGAGAATCCTGCCGTGCGCCAGTTCGCCTACCGGCGCATCGCGCGCAACGAGTTCAAGCCGGGCGATGCAGGAAAGTCCATCGCGGCCTTGCGCCAGAGTCTTGATGAAAACTTGCGGCGCTTGCCGCAGCCCTGAAGCCTTGCGAAGGCTCCGAACTCACACCTTCTGCGCGTTGCGAGTTGCGCACATTTGCATAAGCAGGCACTGCAACCCAAGCAGACCAGCGCGCATCCTAGTAACCGGAAGCGGATCTCCTACCGCATCCACCCCAAGGGGAAGCCGCCCCCATCGGCTTCCTGATCTGGCGGGCGCCATTGGCGCCCGCTTTTTTGTGTGCGCCAGCTAGCGCTCCTCTCGCTTGGCCGCATTCCAGAGCTCGTCCTGACCCGCAAGGTCAAGCGCCGCCAGACCTTCCTCACCCGCCAGTTGTTCCATGCGGCGGAAGCGGCGCTCGAACTTGGCGTTTGCATGCCGCAGTGCCGCGGACACGTCGACACGCGCGTGCCGCGCGATGTTCACGCACACAAACAGCAGATCGCCGATCTCATCGGTCAGCCGCGAAGGATTAGCGCCAGCGGCAAATTCGTCGCGAACCTCTTCGATTTCCTCGTGCAGCTTGTCGATGACCGGCGCCACATCGGGCCAGTCGAAACCAACCGTCGCCGCGCGTTTCTGCAGCTTCAGCGCACGCTGCCACTCCGGCATGCCGTGCGAGATGCCGGCGAGGATGCTGCGGTCGTCCTCGCCACGCGCCGCACGTTCGGCGCGCTTGTGCGCTTCCCAGGCGAGGGTCTGCGCCTGCGCGTCAGTGATCGCCGCTTCACCGAACACATGCGGATGGCGCCGACGCATCTTGCTGCAGATGGCTGTAACCACATCGGCAAAGCCGAACTGCCCGGCCTCACTCGCCATCTGCGCATGGAACACGACCTGAAACAGCAGGTCACCGAGTTCGTCGCAGAGCGCGGGCATATCACCGCGATCAATCGCGTCAGCCACCTCGTAGGACTCTTCGATCGTATACGGCGCAATCGTCGCGAAGGTCTGCTGCAAATCCCAAGGGCAACCGCGGTCGGGATCGCGCAATGCGGCCATGATGGCGAGCAGGTCGTCTATGCTACTCATGCGGCTATTCCTGCCATCGATTCACCTGAGCAACCGGGCCCAATCCGTGGCCGGATCCCCGTACGCGATAAAGTCCCCATTGAGCAGCGATTCGCGTGCATTGCAACGCAACGGCAACCCGGCGAAATCGATTACCCCTCCACCTGCCTGTTCAAGTACGCATTGCGCCGCAGCCGTATCCCATTCCGAGGTAGGCCCCAGGCGCAGGTAAAGATCCGCCTCACCCGCAGCAATGCGGCAGAATTTCAGCGAGGAACCCAGCGGCAGTTTTTCGTAAGGGCCGAGGCGCGACAGCAGTTCGGCTTCGCGCTCGCTGCCATGCGAGCGGCTGCCGGGCACGATCAGCGGCATAGCGCGCGGACGCGTATGCAGGCGCCGCGCCACTGCCTGTGGCGAGGCTTGACCGAACGCGCCGCCGCCGGCCCAGGCGAACCAGAGCTCTCCGCTTACCGGCGCCTGCACTACCCCCAGCACGGGGCGCTGTTGCTCGATCAGCGCAATATTGACCGTGAATTCACCGTTGCGCTTGACGAACTCACGCGTGCCGTCCAATGGATCGACGAGCCAGTAGCGCGTCCAGCGCACGCGTTCGCTGTAGGGAATCTCAGCCGACTCCTCCGACAGTACCGGCAACGCCGGTGTAAGCCGGTTCAGGCCGGAAACAATGGCGCGGTGCGAGGCAATATCCGCAGCTGTCAGCGGCGAGCGGTCTTCCTTGTGCTCGACAGCGAACTCGCTCTGATACACCTCGAGGATGGCCTCACCGGCTTCGCGCGCGAGCAGGCAGGCATCACGGCAAAGACGCTCCAGCTCCAGGCTATTCATGCGCCGGGCCTGAAGCGGCCGGCCAGGTATTCGCGCGCGATGAACAAGGCTGCGATGGAGCGCCCTTCGCTGACTTCGTCGTGACCCAGCAAGGTATGCAACTCCGACAGTTTCCAGGGAATCACTTCGAGTTCCTCGGGTTCGTCGCCTTCGAGGCGCTCCGGATACAGTTCCTGCGCCAGCACCACATGGGTCATGCTCGTCATGTAAGCCGGCGACAGCGACAGCGTGGTCAGTATGCGCAGATGGCGCGCGCCGAAGCCGATTTCTTCCTTGAGCTCGCGATTGGCGCCCTGCTCCACGGTTTCGTCGCGATCGAGCCGTCCTTTGGGCAGGCCGAGTTCGTAGCGATCGACACCGACGCCATATTCACGCACGAGCAGCACGGTATCGTCGTCGCGCATGGGCACGATGATGACCGCGCCGAGACCCGAGCCTTTCAGCCGCTCGTAGGTACGGCGTTGGCCATTGGAGAATTCGAGGTCGACTTCCTCGACCTGCAGGAAGCCGCTGGCATCAGCCATGCGAGTGGCGTGAATCGTCGGGCGTTGGCGCATGAGGGCGAATTCTACGCACTCCGCACGTGACTGCGTAAGGCGATATGCCCAGGACTGCGCCAACAGGTCGTGTAGCGGAGTCACCCGTCCGGCATGACCGAACCGGCGCCCGGTGACAGCGCGGTTGCGCGTAGCGAGCCCACTGCCCGAGAATCCCGCCATGAAATCCTTAGGAAAAGCCGAGTCGAGCTCCGGCGGCGGCGATTCCGCCGCGGGACAGCAGCCGTCCGACGTTCCGACGCCAGAGCTCCAGCAGTCGTCAGGACGGAAGTTGTCAGGATGCGCAGAGACGGCACGGCAATGCAGCCCGGAGACGAGTCAAGATCTACCCATGAGCGACCAGAGCCCCTATCACATCGCGATCTCGGTCGCTACCCGCTTCGTCGACGAGCAATCGCGCCCGTCGGACAACCGCTACGTTTTCGCCTACACCATCACGATCCAGAACACCGGCGGAATTGGGGCGCAGCTGTTGTCTCGTCACTGGATCATCACTGACGGCAACGGCAAGGTCGAAGAGGTCCGCGGCGACGGCGTCGTCGGCGAACAGCCGCATATGCGCCCAGGCGAAGAATTTCAGTACACCTCCGGTGCCGTGCTCGAAACCAGCGTCGGCGTGATGCGCGGCAGCTACCGTCTCGTCGCCGAGGACGGCACGGTATTCGACGCAGCCATTCCACCATTTACCCTGTCGATCCCGCGGACCTTGCATTGATGGCGACCTGGGCGATTGGCGACCTGCAGGGTTGCCTAGACGAGCTCCAGCGCCTGCTCGACAAGATCAACTACGATCCCGCATCTGATACATTGTGGTTTTGTGGAGATTTGGTAAACCGCGGCGGCCAGTCGCTCGAAGTGCTGCGACTGTTGCGCACCCTGGGTCCGCAAACGGTAGTCACGCTCGGCAATCACGACCTGAGCCTGCTGGCGATTGCGCAGCGCAACGAGGCCGAGCAGTCCAAGGTCAACTCAGAGCTGGGCGCCATATTGTTTGCGCCAGACCGCGACGAGCTGCTGACTTGGTTGCGTCATCAATGTCTGCTGCATCACGATGAACGCCTGCGCTTTACCATGGTGCACGCCGGCCTCGCACCGCGCTGGACCTTGCCGCAGGCTCAGCGCGCCGCACGTGAAGTCGAACGCGAGCTGCGCGGCCCGCATCACGCGCGCCTGCTGCGCTCCATGTTCGGCAACAAACCGGCGGTCTGGTCCAGCCGTCTCAAAGGCGTAGAGCGCCTGCGCGCAAGCATCAACGTGCTTACGCGCCTGCGCTACTGCGATCCCCGCGGGCGCATCGCCTTTGGCGAGAAAGGCGCACCTGGCACGCAGCAGATCGGGCTGTATCCCTGGTACGAAGTCCCCGGCGTCGTCAAACGTGAAACCCGCATTGTCTGCGGCCACTGGTCGACACTGGGCCGCTTCGCCGGCATGGGTATCTATGCCATCGATACGGGCTGCGTCTGGGGTGGCGCGCTGACCGCATTGCGGCTTGATGCGGAGGATCCGTATTTCGTCAGCATCAAGTCGGAGCGGACGCCACCACCCGGGCGGGAGATGGACTGAACCTCAGGCAGACTTGAATACACGCCGCTGGCGAGGCACCCTCGCCCTGCCGCCCAACGGCAGCTGCCGCAGTCTGCGGGCTCCTACTAGCGTCCGTAATCGACGAAGTCGAACGCATACGCATGGCGCATGTCGGCGAGGTGATGCGCACGCTTTTCCTCGCACCAGCACGCGCGATCGAACGCGGGAAACCAGGTGTCCGCATCGCTGACGCAAGCATCGATCTCGGTCAGATGCAGCCGTGTCGCCAGCGGCAAGGCTAGCGCATAGATCTCGCCACCACCTATGACCATCAGCTCTGTACCGGCTGCAGCGGCCAGCGCTTCGTCCAGCGTACGCAGTGTTTCCTGCTCCGCATAGGGCGCATCGCCGGTGCGGCTCAGCACCAGGTTGCGCCGCCCAGGCAAGGCACGGCCTATCGACAGTGCGGTCTTGCGCCCCATGAGTACCGGCTTGCCCAGGGTAAGGCGCTTGAAGCGCGCGAGATCGGCGGGCAGATGCCAGGGCATATCGCCAGCGCGGCCTATCGCCCCGTTCCGGTCCAGCGCAGCGACCAGGCTGATCGCCACGCGTTCCGCGCTGCTCATACGGCGACTTCGCCCTTGATCGGCGCGTGCGACTGGTAGTTCTCGATGCGTATATCCTCAAAGCGAAACTCAAACAGGGAACGAACCTGCGGGTTCAGGTGTAAGCGGGGCAGCGGCAGCGGAGTGCGCGCGAGCTGTTCACGCACCTGCTCCAGATGATTGAGATAGATATGCGCGTCACCGAAGGTGTGCACGAACTCGCCCGGCGCGAGATCGCATACCTGCGCCATCATCTGCGTCAGCAGCGCATAGCTGGCGATATTGAACGGCACCCCGAGGAATACATCGGCCGAACGCTGGTAGAGCTGGCAGGACAAGCGGCCGTCGGCGACATGGAACTGAAACAGCGCATGGCAAGGCATCAAGGCCATGCGATCGAGCTCGGCCACATTCCAGGCGCTGACGACGAGGCGGCGCGAATCGGGGTTGCGGCGGATCTCATCGACCACCCAGCCGATCTGGTCTATGGTGCGGCCGTCGGCACCTTCCCAGGCGCGCCATTGCTTGCCATAGACCGGACCGAGATCGCCCTGTGCATCGGCCCATTCGTCCCAGATCGTCACCTTGTTGTCGCGCAGGTAGGCGATGTTGGTGTCCCCACGCAGGAACCAGAGCAGCTCGTGCACGATGGCGCGCAGATAGAGTTTCTTGGTCGTGACCAGCGGAAAACCCTGCGCCAGATCGAAGCGCAACTGGCGTCCGAACACGCTGAGCGTGCCCGTGCCGGTGCGATCAGACTTGCGCACGCCGTGATCGAGTATGTCCTGAACGAGGTCGAGATAGGCACGCATAGGCCGGACATGGTAGCCGAGGCCGTCGCCGCCTGCAGGACGAGAGGGTCATTGCAGCGGCGTTCGCCCCGCTTACACTCCGCGCATCGTCAAACCCGGAGCATGCAATGGCACAGTGGTTCTTCAACTACAACGGTACGCAGATCGGTCCGCTCGACGACGCCCCCGCGCGCGATCAGGCACAGCGCAAGCCGGATGGTTACTGCTGGCGCCAGGGCTTCTCCGAGTGGCTGCCCATCGCTCAGGTCGCCGAACTGCGTGAGGGCAACAGCCCGATAGCGGCCGCGCCGGCGTCCGCCCCCGCACCGGTTGCACTTGCTTCGGGCCAACGCCGCTCGGACGAGATCGACTACCGCATCGTTGGCACTGACATGCAGTTCGTCGAGCTTGAACTCGATCCCGATGAAAGCGCCATCGCCGAAGCTGGCTCGCTGATGTACAAGGACGCCTCGGTGCAACTGGACACGGTATTTGGCGATGGTTCGCAGGCCAGTGGCGGCGGCGGCTTCATGAGCAAGCTGTTGTCGGCCGGCAAGCGGGTGATCACCGGCGAAAGCCTGTTCACGACGATGTTTACGCAAAAAGCCGCCGGCAAGGGCAAGGTTGCGTTCGCAGCCCCTTATCCGGGCACCATCGTGGCGATGCGGCTTGGCGATTTCGGCGGCCGACTGATCTGCCAGAAGGACAGTTTCCTATGCGCTGCACGCGGCGTGTCCATAGGCATCTTCTTCCAGCGCAAGATCCTGACCGGCCTATTCGGCGGCGAAGGCTTCATCATGCAGAAACTTGAAGGCGATGGCCTGGCCTTCGTCCATGCGGGCGGCACCATCGTCGAGCGCATGCTGGCGCCGGGGGAACGCATCGATGTCGACACCGGTTGCGTGGTCGCCCTGACCGACGGCGTGGGCTTCGATATCAAGCCCGTAGGCGGCGTCAAGAGCATGCTGTTCGGCGGCGAAGGCCTGTTCCTCGCGAGCCTGACCGGCCCAGGCAAGATCTGGATGCAATCACTGCCATTCTCGCGCATGGCCGGGCGCATGCTTGCCGGTGCACGCGGCGGCAAGGAAGAAGGCTCGGTACTCGGCGGAATCGGCGATCTGCTGTCCGGAGACCGCAGCTGAACGCGAGCATTGATGCACTGCACTCGCAGGCGCGAAGGAAAGGCAGGCCGTGAACTCGCGCCGCCCGGAATTCGGCATACCCGCCGTTGCACGCACGCTGGCCTGGCTGCGCTTCTCTGCTGTGGTAGGGCAGACCGCTACGGTGGTGTTCGTGACCCAAGGGCTGCAGATCGCGCTGGATACACAGAACCTTTACACCGGCATTGCCCTGCTCGGTGTATTCGCGCTTGCAGTGAGCTGGCGCCTTGCCCAGCCCTGGCCCGTAGCCGCGGGCGAGCTCATGCTGCATGTGGCCATCGACACAGTGGTGCTGGGCTGGCTGCTGTACCTGACCGGCGGCGCGACGAATCCCTTCGCGGCGCTGCTGCTGCTGCCGATCACGCTGGTCGCGACCGCATTGAGCCCGCGCCATGTGATTGCGGTGGCGCTGATGTCCTTGGGCACTTATCTCGTGCTGCTGCGCTGGAACCAGCCGCTGCCGCCGCTGGGCAGTGGCCTGCATGTGCTCGGCATGGCCATGTCCTTTCTGATCAGCGCCTGCCTGCTCGGCTGGTTCATTTCCCGACTGGCGCTGGTACTGCGCGACAATCAGGCGCTGGCCCAGCGCATACGCGAGCGAGCACTGCGCGACGAGGGTTTTCTCGCCATTGCGACCCAGGCCGCTGGTGCGGCGCACGAACTCAATACGCCGCTATCGACCATGCGCACGCTGATCACGGAACTGCGCCGCGAAAACACCGGCGGTGCACTGGGCGAGGATCTGGCTCTGCTCGACAGCCAGGTAGAACGTTGCCGTGACAGCCTGCGTGAACTCGTCGCCGCCGGCAAGGCGCAGCTCGCACAGACCAGCGAACGGCGCCGGCTCGGCGATTTCGTGGCCGAATGCCAGCATCGCTATGAGCTGCTGCGCCCGGAAGTCGTGCTGACCCTGGATCTGCCCCAAGCAAGCGCGGCACTCGATATCCTGGTCCCCGCCGGCCTGCGCCACGCGCTGCTGAATCTGCTCAACAACGCAGCCGATGCCTCGCTGGCAAACCAAGCTGATCGCATCGGCCTGCAGATAAGGCAGGCGGAAGATCTGCTTGAATTCCGCGTGCGCGATCAGGGCGCCGGCTTCGCCGCCGGCATGGCTGCGGCCCTGGGCAACCCGTTCCAGAGCAGCAAGACTACGGGGCTGGGCATAGGCCTGGCACTGGCTGACGCCACGGCCGAACGGCTAGGCGGTAGCCTGTACGCCCGCGAGGCAGCTGCCGGGGTGGAAACGGTGCTCGCCCTGCCACTGCGGACACTGCTCGCCACGGATACCAATCCATCACTTCTATCCCATACCGCGGACACCGCCACGCATGGACAAGCCCGAACGCCTGCTACTGATCGATGACGATGAAACCTTTACGCGCGTGCTTGCGCGTGCACTGACCGCACGCGGTTTTGAAGTCGCCATCGCACACGACGCGGCCAGCGCATTGAGCCTGCTGCGCCGCGAACACCCGCGGCACGTGGTGCTCGACCTCAAGCTCGGCACCGACAATGGCCTGGCGCTGATTCCACAACTGCTGGCGATTGCACCCAACCTGCGCATATTGCTGCTGACCGGCTACGCCTCGATCGCTACCGCAGTTGAAGCGATCAAGCGCGGCGCCCACGACTACCTCGCCAAGCCCGTCGACGCTGATGCCATCGTGCGTGCCTTGCGCGACGAAGACGGTGAAGCCGATCCCGTCAGCGGCGGCAGCGAACATGCTCCACCGCTGCGCCGGCTGGAATGGGAACATATCCAGCGCGTACTGGTCGAGAGCGAAGGCAATATCTCCGAAGCAGCACGCCGGCTCGGACTGCACCGCCGCACCTTGCAGCGCAAGCTGGCCAAGCACCCGGTGCGCGAGCGCGGCAATACATAAATCGCCTTGCTGCCATCCCCGATCACTGATTCGTCCCGCCGGCAGATGCACCCAGCACCTCCTGTCTGCAGCGTCAGTCAACGCTGCATCGGTTCGCCCGTTAGACACGCGAGCGGCCCGCATCTACCACCGGGCAAGTAATTTCCAAGGAACCCTGCATGTCGCGTGGCAAGACTCTCGTTCTCGCTCTCAGCCTGGTCCTGATCGGGCTGATCGGCTACGGCACCTACCGCAACATTGCCGCAGCCCCACGCCGCGGCAACGATGCGCAGACCGCAATCCCTGTCACCGCCGTGGTCGCCACTGCGGAGAACGTCGCGCTGAATCTCGATGCACTCGGCACCGTGCAGGCACTGAACACGGTCAGCGTGCGGCCTCAGGTCGGCGGCCAGATCGAGGCCATTCTGTTCACGGAAGGCCAGGAGATCGCCAAGGATGAGGTGATCGCACGCCTGGACGCCCGCAGCTATCAGGCACAGCTCGATCAGGCTCTGGCCAGGAAAAAGCAGGATGAGGCACAGCTCGGCAGCGCGCGCTCCACACTCAAGCGCTATGAAGATCTGATCCGGAGAAATTTCGTCGCGGCGCAAGATCTGGAAAATCAGCGCCATGCGGTGCGCCAGCTCGAGGCGCTGGTTGCCTCCGACGAGGCGGCCATCGCCAGCGCGCGCGTGCAGCTTGGCCATACCACCATCCGTGCCCCCATCGCCGGCCTCGCCGGCATCCGGCAGGTCGACGTTGGCAATCTGGTGCAGGGCAGTCAGAACGAAGCCATCGTCGTGCTGACCCAGGTACACCCCATCAGCGTGCTGTTCACACTGCCGGAACAACAGCTCGAACGGGTACGCGCGGCCGGACAATCGCTCAAGGTCAGCGCGCGCAATCACGCAGACGATGCGGTGATTGCCGAGGGCTTGCTCCGTGTTATCGATAACCAGATCGACGCCACCACGGGCACGTTCAAGCTCAAGGCCGAATTCACCAACACCGACAACACGCTGTGGCCCGGTCAGTTCGTCAACGTGCGCCTGGAAACCGGTGTGCTGGCCAACGCCATTACCGTACCCGACGAGGCGCTGCAGCGCGGCCCCGACGGTAGCTACGTATACCTCGTCAAGGATGATTCGAGCGTTGCGCTGCAACCGGTCAGGACCGGTGCCGAAGCCCCGGGCGGCAGGACCGTTGTGCTGGACGGGGTAAAGGCCGGCGACAAGGTTGTCAGCGAAGGCCAGTTCCGGCTGAAACCTGGCGCGAAGGTGCTCGCCCTCGCGCCAGGCGAAACAGCACCGCGCCCGGCGTCGGGCAACAACGAAACGCCGCGCGGCCGCCGCGGCGACTGAGCCCGGCTCAGCCGCGGACAGCGCCGCTAAACAGCGGCCGCTTGCAACGCGCACAAGGCAGAAAATACTTTTATGTCTTTTTCCACTATTTTCATACGCCGACCGGTCGCCACGTCATTGCTGATGCTCGCCGTAGTACTGCTCGGCGCGCTCAGCTACCGCGAATTGCCGGTATCGGCCCTGCCCGACATCGACGCACCCAGCCTGCAGGTGACGACCTATTATCCGGGTGCAAGCCCGGGCACGATCGCAGCGCTGGTAACAACGCCGTTGGAACGCCAGTTCGGCCAGATCTCCGGGCTGACCCTGATGACCTCCGACAGTTCGGCCGGCCTGTCGACCATCAATCTGCAATTCCAGGTCGAACGCGATATCGATGCAGCGGCGCAGGACGTGCAGGCCGCGATCAACGCGGCTCGCGGCAGCCTGCCCAGCGGCCTGCCCTATCCGCCGGTCTACAACAAGGTCAATCCGGCCGACGCGCCTATCCTCACTCTGAAACTGTCGTCGCAGACCCTGCCCCTACGCGACATCAACTACTACGCCGACAGCATCCTCGCGCAAAAACTAGCGCAGATCAGCGGTGTTGGTCTGGTCAGCATAGCCGGCAACCTGCGCCCGGCCGTACGCGTGCAGGTAAACCCGGGGCAACTCGCCAACCTGGGCCTTACGCTCGAAGACGTGCGCGCCGCGTTGAGCCAGCTCAATGTCAGCACGCCGAAAGGCTCGCTCAACGGCAAGGTGCAGTCCTTCAGCATAAGCGCCAACGATCAGCTGCGCGACGCGGCCGCTTACCGTGAGGCTGTCATCAGCTGGCGCGGCGAGGCGGCCATACGCCTCAAGGATGTGGCACAAGTCATCGACAGCGTCGAGAACGATCAGGTATCAGCCTGGGCCGATGGCGAGCCTGCCGTGCTGCTCGACATACGCCGGCAGCCGGGCGCCAACATCGTGAGTACGGTCGAGCAGATCCGCAGCATCCTGCCGCAGCTGCGTGCCGTGTTGCCGGCCGGCGTCGACCTGGCCGTATTCGCCGATCGCACGCTGACTATCCGCGCCTCGGTGCACGATGTGCAGTTCACCCTGATCCTGAGTGTGATACTGGTCGTTGCGGTGATCTTCGTGTTCCTGCGCCGGCTCTGGGCCACGCTGATTCCGGGCGTAGCCGTGCCGCTGTCCCTGCTCGGCACGTTTGCAGTCATGAGCTTTGCCGGCTTCTCGCTCGACAATCTTTCGCTGATGGCATTGACGGTCGCGACCGGCTTCGTTGTGGACGATGCCATCGTCATGATCGAGAACATCGTGCGCTACCTCGAAAAGGGCCGGGACAGCCGTGTCGCCGCTGAGAAGGGCGCGCGCGAAATTGCGTTCACGGTTGTATCGCTCACGGTATCGCTGATCGCGGTATTCCTGCCGCTGCTGCTGATGCCCGGCGTGACCGGCCGCCTGTTCCGCGAATTCGCCTGGGTGCTGTCCATCGCCGTCGCGCTGTCGGCGCTGGTCTCGCTGACCCTGACTCCGATGATGTGCGCCTACCTGCTCAAGCCCGGCGCAGCCACGGATCAGCCCGAGATCCCGGCGCGGCCGCAGGGAGTCTACGGCCGCACCCTGGCGGTCTACGATCGCAGCCTGCTCTGGGCGCTAGCCCATCCGCGCCTGACCCTGCTGGCCGCAACCGCATCGGTGGTGCTGACTGCGCTGCTTTATCTGCTGATTCCCAAAGGTCTACTGCCCGAACAGGACACAGGCCTGGTCACCGCCGTCGTCGAAGCCGACGACACTATCGCGTTCCCGCTGATGCAGTCGCATGTGCAAGCCGTCGCAGCCGCACTGCGCGATGTCCCCGATGTCGCTGGCGTCGCCGCCTTCGTCGGCAGCGGAGCGATCAACCCGACCTTGAATCGGGGCCAGCTCAGCATCGTGCTGAAGCCGCGTGGCGAACGTCGCAACCTGGCCCGGGTGCTGCCCGCATTGCAGCAGGCAGCGGCAGGCATTCCGGCCGTGGCGCTGTATCTCAAGCCGGTGCAGGACATCGCACTCGACAGCCGCGTCGGCAGCACCGAATACCAATACACGCTGACGGACATCGACATCCGCGAACTCGCCGCTGCGGCTACGCGCCTGGTGGCGGCGCTGCGGCAACGCCCTGAACTCCGCGACGTCGACAGCAACCTTGCCGCGCATGGCCTGCAACTGCTGCTGACGATAGACCGCGACCAGGCCAGCCGGCTCGGTGTTGCAATACAGGACATCAACGACACCTTGTACAGCGCGTTCGGCCAGCGCCAGATATCGACCATCTTCACCGAACTCAATCAGTACCGCGTCGTGCTCGAGGTCGCGCCCGAGTTCCGCACCCGCGGCGATCTGCTCGACAAACTCAGCGTGCGCGCCAGCGGCAACGGCAGCGTACCGCTGGCCAGCGTCGCCCGCGCACAGGTGACGAACGCGCCACTGGTGATCTCGCACCAGGGTCAGCTGCCCGCTGTCACGTTAGGCTTCAACACAGCCAGCGGCTATTCGCTGTCCGACGCCATCGCCGCCATACGCAGCGTCGAGCAACAGGCGCAGCTGCCGGCCTCGGTCCGCGGCGGCTTCGTCGGCAAGGCGGCGGAATTCTCCGCCTCACAGGCCAACGAGCTCTATCTGATCCTCGCCGCCGTAATCGTCATCTACATCGTGCTGGGCGTGCTCTACGAGAGCTACATCCATCCGCTGACCATACTCTCGACCCTGCCGCCAGCAGGCGTCGGCGCGCTGCTCGCGCTGTTCGTCTGCGGCATGAGCCTTTCGATCGACGGCATCGTCGGCATCATCCTGCTGATCGGCATCGTCAAGAAGAATGCAATTCTCATGATCGACTTCGCGATCGAGGCGCAACGCACCGGCCTTCACGCACGCGACGCGATCCGGCGCGCCTGCCTGCTGCGCTTGCGTCCCATCCTGATGACGACCGCGGCCGCATTGCTGGGTGCACTGCCGCTGGCGCTGGGCGACGGCATCGGTGCTGAACTGCGCCGGCCGCTGGGCGTCGCCATCGTCGGCGGGCTGCTGTTCTCGCAGCTTGTTACTTTATATACAACACCAGTGATATACCTTTACCTGGAACGCATCCGCACCTGGCCACAACGGCGCCGCGCCGGAGCGGATGTCGAGCCAGCGGTGGTCGCGCCATGAGTCTCGCCGCACCATTCATACGGCGCCCAGTCGGCACCTCTCTGCTGGCTGCCGGCCTGCTCGTCGCCGGCCTGCTCGCCTACACGCAGCTCGGTGTCGCCCCCCTGCCCAACGTCGAGTTCCCGGCCATCTTCGTCGCCGCCAGCCAGCCCGGGGCCGACGCCAGCACCATGGCGACGACTGTCGCCGCGCCGCTGGAACGTCACCTGGGCCAGATCGCCGGCATCGACGAACTCAGCTCCAGCAGCAGCGAGGGCAGCTCGTCGATCAACCTCGTGTTTGAACCCGGACGCTCACTGGACAGTGCCGCGCGCGACGTGCAGGCCGCCATCAATGCATCGGCGCAGGACTTGCCGTCCGGCCTGCGTACCGCGCCAAGCTATCGCAAGGCCAACCCGAACCATGCGCCAGTCCTGATTCTCGCCCTGACCTCACCAGTACGGCCGCTCAGTGAACTGTTCAACTACGCCGATGCTCTGGTCGCGCAGCGCCTGCGCCAGTTGCCCGGTGTCGCTGACGTCGACATCGCCGGCGGCGCGACGCCGGCGATCCGCGTAGACCTGGACCTGCGTGCACTCAGCGCGCGCGGCCTCGCCGCGGAAGACGTGCGCCAGGCGCTGGTCGCCGCGAACGTGACCACGGCCCAGGGTTTTCTGAGCGACGGTCGCAGCACTATGGCAATCGCGTCGAACAGCGCGCTGACCCAGCCGCATGAGTTCGCCAGCCTCGTCGTCGCCACTCGCGCTGGCAACCCGGTTTTCCTGCGTGATGTCGCGCGTGTGACGCAGGGCCAGGAGGATCGCTACCAGGCGGCCTGGTTCGGCGCCCAGCCTGCCATCCTGCTGTTCGTGCGCAAGCAGGTCGACGCCAACGTGATCGCCACCGTCGACACGATCACGGCCATGCTGCCCGAACTGCGCGCGTGGCTGCCGGGCGACGCGACGCTGACCCCATTCCTCGACCGCACGCCGACCATACGCGCGTCGGTGATGGAGGTGCAGATTGCGCTGCTGATCAGCCTGGGCCTGGTGATTCTCATCATGCTGCTGTTCCTGCGCCGGCTCGCGCCTACTCTGATCGCGGGTCTCGCCGTGCCGCTGTCGCTGGCCGGCGCATTCGTCGTGATGTACATGCTGAGCTTCAGCCTGAACAACCTGTCGCTGATGGCGCTGGTGATCGCGATCGGCTTTGTCGTCGACGATGCCATCGTTGTTATCGAGAACATCGCACGCCATCTTGAACAGGGCATGCCGCGCCTGCAGGCCGCATTGCTCGGTGCGCGCGAGATCGGTTTTACTGTCGTTTCCATCACCTTGTCGCTGTTGGCGGTATTCATCCCGCTGCTGTTCATGGGCGGTTTTCTCGGCCTGATGTTTCGCGAATTTGCGGTCACGCTGGCCGTGGCGATCGCGATTTCGGCGGTGATTTCGCTGACCGTCACCCCCTCCCTCTGCGCGCAGTTCATGCGCCCGCACGGCGCGAAGCCGGCAGGCCGCTGGGAACAACGTATCGATGCGGCGCATGCCTGGAGCATCACGATCTATCGCCGTGCACTGGACGCATCGCTGGCCCGGCCAGGCTTCATGGCCGCGCTGCCGCTGCTGCTGCTCGCCCTGACGATCTGGCTCATGGGCCTGGTGCCCAAGGGTTTTGTTCCGCAGCAGGACACAGGCCAGCTGCAGGGCTCCACCAGCGCGGGAGCGGAGGTGTCGTTCGAGGTACTGGCCCAGCGCCAGCAGCGCATCGCCGACCTCGTGCGCGCCGATCCGGCGGTTGAAAGCGTAGCCGCGCGCGTCGGCGGCGGACGCTTTGGCGGCGGCGGCACGGGCACGCTCTACATCAACCTCAAACCGCTGGGCCAAGGCCGCGACATATCGACGTTCGCCGTCATGAACCGGCTAGCGGACCAGGCCGCGCAAGTGCCCGGGATACGCCTGCGCCTGCGCCCGGTACAGGACATAGGCGGCGGCGGCAGCGGCGGCGGCGCGCAACACAGTTTCTCCCTGCGCGGAAGCAGTATTGAACAATTGCAAGAATGGACACCGCGCCTGGTCGAGGCGTTGCGGCTATTGCCGCAGTTGCGCGACGTCGGGTCCGATCTGAAAGACTCCGGGCTGCGCCAGCATGTCGAGATCGATCGCGATACCGCAGCACGTCTGGGGGTCAGCATCGCGGCGATCAACAGTGCGCTGTACAACGCGTTCGGCCAGCGCCAGGTATCGACCATCTACTCGGACATCAACCAGTACAAGGTCGTCATCAATGCGGATCCAGACCAGGCGCTTACGCCTGAGTCGCTTCAGCGCCTCTACGTGCCCTCCTCAAGCGGCAGGCAGGTGCCGATCGCCGCGTTGGCGCGCCGGCACGATGGCATCGCGCCTACGGCAATCCAGCACCGCGCGCAGTACACCGTCATGGATGTGTCGTTCACCCTGGCTCCCGGCGTGGCCATGGGCGAGGCGCGCGCGCTCATTACGCAGACCCTGCAGAACCTGCGCATGCCAGGCGACATCAGCAGCGAATTCGGCGGCGATTTCCGTCGCTTTCAACAGCAGCAGGGCGACATGCCGCTATTGCTGGTTGCGGCGATACTCACGGTCTACCTGATCCTCGGCATGCTCTACGAAAGTCTTGTTCATCCACTGACGATTCTGTCGACCTTGCCCTCAGCCGGTGCCGGCGCCGTGCTGGCGTTGCTGATTACAAATACCGAACTGTCGATCGTGTCCGTCGTCGCTATCGTGCTGCTGATCGGCATCGCCAAGAAAAACGCGATCCTGATGATCGATTTCGCCCTTGTCGCCGAACGCGAGCAGGGCATGACGCCGTTCGAGGCCATTCGCGAGGGTTGCCTGGTGCGCTTTCGCCCAATCATGATGACGTCGCTCGTCGCAATCTTCAGCGCGCTCCCGCTCGCCATCGGTTTCGGCGCGGGTGCCGAGATGCGCCGCCCCCTGGGCATTGCAATGATTGGCGGCCTGCTGGTTTCGCAGACCTTGACCCTGCTTACCACACCAGCCATCTATCTGCTGCTTGCGCACGGCGCGCGGCGCTGGCGTGCGCGGAAATCAGCGCGCCTTGCCGTTACCCCGTAATACCCAACCCACGAAGACAGCTTGGCGGCTGAAGGGTGCGCAGTCAGGCGGCAACCCGCCTGGCTCACATCGGACGGCGAGCGGAACAAGGACTCGGACATGCACGGCATCCCGAAGATGAGGCTTCCAGGAGCGAGGTCGTGCCCATGGCTGCGCGGTCTGGAAGCCTGCGCTGCTTTCACTTTCGCGAGCACCTGCGAAAACACCTCGGACGTGCCGGGGAAATTTCAGAACAGCGGGTGACCACGAAGTCGCGCACTCAATGGCGGCGTGCGGCGTCCGCGAAACCACACCTATGCCCCGAATCCGTCGCGGAACAGCAGGTCGCAGGATGCAGTATCCGAATGACCACTGCTCGCATTCGCGGTATCAATCCATAGTTCCTGGATACATGTACGGCGTGAGAAACGTGTACCAGTGATGACAAGATTCGTGAGGAAGGGTTGAGTGTCGGGCGCGGGGCGCGCGCGAAATGGCGCGAGCGCGTTTCCGGCGGAATAGTACAGCTCCCCCCAGCCAACCGCCGCGTGATCGAACAGCGCGGCAGAGTACCAAGCATAGTTCCACCACTGAGCGTTGAACGTACCGCTAAGATCGGAAGTAGTGACCGAAAGAACCTTGAACCCGATCTGGGCGCGAAACTGCGAGACAGATTGCTCCTTGGCCAGCCATGCCGCCGGATCGACCAGTACACCGTTGCGGAGCTGATGGCTTTCCGACAGATAGTAATCGCGGCTGTCGAGCAGGGTTGCTGCACCAGAGGCGTTTGCGCCGGAAACCTGACTGCCAAAAGCATCTTCCGGCCGCCAGGAGTTTGCGATTACGGCCAAGGATTGAGCTCGCACGGCGGAAACTGCCGCATTCTGCCGCTCCCGCGTAACGCCATAGTCGTAACCGTATTCGTCGAGAAGAATGCCGTCCACTCCCATCGCCGCCCACTGCTGGACTCGCTGTGCAATAGCGCCGAGGCTGAGATTGAAGTCCCCCGGGCGGGCGCCCAGCGGGATATAGCCGAAAAACAACGTCTGCGCCGTACCCGCATGAGCCATGATGCTACGCGTGCGCTGGTGGTCCGGGTGAGCAGCGTCTTGCAAGCCATTGCCGAGAACGACGTGGCTGTATTGACCGAAGTGTCCGGCAGCAACAGCGACATTGGCGTTGGCGCCGTTGATGGTGCTGGGCCACGCATAGAAGATGAGGAGGCGGCCCGGACGCAGATTCTGGGCCAGAACCCCGCTGCAGAACAAAGCCAGAAAACAACCAGCAACCAAGCGCATCGCCTCTCTCCCGCATTGCAAGTCAGGTGACGGATTGAACAGCCACGAATTTTGTACCAAAGGCTACAAATCTGGACACCCCCGAAGGGATGGACTTGAATGCACCGCGGCCAGCGCATGCCGGACTGTGATCCTGCACTAGCCATGAACACCGATTTGGTAGCAAGTCGAGTGCGCGAGTGCGTCTATGACGATAGACGCAGGCGGATTTGGTCAAGCGAATGAGCAGGTCCTTGAAATTCCCTGAACGTCGGTAATCCTAGGGCATTGCTAGTAAGAGCCCGCGGATCGAACTCATAGGCCGGCTTCAGCCATCTTTCCGCGAATCTCGGTGTCTGCGGCAGCGGACGCTGTACACGTGCTCCGGTGTCTATCGGCGCCGACCATGAGCAATAACCTGGCATCGTTGGCCTGGATCAGGCGCGGCCTGTACCTCTTTGCGACTCACACCATGCGCTCGCGTACTGCCGGCCGTTGCGTGAAATCAATCACAAACTCGTCCGACAAGGATTTCGGCAGCGGAGATAAGGCGCAATCATGGCGCGAAGCTTCAGCCTGTCGAACGACAGTTCAACTCCATACATAAAGTAAATTTCCATGCGAACCGAATTGCTGACCGCACTGCTTTTCCTTTCCACAAGCCTGCCTGCCGCAGTTTCAGCACAGCAGGGGCGCGGTGCGCTGCTGGCAGTCGACAAGACCCAGGGCGAACCCGAACAGCTGGAGCAGCGGCGCCGCTGGTTCCGCGAGACCCGCGGGCTGGACCAGGAACCCGGCGCCATGCAGTACCGCCGGCAAGCGCTGGAGGAACAGCGCGCGATTCTCTCCGCGCGTACACCAGAACTCCTCGCTGCTGCGCCGCGCTGGCAGTCCATGGGCCCTAGTCCCATGACCATGACCGGCTGGACCATGGGCAAGGTATCGGGCCGCATCCTGGCGCTGGCAGTGCGCCGCGGCGACGACAACATCCAGTACCTCGGCAGCGCATCGGGCGGTCTGTGGAAAACCACCGATGGCGGCGATAGCTGGCTGCGGCTGTCCGATGAGCTGGATTCGCAGGCAATTGGCGCCGTCCAGGTCTACGCCGGCGCTACCCCGGCCAGCGATGAAGTCTGGGTCGGCACCGGCGACCAGTGGGAAGGCTGTTCCGATTATTTCGGCACCGGCATTTTTCATTCGACCAACGCCGGACTCACGTTCGTGCGCAAGAACGGCAGCGGCAGCAACACGCTGAACCTCAGCACGATCAATGCGATTGCGCGCCACCCCACCCAGCCGCAGACCCTGCTGGTCGCCGGACGCGGCCTCTGCGTCAACGGCAGCGTGTCGAACACCAGCGGCATCTACCGCAGCACCGACAACGGCCTGAACTGGACACGTGTGTCCAGCAGCGGCGGCGGCATGGACGTGCGCTTTGACCGCAACGACGGCAATATCGCCTGGGCATCGATCAACGGCGTCGGCGTGCTCAAGTCGACCAACAGCGGGGTCAGCTGGAGTGTTTCCCGAGCTGATACGTCGAGCATAGTGCGCATGGCCACGGCCGACAGCAACAGCAATGTCGTCTACATGTACACATCCGGCGGAACTATCGCCAAGACCAGCGATGGCGGCGCAAACTGGACCACGACAGCCACAGGCGCCTGCGACGGCCAGTGCAGCTACAACCTGACGATAGATGTCGACCCGACCAACGCCGACCGCGTCCTCATCGGCGCCATAAGGCCCTACCTGTCCAGCGACAGTGGCACGACACGGACAGCAATGACCACAACCTGGGGCAGCGCGCAGATCGTGCACCAGGACATACACTATGTATACTTTTCACGCAACAGCACGACGCGGCTCTGGATCGGCTCCGACGGGGGACTGTGGCGCAGCAACGACAACGGCGCGACCTTTGTGCACCGTAACGAGGGTCTCGCGCTGACCCAGTTCTACGACATAGCACTGGACCGCCGCGACCCCGACCGCATGTTAGGCGGCGCGCAGGACAATTCCTCACTGGCCCGCTCGACCAGCAACAACTGGTATCTGACGCGCGTGACCGGCGATGGCTTCATGAACCTGTCAGCTCCCGACACCGGCACGGAAAACGGGCGCTATACGTTCCAGACCAGCTACCCTTCGAGCAACTTGCCCAGCATCATCCGCAGCAACAACTACGCGGGCATGTACGGCGGATCCACGGGCTACAGCAGTGTCGGCACCAGCGGACTGGTCGCCGGCGGCTTCCAGTGGGTCACGGCACTGGCGGTGACCAAGGGCTACGTATTCGTCGGCGGCAATTCGGTATTCCGCATCCCTGTTACCGGTTCGACCTGGGCCAGCACCGGTAGCGCATTCGCTTCCCCCGTCGCCGTGTTCAGTGATCCGAATCCGAATGGCGTAGCGCCGTTGCGCCTGTATGCCGGCACGACCGGCGGCAAGGTCTACACCACCAGCGATGCACTGCCCGGTGGCCCCGACTGGGTCGATATCAGCTCCGGCCTGAACGGTGCCCGCATCACGGACATCGCAACCCAGCACGACAATGCGAGCGTGGTCTACGTCACTGTCAGCACGTTCACTGGAACAAAATTATATAAATCCACCACCGCCGGCAGCAGCTGGACCGCTATCGGCAGCGGGTTGCCGGGCGTGACCACCAACACCGTCATGGTCGATACGGCGAATCCGCAGCGTATCTTCGTCGGCACCGATATCGGCGTCTACGAAAGCACAGACGGCGGCACCAGCTTCAGCCCCATGACCCTGGGCATGCCCCGTGGCAGCGTCGTGGTCGATCTCGAAATCGCTGCCAATCCGCATGTACTCGTGGCCGGACTGTACGGCGGCGGCGCCTGGAAAATCAGTCTGGACGCGGACCTCGATGGCATATTTGCGAACGGTTTCCAGCCCTGATGTCCTGCCCCGTAAATACGTGGAGAAATTCCGTAGGGATTTCGCCCCGAGACCAGGCGCCGAGAGGAGGCATAGCGGCGCTGCGGCGACGATCGGCAACGGCGTATCGGGGTGAAAGACCCCGGAACTATTCGATAGTTAATTGCGGGGCAGGACACTAGCAGCTGCCACACCAGCGCCCAGCTCATGGTTGTTTCGTCAGACTCAGCGCAACAGGCAGCAGGTATTCAAGCCGCTGCGGTGACGAGTACGCGACAAGACTACCCCGCAGCAGGTCGTCCTTACGCACGAGCTTCACCAGCAGCAGCGGGGCAGCACTGTTCGCCTGTTCCGCAATAGGCAACTTCAGTGGCACCGCACCGATAAAGGATTCTCGATAGACGATGCCGGCGAACTCGCCGCGCTCGCGCTGTTCAGCGCCAGGTCCGGACTCGAACGCAAGCGTGACCTTGCCGTCGGGCGCAAAGCTCAACTCGCACGGCAACAGGCGACCACCTACCGCGATACTGCCGCGCCACTCCCCACGGAACAAAGCCTGCGCTGCATAGGGTGCATAGTTGGCAGTCGCGTCTAGCGGCCCCGGCGAATAGTCCGGCAGCAACGCGCGCAGTGCCTCGTCGGCGACGGCCTGGGTCAAGGTGTTGACCTCGGTCTTGTTTGCGAGCACGACGACGCCGATACGGCGATCGGGAATCAGCTTGATGATGGTGCTAGCCCCCGGCATGCCGCCTTCGTGCCAGAGCACGCGTTCGCCGCCGTCGTCCGGACGCACATACCAGCCCAGGCCGTAGTAAGCGCCGGAGTAGTAGTGATGCAGCGCCCGCACATCGCCCTTGGACTGCATACGACGCACGCTGCGTGGCGACAATACCGGTTTGCGCGCCGTGCCCGGATCGAGATGAAACTGCGCGAAGCGGATCAGATCCTGTGCGCTCGCATAGACGTTGCCGGCACCCGGCGTGTCGTTGCGCAGCATCGGCAAGGCGCGGTTCTGGACATCGTACGCCGTCGCAACCTCTGCCACCGCGGAATCCGGACTATCAACGAACGCGTCGTCCATGCGCAGCGGCCCGAACACATGGCGTTCGAGGTAGTCGCCGAACCGCAATCCACCGCTCTTTTCAACGATGTGTCCGAGCAGGCCGTAACCGAGATTGGAATACTCGGCTATGGAGCCCGGCGGCTGCACGAGCACGCCGTAGTGCTCGACACTGGTCTCCAACGCGGGTGCGCGGGCGATCTCGTCACCGTAGTGGATGCGCGCATAGGTCGCCAGGCCCGATGTGTGACTCAGCAGGTGGCGTACCATCGGCATCGGGCCTTTATGGAATGGCGCCTGCAGCCGCCAGGACGGCAGGTACTTCAGCGCCGGCGCGTCAAGATCAATCCGGCCGCGCTCGGCAAGCTGCAATACCGCCGTCGCCGTAATCGGCTTGGTTACGGATGCCAGTGCGTATGCTGTACGCACTGTCGCCGGCTTGCGCTCAGCGACATTGGCGTAACCGAATGCGCGCGCGTAGACGATATGACCGCCCTGCGTAACGGCAACCGCAAGCGACGGCAGGTTGCCGCTATCTATCTCGCGCGCGACGCGCTGCTCTAGCGCACTGAAGTTCGGCGTCTGCTGCGCCACCGCAGCCACTGCCACCATCCACGTTGCCAGCGCAATAACACTACGAACGATCACATTGCTACTCCTTGTTGCCGAACTCACCGACCCGAAAAAGAGCGCGATACCGCGCCGGCGCAATACCGATCTGGCGTGCGAACGCGCGGCGGAATACATCGACACTGCGAAATCCGACGGCACTCGCAATCCGATCAACCGGAGTCCGGCTCTCGACGAGCCGCTGCCGCGCCTCGTCGACGCGCAGCCGTTCCACATACTGTGCCGGCGCCAGGCCGAACGCCTCGCGAAAGCGGCGACTGAGCTGGCGCCGGCTCAAGCTGCAGCGTTCGGCCAACCGCTCCAGGGAAAGGTCGCCGTCGAGGTGCCGCAGCATCCAGGCAGCGAGTTCGCCCAGGCGGTCGCCGGCGGCGGTCTGAAACGCAAGCGGCGCGGAATACTGGCGCTGTCCTCCGTCACGCTTCACATGCACGACCAGTTCGCGCGCGACCTGAAGCGCAAGCGCCGGACCGTGATCCTCAGCGACCAGGGCCAGCGCAAGGTCGATGCCGGCGCTGATGCCGGCCGAGGTATAAATGTGACCCGTGCGCAGGAAAATCGCATCGGCGTCGACGGCGAGCTGCGGATAGCGTGCAGCCAGCGCCTGCGCATGGCGCCAATGCGTCGACACGACGCAGCCGTCGAGCAGCCCCGCCTCGGCCAGTGCATAGGCACCGGTGCAGACCGACGCAATACGACGGGCGCGTCGCCCCCGCAGCCACTGCGCCAGCGCAGTGAGGGTCGCCGGTTCGCGCACGCCGCAGCCGCCAGGCACGATAATCGTATCGAGCGGCGGGGCGTCGGCGAGTGTCGTGTCCGGCACGATAGTCAGTCTCGATTCCGCGCGAAACGGAGCTGAATCAAGGCCGATGACGACCGCTTCATAGACCGGCCGGCGGCCCGGCCCGGCGCGCTCGAGTTCGAGCTCGGCGGCGGCCGTGAACACGTCCATTGGCCCGGTCAGATCGAGCGCGTTGAACAGCGGAAATCCGATGAAACCGATGCGGCGGGTGAGTCTGGCACTGGTCATGGTTCTAGTGTGCCGCCTGCCGAGCTGCGGCGCGATGACACGTTTCCGACGATTTGGGACAACCGCTGGGAGACAGGGGTGCTACGCGGCTCCGCTCGACGGCAGAACCTCAGGGTGGTTTCGGCCTTGCACCTGGGTTAGCTTTCACCCATGCCTGCCCATACCGACTTCCGCCCGCTCACGCTTTGCGTGCTTACCGTCTCCGATACCCGCACGCTGGCCGACGACGCCTCGGGCGCTTATCTCGCCGCCGCGTTGGCCGAGGCCGGCCATACGTTGCAGGAGCGTCTTATCGTCAAGGACGACAAGTACCGCATCCGCGCCGTCGTCGCGAACTGGATCGCCGACGAGCGCGTACACGGTGTGCTCATCACCGGCGGCACTGGCTTTACCGGGCGCGACACGACACCCGAGGCCGTAGAACCCCTGCTCGACAAGATCATGCCGGGCTTCGGCGAAATGTTCCGCGCGGTCAGCTTCGAGGAAATCGGCACATCGACCCTGCAGTCGCGCGCCTTCGCTGGTCTGGCCAACCAGTCGTTCGTGTTCTGCCTGCCCGGCTCGACATCGGCTTGCCGTACGGCCTGGGAAAAACTGATCCGGGCGCAACTCGACGCACGCACCAGGCCCTGCAACCTCGCCGGACTGATGCCACGCCTGCGCGAATAGGGCTCCGTAGCGTTTCGCTGAACACAGGGTCTACCAACAGGAAGCCGCCATGGGCGATATGAAACGCAAGGAATACGAAGCAGCGCTGGAACCCATGCAGCGCGAGCTTATCGACGCACAGCGCTGGCTGATGGAAGCGGGCAAGCGTCTCGTCATCGTATTCGAGGGGCGCGACGCCGCCGGCAAGGGTGGCGCCATCAAGGCGATCACGCAGGTACTCAATACACGCGGCTATCGCGTCGTTGCGCTGTCCAAGCCCAGCGAGGCCGAACGTGGGCAGTGGTATTTCCAACGCTACATCGGCCATCTGCCATGTGCCGGCGAGATCGTGCTGTTCGATCGCAGCTGGTACAACCGCGCCGGTGTCGAGCAGGTCATGGGCTACTGCAGCGAGGCCGAGTACCGCCAGTTTCTTGAGCAATGCCCCGTATTCGAGCGCCTGCTGACCGATGCCGGTACCTTGCTGGTGAAGTACTGGCTGACCGTGGACCAGGCGCAGCAGGAAGAACGCTTTGCTGAACGCGCCGCTGATCCGTTCAAGCGCTGGAAAATTTCTCCCGTCGACCTTGCGGCACGCGAAAAATACGCCGAATACGGCAGGGCGCGGGACGCCATGATCGCCGCAACCCATGCAGATCATGCACCGTGGTATCTGGTTGATTTCAACGACCAGCGTGCCGGCCGGCTGAACCTGATACGGCACCTGCTCGACTGGCTGCCCGATCACCCGGCTCAACAGAAGCCGCTGAAGCTACCCAGGCTCAAGAGCAAGCCGGGCAAGGAGAAGGTCGCCGACGCCACGCGCTGGATAGCCACACATTGGTGATCCGCCGCGGGCGCAGCGATGCGTTCAGCCAGTAACGAATCCTTCGCGACCTTGGGCGTCCGCCGGCTCGCGCTGCAGCGCATCGACTCGCGCGAGCGGCGGCCCGCGCCGCAGCCATTGCTCTAGCTGGTCCAGCGCGGCAGCCTCGCCCTCGGCAAAGACTTCGACGCGTCCATCGTGCAGGTTGTTCGCGTAGCCGCAAAGACGCAGCCGCAGCGCCTGTTCACGCGTAGACGCGCGGAAGAACACGCCTTGCACGCGGCCACTGACCAGGAAGCGAGCCGCGGCCATGGCTAGTCCTTGATGCCGGTAACGGCGCGCAGTGCTGTCTCGTCGATCGGACCCATGAATTTCTTGGCGATGCTGCCGTCAGGCGCGATCACGTAGGTAGTCGGCAAGCCGCGTGGCGTTTCCAGTGATTTGGGCGGGTCAAAGGTGTCAACCTGCGCGATCGGGAAACTGACGGGATGCTTGGCCAGAAAGTCCTTGATCTCGGCGACGTCGGTGTCTTCGTAGGCAAGCCCGATCGCGCGCACGTTGCTGTGTGCAGAGACAAAACGCGACAGCGCGGGCAGTTCCTCGATGCAAGGTGAGCACCAGGTTGCCCAGAAATTAATAATTACCCATTTCCCCTTATTCTCGGAAAGCGTGAACAGCTTGCCGTCCAGCGTCTTGATGCTGAGCTCGGGCCGTGCTGGTGTTTCCGCTGCCGCCAGCGGCGTGGCAATGGCGGCGAAGGCAAGGGCGACGAACAGATATTTCATGGGGACTCCGTGGATTTGGCCGGTGTTCCAGGCAGCGGCGGGGGGAAAATCTCGCTCAAGCGCACGTTCAGCACCGCCTGCAGGTCGCCGGCGGCGAGACTGACCTTCTCGGTCAGTAACGCGGGCAGGGGGCAGTGTGCGGTTTCCGCCGGCGCGACCGTAAGCGGCAGACGATACAGGCCGCATTCGTAAAGGTCGAACAGCGTAACTACATCGAGGCTGCGCACCAGCACCCAGTCGCCGAACTCGGTGCGCCGCACCATGCCGGCACGCTGCAGATCGGACAGATAACGCTGCAGCAGATCGTCGGTCAGAAAGCGTTCGCGCCGGCGCAGATCTTCGCGGTGCAGCCCCAGGCCGGCGCGCTGCGCGTCGGCGAAATGATTCACCACACACAGCAGGCCCACGAACTCGTGTCCCGGCGCGAGGCATTCGTGCTGGCCGCGGTATTCAAAGGCGCTGATCGCGGCACAGACCGAGGCACCGAGCAGCACGACCAGCCAGGACAGGTAGATCCAGAGCATGAACACCGGCACGACTGCGAGTGCACCATAGACCTGCTCGTAGGAGGTCAGCGTTCCCAGATAAAACGCAAAACCACGTTTGGCGGACTCAAACAGTACTGCGCCAAGCAGGGCGCCGATGGCCGCATCACGCAACCGCACACTGCGATTCGGGATCACGAGATAACTCGCTATCAACGAGACCCAGACGATCAGGAACGGCAGCAGGTTCAGCACACGCGCCTTGATGCCAAGCTGCGCCTCGTAGCCTGCGACCAAAGGCAGTGCCAGCAGGTAGGAGCTAAGCGCCAGTGCGGTCACCAGCAGCAGCGGCCCGAACGACAACGCCGTCCAGTACATCAGGAAACGCGACGCCGCGGCGCGCGTGGAGGTAACCCGCCAGATGCGGTTGAACGCATCCTCGATGCTCATCATCAGCGAAACAGCGCTGACCAGCAGTACGACGACGCCTATGGCCGTCGCCTGGCTGGCATTGTTCGCGAACTCGGTCAGATACGCCTGTACCGTGCGGCCGGCAGCGGGCACGAAGTTGTCGAACACGAAAGTCGTCAGATCCGCCTGCCAGCGCGCAAACACCGGAAATGCCGAGAGCACGCCCAGTATGGCTGCCGTCAGCGGCACCAGCGAAATCAAGGTAGTGAACGCCAGCGCGCCGGCCGACTGCGGGCAGCGGTCATCGCGGAAGCGCTGCCACAGGAAGGTACCGAACGCGCGGGCACGATCGCTGGTCAAGTTCATCCGCAGCAGCACATAAAGACGGTGCATCAACCCTGGCGGCGGCTCGGCTACTTTCCTCATGCACAAACAGTCTGGGCGGCACGGTCTGGCCGGGGCGGCGCGATGATAACCTGCGCCCTCCGCCCCCATCACGACGGCTACCGCGCCGCACTCCGCACGGATGAGCGAAATATTGATTCTGTACTACAGCCGCCACGGCGCGACCGCGCAATTGGCCCGCCATGTCGCCCGTGGCGTCGAAGAGATCGGCGGCATGCACGCGCGCCTACGCCAGGTACCGCCAGTTGCCCCGGTAACGCAAACCGCGGCGCCGCCCGAACCGGAGACCGGCGCGCCATATGCCGCACGCGAGGATTTGCGCGAGTGTGCCGGACTGATCCTCGGCAGCCCGACGCGTTTTGGCAATATGGCGGCACCGCTCAAGTATTTTCTTGACAGTACGAGTGCGGAATGGGCTTCCGGAAGCCTCGTCGGCAAGCCGGCAGCAGCGTTTACTTCGACCAGTTCGCAGCACGGCGGCCAAGAATCGACGTTGCTGTCCATGCACTTACCGCTGTTGCATCACGGCATGCTTATCGTCGGCCTGCCGTTCACGGAACACGGCCTTTCGGTCACGCGTGACGGTGGCACGCCCTATGGCGCCAGCCATGTCGCTGGTACTGACGGCGCGCGCGCCGTCAGTGAGGTGGAGCGGGATCTTGCGCGCGCGTTGGGCCGCCGCGTCGCCGATATTGCACAGCGGCTGGGGGCGGCGGCATGACCCCGCGTCAGCTAGGGCTGGCCAGTTGGGCCGCGCTGCTACTGCTGCACCTGCTATGGCATAGCTGGCTCGCGCCGCCGCTGAACGGATCACCGCTGCTGGCTTTGGTTCTGACCGTGGGCCCGCTGCTGTTGCCACTGTTTGCGCTGCGCCGCAGTGTAGGCCGCGCCCTGCTCTGGGTCGGTATTTTGGGACTGTTTTATTTTTGTCATGGTGTTGTCGCTGCCTGGAGCGAACCCCGTGTACGCCTGCTCGCGCTGACAGAGATCCTGCTCTGTCTGGCGCTGATTGCCGCCCTGGGCTGGGGCGCGCGCGGTTACAAGCGCCCGCCGCGGCATTGAGTCCTCAGGAGTCGCCTTGTGAGCTTCGTTCAAGCCGCCGCCGAGCTCGGCAATCAGTATCGCGACGACCGCGTATTGCAGTCCCAGCTGGCCCGCAGCCTGCCGGCATCGGTCCGCAGCGCCATTGCGCCTGAACTCGACACACTGGGCGCACACGCGGCCGACGCCTGGCGGCGAGAGCGGGAACGCAGCGCCCACGAACCGGCACTGATTTCCTGGGATTCGCAAGGGCGCCGCATCGACCGTATCGAGCTGACGCCGACCTGGCAGGAATCGCGCGAAATTGCCGCACGTCTTGGCCTCGTCGCTGCCGGCCACGAGGAAACGCACGCACAGTATGGACGCCAGCATCAGTTCGCCCTGGTCTATCTGCACCATGTCGCCAGCGCCTACTTCACTTGCCCGCTGGCGATGACCGATGGCGCGGCAACCTGCCTCAAGGCGGCGGCCAATACGGAATTGCTGGCCCGCGCCTGGCCACGTTATCTGAGCCGTGATCCGGAAACTTTCTGGATTTCCGGCCAATGGATGACCGAAACAGCAGGCGGCTCAGACATTGCCCACAGCGAGACCCAGGCGCGCTGCGATGCACAAGGACGCTGGCGGCTCTACGGCCGCAAATGGTTTACCTCAGCCGTACACGCGGATACGGCACTTGCGCTCGCCCGGGTCGAGGGAGCCGGGGCAGGTGCCGACGCGCTGACCTTGTTCTATCTTGAACCGCGCGATGCAGAAGGACGCTGGCGCGATCTGGTCATCAACCGCCTCAAGCCCAAGCTCGGCACGCGCGAACTGCCGAGCGCGGAAACTGAGCTGCTTGGTGTGACAGCAACCCCGGTTGCCGGATTCGGACATGGCGTGCGCGCAATAGCACCCATGCTGAACATCACGCGGAGCTGGAACGCGGTCTGCGCGGTCGCCACCATGCGCCGTGCGCTGGCTCTGGCGCGCGACTATGCGTTCCGGCGCCGCGCGTTCGGCCGCCTGCTGATCGAACATCCTCTGCATCAGACCACGCTGGCCGGCATGCAGGCCGAGTTTGAGGCCGCGTTCCAGCTTACCTTCCACGTGGTGGAGCTGCTGGGCCGGGCGCAGCACGGCAAATGCGACGCGCAAGAAGCCGTGTTGTTGCGCCTGCTGACCCCGCTGGCCAAGCTCTGGACCGGAAAACTCGCCGTGGCCCTTTGTTCGGAAGCCATGGAATGCCTGGGCGGCGCCGGCTACATCGAGGACAGCGGATTGCCACAGCTGCTGCGCGATGCGCAGGTGCTGCCGATCTGGGAAGGAACGACCAATGTGCTGTCGCTGGACGTGCTGCGCGTACTGCGTGCCCCGGCAGCATTTCCTGTCTGGCGCACTGCCCTCGACGAGCTGCTGCAGCAAGCTGGCACCCCTGGGCTGGCGGGCGCCAACGCCGCGCTGCGCGCGCAGGTGCAGGAATTCGGCGCAAGGCTTACGGCGTTGGCCACGAATCCCGAGCGCCTCGAAGCCGCCGCGCGCGAGCTCGCCCTGGGTCTCGCCCGCTATTACGCCGCAGCCCTGCTGTTGCGCCAGGCCGCCTGGTCGCATGCACATGAAAACGACGGCCGCAGCAGCGCTGCCGCGCGTCATTTTGTCGCCCTGTGCACCGCGACCCCGGCGGTACAGGCCGGCGACGATGTGTTGCTCGCACGTGATGACTGAACCCGGCGAGACACAACTCCAGCGACGATCACGGATGGAAAGCCCGTATGCCCGAAACACTGCCCAAACACCTCGTCAGCCTCAGCAAGTTCCTGAGCCTGGTTCTGCGCCACGAACCCGGCACCATAGGCATCACGCTGGACGCACAGGGCTGGGTCGATATCACCGAGCTGCTGGCGAAGGCGGCTGCCGCCGGCAAACCGATCGCGCGCAGCGACTTTGACAGCGTCTTAGCGCTCAACGACAAGCGCCGCTTCACCTTGAGTGAAGACAGGATGCGGATCCGAGCGGAGCAAGGGCATTCGATCGAGATCGAACTCGCGCTGACACCAGTTGCTCCGCCGCCGTCCCTGTATCACGGCACCGCTACGCGGTTTCTCGACGCGATCCTGCGCGAGGGGCTAAAGCCGCAATCCCGCCGCCACGTGCATTTGTCCGCCGATATCACCACCGCACACAACGTCGGCAGCCGCCACGGCAAGCCCGTCGTGCTGAGCATTGATACGGCCGCGGCGGTGGCGCAGGGCGTGCTCTTCTTTCGCGCCGACAACGGCGTCTGGCTCACCGCAGGCATGCCCGCAGCGCTGCTAACGGTTGTTGCCGAGGACGACGCCAGGTGCAGTGCCGCGCCGACGAGCGAGCGCTAATCAACCGCAAGTCCACGCCCTAGCTGTGCTGGTCGGTCGCGCAGGAAAACGATGACCAGTACGCCCTGCCGCTGCACTACATCGATCAATACAGCATGCGTTCGTCCGTTGCGCGCGCGATGCTCAACTGAGTATGCGAATCACAGAACGGCGCCTCCCCACGACGCAGCAGTATGCGGTAATCGCCAGGCGCTACCGCGGCGGCGTCAATGTCAAAATCAAATCCGCCACGTACGTGCGCAGGATCCTTGTGGAACATTTCCAATTCGGGACGGACAGCATTCGCCGTGGTCCTAAGTGAATACACATTGCTTGCGGAAACCAGTGCGAGCTCCAGCGGCAAATCCGGAGCCGCCCCCTTATGGATGCTCCATCCTATCAGGCGGATAGCTGGCACATAGTTCAGGCGAATGCGTTTGTCCGGTGGAACCCACTCAAGATTGAACATATCGATCGAGCAGGTTTCCGCAGCAGATACGTTAGCTGCCCGTGAGGTCGGCTTCAGCTCTGGCAACGCGTGCAGATCAAGTGCCTGCCACAGGCGGTAGCCGATCGCACTTAAACGGCCGACGCGAATTCGCCCGGCGGCCTCGCGCCCGTCGCATTCGATACGCCCGCGGGGCCGCCCGCCAGTGTCACGCCCACTGGCGACCCAGGCACAAGCCGTCAATACCTGCTGAGAGAGCCGCGGACCCGCTATGTAGAGCGAAAGTGGAAGTAGCGCCCGGGTCAATGGATCGTCAAGAATAATCGGCAAGTGACCCGGAAGCGGATACAGCGCGTAGAGCTGATGTTTCCCGTCGAGCGCGGCCCGGTCGCCATCGAGATAGGCTCGCGCGTGGCCAGTGCCAGCCACCAGCATGCCGCGACGCTGCTGCATCTGCGGCCATTGCTGCAGGCTGTATGCAGCCATACCAATGAGAAACATCGACGCGGCAGCGAAACCTAGTAGACCAAGGCCTCGCCGCTGCCACACCGATGCCCGCTGCAGCGCCGTCAACGAAAAATAGATCGGTGCCATGCCGGCCAGGGCCAACATATCGGCATAGCGGGGCGTTACGGTATGCAAACCGTGACCGCGATTTAACGCAGTCGCCATGCACGTGAGTACACCTATGCCGAATATTGCCGCGAAGAAACCGTCCAGCGGGCGGTAATCCCGCCGCAGGATCATGTGTATCAACGCCAGCACGCACGGTACGGCAAAAAGCACAACCGCTGGGAACGGGCCTGGCCAGTTAGCCAGCAGCATCCACGCGTCGAAAAATTCCTTGGTCGAGACCACGCGAAACGGGTTAGGAGCCGGCGGAATCGTTGCGAGCCCAAGAACGAGCCCCAGGACGAGGGGTATGGCCAACAGGATCATTGAACGCACTGACAAATCGCCTGTTGCCGCGCGCATGCCGACGACACCAATGGCCGCGGCAAGCACGAGTAGATTGCTTGCGATCGTAAAGTGCAGCAGCGACACGAGCACAGCAACGGCCAAGGCCGTGGTCCAGCTGGGCGGCCGGCTCGCAACACACCACACCAGCAGGATGGTCAGCACAAAAAGCAGGTGAAAGCCGGTTTGGAAACTCGATACCGTGTTTTCCCAGCCGCAGGGCAGAATCCCAACCAGCGCGATGACGACGCTGAGCGCCAGCGCCACTCGGCTGGGCGTATTCCGCACCACGAGGCCAACCAGAAGCACAGCGCCGCTGACATAGATCGCCACATTGAACAGCGCTGCAATGCGGCAGTCCCACTGCGACTCGTTTAGCTGAAACAACGCCATTGCGACCAGTCGCGTCAGGCCGATGCGATGCTCATTGTGGTCAGTCCATAGCACTGACGGGTCGAACTGATCGAGCAGCATCGGCCGATATAGCATTGTGGCTTCAGCACCCCACTGATCCCAGAACGGGGTGCTGCTGCCAAACGCGAACACGACGAGCGTGCGGGCGGCGAAGATGGAAAGGCCGACGAGTACGGCCACCAGAACTGCTTGTCTGCGTGACAATCCAGCACAGGGCGCAGGAGTGTCACGCGGGGATTGCCGCACCACTTCTGAGTAACTGCTTGGCACGCGACGTCCCTATCCCCATCAGCAAGGCGGCAGGATAGCGTGCTGTCGCAGCTCCCGTCAGCTTGCGGCCAGCAACGCAGACGAATGCGCCACCCCCCACCGCATAATGCTTCGGCGTCCCACGATCTGGAACAAAACGATGAATCACCTGAGCATCGTCACGACCGGTGGCACCATCGACAAGATCTATTTCGACGACAAGTCCGAATACCAGATTGGTGCGCCGGCTATCGGCGAAATCCTGCACCAGCTCGGCGTTGCCTTCACGTTTGACGTGATTCCTATCCTGCGCAAGGACAGTCTGCATCTGACCGACAACGACCGCGAACTCATCCGCTACACGATCGCGCAGCAGGCGCATCGGCATGTGCTGGTAACCCATGGCACCGACACGCTGATTGAAACCGCACGTGTACTGCTGTCGGTGACGGACAAGGTTATCGTGCTGACCGGCGCGCTGAATCCGGCACGCTTTCAGGGTTCCGATGCCGTGTTCAATATTGGCTGCGCGGTCGGTGCGCTGCAGACCCTGCCCAACGGCGTCCATATCGCCATGAACGGCCGCATCTGGAACCCACGTCATGTGCGCAAGAACCGGGCAGCCAATCGTTTCGAGGCCAGTTGAGCCTGCAGCCCTGGAACGCCACCAGGCAAGCGCAGGAACCTGCCCCGAAGCACCCCCCGGCCACAGCCAGGACCGGGGGTTCTCCCGTTACTAGCGCCGACCCGTGCGCGTCGGCGCTTTGCATGGCAATGGCCGTAACGAGCCAAGCCAGGCCGGAACCGCACGCTGCGTTGCGTGTGAACCGGGCTCCTCCCCTCCGAGGATGGTGGCGCGTCAGCTCTGACTGATCGCGCGATGTCTGAGGCCCCCTTCCGGGCTGCACTCGATGTTCGGTAGCCGCGCTCCGTCGCCAGGGGGAAACCGTAACCACGGCAGGACCGCGGTTACGGATAGCCCCGTTGGGCTTCCCTGCGCCACCCCCGGCAATCCTGCCAGGGGCTCAGCGCCGGCTTCCTGCCCAGCGCCGTAGTGACTACTCGTAAAGACGGTCAGAACTGGATCGCCCACGGCTTGATGTAACCAACTTCACCAGATGCACTGCCCCTCAAGACTTGAGCTGCCGGCCGCCGAGCAGGGAACCTCGCCAGTACGCATCCCCTGACACTGAAAACGCGGCGCAAGCTACAGCGACTGCAACCACTCGTCAACCAAAAACGACCGCTAAGTGTTTGATTCATCACAAATAATATCGCGATGCAACATATTTGTACGGACAAATCAACGTTATACGAAATGTTTCGGACGCGCTCGAAAGCGCACCAGGACTAGCCTTGGAGACAATTCGGCAGCAAGCAAAAAAAGTGACCGTATTTGTCAGAAAGCGACGCTTTCGCGTCGGGATTGAAAGATCCCGGGTACCCGGTTTTTTCCGGGCAAGTCCGCCAACTGCGCAAACTCGCGGTCGGATCAAACCCGCTACTGCTGTACCGGACGCCGGGCAGCGTTGTACCGCGGCACCCGCCTTCGGGGAATGGGGCCGAACGGCCGCTGCGCGCCGCACGGCGCCGTAAGCTCAGCGGCGCTTCGCCCCCAACATGCGCACCTGCCGCGGGCGGCGATACCAGGCAAGCAGCGCGACAACAAGTAGTACCGGCAAGGCATACACGCCGCGCGTTGCCAAACGCTGCGACGAGCTCAATGACTCGCCAAAAAGCAGATCCATCGCAACACCCGGATCAGCCGTCAGACGTTCTGTTGCGGGTGCCAGGGCATCCCTGGCCCAGCTGCGGCCAAGGTCGCCGAGCGCGGGAACCACCTTGCCGAGCAGTTCCCCGCAGACGATCAGACTGGCGACGAGCGGAGCCTCACGCATCGCAGAACGCCTGATACTGGCACCGATGTCGGGCAAGGTGCTCGCACCGCCCCAGAACAGGCACTGCCACAGGCTCACGAGCACGAACAGCAACGCCGCAACCAGGTGCAGATATTTACGCATTATCCACCTCTCCACATTTCACGATCATGTGATCTGACCTGTCTGTGACCTGGCTTGCCGGCGGCAGAGCCTGGCCTCCCTCGGCAGCAAGGTCAACTGCGGCAAAGCAGCCCACCATGCTGCATGGTTTGCTTCGGCATCCAATTTGCGTCCTTTCGGTACGATTTCGTCCTGATAACGTCCTATACCTTGATACTCGACCTCTCCCGCCGACCGCTGCCCCACAGCCGGCCACCTCACTGCCTAGCTCGGTCCGTGATTCACCGGCACCAGCGGCGCGGCGCCGCTTGCCGCGGCCCGATCCAGCCCTGCCTACCCGCCGAGTGGACTAAACTGTGATTGCACGCACGCCGGCGAACTTCGGCACGCTGCATGCTGCGTTCCAGGTCGCCATATGCCGGGCGCACCCAGGACCGACACAGGGCAAGCGGATGGCTGAGCAGATCATCAGAGCGAGCGCAGCAGCGGCACCGTTAGGGATGCCGGTCACGCGTAGCATGATCGGCATAGGAGGGATCCATCCATGAGCAATCAGGGCAGTCGGCGCACCGATGCAGCGGCTCGCGACGAGCTGCGTGAACGCTGCCTTGCGCTAGTGCGCCGCTGGCAGCCGCTGGCCTCGGGAGGATGGGATCGCAGCGCCGCACGCCAGCTTGGTGACGAACTCGACCAGATTGCCGACACGAGTGAACGCCTAGGACTCGACAAGCTCAACGGTGATGCACTGGGGCTAGCCGCCTATCTGTGTTCATTCATCGACGATGCACTAGTTCCCAATACCCGTGATCTGCAGCGCCTGGCCGAAATGGTCGAAGCACTCGGTGCCGATCTGACGGATCTGTCCGCAACCACCAAGGCCGCAGTACACACGTTGCCCAGCGCGCGTGTCAGCGCCGAGATCCCGGTCGTGAAATCCGGGGTGGTAGCGCCGCCGCCGGTGCCCATCACGAAACCGCCGGCATCCGAACCCGTCCGGGTTGCCGGGCAGCCCGCCGCGGCCAGCCCTGCAGAAGCGGCGCCGCCAGCGCCTTCCAGGGAAGCTGCAGCGACAGCTGATACGCCGCTCACGGCTTTGAGCCGCATGCTCGCCTCGACCGAACCGCTGAGTCCTGCCGGCGACGGCCTGATGCGCTTGCCGCGCACGATTGCTTTACATGGCGTCGACGACAGCGTGGCGCCAGGCTTGCTCAGCGCACTGCGTGAACGCGGGTTTGACACGCGCATCGCGGCGCAGTCCGAGGACTTGCTGGGCTTTCTTGAGAACGCCATACCCGGCGCCCTGATCCTCGACGCGCGCAAGCTGCGCATCTATGGCCGCGTCCGCGCCATCTACGACAAGCTCGTGGCCGACGGCGAAGCACTGCCCAGTCTCATTGTCGTGTCGCCGGATGCCGATCTCGGCCATCGCCTGCTCGCCATGCGCGCCGGTGCCGCTGGCTTCTTTCAGGCGCCGGTCGACAGCCTGCGCGTGCTTGCCAAGCTCGACGAGCTGCTGGCGCATACCAATGCTCCAGCCTGGCGTGTGCTGCTCGTCGCACCAGACCGGCCCAATGCCGTCGATGCTGCACGTGCGCTAGCCGAGCGCGGCATGACAGCACGTATCGTCGGCAACGGCCAGGGAACGCTGAGTGCCCTGGCCGAATTCCGGCCCGATGTGGTCGTGCTCGACTGCAACCTGCCCGATGTTGGCGGCATCGAGCTAACCCAGATGATCCGACAGCAACCCGAATACGCTGCCGTCCCCATCATTGTTGCTGCCGATGCCTCGGCCCTGAATCTGCGCTTCGACGCCATCGCCGCAGGCGGCGATGAATTCCTGGTCAAGCCGCTGAAGACGCGTCATCTGCTCAGCGCGGTCACGTCACGCGTGCGCCGTGCGCATTGGCTGCGCGAAGTCATCGGCAACCCGGACGGCCGCGATTCACGCACAGGGCTTTTTTCCCGCAACGTGCTGATAGAAAAGCTCAGCTCGGCTCTTGGCGACCGCTCGGCCGCGCTGCTGACGATTGCGCTGGACCGGGCCGGTGAGTTGCGCGAGCGCATCGGCCTGACCGGCCTTGCGGCGATAGACGCGCATGTAGGGAACCTGCTGCGCAGCCAGCTCGACGAGCTCGACCTTCCCGCGCAATACAGTGATTTCCACTATTTTGTCCTGCTGCGCCGCCGCTCGCGCAGCGATATCACCGGCGTGGCGGAAAGCCTGCGTTTCGCGCTGGCGAACCAACCCTTCGTGTATCAGAACCAGAGTCACCCACTGACCGCAAGCATAGGCATGGCCTTGCTCGGTGGGGAACATGCAAGCGTGGACGAGGTCGTGACCAACGCTGAAGCCGCACAGATCGCCGCCAATCACCTCGGCGGCAACCGCGTGCTCTGGTTCGAGACCAAGGAAGCCGCCCTGCTGCCGTCGGACCCACTGCTGGCCGTGCGTGCGGTACTGAGTAGGCCGCTGACGCCCGAACAGACTCAATTCGACTTCCAGCCTATCGTAGCGCTGACGGGCAAGCTCAGCGGCCAGTTCGAACTCAGCTTCAAGGTCAAGAGCACGACCCAGGCTGGACTCGCGGTCGCCTATGCCGAACTCGCCCCGGTCGCCGCGGAGTGCAACCAGTTGGCTACGCTGGATCGCTGGCTGCTCGAACGCTCGTTGAGCGTGCGCGAAGAACAGCTCAAGCGCGGCCGCCAACTGCGTCTGTTCGTGCCCCAATCGGTCGCCACCTTGCTCGATCCGGATATCCCCTACTGGCTGGCACGCGAGCTCAAGGAGCGCCACCTGTCGGGCACCGGACTAACCCTGGAGTTGCCCTGCTCCGAATTGATCGACGCCGGCGCTCGCGCCGCCGAACGGCTGAAGTTCCTGCATCAAAGCGGTGTACGCGTCTGCCTTGTCGACTTCGGTCGCGACTGGGCGGCCGTGCATGCACTCAAGAACCTGACTATCGATTTCGTGCGGCTTTCCGCCGGCCTGGTGGCGGAACTGGGCACCGCAAAGTCGATGAGTGACACCTTGCTGGCACTCGTACGCAAGGCACACGCGGCCGGCTGCGCCGTGATTGCTCCGGAAGTCGATTCCATCAGCCGCGCCCATTTGCTGTTGCGGCTGGGCGTTGACTATGGCCTGGGCCCTGCTTTTGCGCGCGCCTCGGCAACCCCCGAGTTCGATTTCACCCGCCCGCTCTGGTAACAGCGGGATTTGTAGCCTGGCCGCCGTTGGCCCTGGCCCGCGCAGCGCGGCTCGTGGTCCTATTCGTTTATTGTCGGCAGGACGCCCGTCATGGCCCCGACTTCATGGAAATCAGTCGCGAATCCCTGAAGCAGCGCTATTCCGATCTCGTCGACGCGGAATTGATTCGCCGTGTGCGCTCCGGCGTACTGACTGAACTCGCTCACGAAGTGGCGGTTGCCGAACTCCAGCAGCGCGGAGTTGCCTTTGATCAGGATGTGCCGCCGGATGCGACTAGCAGGCTCGACGACATCGATTTCGAGCCTGACGAATTCGCGCACAACCCGTATCAATCGCCACGACCGCCGGCAACCCGTGCCTCTGCTGCAGACACCAAATCAAGCATCAAACCAGGCCGCAGCTTCGTCGACGTGCTCTGGTTTCTGTATGCCGCCATCATCGCCCTTGTACTCATCAGCAGCATGGTAACCGCGCTGCTGGGCGGCCGTGTTCGCGACCTGTTTCATCCGGCAACGGCTGCGCCGCTGTTGGGGCTTGTAGGACTCGTTGCCTGGCGATTACGCAAGGCGATTGTGAGTCCGCTGTTATGGGTCGCCTGCCTTGGTCTGAGTGCCGCGCTATTCATTATCCAGCTAAAGGCAATCTGGAAATTCCTTGCGACCATCGAAATGCGCACTCTGCTCGACGGCGCCTCGCCCGGTCTCACCATCCTTGCCGTCGTAGCCCTGGAGCTGCCGCTGATCGTGGCGCTTGCTTGCTACGCATTCGCGTCCCCGTCGATCTGGCGGCGTGACAAGAAACCGCGTTCAGTCACCCCGACCTAGGCGCGGGCGAGCAGCCTCATCCCCGTAGCGGTCGGCCCCTGCGGCTGGCAATGGTTCAGAGCATTCCGGTTTCCAGCTTGGCCACATCTGACATCATGGCGTGGGTCCAGGGCGGATCAAACGTAAGCTCGACATCGGCCGCAGCAATGGTGGGAATGGCTTCGACTTTTGCGCGCACGTCGTCGACGAGTATGTCGCCCATGCCGCAGCCGGGCGCCGTCAAGGTCATGCGCACGCGCACTTCGCGCTCGCCGCTTTCGCTGCGCACGAGTTCGCATTCGTAGACCAGGCCAAGGTCGACGATATTGACCGGGATTTCAGGGTCGAAGCAGGTCCGCAGCTGCTGCCAGACCAGCTTCTCCACATCGGTGTCGGCCGCACCTTCAGGCAGTTCTATCGTTGCCGGCGGATCCTTGCCGATGGCGTCGGCATCTTCACCCCTGATGCGGAACAGGTTGCCTTCGATATAGACGGTAAAACTGCCGCCCAGCGCCTGCGTGATGTAGCCGATCTGTCCTGCCGGCAGGTTGACGACCTCGCCCTGCGGAACCATGACCGCTGCGCAGTCGCGTTCGAGCTTGATCGGTTCCGAAGTGTGGCTGTATCCGGCCATGGGGCAGTTCTATTCCTGGCCGGCGCAACCGGCAAAGAGTGCGATTATGCGGCCTGACGCCGGCCCAGGCCCAGCTCTGCGAGACAGACGCCGAACAGCTTCATGGCCGCCTCGATGTCGGCAGGCGGCAGGCTGGCATAGCCGAGCAGCAGACCGTTGCGTGAGGGCTGCCCGAGGAAATAGGGTTCGATGGCATAAAGTCCAAGGCCGCGTTCGGCCGCCAGAGCAATCAGGCGATCACACTGGCTACGGCTGACACCGGGCAGCCAGGCGACCAGATGCATGCCCGCATGCGTATCAGCGACCTCAACCGCAGGCGCGTGGCGGCGCAGGCCGTTAAGCATGGCGTTGCGGCGCTGCTTCAAGGTCTTGGCCGCATCGCGCAGGTGCCGCTCGAAGCTGCCGTCGGCCATGAAACGCGCCAGCGCGCCCTGCTCGATCGCGGGGCAGCCGCGATCGCAGAACCATTTCGCGGCGACAAAGGCTTTGCGCAAACCCGGCGGCAGCACCATGTAGCCCAGACGCAGACTGGGGAACAGGGTCTTTGAGAAGCTGCCTATGTAGATCACCCGGCCATGGCGATCCAGCGACTGCAGTGCCGCCAATGGATGGGCGTCGTAGCGGAATTCGCCGTCGTAGTCGTCTTCTATGACCCAGGCACGCTGGCGGGCTGCATATTCGATCAGTTCCAGGCGGCGCGCGAGCGACATGACCGCACCGGCGGGAAACTGGTGCGAAGGCGTCACGACGATAAGTCGTGCACCGCGCTCCGGCAGCAGGTCGGTGCGCAGCCCGTCGGCATCCACCGGAACCGCCTCGATGCGCGCACCATGTGCCTGGAACACCTGGCGCGCACCGCGGTAATGCGGGTCTTCTAGTATCACGCCCTCGGTGGCCTCGACGAGGACGGTCGCCGCCAGGAAGAAAGCCTGCTGCGTACCCGAGACCACGAGCAGATCTTCCGGCGCGCAAACGATACCGCGGCGGCGCGCGAGGTAATCGCAGATCTGTACACGCAGTTCGAGCAGCCCCTGCGGATTCGGGTAGTCCAGCTCGGCGTGGGCCGACGCCTGGGCCAGCGCACGGCGCCAGGCGCTGGTCAGGGTCGGGTTCGTCAGCGGCGACCCGTACTGCAGGTTGTAGCGCAGGCCTATGTACTGGCGCCCGGGAATCACGTCGTCGAACACGTCGCAGGCGCGCTTGGCATAACGCGCGACCGGGCTCGTCGGCACGACGCGTGGCGCGGCGCGCGGACGCCGCACCGACTCGATTTCCGCCACATAGCTGCCAGAGCCTACCTTGCCGACGAGAAACCCCTCCGCATGCAGTTGCTCGTACGCCGCCAGTACTGTATTTCGGGAAAGATCCATTTCTCTAGAAAGAACACGCGTAGCCGGCAAGCGCGCGCCAGCTGCAACGCGGCCGGCGAGAATGGCAGCCTTCAGCGCTCGCGTAAGCTGGGCGTACAGCGCTCCGTTGCCGTCGAGTTCGAGATACACGATTGGCCCCTTCACCCTTGGTGATTGCGGTTCTAGTTAGAGCCAATTCTGGGCCAGATACTCGCTGCGTCAAGAGCTGGAGCCGCCATATGCGCCCTACCCCCCGTCAGCAAGTCCGTCGCAGCAAGGAACGCGCCCGGTACGAAACGGCCGCCATACATGCCGTCCTCGATGCCGGCTTTCTCGCCCATGTCGGCTTCAGCATCGAGGGCCAGCCGTTCGTGATTCCGATGCTGTATGCGCGTGATGGCGAGGAGGTGCTGCTGCATGGCTCGATCGCGAGTCGCCTGATGCGCGGACTCGCCGAGGGAATTCCTGCCTGCCTCAGCGTCAGCCACGTGGACGGTCTCGTGCTCGCGCGTTCGCACTTCCACCACTCGGTGAACTATCGCTCCGTGGTCTGCTTCGGCACCGCGCGCAGCGTCGACGATCCGGCGGAAAAAGCCGCTGCACTTGCGCGCTTCGTCGACGCCATATTGCCTGGCCGCGCCGCCGAATCGCGCCCTTCAGACCGCAACGAACTTGCTGCGACCCTGCTGCTGCGCTTTGTGATCGAGGACGCAAGCGCAAAAGTGCGTGAAGGCGGGCCACGCGATGATCCAGCTGACCTGGGCACGGACTACTGGGCCGGGGTGGTGCCGCTGCAGACACGCTACGCCGCCGCCGTCTCCGCCGACGACTGCACCCTGCCGCTGCCCCCCTCGGTCGTTCGCGTCTGCCCGGAGGCCCGGTGATTACCTATCGCAATGATGTGGTTCCGGATATCGCGACGGCGCGCGCGCTGTATGCCGACTGCTCACTAGGCGCGCGTCGGCCGACAGGCGACGACGCGCGTTTTGGCGCCATGCTGGCGCACGCGAATCTGACCATCACGGCCTGGGACGGTGCGGCACTGGTGGGTATCTCGCGCAGCCTCAGCGACTTCGGCTTCACTACCTACCTCGCCGATCTCGCGGTGCGCGATGCCTATCAGCGCCATGGCATAGGCCGCGAACTGATACGGCGCACGCAGAGGGCAGCGCCGCAGGCCAAGATCGTACTGCTCGCCGCACCGGCCGCAGTCGACTACTACCCGCGCCTGGGTTTTCACCATCACCCGCAGGCCTGGCTGCTCGACCCGGGCGAGGTGGTTCGGTAGTTCGGTGAACGGAACGTCCGACCGAAGCCGCTCTGCCAGCAGCCAAATCACGATACCCGCGACACGCTACGCAGAGCCTGTCGGTCGCACGCCGAGACGCAGCACGACGGG
Organism: Rhodanobacteraceae bacterium; assembly: GCA_016790075.1. GTDB lineage: Bacteria > Pseudomonadota > Gammaproteobacteria > Xanthomonadales > Rhodanobacteraceae > Tahibacter. The sequence continues at coordinate 118,493 of JAEUPP010000006.1, read as the reverse complement.
GCAGCTATCATGCGCGCCCCTACCGCGTGCCATCGCCGATGCCGACCACCCTGCCGTCCAGCCCGGAGGCCGCCCATGCACGCTGAGCGGCCGTTGCCAACGATCAACCTGTTTGGTCTCGCCACGGGGCTCATGAGCGCGCTGGCCGGCGCCGCCGTCTGGGCGCTGGCGGCACTGTGGCGGCAGGAACTGCTTACGTTCCTCGCGCTGCCCGTCGGGCTGCTGATAGGCCGCGTGCTTGCGAACAACGGTCCGCGTAACCCGCTGTTTGCCGCACTCTGTGCTGTGCTGTTCAGCCTGGCCGCATCGGCCTACGCACTCTGGATGATCGCAAGCGGCCGCGTCGCGCTGCTGCTGGGCATGCGCCTGACCGACATACTCAGCGCGATCGGCCTGGACCTCGCCGCTGCCATCGCCTGGGCGCGTCTTGGGACGCCCGATATCTTCTGCCTTATCGCCGCAGCTGTCGTCGCAGCCATCGCGGCCGCCTGGCGCCGCCGCGTTCAGCCCGCCGCAGCGGAAAACTCGTAACCAAACAGTTCGAGGTCGCGGCGATAGAAATTTCCGACGAGCTCACGCAGCTCGTCATCGTAGTAGGCGGCATAAGGTGCATGCCGGGAACTGTTGACCTTGCCCAGCGTTTCCGCCGGGAAGCCGAGCCGCGCGCAGATCTGCGCATAGTCCTGCTGAGCGCGCTCGCTCTTGCCCACGAAATCCATCGCGACTCGGCCCTGGGCGTCGACCAGCATTTCATATTGCGGGCGGAACAGCAGGTGGCCCAGCGGCGGGCGGTCGCGGATGAAATAGCGCATGACCCCGCGCGGGTCCTGCTCGAACTGGCCGTTCTGGCGGGTCATGAAGGCGCAGTAGGAGACGAAGCGGTCGTAGGGATTACGCACAAACGCGAACTTGAAGTAGTCGTGGAATACGGCTCCGAGCACTGGCTCGACCTGCTGCACGCTGAGATGGCCGTGGCCTAGCGCGCCAAGCTCGGGAATATCCAGACGCCGGTCCACGAACAGGGCGACCTGCTCCTGATCGGTTGCGTCCAGATAGGGGCGCAGCGCCTGGCGCACCGAATGCGTGCCAGTCTTGGGCACCGCAAAGAAGATATAGCGGTGTTTGTGCGAAATGATCATGGGACGGCGCTGCAACGCACGCGGACGCGGGAGCCGGCGATTGTGGCACAGCCCTGCGCAGGCCGGCGCGCGCACGTTGCGTTGCCGCAACTGCGCGAATGCAGCGCCGGGGCGTAGCTTTATTGCCGGCACGGAACGGCGCCGCAGATACTCGCCAGGTCACTTGCTGCGGCCACTTTGATGCTCAGAGACGCGTTCGCTCATATCGAAAACGGCCGCTACCGCGAAGCCGAACACAGCTGCCGGCAGCTACTCGCGGCCGATGCCAGCGACCTGGCCGCGTCGACCTTGCTCGCACTTAGCCTGCAGGCCCAGCAACGACTGGATGAGGCAATCCCTCTGTTTGAACAGCTTGCGGCCGCGCCGGACGCGGGCTTCGAGGCCTTCAACAACCTTGGCAACGCACTGCGCGATGCCGGCCGCAACGAGGCCGCGGAACAGGCGCTGCTGGGCGCTCTGCAGCGCGGCGGCGAACAGGCCGGTTTGCTGCTGAATCTTGGCCTCAACGCGCTGGATCTCGGCGATGCGGCGAGCGCGCTGCGCTGGCTGGAACGCGCCCTGCTGCAGGCTCCACAGGACGCGGAGATTCGCACCTACGCCGCCGCCGCCGCATTTGAAAATGGTGAGCTCGGCAGGGCACGCGCGCTGCTCGCGCGCGAACTGTCCTGGCAGGATGTCGACGTCGGGGTGATGGCCGAAGCGGCATGGCTGCTGTTCCGGCTCGATGCAACCGACACGGCCGAAGCGCTGCTCGGCGCCGCGCTTGAGCGTGATCCGCGGCATCCGCGTGTGCTGCTGCGGCTGGCGGCCGTGCATGAACGCTGCAATCGCCTGGACCAGGCTCGTTCGATTATGGCGACACTGACTGTGCGGGACGATTCCTCGCCGGCATTTGCCGAAGACCTCGCGCTGCTGCAAGCCGCACTCGCCTCACGCGGCCGCGATACGCGCACGGCACGCACACTGCACGAACAACTACTACGCAACGGCGGCGCGTCGTTGCACAACGCGAATGTCTACTTCTCGCTGGCCCGCGCCTGTGATCGTGACGGCGACCCGGCGGGCGCGATACAGGCGCTGGAGCGTGCCCATGCCATGCGCTGCACGCAACTGCGCCAGCGTGCGCCGCGGCTGTTCACCGAGACGCCGCTGGCGAATTCACATCTGCGCGTCGATGCGCTGCAGGCCGCACAGTGGACGCCCGCGCCCGATGGCCGCGATGCAGACCCTGATACGGCGGCCAGCCCTATCTTCGTCGTCGGCTTTCCACGCTCGGGCACGACCTTGCTGGAAACCATGCTCGATGCGCACCCGGAACTTGCCTGCATGGACGAACGCGCCTATCTGCAGGACCTGGTCGACTACGTACAGGAAAGCGGTTTGCGCTATCCGCAGGATCTCGGACGCCTGACCGCCAGCCAATGCAGCGCCATGCGTGCGATCTACCGCGAACGGGTGTCGCGGCATGTGGCCTGGAATGGAACGACCCGGCTGGTCGACAAGAACCCGCTGAATCTGCTCAAGCTGCCGCTGATACGACGGCTGTGGCCACGAGCGCGCATCGTGCTTGCGCTACGCCACCCGGCTGATGTCGTGCTCAGCAACTACATGCAGAACTTCCGCTCACCCGTGTTCGTTGCCCTTTGCGAGACCCTGCAGTCGACCGCGCAGGGCTATGCCGCAGCGATGGATTTCTGGCTCGATCAGCAGGCCTTGCTTGGTGGCGATGTCTACGTATCGCGGTATGAAGATCTGGTTGCCGATCTGCCGGCGCGCGCCCGCGCGCTGACCGATTTTCTCGGCCTGAGCTGGGATCCGGCGCTGCTGCGCCCCGATGCCCACGCGCGTGAACGAGGCTACATTTCCACCCCGAGCTACGCCCAGGTCACCGAGCCGGTGAATGCGCGCGCGGTCGGCCGCTGGCAGGCCTATGCACACTGGATCCTGCCGCTGCGGCCGCTGCTCGATCCCTATGCCGAACGCTGGGGCTACGCCTGGTGAACGCGGATCACGGCGCACTCGCCCACTACCTGCGCTGCTACGACGACGATCTAGATGCCGCCCTGTGCGCGCAGCTCGTTGCCTCGTTCAATGGTCTGGCGCGTTTCCAGCGCGGCAACGGCCGCGGCGTACGCGCCGGGCTGGAAGACAGCGCATGGACCGAACTCGATATCTCGCCACTGTCGGACACCGCGTTCCGCGGATTCCTCATGTCGCGCATCGACGCGAACCTCGAACGCTACAACCGGGAAGTCGGGCTGCGTATCGCGGTACCGGCGGCGCAACGCACCAGTGAACTCATCATCAAGCGCTACCGTCCCGGCGGCGAGGAGCAGTTCCAGCTGCATTTTGATTCCATAGGCGCAGTCGCCAACCGGTACCTGGTATTCCTCTGGTACCTCAACGACGTGACCGATGGCGGCGAGACGCGGTTTCCGGACCTCGGCATCAGCGTGCAGCCGCGCGCAGGCCGCCTGCTGATGTTTCCACCTTACTGGATGTATCAGCACGAAGCGCCGCCACCGCTCTCGGGCGATAAATACATCTTGTCAACTTATTTACTATTCTGAGTCGATGGCACAACAGCTCACTCGCGCCGTATCGTCACATCGCCACTGAAACTGTCGATGGAGATTTCGCCGTCACCGCCTCCGGCCGTGGCGTCGAGGTTCGATCCGGGTCCGTGCTCGGGCTTGTGCACGCTGCCGAAATCGGTACGCAAGGTGCCGCTAAAGCTGCTCGCCTTGATCTTCGCTGACAAACTGGCCGGCAGGTTCAGGCGCACGTCGCCACTCATGCTTTCGACCTCGATGCGGCCGCCCTGGTCGAGGGCACCGCTGATCTCGATATCCCCCGAGACGGTGCTGGCATCGACCTGCTTGAATGGAGAACTCGCCATGACCTGCAGTCCGCCCGATACCGTTTCCAGTCGGGTCCGACCACCGACTCCACGGGCGACGATATCTCCGCTGACGGTCTCGATAGCGGCATCGTCAGCCTTGCCGTCGAACTCGATATCACCGCTGACGCTTTCCAGGCGCAGGCGCGGGCTGCGCACCGACGACAAGCGGATACGGCCAGACACTGAATCGACCTCGAGCTCGCCGCCATCCGTATCAGCGACAGCGACTTCGGCGCTGACGACAGCGACATCGAGTGATGCGCCGCGCGGCACTTTCAGGTTCAGCACACTTTCCTGCATCGAGGAGTCAGAACCCCAGCCCAGCCAGCCCTTGGACTTGTCCGGCCCTTCGACACGGACGCTGAGGCGATCGCCACCGCCGTCGACAGCCAGGCGCTTGGCGCCATCGCCCAGCGTGCCGGTGATGCCGACCTCGGGCTTGTCCCAGACGCTGATAGTGACCGCCCCTTTGATATTGCTGACATCGATACGGGCGCGCGCATCGACCGCACGGGTTTCGTTGATCGGCGTACTGGCCAGCACAAGGCCGGGGGCAAGCAGCACGCTGAAAGCGAGTAACTTCGTTTTCATAGGATCTCCATGACGCTTCAGCTCGACGCTTGCCCCATGCGCGCGAGTTTCAGCCGTCGTTCATTGGTACGGTTAAGCAAACCGACGAGGAATACCGCGTCGGGCTGTTGTTGCAGCATCTGACGGATTTCGTCCGCAGCCGCGTCAAGCTCGACGGCGGCTGCGGCCAGACGCGGGTCCTGTGGCCGCACCTGCTTGAATAGAGTGTCAGCGGCAGCGATCGCCGCGGCAGGGTCAAGCTTCTCCCTCGGCTGCAGCGCGAAACCCGGCGCCACTGAATCCGAGCGCTGCTGCAGCACGCCGGCGACAAGAACGGCGAGGGCTACACTCGCGGCCAGCGCAAAGGCGGCGGGCCGCTGCCAGCGGCGCGGTGCAGCGTCGACCGCCGCTTGCTCTGCGGCGATACGCGCCGAAATGTCGAGCCAGAGATCACGCTGCGGCTGCACCGGCCCGGCCAAATCACGTAGCTGACGGCGCCACTGGAAATCATGCTCACTCATGCGGCAGCTCCGAGAAGCTTGCGCACCAGACCACGAGCCCGGTGCAGTTGCGCCTTGGACGAGCCGACAGCCATGCCAAGCTCGTTTGCAATTTCTTCATGTTTCCACCCTTCCACATCATGCAGGACCAGCACGGCACGTGCCCGCGGCGGCAGCTTGGCAACAGCCTGCTCAAGGTCCGCCCGCTCGCCGGCGCAGAAGGGCACGTCGCCGCCGGCGGCCAGTTCCAGTACGTCATCCTCGACATTCTGCTCGGCTCCGTTGCCGCGCAGATCCATCAGCGCGACATTGACGCCGAGCCGATACAGCCAGGTTGAAAACGCACTCTCGAAACGAAACCCCGCGAGTTTCTGCCAGGCGCGCACAAATGCATCCTGGGTCAGCTCTTCGGCCCGGGCATGATTCATCCCGACGATGCGCAAGATGGCGCCATGCACGCGCCCCACATGATTGCGGTATAGCAGCTCGAAAGCGCGGATATCGCCGCCCATCGAACGCCGGACCAGCGCACTGTCGTCGGCCGGGGTGGGCGCCGACTCAGGCATCACGTGACTCATGGGGATGCAGGCGATATTCATGGTGCCGGCTAAGATGCCGAAACCACGGGCGGGGTTTAAATCGTCGCGACCGCAACCGGAATGCACACGGCATAGCCACGATCAGGGGGTATCAGCGGCGACTGCCGCGGGACGGTACATCTCGCGGGCCGAGACCAGCCATCGCAGACTGGTCGCACAGCCCGGCTTATGCAGGCGCAGGCGGCCAGACAGCGCCTGACCGGCCCGAGCCGGCCAGACGGTTAGGAACGGCCCTGCCACCTGGGCTGCCCGGCTTCAGCCGACGGCGACTTTCGCCACTGGCTTGACCGGTTCGGTCAGTTCGTCGCGCACGCGCGCGTGCTCGCGCTGGAGGGCTTCGGGTACGCGTGGGCCGAACGAGTCGAGATATTCGGCGATGCCGGCGTATTCACGAGCCCAGCCGTCCTTGTCGACCCCGAGCAACAAATCGAGTTCGGCCTCGGCGAGATTCAGCCCGGCAAGATTGAGATCCTCACGGCGCGGCAGGCTGCCGATCGGCGTCGTGACAGCCTTGGTCGTGCCCTTGCAGCGGCCGATGATCCATTCGAGCACGCGCATGTTGTCGCCAAAACCCGGCCATACGAACTTGCCATTCGCCTTGCGGAACCAGTTCACGTGGAAAATCTTGGGCAGCTTCGCGTTCGGCTTGTCGAAACTGAGCCAATGCGCGAAGTAGTCGGCGAAGTTGTAACCACAGAACGGCTTCATCGCCATGGAATCACGGCGCAGCACGCCGACCGCACCGGTCGCCGCTGCCGTGGTTTCCGATCCCATTGCCGCACCAACGAGCACGCCGTGTTTCCAATCGCGGGACTCGAACACCAGCGGCACCAGCGACTCGCGCCGACCGCCGAAGATGATGGCCGAAATTGGTACCCCTTGCGGATCTTCTGCGCGCGGCGACCAGCTTGCGCACTGCTTGGCACTCACGGTGAAGCGCGAGTTCGGATGTGCAGCCGGGCCGTTTGCGGGATCGTAGTCGCGCCCCTGCCAGTCCTTGGCTGGCTTGCCCTCGGGCAGCCCCTCCCACCAGGGCTGGTGATCGGCGGTCTCCGCGACATTGGTGAAAATCGCATCGCGATTGAGCATCGCCAACGCGTTCGGATTGGTGTTGCGGCTGGTTCCCGGCGCGACGCCAAAAAAGCCCGCTTCGGGATTGATGGCCCAGAGGCGGCCATCGGTTCCGGGCTGCATCCAGCAAATGTCGTCGCCAACAGTCCAGACCTTCCAGCCCGGATACGCCGCCGGTGGAATCAGCATGGCGAGATTGGTCTTGCCACAGGCCGAAGGGAATGCGGCCGCCACATAGTGGGTTTCGCCTTCCGGACTCTCCAGGCCGAGTATCAGCATGTGCTCGGCAAGCCAGCCTTCCTGGCGCGCCTGCCACGATGCGATGCGCAAGGCATGACATTTCTTGCCCAGCAGCGCGTTGCCGCCATAGCCCGAGCCTATCGACTTTATGGTCAGTTCTTCCGGGAAATGCATGATGAAGCGCTTGGCCGGATCGAGATCACCGGTGGAGTGCAGGCCCTTGACGAACAGGCCTTCGCGTTCGATGCGCGCCAGTGCCGCCGCCCCCATGCGCGTCATGATGCGCATATTCGCCACGACATAGGGGCTATCGGTGATCTCGACGCCACAACGCGCCAGCGGCGAATCGATGGGCCCCATGCAGTACGGAATGACGTAGAGCACGCGGCCCTTCATGCAACCCGCAAACAGTGCATCGATCTTCTGATGCGCTTGGACCGGGTCCATCCAGTGATTGTTCGGCCCAGCGTCGTCGGCGTTGTGCGAGCAGACGAAGGTCAGGTGCTCGACCCTGGCCACATCACTGGGACTGGAACGATGCAGGTAGCAGTTCGGATGCGTGGCCGGATTGAGTTCGGTCAGGTCACCGGTATCGAGCATCAGCTCAACGAGAGCCTGATATTCCGCTTCGGAGCCGTCGCACCAGTGAATCCGGTCCGGCTGGGTCAGACGAGCAACTTCGTCCACCCATCGGTTCAACACGTCGAGCTTGCTTGCCATGTCCTGATCCTGGGCCCGCCAGGGCCCTGCCTGAAAGTGAGGCGGGCCACGTTAGCGGCGGGCCGCCAGCATTGCAACAAATCGGCGGCCAGCCCCAAAACGGATCAACGACTTGCAGAAAACTTGACTCAAGCCGGGATCAGCGTAGCTATGACGTGCTCGACATAGTCGTCAAGCTCGACATGGGACGGCTGGAACAAGCCAAGCTGCAGGGACAACTGCAGAAAACCCGCGTAGGCGGTGTACACCAGACGCGCCCGGTAAGCCGCGTCAACGCGGTCGAGACCGAGCTGGAGGTAGGCCACGGTGAGAAAATCGATGCGCCGCTGGGACACACGCAACATGACGGGCTGTACGGCCATATTGTCGAGCGCACGCAACAGCGCGGAGTAGACGGCATTGGCCCGGGTTTCGCGGCTCGCACGGCGGAACAGTTCGCGCAGGCGCTCGCGGGGATCGCCCATGGGCTCAAACACGAATTCTTTTTCGTCGTTGTGTTCCCAGCGTTCAAGTGCGGCCTTGAGCAGCGCCTCGCGCGTAGGGAAATGCCAGTAGAAACTGCCCTTGGTCACGCCCAAGCGACGTGCAAGAGGTTCTACTGCGACAGCATTGACGCCCTGTTCAGCAATGGCTTCCAGTGCGGCACGTTCCCAGTCCTGGGCGGACAAGCGGCTGCGGCTCTCAAGCGGGGTGACTGCGGCTTCATTTGTGGTCATGGTCTTGACTTCCGGACTACCACCGCTCTGGCGGCGATGGCCCAAACCTACTCCCCTGGCCTTGGTTACGCCTCGTAATAAGAAAGATTTGATCGAAAACAAAGGTGTCTCGGATTGAATACTCTAGACGTGCCGATGTACTCAAACGTATGTTTGATATTCGTCCAACCCCATCCAAGATGTTGAATCACAAGGCCACCGTGAATCTGGTCGCAGCTGATGGACTGACCCTTTCCGGCGATCTGCACGGCATGGCAGGCGATCGCTCGCTGGTGTTCGCGCATGGCTTCGGTCAAACCCGGCAAGCCTGGAGCACCAGCGCAAATCAGCTCGCCGCGCAGGGTTTCCTCTGTCTATGCGCCGACGCACGCGGGCACGGCGCCAGTGACTGGCATCCGGCGGGGGACTATGAAATCAATCAGTTCGTCACCGATCTGGAACTCGTAGCGAGTTTCACAGGCCCCGGTGCCGTACTCATAGGCGCCTCCTTTGGCGGTCTGATTGGTCTGCTCGCGCAAGCACGCAATCCTGCCCTGTTCCGCGCCCTGGTACTGGTCGACATCACGCCACGCTGGGAAGCCGCCGGGGTTGAGCGCATCCTGGCATTCATGCGCGCTCACCCGGATGGTTTCAGTTCGTTGGAGGAAGCGAGCGCAAGCATTGCTACTTATCTGCCGCATCGGCGGGAGACACGCTCGCCACAGCGTCTGCAGTCTCTGCTCGTGCAGCGCGGCGACGGCCGCTTCCGCTGGCACTGGGATCCCGCACTGCTTGATCGCATTGCCGAGAACGGGGCGCGTTATCAGACCGAACTCATCCATGCAGCGAGCCTGATCCGTGTCCCGGTGCTGTTGCTCTCGGGCAGTGACAGCGACGTAGTTTCCCAGGTCACCATCACGGAGTTTCTCGACCTGGTGCCCCAGGCGTGCCACGTCGTCGTGCCACGCGCCACCCACATGGTCGCAGGCGACCGCAACGACCTGTTTACTGATGCCGTGCTTTCCTTTGTCCGGACCCTGCCTCAGGGACGGAACTGATTTGCTGAGGAGTTCACCATGCACCACTGGCTACCCCTGCTCGCTGCGATCCTCGTATCGTTGCTCTGCTCCTACCGGCGCGCTGGACTGCGCACCTGGACTATCGCGACGGCGCTGGCCATAGTCGCAGCCGGAACCCTCGGCGGGGCGCATTGGCTCGCAACACTGGCCACCGCCCTGGTCTTTGCCCTGATCGCGCTCCCCCTGAATCTGGTCGACTTTCGGCGCAAGCACCTGACCGCGCCGCTGCTGGAGATCTATCAGAAGATCACGCCGCAGTTGTCGCCTACGGAAAAGATCGCTCTTGAAGCCGGCACCGTCGGTTTCGAGGGCGAACTCTTCAGTGGCAAGCCCGATTGGAACCTGCTGTTGCGCCAACCCGAACCGGTACTGTCCGCCGACGAACGGGCATTTCTCGACGGACCGGTCGAAGAACTTTGCCGCATGGTCAACGACTGGGAAATCACCCATGAGCTTGCCGATCTGCCACCGGCGGTCTGGGAATTTCTGAAGAAGAACAAGTTCTTCGGCATGATCATTCCGCGCGAGTACGGCGGCCTGCAGTTCTCGGCGCTGGCGCATTCGGTGGTGCTGCAGAAGCTCGCCAGTGTGTCGACCACGATAGGTTCTACCGTCGCCGTGCCGAATTCGCTGGGGCCAGCCGAACTGCTGCTGCACTACGGCACCAAGGAGCAGAAGGACTACTACCTGCCGCGACTGGCCGACGGGCGCGAAATTCCCTGCTTTGCCCTGACCGGGCCGTATGCCGGTTCCGACGCGACCTCGATTCCCGACTACGGCGTGGTCTGCAAGGGTGAATGGAACGGCGCGAACGTACTGGGTGTGCGACTGACCTTCGACAAGCGCTACATCACGCTGGCGCCGATCGCGACCGTTGTCGGCCTCGCCTTCCGCCTGCATGACCCGGACAAGCTGCTGGGCGATAGCGAAGACCTGGGCATCACGCTAGCGCTGCTACCGCGCGACACCAAAGGGCTGGAGATCGGCCGGCGCCATATGCCGCTGAACATTCCGTTCCAGAACGGTCCGGTTCGCGGCAAGGACGTATTCGTACCGCTGTCGCAGCTAATCGGTGGCCCGGAAATGGCTGGCGAAGGTTGGCGCATGCTGGTCGAATGCCTGTCGGTAGGCCGTGCGATCTCGCTACCGTCCAATGCCACCGGGGCAGCGCGCATAGGTTCTATCGCGACCGGCGCCTACGCCCGCATCCGCAAGCAGTTCGGCATGGCCATAGGCCGTTTCGAGGGGGTCGAAGAAGCACTCGCACGCATAGGCGGCTATACCTACGCCATCAGCGCCCTGTCGCGCGCGACCGCAGCGGCAGTCGACCGCGGTGAAAAGCCGTCGGTACCCTCGGCCATCGCGAAATACCATGCCACCGAACTCGGCCGCGAGATCGCCAAGGACGTCATGGACGTACACGGCGGCAAGGGTGTGATCCTGGGTCCCAGGAACTACGCCGGCCGTGCCTGGCAAGGCGCGCCGATCGCCATCACGGTCGAGGGTGCAAACATCCTCACGCGCAGCATGATGATCTTCGGCCAGGGCGCGATCCGCTGCCATCCCTTCGTGCTCAAGGAAATGCAGGCGACCCAGCTCAGCGACTATTCCGAACGCCTGCGCGCATTCGACAAGGCGCTGTTCGGCCATATCGGTTTTGCGATCTCCAACGCGGTGCGCAGCCTGGTGCTGGGACTTGCCCACGCCAGAATCGGCTCGGCGCCCGGTGACAAGTACACACGCCGCTTCTACCGCAAGCTCAACCGCTACGCCGCGGCACTGGCCCTGACTGCGGACACGTCGATGCTAGTACTCGGCGGCAAACTGAAGTTCAAGGAGAAGCTGTCGGCGCGCCTCGGTGATGTGCTGTCCAATCTCTATATCGCTTCAGCCATGCTCAAGCGGTACGAAGATCAGGGCCGTCCGGTCGCCGACCAGCCGCTGCTGGCCTGGGCCTTCCACGACTGTATCTGGCGCATGCAGATGGCACTCGACGGCGTGCTGCGCAATTTCCCGCTGCGTCCCGTTGCCTGGTTGCTGCGTGCGCTGATCTTCCCGCTTGGCCGCCGCGAAGTACCGCCATCGGACCGCCTCGGCCGCCGCGTCGCGGCCATCCTCTGCGCGCCGAACGAAACGCGCGACCGTCTGGCCGGCGATGTATACCTGACGCCGAACGCGAACAACCCCATTGGCCGCATGAATGCCCTGCTTGCCGACGTTATCGCGGCCGAGCCGGTCGAGCGCAAGTTCCTGAAAGCCGCCAAGACACTCAATGCGAAGGCCTATGACTACAACGGCCAGCTTGCGGAAGTCGAGGCCGCCGGAGGCATCACCAGCGAAGAACGCAAGCTGCTTGAGCGCGTGCGTGCGGCGACGTTTGAATTCATCAGCGTCGACGACTTCGAGCCGCGCGAGCTCGAAGCTGCAGTCAAGCATGGCCGAACCGTACTGCGTTCCGTCGCCTGAGTCCTGCATAGCGGTCGCCGCGTTCGCGGCGACCGCTGCGTTTTTCCCAAATCTGTATCGCTACCATGCCAACGAACACATTGCAGTTGTTTCGCCGCTACGGCAAGTCTGCCGCCGGACGCTGGCTTTATTCGCGCCTGGTCTGCTGGCGCGTGCCGTATTTCGCAAGCATCAGACCGACTATCGAGTTACTCGACCGCGGCCGATGCGTGGTACGCATCCGCCACCGCCGCCGGGTGCAGAACCATATCGGCACGGTCCACGCCATCGCGCTGTGCAACCTGGCCGAGATAGCGGGCGGCCTCGCGACCGACGCCACTATTCCCGACGGCATGCGCTGGATTCCCAAAGGCATGTCAGTACGCTATCTGAAGAAGGCCATGGGCACGATGACGGCAACGGCCACGGTGCCGGCCATTGCCGACACCAGCCTCGCACAGGAGCTGCATGCGACGGTCGAAGTCCGCGACGTGCAAAATGAAGTCGTCTTCGACGCGGACATCACGATGTGGGTCAGCCCCCGGAAAGACTGAACCTCTCGGCAGCATGGCCAGCCTGGGGTGGCGACTCGCCCGTATCAGAAACGGCTCAACCCAGTGCCAGCCGCAACGCCTGCTCTGCGCTCGCGAGTACGAAGCCAGCCAGAAAGAACAAATAGCTCAACCGCAGATAACGGTACTTGTGCCGAGCAAGATAAAGACCCAGCGAATACAGGTCCTTGGCCTGAGTCTCGTAAATAGTGCCGCCCGGCTGCAGCGTGTGTGCCATTTCCTCAAGGAAACGGTCACGCGAAATCTCGGAAAAGTGGCCGAAGAACAGCAAATTGAAATGCGAGGGCAGCACATCGCTGTCCAGTCGGAGTGGGCGGTATTTCGGCAGCACGGCGAGAATCGCGAGCAACAGTGCGATCAGGGTGAATCCGATAAGAATCAGCACCGCCACACGCAGCCCGGGTTCGCCTAGCCGGCCCATGGACAGGGTCAGCACGATAGACGACACCGTAATGATGATGTTGGCCTTGGTATCAGCCATCGCTGACAGATGCACGTGATGCTGCTGTGCGGTGCGCAGGATATTGTCGGAGGTGTTGCGCTCCGGCACCTGGGCAAACCGGTTGCGATTCGCGTCAGCATCGTTCATGGCCCGCCCCTTTTGGATGCGTGCATGGTAGCGGGAGCGGAAAAGCGAGTAACTAGGGTCGTGACTCTGTAGTCCAGGAAACAAAGAACCCGGCCGGACTTGTTCTGCGAACTACCGAGTCGCCGCCCTCGGACCGCCCGCCATCTACTTGACGCCAAGCCGCTGAACTGAAAGGCAAAGTCAGCTCACGACGCCACAACGGAGTGGCTTGGAGAACACGCAAGCAAAGGAGCCGTATTCCTTGCACCGCAGGTGCAATGCCGGTGTGTGACTACATCACCGGCGCAAGTGCAGCCTTCGCCGATCGGAGCCGATGCGTTCTTTGATGCACCGACGGATGCGTCCATGCCTGATCCAGTCGAGGCGCTTGCCGGCACATAAGATGCGATCGCAACCACCTGCCGTAACGCTGGCGATGTTTCTCGCTCAGGCGTTGAGCGCCTGAGCCGCGGGCTCCGCTACCGGAACGACACCCCCCGGCTCGACGCTGCTTACTTTGAACAGCTCTATCCAAACGGCAGACAGGCTTACTCAGTTATTCGCTCATCAGGTAGGCCAGATCAACCTTGGTCACTTGCGATGGACCATTGAGGGTTGGGTCAAGCACATCCGCCATATTGGCGGGGGCTCCCGGGATCACACCCACACGGTACTGACCCGGTACCAGCCAGCCTCCGGCCGCGATGTTCGAAGGCCACAAATGCACGTCGGCCTCGAAATGGCGCCACAATTGCGCAGTAATCTTGAACGGAGTGGTGCTACCCGACGGCAGACAGCTGGTGCCGCTGAAGTGCGCCAGCATCTTCTCGTTCACGAAACTGTTGGCTGTCGAGAATGCGCTATAGACCGTGCTCGCCTGATCTTCGCGATAGCCGGGGTGGTGCTGATAGACACTGGCACCGATTCTTGCTTTCAGCTCGCCACGTTGCGCGTCGAAATAGCCGTTGCCGTAGACATCGTAGGCGACCGCCTCCAGATACATGCGGCGTGCATTCAGCGGGTTGGGATTGACTGTCAACAGCTTGGCGAACGCGAGCGCCATGCCGACGTTGTTGTTGCCTGTGCCCCAACCCGAGTAACCGAGCCACTCACAACTGTTCGGTGCAGAATCGCCATTGGCCGAACCGTTGGGGAAGCGAATATCGGAGATATAGCTTTTCTGGCGTCGCGTGACGGGCAGCGCTCTGATCTGTGCGAACTTGGCAAGTTCGTCTGCGGTGGATGTATAGAAGTCGCTGGCATCGCGACCAATCACGTAGTACTCGATGTCCGCGCCCGTGGGCGAGAGCGCTTCAGTCAGGCCATTCTGCGCCATCTGTGCATCCACGATCTGGCGCACGGTGCGGCCACCATCGTAACGCGGCTTGGCGTCCGGATTGTTCAGATCGAGATAGACCGTTCTCGAAACCCCGAGGCTACGGGCAAATGCGATCACCGCCAGTTCATCACCCCCAAAAGGAATCGGACGCTTCAGCTGGCCAAGGTTGGCGGCGTCGAGGATACGATCGAAGCGTATCTTCAAGTCGCCGAAGATACGGTCGTATAGCGCTTGCAGTTCCGGGGTCGACGCGTGTGTGTCACCGGTTGCCCACAGCACATCGGCCACTTCCAGATTCATGCTCTTGACCAGCGCAATGGCGCTGCGCAGTTTGAACAATTCACGCGCATGCCGGATGCGCAGCGACTGATGGCCAGCGTCGTTCTCGGCCTTGACGAAACTCGGCCCCATGAAGGTACCGATCAGGACCACCTTCTGCTTCTTGCGCAGATACGGCAGGTAGCTATCGGGGTCCTGCGCCAGACGATCGACCCAGATAAACCCGGTGCTGCGGCGGACCGATGCGGGAAGCATCAGATACGCGGTACGCACCATCGAGTCAGTCTGGCGGCGCGCCGACAGCACGAACGGAGGCAGTGCCGCCTCGGCGCGCTGGAACCCGGACTGACCACTGCCATCGCGGCTGTAGAGACCAGCACTGACGATTTCGTTCTGCTCATTGGGTGCGCCATAGAGTTCCGGGTTGGCGCGCAAAATCTCCAGCGCCGCATTGGTGTCGACCAGGTTGCCCGCGGCAACGTCGGCAGTGTCCAGCACGTTGAGGTACTCAGCCTTCGGCCAGCTCGCGCTGGCACAGAAAGCGTAACCGAGCTGCGCACATCGGCTCAGGAAACGACTCGGGAACGGGCCTTGAATCTGCCCATTTACCGCACAGGCCGCCGCTTCATCGTCAAAGCTGCTGCCGGCCGCGCAGGGGCCGGACGCACCCGCCGCGCGGTAGCTTTTGTCGGTGAACTGCACATAGGTACCGGACGGATTCGATTGGCCCAGGCGCTTGTACCAGTCGAAGAAATAGCTCCGTCCACGCGTGATGGTGACGCGTTGCGCCGCTGCGTCCCACTTCACATCTGCACCGGTGGCGGAAGCAATGAAGGAAATCGGCACTACCGTCCGATTCCACCGTTTGCCGGGTACATAAGCGATAAACGGAGAAGTCCACGATGAAGGCGCGCTGCCCAACGTCATAAAAGGTGCCTCGCGGCCGCGGATGCGTTTGTAGGCATACGCATAGCCCTGGTACATGGTCAGCTGCAGGTCATCCTTGGTTGCGGTAATGCGCTTCAACGTCTGGTCCCAGATCAGCGTGAGGCCAAGCGCGTTGAACACCGCATTGAGCTCGACGAAAGTACGGCCGTTCTTGATGAACACTGGCGGTGACAAGTTCGGATCGAGCACAAGTGGCGTGCCGTCCACCACGATCGAGATCGGTGTCGCCGGCAACCAACGCGTGATGTCCTGCTCGACCGCCTCGCATTTCCCGGCGGCCTGATCGGCATACGGAACGCAGGTGGACGGGATGGGGTCGACGGTTTGGGCCCTCAGCGGCGAGGCGGACAGGACCGTCAGCAATGTGGCGACGTAACAAAGTAACTTGAACACGACTAGATTCCTATTGGCAGCTCGACTCGAGCATTTTTCACTGATACGGCTCATAGATTGTGCGCGGAATAAGTCCTCCTCCCGGGATAAAAACCCGATTGAGAGTATCCGTATCGTAGTCAACCCGGTATGCGGAATTTGGGTCATCTGGATTCTGGAATGTCGAATACCCACGCGATGAATCGCCGCCAACTTCCAAAATTATCAACAGCGGATCAGGGGTTGGTGCAACACCTGAATTTGGCACTTTGAAGGTAGTTTCCGCTTGTGGACCGCCTGAACTCACACCGACAACACCTTCAAATGCAGCCTCAGACAAATCCGTAAACCTGACTTCGACTTTGCCCGGAACGCCAGCATTTCCTTGCGGCAGCGTTACCGTCGCTGTCGACCCCGCGATCTCTCGCAAGCAGTTGATGCATTCAAATACGTGATACTCCTGACCTGGAATACCAACGAGATAGCCACTACGTTGTCCGTTGAGCCCAGGCAAACTCCACTCAATGCCGCCAAGCCACGGAGCGCGGGAATCGACATTTTCGTCTACGCAACACGTTACGCTGCCGCGGTACTCCAGCGTTCGCGTAGTTGTCTGTTTGCCGCCGCTGGCCGGTGACCAAACGGACCCCGCCGCCACAACGTTAATGCCGTCAACGGACGGATCGGTCAATCCGGCAGTCTCCGCAATCTGCCCCGGTGCCGACCCCATAATCACCTCCTCAACCGCACCCAGACTCGATCCGCCAACCGGATCGCTAGGGACAACCAATCCCTTGTCGATGGCCGCAGCAATCACCTTGTCGTAGTTCGCATTGCTGCTGTCGAGTTTGGGCAACCCTGCAAGCACCGCGGCGTCGGAGAACGAGTACGTCACGCCCCCGTCTAATGAGCCTAAGAACGGTTCGCCAACAGAAAAACCGCCCAGCACACCACCGAAGTTGATCGTTCCGAGGCTGAAGTCAAAGGCGGAGTGTCCAGTCGGGTCCGCTTTGCCGATAGGATCGTTCAGCGCATACGCATAGCGATTGCTGGCTTCCGGTAGCACGCCTGGAACAATACTGTCGGGCGACACGAAGCGCGCCAATGTGGGATCGTAGTAGCGGGCCCCCATGTAGATCAGTCCGGAAGGTTCTTCATCGCGATGCCCGGCCCAGCCCCATTGCGTAGCCTGGCCACTGGTGCTGATGGGTGTTCCAAATGGACTTGATGCGCGGCGCGCGACGACGTTGCCACTGGCGTCGGTAACCACGCGAACCGAGCCCACGCCGTCGTTGTGATACCACTGCACCACACCCGACTGATGTTTGGCGATACGCATTCCGCCAGCGTAGATGAACTCGGTGTCACCTGAGCTGTCCCGCTCGATAAAGGCACCGAAGAAGCGCGTGGTATCCGATGCGATGCGCTGACCCGAGGGATCGTAGGTATAGTTCTCGATGCCACCCGCATGAATGTTCTGACGCAGATTCCCGCGTGCATCCCATTTCATCGCCGACGTTCCCGCAAACAGCGGGTTGCCGACGCTATCGTACGTGTAGGCTCTTCCAGCGCCATTGATATTCAGCGCCGTAACCAAGTCTTTGCGCGCCGGGTCGCCATAGCCGTAGGTGTAGCTGGCACCATTCTCGGTCCGCGTGAGCAAGCTGCCTTTGGCGTCATAGGTGAACGCACTGACCTGCCCACCGGGAAGACCGAGCAGGGGAACCGTCGCAATCAAGCGATCGCCGGCATCGTAGGTCAAATCGAGGTTGTCGACCGAATCAGTAGCCGAAGACATCCGGTCCAGGCGTCCGGCGGCATCTCGTACCAATGCCTGTTCGAAGATCGGCAGTGCGGTGGGTCCGACCACCAGGGTTTGGGTCAACCAGGTGTGGACGGGATCGAAGGTCCGTGTGGTCACCACGCCATTGGCGGCGGTGTATTGCTTGAGCCTGCCGCCGGCGTCGTATTGAAAGCCGGAGGCGAAGCCAGGCACATTGCTGAGCCGCGCGTCTTCGCCGTACTGATAGTTGACGATGACGCCGCTGGGATAGGTCACCGAGGTCGGCCGATCGAGCGTGTCAAAGGCGAAATTCATTGACGCACAGGAATCGAGAATACATTCCGTCGAAGCATTCACACGTCCCACGGCGTCATAGTGCACCAGCCGACCGAGCGTGACCGTGGCACCCTCCGAGACCACCAGACCGGTAATGCGTCCGCGCGACGAACCCGCATTCGGATCGTCATAGCTATATTGTTCAACGATGCCGTCGGACGTGGTGACCGTCGTCAGGCGGTTGTCGTTGTCATAGGCACGCGCAATAACCAGCCCGCGGGAGTCGATCGTCGACTGAAGATTGCCTACGGCGTCGTAGGTCAAGTCATATCGCCCGACCGTGGGGTCCAGCATGATTCGGCGTTGACTCAACGAGTCCCAGGCCACGCCGCTCACCTGACCGATGGGGTCGACCATCGTGACCAGACGATCAAGCTGATCGTAGTTATAGGTAGTAGTGGACAGCACGCCGCCATCGAGTACTTTCTGCGTCGAACTGACACGGCCGTAGATATCGGCGGTGGCGATGGTCTGATGGCCCAGCTGATCGGTACGGGCCGCCCTTCCTGGTGTATACACCGTGGAGGCAGCCGTGCCGTCCGGCTGCAAGGCACGCGTCAGGCGTCCCACACCGTCGTACTCGAAACGGTTGAATACCGCTGGCGTGCCTTGCCGGCGCCAGAGACTCACCTGCGAGGGTTGGCGCGCACTGCAATCGAGGTAGGACGTATTGCGTTGATCAATGCCCCCGACGGCATCACGAAACTCGCGCCAGGTCCGGCCCAGGCCATCAAAATAGACGGTGGTGGTGAAACCACTCGCCGTGCCGTCGTCCAGCGTAGTCTCCACGCGCTGGGACGCGGGAGTACCCAGATTCAGATAGCGAATCGTCGTACGCCCGCCGTCGGGGCGTACGCGGGTGACCGGCCGGGCAAAAACATCGTATTGGGTCGTGCTCAGCTGACTATTAGGATCACGGCTTTCAGTGGGCACACCGAGCACGGTGTCCCATACGGTTGTTCCGCAGTGACCGACGGCCGAGCACACGCTGATCGGAAATACCCGAAACACGGGGTCGGGTGTAAAGGTCGTTACATTGTTGCGAGCGTCTTTTACGGTCAGCCGATTGCCGGCAGTATCGTAGGTCGCGAAGGACTTACGGTAGCCGCCGGTATTGCTGTCCCAATACCGGGTCTCGGTGATATTACCCACGCTTGGTGGTGTCGTTGCCGCGATCGCATTGTCGTAAAAATTCAGTGTCTGCGACATCAGCCCCGGTTGCGCAGGGTTGGTAGGGTCGTACAGCCCCGGGCTCGGCAACACGCCAGCATAGAGATTTTCAGCCGCCGTCAGACCGACGGAATAAGTGGAAAGATTAGGGAAATATGCCCGACTGCGCGTGCGCTCGTCGCCAACCACGTAGTAGTCGCCATGCGCAACCGACTGCAGCAGATTTCCATATACGTCAAAGTAAAATTGCGTCAGTGATGTTCTGCAACTGGGCTGCAGGTCGCATTCGAAGCCCCATTGCGATGTAAGAAAAGACGTGTACGGCGCTGCGTTGTTTTCGGTGTACTCCATCTTCTGATAGTTATAGATCGCACCCGCCGAGTTGCGAACCCAGACATGCTCCGGGCGTGAAATGGAAGCCTCGCGCTGTGCAAAAAACGTTTCCCGGTAGGTGCCGCGCGAGTCCAGGGACATCGTGACGGCTCGGAAGCCCAGGAACCGGCGCTCTTCCGGAAAGAACTGCGCGCCGCGATAGGTCAGCGTATGCGTCGTGCTGGTACCACGACCATCGGATACGGCAAGACTCGCCACCGTGGGAAACACCGAACCCGGGGGCATATAGGTCGCTGCTGGCCACTGCGCGGAAGGCTGATAAGCCACCGTGAAGACGCCGCCGGACGATGTGGTCAGCCCCTGGAGCAAGTCGGACTGGGAATACGGTGACAGCGCGGTAAACGGATTGACCTGCCCATTGAGCCCATCAAGCGCGTACAGGTCGCTCTTGCCATCGCCGTTGGCATCGACCAGCGCGGGGTCGAAAGCGGTTAGTCCCAAGCTCAATTGATATGTACCTCGCTTTACGTAACCCGCGCCCGTCGAACCAAAGTCCTCGGCGACTGCTCCTGATGAGCCGGGAACGATGCGCAGTATGTCGCTGCGGCCATCACCATCGACATCGCCTGCCAAGAAATCACCTGCAGTCCCTGGAGACGGGTCCGCATAGCTGCTGATCGCACCAGCAGCAAAGCCTGCACCTGTCGAATAGAACGCCGCAAATACACTGGTCGACGAATCGAGTCGCCCTAGAACGGTAAAGTCCATGGCGCCGTCACCGTTGATATCACCCGGCAGTATCCTTTGGCCGGTATAGCCAATCGCTATGCTTTGGCCCGGCGAAACCAGCTCGTAACCGCTGGCTGTAGCAATGAAGCTCTGAATCGATACCGTCGAAGTGGAGATGATGAATTGCACCAGATCGGTCCGGCCGTCGCCGTTGATGTCACCGTCAAACCAGTTCGAGCTCGAATTGATGCCAACAGGAAACGTCTGATTCGAGCGGACTGTGTAGGCGCCATCGGCAGAATAGACATACGAGCGAATGGTTACCTGCCCTGTTCCAAGTACACCACCGACCTGAACGAGGTCGGTCCGCCCATCATCATTGAACGATGCGGTGCGCTGGAAGCGGGTTTCATTGAACGGGGGGGGTGAACCTGCCAGCACGGTCCCTGGGCCCGCGACGAAGCTTCCGCCGCTGGCTGCCAGCATGGTGCGTACGCTGGAATCCGCAGCGATACCAATCAGGTCCGAACGGCCATCTCGATTCAAGTCGCCACCGAACCAATTGCCCACGAAAGCATCGTTGACCGTGCCCGACGACCAGGCTTGGCGATAGGCGCCCGTTGCGTCCGGAGAAAAGGTGGTAAAGGACAGCTGCCCCGGACTCGGCCGCCGGACGGACACCACATCGGTTCTTCCGTCGCCATTGGCGTCCAGGAACACATCCCCGCTGCTGGCGTTCGAACTGAGCCGGTCGTCCCCTTTTACGTACGCGGAATAACCCGTAGCGGGCGGCGTGTAGGTCAGCGATATCGGAGGCAGTGCCGAGCCGCCGGTGATCGCACCGAGGGTCTCGTTGATGACGGCGTCGCGCCCGTACTCCCGAATTTCCGTCAAACGCGATCGGCTGGAAAAACCCGTGTCGTAGATCAATGAGTACGCGCGGGCGCGCAGTTTGGGCGATGACGCGGAGGCGTTTGCGCCTGCCCTGACGTCAATCGTGCGGAGTCGGAATCCCATCTCGAACAGCCCCGCGCCATTGGCATAGCTGATTCGATCCGGCCGCGGTTCTCGCAAGAAACGGATCTCGTTGCCGCCGTAACGGATAGTGTCGAGATAGCATTCCTTGCCCGGGTCGCACCAATAGCCGTAGTCAACTCGATTGCCACGCAGATCAACGCGTGCACTGAGGTCGTAGCGAAACACATGGGTGGCGCCGTTGGCGGCAACCACGAGATTGGGCTTGAATTCCGAAAAACTTCCGTCGCGCTCGGTGACACGCCAGGAATCGGTGCTTGCCGTGTAGGCGATGCGCCGGAAGCTCTGTATGCGCGTGCAATGCGTTCCGCCCAGTGTGGTGCACGGAATCAGCTCATCGCCGTCAAGCAGGAAAATGTCGGTATTGTCGTAGCGAGGAGCGCCCGAACCCCGTGATGCACGCTGTATGCTGGAACCCGCGCCCAGCGCCCAGCCGACACCCGCGAAACCGTTACCGCGTGTCGACGTGTATGCGATGCTGATCGAAGGCTCAAACCCTCGAAAGGGCGGCACTTGAACGGCGACCGTGCTCGTGGCTGCGCCGCTGTATTCCACCGGGACTATCTGGGCCCGCGCGACTGCCGTCAGCGAGAAAGAGGCGAGCAGCGCTACGAGTCCTTTGAAGATTTTCCGAGTCATGATGAGCCCTCTCACTGACCACGCCGTGGATCAACGGCGATGGGTGGCTGATTGAACGGATTGGGAGGGGTGATCGGCGCTGATGGCCCAACCTGGATGGTGGTGGCTCCATGCGGCACATTTCCGAAGGGCCAGCCGTTCGGTGCGATCACGGGAAGCTTGCGGCACGCCGCCAAGCCCTCGTCGATCTGACCATCGCAGTCATCGTCGACCCCGTTACAAACCTCCGCCGCACAGGTCGCCGAAGGCGGTGTATACGTTGCACACCAGTTGGTTCTTACCAGACCGTTGCCGCGTTTCTGAGCTGCCGTGATGCCAGGAGTGACCGAGTGGCCAAAATTCGTCCAGGTGACTGCCAGCGGCTTGGGATCAGCAGTGTCCGCCACGACGATATTCAACCCGCCCCCACACGCGTCGCTAGGCAGAGGAGCGCTCGTGCTGCCATTCAGCAGCAAGCTGTGAATGCGGGCAATGCCAGAGCCCGCACGAGAAGCGAGCTTGATCGATTGGCCTTCGTTCCCGGCAACCGTCACGTTGAGGGTGTACACGCCGTCGATAAACGTCGTCTGGTTTACGGTAATCGTTCCGACCGCCGCATTCCCAACGCTGACATCGATGACTGACGGAGCGGCGCCACTGTCGCGCCAGGCCCGAATCGTCAGCACATACGAACCCGCGCTGACCTTGCCGTCGGCCAGAATCGGTGCGTCAGGGCTCAAGCGCCGGGCACGATACGTTACTGGCGTAGATTCCGGTCCGGTAGGCACATTGGCCAAGGTCTCGAGCACGCCGCCGGATAGCTCTCGCGCCATTATCAAGTAGGCTCGTTTTGTGCCGTTCTGGGGCGCCAACAGGCTTCGGCCATTGACGAAGAGGTCGTCGTAATACGCAGCATTCGGAGAATTGCTGGAACAGCGGAAAATCTCCGCCGTCATTGCGGCGTCGGACGGTCCGTTCAAGACCGTGGCGGTGACACGCAGCGACTGGGCTCCATCGGGAATGGAGCCACCTTGCGACACGCGAAGGACCACCGGCGGAACCGGCACACGCCCGACCGGAATGTGCTTTTCGATAGTGCCGGGATTGTTGTCCAAGACGAACGTCGTGGTGCCGGCGATCGGATTCCCTTGCGAATCCAGACGCTCGGCGCGGGATTCGGCACATACCTGGATGGTCGCTTTTGACATGGCTTGCGCCAGTGCAAGGCCACTAGTCGAGACCTGCATCAGCACCAATGACAATGTGCATGCCAGCGCCAATAGATGCTTCACTAAGCTGCGGGCTTGAAAAAGCCGCATTTGGATTTTTTCTCGCGCTTTCATTCAGTACCCCTATTTTCGGTCCGCTCTCGTATCCTGATCACCGACTGAAATACCTCGACTCACCGCCGATCAGACGGTGAACGCCCCCCCTATCACTCAGCCGCTCCAGCGCCCGGAAGCGAGGGTCAGTGCAGATATTCCGCGTGGGAACTAATATCCGTTGCACATGCCATGCGCAGTTCCCGGATCGGACTTGACAAAGGAGCCGAAATGTGGAGCCAAGAACGCACCGCGCACCTGATGGATTTGCTCTATCAGACGACACTTGCACCTGAGCTCGGCCAGCCGTTCCTTACTGAGTTGTGTCGCGAAACAGGCGCGCACGTCGGCGCGATCCTGGTCCACGACATGGCAGCTGGGGCTGGGGCTGTGGCACCGGTGGCAGTCGGCGTGGACGCGCTTGCGATTTTTGACTATGAGTCACGCTACGCCGCCGAGAACATCTGGGTTCAACGCACTGCACACCGTTTGCATGCAAGCTCGGCAGTACGCAGTGACGATTGGGTTTCATTGCCAGAACTGCAGCAAACGGGATATTGGAAAGAATTCCTGCGACCTATCGATGTCAGCCATTCCATGGGAGCTTGTGGACTGAATGAAGATGGTCGCACTGCACTTCTCAGCGTGTGCAGATCGTTTCGTAAAGGGGCTTTCGACGACCGCGAATTCACCCTGCTCAGGACGCTGGCCCCGCATTGGGCAAACGTCTGCGCCATACAGAGAAAGCTGCTGATTCTGGAACAGCGGTCGACAGCGCGAGAAGCAGCGTTGGACCAGCTCGAACTCGCGGTATTTTTCCTTGGTCCAGACGAACAGGTTGCTTTCGCCAATACAGCAGCGCATGAATTTCTGGCTTCAGCCGCCACACTGGTGCAGAAAAACGGTCGTCTTTGCGCGCGCGACAGGAAATCGGATCAAGCATTTCGTGCTGCTATAAACTCCATTTCCGAACACCCCGTGAAGTCTGTACCCACGAATTTGCTTTTTGTTTTGCGAAACGCAGAGGGGATTGCTACTGCGATCGCAGCCGTGCACCAACTCTCCGGAGATGCGCGAGGCACCAAAGCTTTGCTGGTACAAAACCTCACTCCTCATCCGGACCCGACGATGCAAGCGGCACTTGCTCACTTGTTCGGGCTGACTTCTGCGGAAGCGCGACTTGCTGTCGCAATGCGGCGCCATGCCAGCATCACTGACGCGGCAGCCGATCTGGGTCTAACGGCCGGCACGGCACGCGAACGTCTAAAGGTGATCTATCAAAAAGCAAACGTTGACGGGCAGGTCGCATTGATACTCATGCTCGAGCGCATATCTGGCGTTCGCGGAAGGCATGGGTACGCGGAGCAGCTTATCAATAAGTAAAAATCAGAAATATTGTGCACCGGCGTGGCGTCACTTGCGATGCGCGGCAAGGCCGGCGGCATAGGGTGCCGGCAGGGACGGATACGCAATCGGGTTCGACAAGCCCGCGGCACAGATTCGCTCGCGGCACCCGACTTGATCGCGTTCCGTCACTGACGTCCCGCCATCCAGCGTGTGAGCGCCGTGGCGCCGTGTTTTTCACGCCGCGCGGCGCATAGCCTGATGGCCTCCTCGGCACGCACCAGCCCCTGGGCGGTGCCGTTGACCCGGGCCGCATCGCGGGCGAAGAACGCCGCAACCTGGCGTGCCTGGCCAAGCTCACACCACCCCTCCGAAACAAGTTCGGGCAGCTCGCCGTGGATGAACACCGGCGTATGCGCGACGACGTCGGCATAGCGCCGCTGGAACCAGCTCCAGAGCGCCGCACGATTGCGCGGCTCATACTGATGCACCCCGAGCAAGCGAGCGGTTTCGCTGATCTTGGCTCCGCTGCCGATAGCGAACTCGCGCACGCGCTCACCGAGTTTCGCATCGGTAGTCGTACCGAGTGCCATGGCCATGCTCATGCGCAGATTCGCGTCGCTGTTCTGCGCGAGTTCGGCGATCAGCGCGTCGACCGCGCTGGCGCCAAGTTCCTGCACCGTCACCGCGAGCACCGTGCCGAGCAGGTCATACTCAGCAGCGCCGAAACGCAGCCGGCCCTTGCCGTCTCCCGCGAGCACCGCCTTGCCTTGCTCCAGCAACGCCGCACGCACCGACTTGCTGTCGACTTTGCGCGCGAGCAGTTCGGCCAGACTCGCACGCCATAGGGCATCGTCGTCGCTCTCACCCTCGCGCCGCCGATAGCCCAGCTGCGTCAGTCGCGGCAAGTAGCGTTGTTCTACGTAGGCGTCGATCGCCGCGCGACTCGCCGCATCCGCAAGGTTTCTCCGTATCCAGACCAGCGTTTCCTGCAGCGCGAACGCCGCTTCCCGCGTCTTCGCGCCAGCAAGCTGGCCAACTGCAGCCAGCACCGCCGCCGCGTCGACGTCGCCGTGCTCGAATCCGGCACGGATCGCATCGGCGAAGGCGAGCTGCTCGCGATCGTCGAGTTCCGCCGCGACCCGTGTCAGCGCAGCGAGATCGCCGCTCGCGAGCGCAATGCGGTAGTAGCCGCGCGCCTGCGCGTTGGGCAGATACCAGTCGGGACAAGCGCCGTGCAGCGGCATCAGCGTAGTGGCCGTATCAAACAGATGGCATTGCGTCGATGCCGTCTCACCCTGCTGCAGTCGCACACAGAACGGGATACCCCAGCGCTGCGCCGCAGCATCTCCGGCGGAACCGGCAGGAAAGTAGCGCTGCTGCGCGAGCTTGAGCCGCGCCTTGCCGCCGTCGCAGAGGAGCTCACTGCGCACGAGGGGCACGCCGGGCTGATCCAGGAAGCTGCGCATTGCCGCCGTGAAGCGCAAGTCCTTGTCGCTAGACTTTTGCAGCGCGGCAATGAGGTCGTCTGAGGTTGCGCTCGCGAACGCGTGGTCCCGCATGTACCGGCGCAATCCGTCGCGAAACACGTTTTCGCCAAGCCAGGCTTCGAACATGCCGAGTACCGCCGAGCCCTTGCCATAGGTGAGGCTGTCAAAAGCGCCTTCGATATCGCCGTTGCTGCGTATCGGCTGGCGCACGCGGCGTGCGCTCGCGAGACTATCGGCGACCATTGCCCGCTGCGCCTCGGTAATGCTCGCGAGATCGGCCCGGTGCGCCGGACGCAATTGCTGTGTGATGCGACTTTCCATCCAGCTCGCGAAGGCCTCGTTGAGCCAGAGGTCATCCCACCACGGCATGGTTACCGTATCGCCGAACCACTGGTGGGCGAGTTCATGCGCATTGACCTCAAACGAGGCGCGGCGCAACGACGTCGGTGTATTGCGATCGATCAGCAGCAAGGCTTCGCGGAAAACGATCAGCCCAGGGTTCTCCATCGCGCCGGCGCTGAAATCCGGCGCCGCCAGCAGGTCGAGCTTGCCGAACGCATATGGATACCCGAAATAGTCCTCGAGCGTGGTAATGATCGCCGGCGTGGCAGCAAGCACCTCGCCCAGACGGTGCCCTTCACCCTGCGGGGCTATCGCACGTAACGGCACAGGCTCCTTGCGCCAGCGCGTCGGTGCAATTGGCGCGCCCGGAACGATATCCCAGGGGCCGACCGCCAACGCGATCAGATAGGTCGGCAGCTTTGGCGTCGTGCGAAACGCGATGCGGCGCCAGCCGTCGGCCAACGGTTCTTCCGACGCCTGCGCCGTGTTGGCCACGGCCTGGGCGCCTGGCGGCAGTTCTATGCTCAGATCGAACGGCGTCTTGAAACGCGGCTCGTCGAACCCCGGGAACGCGCGCCGGGCGCTGACCGGTTCCATTTGCGTCACGATATAGGGCTTGCCGGCACGCTGGGTACGGAATAGCCCTTCGAGTTGTGTGTTGTAGCGCGCGTGGTAGGCAATCTGCAGCGCGAGCTCCTGCGCCGCAATCTGCTCCCCAAGTTCCACGCGCACTACGCCATCGGCGCGAGAGGCGGCGATGCGAGCCGGGCGCTTGCGACCGGCGGCATCGCGCCACTCGATGCGATCGAATTCCATTGCTTGCGCATGCAACCAGATGTGATCGCCGGGCTCGCGTAGCGCGATACGGATATCGGCCGTCGCGCTGAAGCCTTCGGCAGCCGGGTCGATGCGAAAGCGCAGCGCATAGTGCAGCGGCTCGGCCGCCGCGGGCAGCGCCCCAGACGGCGGCGCTGCACTATCCGCTGCCGCGATGCCACTCAGCGCCCAGAGCAGCAAGGTGATAAGTCCAGACCGCGCCTTCATCGCTAGCCTCCGCGCAATCGGCGGAGGCTAGCATCGGTGCCAAGTATTGCGCGAGCGACGCTAGCGCAGACCGCGCGCCGTCAGTCGTAGTCGGGCACGGTCACCTTGCCGCCAATGTCGGCGTACTCGATGCTGCTGCGCCCACCGGACTTGCTGCCGACGCGGAAGTCCCCCTTGATATCAGCGACATAGATCACTCCACTGCTATCACTGCCGATCTCGGCACTACCGGCGACATGGCGGATTTTGATGCTGCCCGAACTGTCGCGGCCAACCCGCACGTTGCCGCCAACCCTGGCGACATCAATATCACCGGAGCTGTCGTCCTCGATGATCACATCCAGGCGCGCACCGTCGATTTCAATATCGCCCGAGCTATCGCCTGCAACAGTGACGTTGCCCTGGGCTGCTTCGATGTCGATATCGCCCGAGGTATCGCGCACCCGCACATCCCCGCGCGGGTCGTGGATCTCGATATCACCAGAGCTGTCGGTGAGGTCCATAGCACCGGCATCAACAATCTCTATGTCACCCGACGAATCGGCAAGTTCGAGTGCCAGCGCCTGGGGCACGCGCACTTCAAGATCGATGTAGGCGTAGTTCGAGCCAAACAGATGGAATGATTTTTCGTCGGGGGCCGTCGTGCTCACGTCGGCCCGGCCGGCAGCGACGGTATGCTGCAGCTGCAGTTTCTCGAGCAGGTCGGCGCTGGCAGCGCAAGCGCTGCCGCGGAATTCCAGGTTCGCAAGACCGGGCATACCAACGATGCGCAGATCACCAGCCTGGGTCTGCAGCTTGAGCTGCCTGACATCCGCAGCCGGCAGATCCAGATGACGCGCGGCACTGAAGGCGCAATCACCGGCAACTGCATTGCCGGCAGTTGCCACGAGTAGATAAGCACAAAGAAGTCGTTTCATGGCTTGCTCGCGAATAGGGGACCGGACATGGGGTACGCCGGCACGACCCTTCGGATGCAAGTACGGCGCGCAGGGTTTAATCACCAGCGCTCCACTGATTGCAGTGTCAGTGCACCACTGCCCCCCGAGCAGCCTCGTTGCGTTTCATTTACGCGGCATGGAAACAAGACTGAGTCGCAGTTGTGATATGCGAAGTTGGCGTTTGTTTGCAATTTCTGTGAGCCGTTTCCAACTTTGGTAGTGGATAATCGTCCCAGCCGACCCCGTATGGAGTCCGGAATGCCACCGACCGGTTACGTCCGGCGGTGGACCGTCAGTAAGCAATTGGCACGAGTAAGCGGTTCGGACGCGATACATGCCCACCGAGGTGTGCTCGCCCCGAACCTAGTCAACAGGGGCAGTCGCCAAATGGCTACGACAATGATGAACATGCACGAGGAAACACCGTTCTCGTTTTCGGTCGCGGTCGCATTGCCGACCTACCTGAAATCGCTGTTTGAACGCATGCTGCACGGTCTGCTGCGCGAACAACCACTACACGCTGCACGCTGGCGCCTGAGCAATGCAACCGATACCGACGTCACCTTCAAGCTGCACGGCGATGAAGAACAGGCCATTTCTCCGACCCTGCGTGCCGAGGTACGGTGTCGCGATGGTCGTAGTGAAACCATCGTGATCGAAGGCGCCTGGCGCACCGGGGCCATGACAGCAGCCCTCGACAACATCGCCTCAATCATTATCGAGCGCGGTGCAGCCCGGGCGACACCCACGCTGACCCTGGCACGCCAGTGGCTGCAGCGCTGGTCCGACTTGCGCTCACAAAGCGAGACGGACGAGGTCGTGCTGACGATCGGCGGGCGCCAAATAGCCAACATCGACCTGCGCAGCGTCACCGCCAGCTATGCGGCGTCTGAAGCCCGCACCGACCCCACGACGCTGATCACCGCCATGGCACGGGACGGCTGGGCATTGGCGCCGGCTCGCGGCAAAAGTAAGGAATCGGAGCCGCGCGTTTCGCTCAAGCCGCTGCTGTGGCAGCTTGGGCTGCACTCGGGTGAATCTGGCGCCGTACCGGCGCTGCGTGCGGCAGATAGGCTGCGACTCAAGGGCTGGCCCTATCTGGCGGCCGGCGGTCATCCGAGTTATGCCGAGCTGATAAAGCACTTACGCAACGGCGACAATAATCGACAGAGCCTACAAGCGCTGAACCTTGCGCCGCCAACGATTGTCGACGGATTCCTCAATGCCTGCAGCGTTTGCGAATTCTTTCATGACTGTAGCGCCACGGTCGGCACGCGCACTACACCTCCGCCAGCTTCTGCGCCACGCAGTGGCACCGGCGACCAGCTCGTGATTTCGGCGATCCGCCGCACACTGGGAATCGCCCGACCATGAGTGACATCAAGCTGCTGTTCGCGGGCCCCATGGGGGCCGGCAAGACCACGGCCATACGCGCGATCAGTGAGATTGAACCCATCAGCACCGAAGTCGCGAACACCGACTTCGACGAATGCAACAAAGCTGAGACCACGGTGGCAATGGACTATGGCGAGCTAACGCTGGATACGGGCCACATCTTGCGTCTGTATGGCTCCCCGGGTCAGCGTCGCTTCGAGTTCATGTGGCCGTTGCTAGCCCAGGGCGCTCTCGGTGTAGTCGTGCTGCTCGACAACTCGCGACCGGCTCCGCTGATCGATCTCTCTAGCTACCTCGATGCCTTTGCAGCGCCTATCGAAAGCGGCCGTGTTGTGGTCGCCGTCGGTCGGCTCGACACCCATAAGCGGCCAAGCCTCGACGACTATGTCGATGCCATCGCCGCACGCGGCCAGTTCCTGCCGGTCGTCGAAGCCGATGTGCGCCGCCGCGACGATGTTCTGCACATACTGGACGTGCTGTTTTCTCAGATCGAAGCTGCCAGCAGCCCCCCAGGCAACGGGACTGCCGAGGCAGAGCCCAATGAATGGCTGGAGTTGGTGCAACACGCGAGGATGCAATGACATCGCTCTCACATACCTTGCCACAGATACTGCGCACCACGATTGACAATGCCGTACACGCGCTGCACCACCGCGTACCCGCGGCCCTGGGCTGTGTGATCGCGACTGTGGACGGTCGCCTTGTATCACACGTGGTTGATAACGGCGCCGACCCGCAGCGCATCGCCGCCATGATCGGCTCAATGGTCGCACTCGGCGAATCCATAGGACGCGAAGTGCGTATCGACCGGTCGCAGTACGTGGTCGTCAACGCGCTGAACGGAATTCTGCTGACGCAGCGCGTACCGAGCCGGCGTGAGCTGTTCGTGGTGTCGACGCTGGCGAGAACTAGCACCAACCTCGGCGTTCTGCTGCACGAAACGCGGTCGACGGCCAACGAAATCGGCACAGCTATTGACGATTGGCTGGACCAACATCAGGCCAGCACAGCCGCGGCAACGAACTGACCAACCAACTGGGCCGCCAGGCAGCGGCGGCCCGTGCGCGGGAGACAAAGGGGTACTGCGCTCAGCCGCGCTGCTCCAGGGTGACTGCTGCCGCGTGGACCACGGCTGCAATACGCACCGCGCTTTGCACAGCCTGGGCCGTAAGCTCATGTTTGCGCAGCGTCTTTTCGTGCGAATCCATACACATGCCACAACCGTTGATGGCTGATACCGCAAGCGAGCAGAGCTCGAAATCGACTTTGCCGCAGCCCGGATTGGCCATTGCATTCATGCGCAGGCCGGCGCGCAGGCTCGCGTATTCGGTATCGCTGACCAGATGGGTGAAGCGGTAGTACACATTGTTCATCGCCATGATCGCCGCCGCCGTGCGGGCGCCGTTGAGTTCGGCCTCGCTGGCATGCTCAGCGGCCTCACTCCCCAGCGCACGAACCAGCGGCTCGTGGCGCGATGCGATGGCTGAGGCAAGCGCGATCAGCGCAATCTGTTTGCGGCTCAGGCCGGGAGCGCCGCCTTCGCTCAGCACGGAATCAAGATTCAGGCGCAGATCCTTGGCGTAGTCGGGAATCTGGGATTTCAGCTCGGCAATACTCATGAAACACTCCTCGGCGCTGCGACCGCGATTGGGGCCGGCCGCAAGCAGAAAAAAGATAAAAGTAAACAATCAACATGGACCGCGGCACTGATTCGCGCCCTGGCCACATCATGTTGAGGCCAGCACTCACGCGTAGCGTGAGTGCTGGCAGGACAGGCGAACTGCCCGCAAGGCCCGGCGGACCGCGCCGCCGGCCGGTATCAGCCGACCTTGATCACGTCTTCGCCCTGGTGCCAGTTGCAAGGGCAAAGCTCGTCGGTCTGCAGCGCGTCGAGTACGCGCAGCACTTCTTCGGGGTTGCGGCCTACCGACAGGTCGGTCACGTAGACGAAGCGGATGATGCCCTGCGGGTCGACGATGAAGGTGGCGCGCTGCGCTACACCAGCGTCCCTGTCGAGGATGCCCAGCGCCGAGGTCAGCTCACGCTTGACGTCAGCCAGCATCGGAAACGGCAGGCCGTTGAGATCCTTGTGGTGGGTGCGCCAGGCGTGGTGCACGAACTCCGAATCGGTCGAGCCAGTCAGCACCTGCGCGTCGCGATCCAGAAACGCCTGGTTGAGCTTGGCGAAACCTGTGATCTCGGTGGGACAGACAAAGGTGAAGTCCTTCGGGTAGAAGAACACGACCAGCCACTTCCCCTTGTAGGTGTCGTTATTGATGTCGACGAAGGCGTTCTTGAGGTCGGTAGAAACGGTGGCCTTGACGTTGAACTGGGGGAACTTTTCACCAACGCTAAGCATGGTTCACTCCTTTGGGGTTGACTGCGAATCCCTTCGACCGAAGGGACTGAAACGATACGGCGCGCAGAATACGCGCCGCATTCTCATCTATCCAATCAATTGCTAGCATCGCGCCGATAGATTACGGCTATGGCACTGCCATGAACCTGCGAGATCTGCGTTATCTGGTCGCTCTGGCCGAACACAAGCACTTCGGCCGCGCCGCCGACGCGAGTTTTGTCAGCCAGCCCACGCTGTCAACCCAGATCAAGAAGCTCGAGGACGAACTCGACGTGGCGCTGGTCGAGCGAACACCGCGCAAGATACTGCTGACCGAGGCCGGACGCGAGATTGCGGCGCGTGCGCGGCATGTGCTGGACGAAATCGACCAGATCCGCACGATAGCCCGGCGCACCCGGGATCCCGAATCCGGCAGTCTGCGCCTGGGGATATTTCCGACGCTTGGCCCTTACCTGCTGCCCCATGTGGTGCCGGGCCTGCGCCAGCGCTTCCCACGGCTGGAACTGCTGCTGACCGAGGAAAAATCCGAGACCCTGCTCGCGCGCCTGCGCGAGGGCCGACTCGACGCCAGCCTGCTCGCCCTGCCGGTGCAGGATGAACAGCTGAGCACGGCAGCGCTGTTTGACGAACCCTTCCTGCTCGCGGTGCCGACGCACCACCGGCTCGCCCAACGCAAGTCGCTGGGGATAGACGACCTGGAAAACGAAAGCCTGCTACTGCTCGAAGACGGCCATTGCCTGCGCGACCAGGCCCTGGACGTCTGCCGGCTTGCCGGCGCCAGCGAGCGCGACGGTTTTCGCGCCACCAGTCTGGAGACGCTGCGCCAGATGGTCGCGGCAAACGTCGGCATTACCCTGCTGCCGCTGCTCGCCGTGCGGCCGCCCATAGCCCAGTCCGAGGCCATTCACCTGCTTGCGTTCCGCAACCGTGCGCCAAGCCGGCGCATC
This sequence comes from Rhodanobacteraceae bacterium, assembly GCA_016790075.1. Taxonomy (GTDB): domain Bacteria; phylum Pseudomonadota; class Gammaproteobacteria; order Xanthomonadales; family Rhodanobacteraceae; genus Tahibacter. The sequence goes on along the minus strand of JAEUPP010000006.1, from coordinate 85,270 downwards.
GCGCTGGTCTGGCGCAAATCATCGGCCATGGCCGATTTCCTGGCCGTCTTCGCGGCGGCACTGCAGACGCTGACAGGTGGACTGATCCCCACCGACCGGTAGAACCTGCAGTTGCCCGCCTTGATATTGTGTTCGGCACTACCGCGCCGGCGGCGCCAGGTAGATCCATCCAAAGGCCTAGCACCAAACGCAGCGATACGCTGTGGCTGGGAAAAATCGCCAGAGACCAGACAAACGCCTTTATGAGACAGCGTATTCGCCGCATGAGCAAACTCGGACTACTGGCGGGCGCATGGCTGCTCGCCCTGCCCTTGGCCGGTTACGCCAAGACCTGCCTGGTCCTCAGCGGCGGTGGCGCCCGGGGGGCCGCCCATATCGGCGTACTCAAGGTGCTGGAGCGCGAACGCATTCCCGTCGACTGCGTAACCGGCACATCGATGGGAGCCGTAGCCGGTGGCCTCTATGCCGCCGGCTATGACGCTCAGGCCATAGAACTGGTCCTGAAGGGAATCGACTGGAGGGACATGTTCCGCGACAACCCGCCGCGGGAAGAACTGCCGATGCGGCGCAAGGAAGACGAATTGCGCTTCCTCAGCAACATCGAGCTGGGACTCAAGGACGGCAGCATCGCGTTGCCGCGTGGCCTGGTGCAGGGTCAGAAAATGCAACTGCTGCTGCGCCGCCTGCTGCTGTCAACAGCCCTGCTTTCCGATTTCGACCAGTTGCCTATCCCGTTCCGGTCGGTCGCTACGGATATAGGCAGCGGCGAAAAAGTCGTATTTGCCGACGGAGACCTCGCCATGGCGATCCGCGCATCCATGTCGGTGCCCGGCGCGTTCGCGCCTATCCGCTACCGCGGGCGCCTCATGGTCGACGGCGGCGTCGTCGACAACATGCCGATCGACCTGGCGCGCGAAATGGGCGGCACACAACTGATCGTGGTCAACGTCTCCGAGCCATTGGCCGGCGAGGACCAGCTCAATTCCCCGTTCGGGATCGCCAACCAGATGCTGACCGCGCTGATGAAGCGCGAGACCGACGCGCAGATCGCCACCCTGGATCATGAACGCGACGTGCTGCTGGTACCGGACATGGCCGACATGGGCAGCGCGGAATTTCATCGCACCGAAGAAGCCGTTGCGGCCGGCACTCAGGCTGCACTCGCCAACCTCGATGCATTGCGCCGCTATCGCGTCAGCGAGGCGGACTACGCCGCATTCCAGGCGCGTCACCGACAGCGCCCGTTCGATCCGCCATTGGTTGCCTTTCTCAACGTACTGCGCGGGCGCAGCCGCACCGCCGCCTATGTCGAGCAACGCCTGTCCGACGCCGTAGGCAAGCCGCTGGACATGGCCAAGCTGGAAAAGGACATAGGCCTCGCCTACGGCGACGGCAACTATGAACGCATAACCTACGCGCTCGAACAGCGCGAGGGTCAGACCGGCCTCGCTGTACAGCCCGTCGACAAGGGCTGGGGACCCAATTTCCTGCGCTTCGGCCTGCGTCTGTCGGACGACTTCGCCGGCCGCAACAGCTATCAGCTCATCGGCGAGGCCAACTTCACCGGACTCAACGAATACGGCGGCGAATCACGCAACCGCGCTGAACTGGGCCGTGTGACCGGCCTGCACAGCGAGTTCTATCAGCCTTTCGGCGAATCCGGGCAGTTCTATGTCGCACCCTATCTCGACTATCGCGCCTACAACGTCACGCTGAGCAACAACGTGGCGTCGGCCGATGAAGCGCTGGCCGAATATCGCCGCAGCCGTTCGAATTCCGGCGTCGAACTCGGCTACACGCCAAGCTCAACCTGGCGCCTGTCGGGTGCCCTTGCCCACCACTACGACGAAGCGCGCCGCCGCGTGGGCCCACCGGATCTGCCTAAGGCAGTCAACGAAATTTCGCTCAGCGCCCTGCTGCGCGCGACTCACGACAACCTCGACGACTCAGGTTTCCCCAGTCGCGGCACTCGGCTTGAGCTGTCGCATGAATTCCTGGTCGGTGACTCCAATTCGGGTGGCTCAAATTCGGGTTCGTCGGACGTCCTGCGCCTGAGCTGGGATTCCGCGTTCTCATACGGCGCCAGCCGCTGGCTGCTCGGCGCACGCATCCATTCGGCCGGCGGCGACGGCCAGTTGCTTTCGACCTTCGGTGGTCTAGGTGGCCTCGGTAACCTGTCCGGCTACTCGGACAACCAGCTGCTCGCCAACCAGACAGCGCTAGCCCGCGTCATCTACTACCGCCGGCTCAATGACACGACACGCTTGTTCTCCATGCCGATCTATCTCGGCGGCAGTCTCGAGGCCGGCGGCGTCTGGAGCTCGCGCGAAGCGATCAATCGCGAAGATCTGATCGGCGCCGGCAGCGTGTTCGTGGGCCTTGACACGTTTCTCGGCCCCGTGTTTCTCGGCTTCGGCCATGCCGAAGGCGGCAACAATTCGTTCTATCTGAGCTTCGGTTCGCTGCTACGTTCGGACCCGTAAGACCGTTTCCCGCAAGTACAATGGGTGGCTGTGGCGGCTGCGTACTACCCTTCCGCCGACTCCACGAGCCGCCCTGCCGCGCAGGTGCGGTCTCCGCTCGCCCCAGCCGAAAAGGACGCCCCGTGAAAAAGGTCTACAACTCCGCCGCTGAAGCCCTGGAAGGCCTGCTGTTTGACAACATGACCCTCGCCGCCGGCGGCTTCGGCCTCTGCGGCATTCCGGAAAACCTGATCCAGGCACTCAAGGAAGCCGGGACCAAGGGACTGACCATCGTCGGCAACAATGCCGGCGTCGACGACTTCGGCATGGGTCCGCTGCTCAAGACGCGCCAGATCAAGAAAGTCATCGCCTCCTATGTCGGCGAAAACAAGGAGTTCGAGCGCCAGGTGCTCGCCGGCGAACTCGAGCTCGAACTCACCCCGCAAGGCACGCTGGCCGAACGCCTGCGCGCCGGCGGCGCCGGCATTCCCGGCTTCTATACGCGTACGGCCTTCGGCACCAAGCTCGCCGAAAAGCGCGAGACCAAGGACTTTGACGGCAAGGAATACGTGCTGGAGCCCGCGATCACCGCCGATGTTTCCATCGTCAAAGCCTGGAAGGGCGACAGATTCGGCAACCTTGTCTATCGAAAAACCGCGCGAAATTTCAACCCGATGATCGCGACCTGCGGCAAGGTCACCGTCGCCGAAGTCGAGGAACTGGTCGAAACCGGCGAGCTCGATCCCGATCAGATCCACACGCCCGGCATCTATATCGATCGCATCATCCAGGGGCAGAACTACGAGAAGCGCATCGAGTTCCGTACCGTGACCGGCGGTGCCGCGTCAGGCAAGGAAAGCCCGGTGCGCGAGATGATGGCGCGCCGCGCGGCCAAGGAATTGCGCGACGGCTATTGCGTGAACCTCGGCATCGGCATTCCAACCCTGGTCGCGAACCATATTCCCAGCGGCGTCAACGTAACCCTGCAGTCGGAAAACGGTCTGCTCGGCATAGGTCCGTTCCCTACCGAAGACCAGGTCGATGCGGACCTGATCAACGCCGGCAAGCAGACCATTACGGCCATTCCCGGCTCCAGCTTCTTCTCCAGCGCCGATTCGTTCGCGATGATCCGCGGCGGCCATATCGACCTGTCGATACTCGGCGGCCTTGAAGTATCCGAGAACGGCGATCTCGCCAACTGGATGGTACCCGGCAAGATGGTCAAGGGCCCGGGTGGCGCCATGGACCTGGTCTCCGGCGTCAGGCGCGTCGTCGTACTGATGGAACACACCGCCAAGGACGGCTCGCCGAAAATCCTGCCGCAGTGTGCACTGCCGCTGACCGGCAAGAATGTGGTCAATCTCATCATTACTGACCTCTGCGTATTCGAGGTCAAGGCCAGCGGCGGCCTGCGCCTGATCGAGCTGCACGAAGGCGTCAGTCTGGCCGATGTCACGGCCAAGACCGGCTGCGGGTTCGAGATCGCCGCAGGCCTGAACTAAACCGCGCCGCTATGGCGATGCTGGGCTGGAGGCGAACTTCAGCTCAGCATCGCAGGGCGGCTGCCGCTGATGATAAGGACAGCGCGCAGCGCAGTATCACGGTCTCCGCCCAATCAGTTGACGTAGGCCAAGGTCCACCGATCACAGCGTCGGGGACGTCACTGCGGACTGCACTTGGGGTGTCGTACTCCTGGTCAACGACTGCGCTTGAGATCGCGTCGTCTGAGCCAGAGGAAATGGCCTCGAAGAACGGGCGGATAGTTTTCCGGGTCATGTTCACTCCATGAACAACCTCGGATGAAGGACTGGACAAAAGAAAAGCAGCGGCCGGGACGCCAGCTGCGCGCGATGCCAAAACGGCGGCTCACAGGTGTCAACTGTTCCGGGGCACTGGGAACCCAGCTGCCAGGCCGCGCATTCCTTCGCACAAGCCAGCTGGACAAGTTGCGCCGGCCGGATCTTGACCCGTCAATGCAACCCTTGCAGCAGCACGGACAACAACTGCGTAGCACGCCGCAGCGGTCAGCACCGCGTCGGATCAGTCAGCATGACGCCGAACCAAGGCCAACGCTTCTGTGACCATACGAGCAAACTGCAGGTGTCTGCGACGCTGCAGCAAGCCGCCACGTCAAAGCAGACGTTGTCGCCACTGCCGAGCGGAGCCGCTTATGCCATCGTTCCCGAAAATCGATACCCCCTGCCCGCTACGCTGGAAGCGCGCACCGACAAAGGGAGGCGACTACTGCAGCACCTGCCAGCGCCACGTGCTCAATCTCGACACGCTGAATGACGCACAGCGCCGAGCGCTGGTAGCAGGCTGCGCTACGGACATTTGCGTTTCCTATACAGTCACACGGCGCCGCCTGGCTACCGCCGGACTCGGCCTGGCCACGGCACTGGGCATCAACCTGGCAGCCGCCGAAGTTGCGCCCGATCGCTCCCCCGTTGAGGCACAGAGCCTGATTCCATCCGAAGTCAGGGCTGACTGCGCGACCGACGAAAAAGAAGCGCCGGAGCTGGTCGAAGTTCTCGTCGGCGGCATTCGCAGCCCGCACGATGCGGAATGGGTCGAAGTGAGCAGCTTGCCCGACTTGCCATTCGCTGACTCGAACGTGTTCCATGACGCGACCGAGTTCGTCGCGCCAACAGCCGCACAAGCTGATTGACGCTCCGCCACATGGCGCATTGCTGAACCACGGCCCGACGCCGTCCAGAAAACCGCAAGGGCTGCGCCCCTCGATCGTGAGTACTTCCTGACGCCTCGCTTGCGGCAACCACCCGAAGCGACAAGCACAGAAGCAAGTAGTGATGTGGCATACCTAACCGCGCAGTGGGCGTGTAGCGCTGTGCGCAGGGCTGAGTCAGCCCCGGCGACAGCGGGACTTGAATCTGCGCCCGCCGCCCCCCACTGGCTCACGTCCCCCCTGCGAGCATCCACCATGATCGAGCTTTACTACTGGCCTACGCCGAACGGCCACAAAATCACGTTGTTCCTTGAAGAAACGGGGCTCGACTATACGATCAAGCCCGTCGACATCAGTGCTGGCGAGCAATTCAAGCCAGACTTTCTGGCGTTCTCACCCAACAACCGTATGCCGGCCATTATTGATCGCGCGCCGGCCGACGGCGGTGCGGCGATCAGCGTGTTTGAGTCGGGCGCGATCCTGCTTTATCTCGCGGAGAAGACCGGCCGTTTCCTGCCGACCGATCTGCGCAGCCGCAAGGAGGTTACGGAGTGGCTGTTCTGGCAGATGGCCGGACTCGGTCCTATGGCGGGACAGAATCATCACTTTGGGATCTACGCGCCGGAAAAGATTCCGTATGCGATCGAGCGTTATGTAAAGGAAACCAACCGGCTCTATGGCGTACTCGACCGGCGTCTGGCGGGCCGCGAATTTATTGCGGACGGTTACAGCATTGCCGACATGGCCTGTTATCCGTGGATCGCGCTGCACGAGCGCCAGCAGCAGAAACTGGAGGACTTCCCCAACCTCAAGCGCTGGTTCGATGCAATCGCGCAGCGGCCGGCAACAGTACGCGCTTACGCGCAGGCGAGTGCCTATGCAGGCCGCGCCACGATTACCGAAGAAAGTCGCAAGATCCTGTTTGGACAGACCGCACAAAGTGCAGCAAAGTAAATTTGTTAAATAAATGCCGTAATTTTTCACATCGCGCACCGACCTGCGTTACTCAACCCGACCGCAGGTTGGCGACGGGCAAACTGCGGTGCTTGATGTTTACGCGTGCCAGCCAATACAGCGTCAGCAGCAACGACAGCAGCACCGGCGTTGCCCGCAGCAGCGGGTGATTGAACGGCGCTGGTATGTGCTGCGCCTGTCCTAGAAAAAACGACAGGTTAGCAATCGTCAGCGCCAGCCCCATGCGCCCGAGGTGCCGGGTCAGGCGCTGCGCGCCTCGTAACGTGCCGCGACGCAGCAGCCGCAGATCGAACACCGCGCCCAGCAGGGCTATGCTCGAAAAAACAAAGAACATCGGCGCCCACTTGGCTACTTTCGGATTGGCGAGAACGACAAAGCCAAACACATAGCCGATAGTGCCGACGGCAAACGCCATCAGCATAAATCCGGTCAATATCCCACGCGATTCCTCTACCGGTTTGCGCACCGCAAGCACTCCGGTCGCAACGAGGTAAAACGTGAGCCAGCCAGCGATGATCGATATGCGGTTGAAGCTCAGCATCGCGATAACGGCACCGGTCGAGGTCATTACCAGCATCGCGGCGGCAAACACCAGCCCGGCCTGCCGATGCCAGATGCCTCCCTTGCGCGCCAGCAGTGCGATCAAACCCGCAATCAATGCAACCGCACCAGCAGTGATGTGCACGACGACCATGGCAGCACCTTTTCCGTTCGTTGCTGCAGCCTTGTTCGCGCCGCCACGCGTGACCAGAGTGCTTGCGACGAACCGCGGCAGGCCGGGTGCGAACGACACACCAGCGCGACGAACAACGTATGGCGCAGTGATCGGAGCGCATGCTCTGCGCCAGTTCGCTGCGGCAGCGCACTTCATCGCCACTGGGCGCCACTCATGGCCTTGGACCGGTGTTCCGTCACAGCCCGGCTGCGCAATGCGAGCCGGCCAAGACATGCTGATACACACCGTCAGCACAGGTTTTTCGCCATGTCGCATCAGGCCACAGGCAATGCCATTCCACCCAGGTCGAGATTCCTTTCGTCATCCGCCCGGCGAACCGATGTCGCGCACGCGCCAGACAACCTTGCGGCGCGCAGCCTGAGTGCGGCGGCGACCACCTGTTTCAGCGTACTGGTTGCAGGTCAGCTGGTGTTTGCAGCGTATGTCGTCCTGTTCTATGGACGCGCCGCCATGCACGGACGCCTGGAGGACTGGAACAAGGTGCTGCCCAACGGCTACGTACCCGGAGCAACCCTGATGAACCTGATGCTGGGTCTGCACCTGGCGCTCGCCGTGGTCATTTTCGTCGGCGGCGCGCTACAGCTGCTATCACCGCTGCGGCGGCGCTGGCCGCGCTTCCACCGCTGGAATGGCCGGATCTACCTCGCAACGGCCTTGGTGCTCAGTGTCGGGGGCACGACGATGGTGTGGGGACGCGGCGCTGTCGGCGACCTGACTCAGCACGTTGCGATAACCGTCAACGCCTTGCTGATCCTCGTCTTCGGCGGCTTCGCCTTGCGCGAGGCGCTCGCGCGCCGCTTCGATGCACACCGACGCTGGGCGCTGCGCCTCTATCTCGCGGTCGCCGGGGTCTGGTTCTTTCGCATCGGGCTGATGTTGTGGATTCTGGTCAATCGCGGTCCGGCCGGGTTTGATCCAGACACGTTCAGTGGGCCCGCGCTGAGCACGCTTGCGTTCGCGCAGTATCTGCTGCCGTTGGCCGTGCTTGAAGGGTATTTCCGCGTCAAGGCCACAGCAGCCGCAGCGCCGCGTATTGTGATGACCGCCGTACTTGCCTTGCTCAGCCTTGCTGTCGTCGCTGGTATTGCAGCCGCATCGATGATGCTGTGGCTGCCGCGGGTCTCATGATGCGGGCGCCGCACTACGGCTATAGCCACAACACCTTTCCCGAGTATCGTTGTGCCCATGTCGCCGACCCCAACCTCGCCACGACGCGGCCTCGCGCAGTTATTCAATCGCCGCCGCCTCATCGCGGTATTCGTGCTCTCGATGCTGTGGGGGCTGCTGCTCTCGTCCGTCTGGAAGTCCGGCACCTTCGGGTTGCTGCAGCGCACGCTGCTGATTGGCACGGTTGCGATGATTGCATTCGGCCTTGCCGAGCAATGGCCGCGGCATCTACCGCGCTGGATCGCGCGCTGGGTACTGCAAGTTGTCGCGGTAGCCGCAGTAATCCTGCCAACGGTAGCGTTTATCTACCTAGCCAGCACACCACAAGGCGCGCCGCCGTTCTGGAAAGACTCGGATCGGCTCGGCGGATTTGGGACTCTGGCAGTAACCGGTCTGTTGTTCGCCCCCTGGGTGGCCGTGACCGCGCTGGTGCGTCAGCGCGACAGCATCATGCGACACCAGACTCTTGCCTTTCAGCTTGAACGCAGCGAGCTGGAGCGCCGAGCCGTCGATGCTCGCCTGCGCCTGCTCCAAGCACAGATCGAGCCGCATTTCATTTTCAACACTTTGGCCAACGTGCGCGAACTGGTGGATTCCGGTTCGTCTCAGGCATCCGAGGTGCTTGCTAGTCTGATCGCGTACCTGCGCGCAGCCGTGCCGCGCATCAACGATCCCGCAACCACATTGGGCCAGGAATTCGATCTCGTGCGCGCCTATCTGGAACTGATGCAGATGCGCATGCCCGATCGGCTGCAATACTCGCTACAGGCCGATGCAACAGCGCACAACTTGCGTTGTCCACCCATGACCTTGCTGACCCTGGTCGAGAATGCAGTCAAGCACGGCATCGATCCCAGCGAGGACGGTGGGCGCATCGACATCAGCGTGCGTGTCGCCAACGACCGCTGCCATGCGCGTGTCGTCGATACCGGGATCGGTCTGCAGAGCGGCAGCGACAGCAGTCTGGGCACAGGTATCGCCGCCCTGCGCGAACGCCTGCAGCTGACGTTTGGAGCCGAGGCAGAACTCGTACTGGCGCCCAATCAGCCGCAGGGGCTCTGCGCCGACCTGTATCTTCCCGCCTGGCGACAGCGCCCATGACTTCGCCGCGACCGACAGCCCTGATCGCGGACGACGAGCCGCTGCTACGCAAGTCGCTGGCACGCCTGCTCAGCCTGGCCTGGCCCGAGCTCGACGTCGTCGCCTACGCGCGCAACGGCCGCGAGGCGGTGGAGAAGTTCGAGCAATTCAGACCCGACGTCTGTTTTCTCGATGTACATATGCCCGGGATCTCCGGTGTCGAAGCCGCGCGCCGCATCGGCCGCCGGGCGCAGCTTGTTTTTGTAACCGCGTTTGATCGATACGCCGTGCAGGCGTTCGAGCATGGCGCGCTCGACTACCTGATGAAGCCGGTCGAGACCGGGCGCCTGGCCGACACCGTCACGCGACTGCAGGAGCGTCTGCAGCGGCCGCAGCGTGCCGACATGGACGCGCTGCTCGAACAGCTCGCCGCGCATCTGCAGAAGAAAATCGGCGCAGCCACCTCAGGCCATGCGCCGGCAACACAGACGCCCGCCACCGACTTCGCCAGCCTGTCAATTGATGCGGAAACTGCCACGCCTGCATCCGCCCCCTGCACCGCGCCACTGCGCTGGATCCGTGCATCCGCCGGCGCGGCCTTGCGGCTCATCGCCGTCGACGATATCGACTACCTCAGATCTGACGAAAAATACACGCGCATCGCCTGGCATGATGAAAGTGGCAAGCCCGCTGACGCACTGGTACGTACGCCGCTCAAGGATTTGATCGCGCAACTGGATCCGAATCAGTTCGCCCAGGTCCATCGCTCGGTCGTGGTCAACCTTCGCGCCATCCGCCACGTGACACGTGGTGACAACGAAACGGCCGATATTTATCTCAAGCACCGTCCGGAACGATTGCCGGTCAGCCGCAGCTATCTGCATCTGTTCCGCCAGATGTGAGCTGCCGTAAAAACCTGTCGGCCAGCGATGCGACTCGGATTTTCGCCGGCCGCTTGCGGTAGCGTCGCTCAGCCCGGATCATCACCGATGAACGGGGGCAGGCATGGCGCATTTCGTAACCGGACTCATCGCGCGGCACGCGGCGTTGCGGAACGTCGCGACGCGATACGGGCTGGTCACGCCTATCGCTCTGACCGAGGTGATGTCGCTGCTGCCGCTCGATGCGGATGCGCTGGAACGACTACAGCCCGAAGAACAGCACGAGTTTTACGACGGTTTCAATTATTTGTCGCTGGCGCTCGCACGCACGCTGAAGTTCGCCAGCGATCGCTGCATGCTGCTGTATTTCGAGACGGAATACTTTGGCGGCATGGGAACACAGGGCGCTGCGGTTTTTCGCGACGGTGAGATCGTCTTTGGTCCACAGTCGGCCGAACTCGGCCCGATCAACAATGCGCTGGCCGTACTCGGCGTGCGCGTGCAGCCGCCCGCGGTCGACGAGTTCGAGACGGTAGGGTTGCAGCGCCATAACAGCGCCGAGGAATGGCTGAACTCGGTGCCACCCCCAGTTCCGCGCTAGCGCAGGCGATAGCGGGCAATTGTCTTTTCGACGGTCTGCCCGTTGATGGTGTAGCTGAACGACGCGAGATCCTCCTGTTCCGGCGTCATCAGGAAGTCCAATGTCGCAGTACCAACACTGCGGTACTGTGCGCCTTCGGCCGGATAGCTCGGATCGGACCAGGGCGGGCCTTCACTTTTCACCACCAGGCCGGTCCAGCGTGTTTCGGTTTCCCAGCGTCCGGCCTGCAAGGTATACCACTGTGGCTGGCGCCCAGCATCGAACACATAGAGCGTGCCAAATACCTTGTGGCTCGCACTTTGCTCTACGGTCAAACCCCAGCCCGGTTCCTGCGTTGCGCCCCAGAGGCCGCTGAAATTGGCTATCGGTCGCGCGAACACCGGGTCTGGCGGCGTGCTCGCGACACCAACGACCTGGAACGGCACACGGATCAACGGCGAGCGCTCACCCTTGATATACAGTTCGGCCTGATAGTCCCCGGCCGGGTACGCGCCCAACTCGATATCGACGACCTGAGGCGGCCCCGGAACGATGCAAAGTCGTGGTTTATACGTCGCCACTATGCGTTGCTCCCGCATTTCTACGCTGACCGAACTTTTGTCGAAGTTGCAGCTGTCCACGGTGATGCGCAGATGCAGAGGCTCGAATTGTAGTGGCCGTGCAGGTACAACCTTCGGCTCCGCGCTGGCAGTTACAGCAATGGCGAAAGACGCGATAGCCGTGGCGAGTGTGCGCAGAAAGAACGGCATGGGCGTACTCCGTTACGGTGACGGGGAAGCGGACCGGCAAGATCACGTTTGTGCTTCGTTGCCAGCAGAAGTGAACTTGCGCAGCGCAATACCTGCCTGATCACGAAGCGGCCAGCAAGACCAGGGCTGGCCGCCAGCCAAGAACCGCGCTTCAACGTATGCGCTGGCGTGAGATCGATTTCTCCACCGTAGTGCCATCAATCGTATAGCGGAATGACGCGTGGCCTTCCCGCGCTGACTCGACGGAAAAATCCAGCGTCGCCGTACCTACGCTGGTGAACCGTGCGCCGTCAGACGGATAGTCCGGATTGATCCATGGCGGGCCTTCACTCTTTACGACCAGGCCTGTCCAGCGCGTCTCGTTTTCCCAGCGACCCGCCTGCAAGGTGTACCACTGCGGTTGGCGCGAGCGGTCAAAGACGTACAGCGTACCGAACAATTGATGTAAGCCCCCCTGCTCCAGGGTAAGGCCCCAGCCAGACTCCTGAGCATTGCCCCAGAGTCCGCTGTAGTTCGCTATTGGCCGTGGCGGCGGCGGAAAGACCGCGATCGTGCCTATCCCCGAAACGCGAAACGGCAGACGCAGCCAGGGCGAACGCTGACCGCTAGCGTAAACCTCGACCTGATAGTCACCAGCCGGATAGGCACCAAGCGCTATGTCCACCGGTTCAAAGCGCCCCGGCGCTACGCACAATCGCAACGGGTCCGGCTCATGCGTAATGGTGATCGTGCGCTCACGCAATTCAATCGATACGGAGCGCTTGTAGAACATACAGCTGTCGACCAGGGTGCGCAGATGCAACGGCTCAAGCTGCACCGGAGAATCGGGAAGAATCTGGCTATACGGATCGGGCGGGACCAGAGCAGAGGGAGTTTCGGCCGCGATGGAGGCTGAGCCTGCAACCATACCGAGCACAGCGGCGGCGATTCTTGGTAACGCCATCGGCGAGAGTGACATACGCGAGCACCCCTAAGGATTGCGGGAACTGGCAGGACGCGCCTGCGGCCAGCTTCGTCGCAACCAACGACAGGTTCGCGACGGGATTGCTGCATAACCGTTTCCGCGGCCCATTGGCTACATCGTCATTCTTTCGGCCGACTCAGCAACCCGTGAGTTCTTGCTGCGCGACCTCGGCAACGTGCTGCCCTTTCTTGGCCGCCGTCGACAAGAACAGGGTTGGCCGAGCCTTGTTCTCGCCACCGGCCGTATCCATGAGCAAATCGATGCGACCATCATGGTCAAGATCCCCTGCGAACAGCAGGGTCGCGGCGAGAAACCCAGTACCGTCGTCGTTGGACTCGCCAACGGTGGAGAACAACGGCTGCGCGTGGGCACCGTCGTCAAGCAAGACCTCACAGCGAATGCTCGCGTTCGGCTTGACTACATCGCAACGTGGGCGGAGGTGAAAAAGCTTGTCGTCCAGCCGCAACTCCAGGGGCCCGTCGATCATCAACAAGGTCGAATCACTGACCACGGCGGGGATGGCACCTGGCTTCAACTCGGCAATGCCGCGCAGGAACACCAGTGCATTGATGCCTGGCGCGGTGACGCTGCGACCGGTCTTGTCATCCGGACCGTCCAGGACCGGGTCGTTGACCGCTTTGACCACGAGCTTGGTCACCTCCAGCTTCGCCGCACCGTGCTCTGCAATCAGGGCGAGCCAGATCTCACCATCCCGTGCGTGCACTTCGTCCCCGTGGAAATTTTCACCGGGCAGGGTCAGTTGAGGGGCGGCCGATACTGGGCCGGCCATGAAACAGATCAGGAAAAACGCAGTGAGTCGATTCATGACACAAGCCTCGCGGTGGTTGCAGTCCGGGCAAAGGCCAGATTGTGGCAATGCGCGGGCAAATGGTCGCATGGCCCCGGCCTGTCGCCGGAGTGCCGCGGCAAGCACAGACAGATTTCTGACCCTGGCAGCGCACGAGGACTACGCCAGTACCTGACCACTCAGCTTGAGCCCGCCAGCTCAATATCTTTACATCCGGAATCGGCGATATAATCCGCCCCCTCCTCGCCGCCGAGGGGCGCTGCAAGTCCGTTCGCTGGGTCATCGCGATCAGGAATCAGGCTCGGCGGAATCGGGTTCCATTCCGACACCGCGCCCGCCCAAGCACTGGAGTTCACCCATGAATGCCGTCGTAAAACCGCTGCACGACTATAAAGTCGCCGATATGTCCCTGGCCGAATGGGGCCGCAAGGAAATCGAGATCGCCGAGCACGAAATGCCGGGCCTGATGTCGATCCGCAAGAAATACGCCGCGCAGAAACCACTCAAGGGCGTGCGCGTTACCGGTTCGCTGCACATGACCATCCAGACTGCGGTGCTGATCGAGACCCTGGTCGACCTCGGCGCATCGGTGCGCTGGGCTTCCTGCAATATTTTCTCCACCCAGGATCATGCCGCAGCGGCCATCGCCGCCGCCGGCGTGCCGGTGTTCGCCTGGAAGGGCGAAACGCTGGAGGAATACTGGGACTGCACGCTGGACTGCGTCGTCCATCCCAACGGCAAGGGTCCGGAGCTCGTCGTCGACGACGGCGGCGATGTCACGCTGCTGATTCACAAGGGCTACGAGCTGGAACAGGGCTCGGACTGGGTCAACACCGCGTCGTCCTCGCATGAGGAACAGGTCATCAAGAACCTGCTCAAGCGCGTCGCCAAGGAGCGCCCGGCTGGCTTCTGGACCGCGATCGTCAAGGAATGGCGCGGCGTGTCCGAGGAAACCACGACCGGCGTGCACCGCCTCTATCAGATGATGGAAGCCGGCAAGCTGCTGGTGCCGGCGATCAACGTCAACGACTCGGTGACCAAGTCGAAGTTCGACAACCTCTACGGCTGCCGCGAATCACTGGCCGATGGCCTCAAGCGCGCGATGGATGTGATGCTCGCCGGCAAGGTCGCCGTGGTCTGCGGCTATGGCGATGTGGGCAAGGGCTCGGCGCATAGTCTGCGCGCCTATGGCTGCCGCGTGATCGTCACCGAGATCGATCCGATCAACGCGCTGCAGGCGGCGATGGAAGGCTTCCAGGTCGATACGGTTGAGTCCTCGCTGGGTCTGGCCGACATCTACGTGACCACGACCGGCAACAAGGACGTGATCACCGTCGAACACATGCAGCGCATGAAGGACCAGGCCATCGTCTGCAACATCGGCCACTTCGACAACGAGATCCAGGTCGACGCACTGAACACACTGCCTGGCATCAAGAAGATCAACATCAAGCCGCAGGTGGACAAGTACGTCCTGCCGAACGGCCGCGAGATGTTCCTCCTGGCCGAAGGCCGCCTGGTCAATCTCGGCTGTGCTACGGGCCATCCGAGCTTCGTTATGTCGAACTCGTTCTCGAACCAGACCCTGGCCCAGATCGACCTCTGGGCGAACAAGGACGTCTACGAGAAGACCGTCTATCGCCTGCCGAAGAAGCTCGACGAAGAAGTCGCGCGCCTGCATCTGGAAAAGATCGGCGTGAAGCTGACCAGGCTCACCGCCGATCAGGCCGCCTACCTCGGCGTCGACGTCGAAGGACCTTACAAACCCGAGCACTATCGTTACTGATGCCGGGCGAGCGCCTTAGCGCTTGACAGAAAGCCGCCGGGAAACCGGCGGCTTTTTTCTGCCTGCCTCTTTTTCCGTTCGCGCCATTCCGACACGGAGCTGCGCCGTCCAGCAGCCACTGCCCGCAATCCATCCTGGCCCTCATGCCTTACCGGGCCTCATCCCTGCACACCATCTATCTCTGTATCCGGAAGTCGAGATATATTGCGCATCCGCGTGCCGGTTGGCGTGCGGATCGTGCCATCCGCAACTCCGACTAGGAATTCCGCAATGCCTGCGACTGCCCCGTCCCGCCTGCCTGTCCCTGTTTCGCTGGAGTTTTTCCCGCCGAAGACTGACGAGCAACGCGACACGCTGGAAAAGGCCCTGCCTTCGCTCAAGGCGCTGAATCCGGAATACGTTTCGGTGACCTTTGGTGCGGGTGGATCAACCTTGAGTTATACGCCCGACACGGTCTGCCATTTGCGCGAAGACCACGGTCTCGATGCCGCACCGCATCTGTCCTGCATGGGCGGTACACGTAAGGAAATCCGCGGATTGCTTGACCTCTACCGCAGCAAGGGCTGCCGCCGCATCGTCGCGCTGCGCGGCGACCTGCCTTCGGGCATGGCCAGCTACGGCGATTTCCGCTACGCCAGCGACCTCGTCGCCTTCATCCGCGCGGAAACCGGTGATTATTTTCATATCGAAGTGGCCGGCTATCCGGAAACCCACCCGCAGGCAGAGGACGCCCAGGCCGACCTGCTCCACTTCAAGCGCAAGGTCGATGCCGGCGCCGACGGTGTGATCACGCAGTACTTCTACAACGCGGATGCCTATTTCCGTTTTGTCGACGACGCGCGCCGCCTGGGCATTACCGCGCCCATCGTACCCGGCATCATGCCGATCACGAATTACTCGCAGCTGCGTCGTTTCTCCGAGCTTTGCGGTGCGGAAATCCCGCGCTGGATCGCACGCCGCCTGCAGTCTTTCGGCGACGACCACGAAGCCATTCGCGACTTCGGCGCCGAAGTCGTTACCGCGCTGTGCCGCCGCCTGATCGACGGTGGTGCACCGGCGTTGCATTTCTACACACTCAACCGTTCGCGAGCGACCACGGCCATTGTGGAGCGACTCTGCTAGCCGCGTGAGCCGATCGTCCGGGCTTTCCCGAGTAGCCTAGATTCCGAATACAGTGGCGTATGGGGATACGCCACGACCTTTTCGCCGCGACACTGGGTGTTACGGCGTCCGAGGGGGTTGGGGGAATCCGGCTGTTTCATGACCTGGCAGGCGCGCGACTCCTTATCGCGCCGGATTCGCTTTCGCGCGCTCGCTGTGGGGGAGATCCGAATGAAACGGTACGTACTCGGGAGTGTAGTGATCGCCGGTCTGTTGACATCTGGCCTGGCGGCAGCGCAAGGATCGCCGTCGTTGTTTGCACCCTTGCCAGCGGTCTACCGCTCGGCTTCGGGTGATCGCGCGTTTGATGTACTCGCGGCGGATCCGGCGTCGGCCAAGATCACGCTGGTCACCGCCAACGCGGCAGCATTGCAAGCCGACACGCAAAGCTTGACGCTTGATCTGGATGTCGGCGGCCCGGTCAAGCTGACTGCGCAGCGCGGCTCGGCGTATTACACCGAGGACGGCAGCCTGGTCTGGCAGGGCACGATTGCCGAAACCGCACTCAAGCGTGAAATGACCCCGAGCGAAATTGCCGAAGACGCGTTGAATTCGATCATTCTCGTGCGCAACGGCGACAAGGTTACCGGCAACCTGCGTGTACTCGGACAGCTCTTCATGATCCGTCCGCTGCATGATGCGCGCCACGCCATTGTCGAAATCGACGAAAACGCGATGCCGCTCGATCACCCGCCCGCGGACTACCGCAAACTGTTCGATCAAGCCGCCGTGACGCCGTCAATGGCGAGCAAGGCGGTCACCGCCAATACCGTGATCCGCGTGCTCGTGAACTACACGCCGGCCGCGGCCAGCGCATCGGGTGATATCAACAGTCTGATCAATCTCGCCATCGCCGAGTCGAACCAGGGCTATACCAACAGCGACGTGCAGATCACCTTGCAGCTCGCCGCCAAGTCACAGGTCACCTATACAGAAAGCGGCAGCTTCAATACCGACCTGACGCGCTATCGCGGCACGTCCGACGGCTACATGGACACGATCCACAGCCAGCGCAACACGAATACTGCCGATGTCGCGGTGCTGCTGATCAATAACTCGTCGTCCTGCGGCCTTGCGTCGGCGATCGGTGCCAGTGCCAGCACGGCGTTTGCCGCGGCTCACTGGAGCTGCGCAACTGGCTATTACTCGTTCGCACACGAAATCGGCCACCTGCAGTCGGCACGTCACGATCCGACGAACGACCCGACGAACACGCCCTATGCCTATGGTCATGGCTATCAGTCAACCGCCGGCGGCTGGCGCACGATCATGGCCTACGCCTGCTCGAGCACGACCTGCACACGCATCAACTACTGGTCGAATCCGAACAAGACCTATGGCGGGCGCGCCATGGGCACGACTACCCGCAGCGACAATGCCCGTGTACTGAACAACACGCGCGCAACCGTCGCCGGGTTCCGCTGAAAAGAGCCACGGCATGGGCGGCATCTGCCGCTCATGCCGCATCACGGCGTCAGACGCGGAAATTTATTTATGTAAATTGACAAAAAGAAACAGATCCGAAATCCCGACCACCCAAGCGGGATGTGGATCAGATGCCTGCCGGTCGGCCACTGCGGCTGCCACACGACGAACTGGCTGCAGCAGATCACGAGCCTCCGACGCGGTAGGGCGGCGGCAAGCGATCGAGCAAGGCACCGGCAGGCCGTACCGGATAGGCGCGGATGGCATAAGTGAACGGACGGCAGCCGTCGGCGGAACGCAGACTGGCCATCACTTGCAGCGTGGCCACCTCGCTGGTGGCGAGATACAGATCGGCCCGTGCTCCGACGATGGCAGCGCGCAGACTGCGCGCTGGTTTCATGGCCGCCGTCGACACGTAGGCCTGACCCTCGCAGGCCGGCGCGGCGTGCAGCACATACGGTGCATAGGGGTGCGCAATGCCATCGCGGTTGACCAGGATTTCCACGAAACCCGAGGTCGCCGGCGCTTCGTAGTGCGCGGTGAACAGGCGGTCGCTGTAGATCGGACCAGCATCATCCAGATCAAGCAGTGCAAACCAGTCGCCGCCGTGCGGCGTATGCGCCAGCGGCCCGACCGCCGCACCATTGGCGGCCTCGATACGCTCCTGCGCAGCGATCGCGGTAGTGAGCAAGCACGGCAGCAGCGCGGCTAGCAGGCGCAGGCGGGCATTGCGCCGCCGTTTCAAGGCATACATGAGATTTCCCCTGTCGTAACATACGGCGCGACCCGAATCCGCAGTCGCCGTGTGCATCAGTTTGCGACATCTGCACGGCACCGGTGTGCCACACCGGACGCGACACAGAAATTCACCATTGCCCCCCCCTTCCAACGGACACCAGCTGAGCCCCCATGACCGATCTCAATGACCTCAAGCCTGAACACTTTGAGCACCTGATAGGCCAGGCCATGCCCATCGTCGATTCCGAGTTCGCCTTCGAGATCAACGCAGTGGAACGGCTCAAGTCACCCTCGCCCCGCGGCGCGCCCTTCTCGCTGCTGCTACTGGCACCGGCACGCACCCGCGGTGGGCAGGGCGTCTATCACCTGACGCACCCTGAGCTGGGCGTCTTGCCGCTGTTTCTGGTGCCGATCGACATGGTCGGTGATCGCACGCGCTTTGAGGCCGTGCTCAACTGACCGGCCAGCCGAGAAAGTCGTATACCCCGCGCTTCTCGATAAGCTCAAAGCCCAGCCGGGTATACAGCCGCTGCGCGGGGTTGTTCGGCTCCACATGCAGCGTGACTTGATGGCCGTTGTGCTTTGCCTCGCACTGCAGCGCCCTGACCAGGGCACCACCGATGCCGCTGCCACAGCGTGTGGCGAGTAGCGCAATGTCCATCAGCCGGACCTCGCTCGTACCGGCACGCAGGTAGATACGGCCTATCGGTTGCTCGTCGCACAGGATCAGCAGCAACTCGGCGCCGGGATAGTGCTGGCGGTAGTGGGCTGACTGGAGCTGGGATTGCTGGGCAAGAAAATCGCGCTTGACTGCATCCGGCCAATCGACCGGACGCAGCTCTTCCCAGCGCACATCGGTATACAGTCCGATAACGAAGGCACTGTCGGCATCAGTCTCGTCACGCAGACGCAAACGCGTATCGTGCGCCGCCAATGCGCGCCCGAGTACGGGCGCGTAGAGCGTCGATATCTCCACCATCAGGCGGCTGCGCTGACCGAAAACGCCACGTAACCGAGCGCTAAGTCACGACCATCGCGCCAGGTGACAGCACCTCCGACCTGTTCGGGCACGGCAATCTGCTCCAAAGCCAACGGCGAACCGTCCGGCGAAAGCAAGAGCAGGTACCGGCCCGGCGCAAGTTGCGCATGTGCACCGCCAAGCACCCGAATCTCTCGCTCCTGTTGCCTACCGGCGACAGATTGAGTGACCCGCAGCGCAGCAAGGCCGTCATCCGGCGATTCAAACCCAAAGGGTTTGCTGAGCGGTGAAACGGCTCCGCGCTGGAAAGTAGCCAGACGGAATGGCGCTGGGCCGTTCGCGGTCGCGAACAACCCATCCACAGCGACCCGATCGAACGGGTCAGAAAACGCGAGCGCGTCGATATCGACGCGCACGCGGGATGCCTTACGGCAGGCCGCCGCGCAGGCATCGAGCGCCTGCCAGCGGTGTTGCAGACCAAACACCTCGTAGCGGGCCAGAACGAGACCCGACGGAACGGGACCGGGCACCGTTTCCGGTGCCGCGGCCAACAGAGGAAGGGGTAGCGACGCTGCTACTAGTGCGCCTGCCCCCCGCAGACTATGGTGAAGAAATTCGCGACGTCGCATAGGCACTCCCAGTGCTCAGGTCAGGTTCGCGGCGGAAACACTCCTTGCAGAGCGATGTTGAAGTAGAACGTGAGGTAGGGCTGCATGTTGTTGTGCGGCTGATCTCCTCCGGCGGGCGCAAGTGCTTCACCTGCCATCATACCTAGGCCTGCACCTGCCGGCGTGGCATAGGGCTGGGCACCCGTGACGCGCGCCGGCGAGTTGTTCGTCGGTACCTGTGCATCGGCGGGAGCACCACTGGCATTGAAAGCATGTGAGTGCGAGGGAATTTCCGATTCGAGCAAGCTGACGGTTTCCGAACCACCCGTTTCACCAATGTCGTGCAGCGACAGGCCCGGCCCCTGCCCCCAGAACATCGGTGCGCGGCCTTGCAGGTCGGGTAAGGCAAAGTTGGACTTGCCGTTACCGCCATAGGTAGTACCCAGCAGCGAGAACAACGCTGTGTTCTGGGACAGCGGCAGTAGCTGGCCATCACACCAGGCCCAGCCACGCGGGGCGAAGTTGAACGGGAAAATACGGATCTCGGCAACGAAAGGATCGGCCATGGTTGTCTCTCCTCAGGTCGGCGACGGGAAAATGCCAAACAACGAAATGATGAAGCTGACGCAGAGGTAGGGCTGCATATTGTTGTGTGGCTGACTGCCACCAATGCTGCCTACGCTGCTGGCCGCCATCTGCACCGCACCCGCTGTCGTCTGATAGCCGTCAAATGTCGACGACTGCGCGACGACGGAGTTGATCGGGCTGGTATTGGTCGCGATCGACAAGGTGCCCAGTGCCGGGTGGGTATGGGCTGGAATCTGCTGCACGGTCAGAGTGATTTCTTCAGCCCCGCCGGTTTCGGCCAGGATAAAGCCGTTGCCCTGGTGTAGAGGTATACGCCCGCGCATGTCCGGCACCGCGAAGGTGCTCTGGCCGTCACCGCCGTAGGTCGTGCCTATCAGCTGAAACAGAACTTCATTTTCCGAGATCGGGAGCAAGCTGCCATCGCAGAATGCCCAGCCGGCCGGGGCGAAATTGCCTGCGAACATGCGGATCTCACCAACATAGGGTTGTGCCATCTGTCTGTCCTCAAGTTGGCGACGGGAAGATGCCCTGCAGTGCAATGCAGAAGCTCAGCGTCAGGAAAGGCTGCATGTTGAGGTGGGCCTGCGAGCCACCAACATTCGCTACCGTGGACGATGCCAGTGGCGTGAGGTTGGCTGCAGGGCCATAGAACGGCAGCTGCGGTGTACCGAACAGGTTGCCGACCGGCACCGCCGGATTGGCATCCCCGGCCTTGCTCGTGCCATTCATCACATGGGTATGCATCGGCAGCTCGCCGATGCTGAGGGTATGCGCCTGTTCACCGCCGCGCTCGCCCAGCGTATGGCTGCTGCCGACGTGGATCGGCGTACGTGCGCGCAGATCCGGCAAGGCGAAATTGACACGCCCGTCCCCGCCGAACGTAGTCCCCAACAGCGAAAACAGTCCCTGATTTTGATTGATGGGCAGGAGTTGCCCATTGCACAGGGCCCACCCTCGAGGCGCGAATACGAAGCTCATGATGCGTATTTCTGAAAGAAACGGCTCTGCCATCACGTGTCTCCTCGGGGCTGGATGGGGGAGCCCCGTTTCCCCCTGAACAAGGTGCCGCCCTGATCATTGATCAGGGCGGAAGGTGAGCAATCAGGGCGGGACGATCGGCGCTGTTGTGGTCAGCGCACAGCCCGCACTCGCACTCGTGCTGGTGCTACCCGGATTATTGGCCACGAGCTCG
Organism: Rhodanobacteraceae bacterium; assembly: GCA_016790075.1. GTDB lineage: Bacteria > Pseudomonadota > Gammaproteobacteria > Xanthomonadales > Rhodanobacteraceae > Tahibacter. Next base: position 63,684 of record JAEUPP010000006.1, on the reverse strand, counting down.
GCGTTGGCCGATGCGGCACCTGTCGGCGCACGGTCGAACAGCTCGCAGGTGGAGGTGCTGGTTTCGATCAGGGCCAGACAGACGCCGGTCAGATCGAAGGCGCAGCCGCCACTGGGCACTACCACCGTATTGGTCGCGATATCCGCGCGCAGTGCATTGCAGGTGGTCGCACAGTTGGATTGCACCAGGATACCCGACAGCGGAAGGTTGGCCGGCAGCGCATCGGTATTGACCGAGTTGCTAGTCACCGTGGCATCCATACGCCCGGTACCGTTTCGATTGACGACCTCGATGCCGCGTCCGTTGCGAGTCTCGCGTATGGTCGAGTTGGTCACGATATAGCGCTTGTTGCCGTTGTCGTTGCCAACGATACGAATGCCGTTGCCGGTGACCGAGCCCGAACCGACCGAGCCGGCGGTGCCGATACGCACATTGTCGATACGCCCATTGACCGTGCCCGTGCTCGGAATGGCGTGATTCGAGTTGATTGCGTGGCTGCCGCCAGCGACGGTGGAGTTGATCGTGTTGTTGTTGATGTTGAAGGTCAGGTCCGACCCCTGTACCAGCGAGGCATCAACTGCCAGCACATTGTTGGTGAAGGTATTGCCCTGCACCGTCACGCTGGGCATCGAGGTGTTGTTGTTGCCAGCAATCTGCACGCCCATGGAACGCGCATTGAGGATCTGATTGCTGTTCACGGTAATGGCCGTGAATACCGGCGTCCCGGTCACCCCTTCGATCAGCACGTGGTGGTTGCCCGTGCTCGCGCCGTTGCTGTTGAACGTGTTGTTGTCGATGTTCAGCGCGGTCAGCGTGCCCGTCGTGTTCTGCACGTAGATGCTGTTGTGGGCCGAGTTGGTGAAGGTTGAGTTGGTTACAGCCGACGTGCCGCTGAGTTCAGTGAACTGCATGCCCTCGTGCAGGGTCGTCGTGCCGTTGTTGGTCAGCGTGCAGAAGTTGCAGGTAAAGCCGTTGACGCTGGCCCCGTTGATGCCGTCGTCGGCGCCGGCACTGATCTGCATACGGGTCAGGCTGACGCTGCGTGTGGCGTTCAGCGAGACACCGGGGCCGGTCGAGTTCTGGATCGTGCCACCGCTGTTGGCCGCGCCGGTACCCGTGACGGTAAGACCGCCCAGCGCCCCCGTGCTGTTCAGGCGAATGCCGTTGGGCGCGCCGTTGGAACTGATGCGCTCAAAAGTTACGCCGGCCGCGGTAATGGCATGCGTGTCGATATTCAGCGCGCGTCCCGTGCCGCTGGTAGCGGTGTTACCGGTCCCGGTGACCGCGACGTTGCCTGAAGTAGTCGCGTTGAAGGCCGTACCGGTGGTGGTGGTCAGGTTAAGACCGCCGCTGAACAGGGTCGTAGCTGTGCCATTGGCGGCGATTTGCACCGCGTTACCCGTCGATGTCGATGCCGTTACCGCACCGCTGAAGATAACTGTACCGGCCGTATTGTTCTCGATACGCAGCGCGTTCACGGCATTGTTGTTCTTGGTGATCGTGCCGGCATAGGTGAACGCCGACGAACTCAACAGAACGGTCACCGCCTCATTCGTCGGGTTGGTAATCGCCGAAGCGGTATTGCTGAAGCCGATCGTGCCTGCGGAACCACCGGCCACATCGATGCCGGCGTCACCGCCGTTGAGCGTGACCACGCCGGTTGCACTGAAGATGCCGTCCATATTGTTGAAATTGATACCGGTGCCATTGGTTGCGCCCAGTGCGCCGGACAGGGTGATGGTGCCCGATGCCTTGTTCTGCACATCGATCAGCAGGCCGGCGCTGGTCTTGTTCGCGCTGCCGGCGTAGGTGATGGAGGCAGTACCGCCGCTGACGTTGAACGCCGTGCCGGTAGCACCCGACAGCGCGCCCGTACCGAGATTGACCGTGCCGTTGACCGTGGTCAGCGTGACGTTGTTGGTTCCGCCGGTAGAGGTCAGCGTGTTGAATGCCGAGGTAGCGGCAAAGGTGCCGTTGGTCAGGTTCAGCGCCGTGCCACCGGTATTGATGCGCACATCGTCGAACGCGGTCAGTGTGCCGAAGTTGTTGCCACTGATTGCCGCGCCGGTGCCGGAAACGGCGCCGATCTGCACACCACGCACCGTGTTGTTGCTGCCCAGCGTGATGCCGTTGCCCGCCGCATTGGAGATGGCCGGCGGCGTCTGGTCGACCAGCGGACGCGGAATCGAGTTGGCCGGCGGTGTAATGCCTAGCTCGGTATCGAAGTCGTTGACGGTCGTGGCGTCAAGCGCGTGGCCGGCGAGCTCCACACCATTGGCCAGCGTAATGCCAGTGGTGTAGTTGCCCTGGAACACGAAGATCTTGTCGCCCGCCGTCGTTGCAGCGGTCGCACCGGCAGTCAGCGTCTGCAGCGGCTGCTGCAGGGTGCCGTCCCGCGTACCGACCACGACCGCGTCGTCATCGACGAAGAAGATGCGCGGACCGGAGACCACCAGCGTGACCGTGACCAGTCCGCTGCAGGCTATGGGTGAGCCGTCGTCACACACGGTGTACTGGAACGTGTCGTTACCGGTAAAGCCCGCCGGCGGGTTGTAGGTGAACGCTCCTGTCGTGGTGTTGATGGCCAGCTCACCGCCATTGACCGATGTCGTTGGAGCCGTACCGATGGTGAAGTTGGTGCTGTCGGGGTCGACGATGGAAGCCGGGATCAGCAGATCCCCCGTCGTGCCGTCGTTCACGCCAATAGCGATATGCGTATGTACCGGGATGTTCGGCACAGCCGGCGGTACCGGCGGATCGTTCACGCAGGTGACGGTGACCGTGACCGTGGTGCTGCTGCCACCCGGCGACAATGTGTAGGTAAACGTGGACAGCGTCGTACCTGGCGGGTTGTTGCAGTAGTTCGCGTTCGGTTGATAGGTCAGGCCGGTGCCACCGCCGGTGATGACGACGGTGCCGTTGGCCGGCTGCGTCACCGCACTGATCGAGATGGGGCCACCGTCAACGTCGGTATCGTTGGCCAGCACCGGAATCGCCGTCGCGGTGGCGTCTTCCACCACGGTCGCGCTGTCGGCCACCGCAACCGGCGGATCGTCGACGCAGGTCACGGTCACGGTCACCGTGCCAACGCTGCCACCCGGCGAGATCGTATAGGTGAACGTCGACAGCGTGCTGCCCGGCGGGTTGTTGCAATAGTTCGGGTTCGGCTGATAGGTCAGGCCCGTGCCGCCGCCGGTAATGACGACCGTACCGTTGGCCGGCTGCGTCACCGAGCCGATGGTGATCGGCGAAGCGTCCGGGTTGGAATCGTTGGCCAGCACGTTGATCGCCGTCGCCGGCGCATCTTCAAGTACGGTGGCTGCATCGTTGACTGCAACCGGATTGTCGACCACGCAGGTCACGGCCATGCTGACGATTGCCGTGCTGCCGCCCGGTGTCAGCGTATAGGTGAACGTATCGAGCGTCGTGCCCGGCGGACTGTTGCAGTAGTTCGGATTCGGCAGATAGGTCAGACCCGTGCCGCCACCGGTGATGACAACGACACCATTGGCCGGCTGCGTCACCGAGTTGATGGAAATCGGCCCGCCATCGACATCGGTGTCGTTGGCCAGCACCGGCACCGCAGTGGCCGGGTCGTCTTCGGTCACCAACGCGCTGTCGTTCACCGCGACGGGATTGTCATCGACACAGGTCACCCTGACCGCCACCGTTGCCGTCGGCGTCGGACCGGCAGGCGACAGCGTATAGGTGAATGTGGAGAGCGTAGTGCCAGGAGGCGTGTTGCAGTAGTTCGGATTCGGCTGATAGGTCAGGCCCGTGCCGCCGCCGGTGATGATGACGACGCCATCGGCAGGCTGGGTTACTGACGCGATAGAGATCGGCCCACCATCGATATCGGTATCGTTGGCCAGCACGTTGATGGCGGTAGCCGCGGCGTCTTCGGCAACGGTCGCCGCGTCATTGACGGCAACCGGCGCATCGTCTGCGGCGCTGATCGTGATCGTCAGTACGTGGTTGGCGGTGGTATCCACGCCACCATTCGCCGTGCCGCCGTTATCCTGCAGGGTGACGTTGACCGTTACGGTGCCACTCGCGTTGGCGGCTGGCGTAAAGCTCAGAACACCGGCCGGCGTGATCGTCGGTGCTGCGCTGAGCAGCGCACCGCCACTGACGACAGAGGCATTGAACGTGAGTGTCTGCGCGGACTCATCAGCCGGCCCCGGCGAGATTGCGCTGGCCCAGGCAGCGCTGTAGGCCGCGGAATCTTCAGTGACCGTAACGTCCGCGCCTGGTGTATAGGTGGGCACGTCATTGACTGCAGTCAGATTGATAACGAAGGACTGCGGTGCCGAGGTGTCGTTGCCACCGTTGGCCGTGCCACCGTTGTCCTGCGCAACGATCGTGATCGTTGCCGTGCCGTTCGCGTTCAGGGCCGGCGTATAGGTGAGCGTGCCGTTGCTGGCGATCGCCGGGCCGGCACTGAACAGTGCCGCGTTGGTATTGCCGGTCACAGTGAAGGTAATCGTCTGCGAACCGTCGTCGCCGTCGCTGATACCGGTCAGGAACGCAGCAACCGTTTGCGCGGCGGCATCTTCCAGGGCGGTCTGAGTCGGGCCGACGGTGAAGATCGGCGGATCGTTGACGTTGTTGACCGTGATCGTGAAGTTCTGCGGCGCGGAAGTATCGACGCCGCCATTGGCCGTGCCGCCGTTATCAGCGAGCACCGAGCGCACGGTCGCCGTGCCGAAGGTGCCGCTCTGCGCGGTAAAGGTCAGCGTGCCGTTTGGCGCCACCGCCGGTGCTGCCGAGAACGCCAGGCTCCCCGTGGTGGAAATGACCGTCGTCGTAAAGCTCAGCGTCTGCCCGGCCTCGTCGGCCGGCCCAGCGGAAATCGCGGTGTGGAAATTGGTAAACGTCTGCGCACCGGCGCTCTCCAGCGCGGAGGCGGAAGTACCGGCTGTGAACGAGGGCACATCGTTGACCGCCGTGACATTGATGACGAAGGACTGCGGTGCTGACGTGTTGTTGCCGCCGTTGGCCGTGCCGCCGTTGTCCTGCGCGACGATCGTGATCGTCGCCGTGCCGTTCGCATTGGCTGCGGTTGTATAGGTCAGCGTGCCGTTGCTCGCGATGGCCGGCCCGGCGCTGAACAGCGCGGCATTGGTATTGCCGGTCACGTTGAAGGTAATCGTCTGCGAACCGTCATCGCCGTCGCTGATGCCGGTCAGGAACGCGGCGGCCGTCTGCGCACCGGCGTCTTCGAGCACGGTCTGGGTAGGGCCGACCGTGAAGATCGGCGGATCGTTGACGTTGTTGACCGTGATCGTGAAGGTCTGCGGTGCCGAGGTATCGATACCACCATTGGCCGTGCCGCCGTTGTCGACAAGCACCGAGCGCACGCTTGCTGTACCAAACGTACCGTTCTGCGCAGTGAAGGTCAGCGTGCCGTTTGCCGCCACCGCTGGCGCAGCCGAGAACGCCAGGCTGCCCGTGGTGGAAATGACCGTCGTCGTGAAGCTCAGCGTCTGCCCGGTTTCGTCAGCCGGCCCGGGCGACATGGCCGTGTGGAAATTGGCAAAAGTCTGCGCTCCGGCGCTCTCCAGCGCAGAAGCCGAAGTGCCGCCGGTGAACGAGGGCGCATCGTTGACCGCCGTCACGCTGATCGTGAACGACTGCGGTGCCGAGGTATCGACACCACCATTGGCGGTGCCGCCGTTGTCGCGCAGCACCAGGGTGATCGTTGCCGTGCCGTTGGCATTGGCCGCCGCGGTATAGGTCAGCGTGCCGGTCGGAGAAACCGCCGGTGCCGCCGCAAACAGGGCGGCATTGGTATTGCCGGTGATCTGGAAATTCAGCGTCTGCGTATTGCCGTCGCCGTCGCTGATCGCTGTCGCCCAGTTGGCAACGGTTTGAGCAGCGCCGTCCTCCAGCGAAGTCTGGTTTGCACCCGCGGTGAAGCTCGGTGCGTGATTGATCCCGGCGACCGTGATCGTGAAGGTCTGTGCCGGCGAGGTATTCACGCCGCCGTTTGTGGTGCCACCGCTGTCGACGGCGACCAGGCTTACGGTCGCCGTACCGATGGTTCCGTTCTGGGCGGCGAAGGTCAGCGTCCCGTTCGGCGCGACGGCTGGTGCAGCGGAAAACGCCAGTGTGCCGGTAGTGCCGGTTACTGTTGCAGAGAAGGTAATTGTCTGCGCGGATTCGTCGACGGGGCCAGGGCTGATCGCTGTGGCCCAGGCATTGACGGTCTGCGGACCGGCGTTCTCGAACACATTCTGGTTGGGGCCGGCGACGAACGAGGGGGCGTCGTTGACCGCAGTCACGGCAATCGTAAAGGTCTGCGGCGGCGAAGTGTCTACGCCGCCAAAGGCGGTACCGCCATTGTCGCGCAGCACCACCGTAATGTTCGCTGTGCCGTTGGCGTTCGCCGCCGTGGTATAGGTCAGCGTGCCAGTCGGCGAGATCGCGGGGGCAGTGGCGAACAGCGCGGCATTGGTATTGGCGGTGATCTGGAAATTGACGGCCTGTGTATTGCCATCGCCGTCGTTGATCGCCGTCGCCCAGCCCGCCACAGTCTGCGGCCCGGCGTCTTCCAGCACGGTCTGGTTCGCACCAGCCGTGAAGCTCGGCGCGTGATTGACCGCATTGACATTGATCACGAAGGTCTGCGCGGCTGAGGTATCCACACCGCCGTTGGCCGTGCCGCCATTGTCGGTAGCGACCACACTGACCGTAGCGATACCCGAAGTGCCGTTCTGCGGCGTGTAGGTCAGCGTGCCATTGGCCGCAACGGCCGGAGCCGCAGCAAACGCCAGACTGCCGGTCGTGCTGACCACGGTCGTGGTGAAGCTGACCGTCTGCGTCGCGACTTCATTCGGTGGACCTGCGCTAATGGCAGTCGCCCAGCCGGTGACGGTCTGTGCACCGGCGTTTTCCGGTACAGCTTGATCCGCACCGCGCGTGAAACTCGGTGCATCGTTGACCGGCGTGATCGTGATGGTCGCTGTTGCGGGCGCCGATGAACCCTGTCCATCGCTGCCGGTGAAGGTAAAGCTGTCACTGCCGTTGACGTTCGCATTCGGCGTATAGAGCACGGTCGCCGAGGTAGGGCCCGTCGAGGTCAGGTTGCTGGTAGCACCGGCTGCCGGCGGGGTCGCTACGCTGAATGTGATGTTCGCCCCTTCCGGGTCGGTGCCGGTCAGGGTCAGGGTAACGGGTTGATCTTCCAGCGTGGTGGCCACAGCTGGGTTGACTGTCGGCGGATTGTTCTGCAGGTCGCGCACGTCGATGCGCAGGAACGCACGACCGGCCTCGACTGCGCCGAAGAGCGCGGTGACGTCGATGGCACTTTCGCCACTGGTCGCGTCGCCAGCCGGATCAGTCGCCAGTGGCGCCACGCCAGCCCAGTCATTCACCTGGCCGTCGGCAGCGAAATTGGCCGCTATCACCATACCTGTCGCGACGAAGAACAGCGACAGGGTGCGCCAGATTGCGCTACGGCGCGCGCGGCGCGCACCGAAAAAGGCGATGAGGCCGACAAGAATCAGCAGAACGGGAAACGTCAGGAACGGGATGGGCAGTGCCGGCAAGCCGAGAACAATGGGACCGCCACTGGTGCTGGTAATAACCTCGTCGCTGCCGGCGCTGCTCTGGGCAACCAGGGCCAGACGCAATCCGGCGCTGCTGCCGTACTGCAGGCTTGCGATGGTGTCGGCCAGCTCGATCACGTCGGCACCGCCGACACCGTTGTTGAGGCCTACCGGGTAGCCGCCGCCTATCGCCGTACTGCCCGCAAATGTGCTGCCATTGCAGGTTGAGCGCGTAACGGTCGTGACCTGGGGCGCCGCCCCGCCGGTCACGCTGACATCGAGTCGCGTTTCCGCACCCGTCATTTGCGGCACAGTGCAGCCACTGGCGCTGTTCAGATCGCCGTCGACATAGACCGAATACGTATAGGTCTGCGCGCTCACAGTGCTTGCGCAGATACCCATGACCAAGGCGACAGCCGCCAACGCGGCTTTCCGAATACGCATGAACCCTTCCCCTAGTAGCGCCAAACGACCCGCGCCGAAGCGCCGGACTCTGCGTGTGCTGTCGAACTGAAGGGTTCGCGCTGCCGGTGGCGGTTCCCTACGCCCCCGGCTTCCCCTCGATCGGCTGCTACGCGAACCTGCACCGCCGTATGCTAAACCAACACCGTGAACAATTGTCTCGCCTGTGAGCAGATCGACAGAAATCGCGGCCCGCCCCCCATCCCTTAGTTCGGGAGCCAAGCCCGGACATACGCTAGGCAAAACAACTACACACCGCTAGGCTTCACAGCTTTCGCCGCCGGAACCTCGCCATGACCCAGTACCCCGAATTCATCTGGCAAAACGGTCGCATCAAGCCCTGGGCCGAGGCGACTGCGCATGTAATGTCCCATGCACTGCATTACGGTTCATCGGTGTTCGAAGGCATACGCTGCTACGACACACCATCCGGCCCGCAGATCTTCCGGCTTACCGACCACAACAAGCGCCTGTTCCAGTCGGCCAAGATCTACGACATGGCGATCCCTTATTCCCTCGCTGACATCAATAGCGCATGCCGCGAAGTGATCAAGGCCAACAAATTGCGCAAAGCGTATTTGCGCCCCCTCGCCTATCGTGGTCTTGGCGAGTTCGGCCTGTCTGCCGAAACGCCGACGGATGTTGTGGTTGCCACCTGGGAAATGGGCCGCTATCTGGGCCCTGACGTGCTCGAACGCGGCATCGACGCCTGCGTGTCGAGCTGGCAGCGCTTCGCCCCCAATACCATCCCCGCCGGTGCTAAAGCCGGCGGCAACTATCTGTCAGGGCAGCTGATCGCGCGCGAGGCACGGCGCCTGGGCTTTGGTGAGGGCATTGCGCTGGCATCAACCGGTCTGCTCAGCGAAGGCGCCGGCGAGAACCTGTTCCTCGTATTCGACGGCGCATTGCATACGACGCCCGTTGCGAGCGCGATCCTCAACGGCATCACGCGCCACACCATCATGACACTGGCGCGCGATAACGGTATCAGCGTCATCGAGCGCGACCTGCCGCGCGAGTACCTGTATCTCTGCGACGAGCTGTTCATGGTCGGCACGGCAGCCGAAGTTACCCCTATCCGCACGGTCGACGGCAAACCGGTTGGCAATGGCAAGCCCGGACCGGTGACCGCACGCATACAGGAGCTGTTCTTTGGCCTGTTCCAGGGCCGGACGCCGGACCGGCACGGTTGGCTGGAACCGCTGGACGCCTGAATGCGCGGCGCGGCTCAGCCGCGGCGCAGCCGGAAATCGAGTGTCGCTGCCGTGCCGCCCTGCGGCCGGGGACGTAGCGACACTTTCCAGTCGTAAAGTTCGCAAAGGCGCCTGACTATGGCCAGTCCCAGGCCCGCGCCCTTGCCGGTTGCACCCTCGCCACGATAACCGCGCTCGAACAGCCGCTCCGCGTCTTCGAGTTTGATCCCTGGCCCCGAGTCCTCGACGATGACCTTGCCATCGCTGATGCGCACACGGACCTCACCGGCAGGCGTGTACTTGAATGCATTGCCGACGAGGTTGGTCAGCGCGACCGCGACAACGGAAGAGGGCGCCACGACCTCAAGCAACTCGTCGATCTCCAGCAGAACTTCGACCGGCTTGCTCGCAAGATGGGTGCGATTGACCTCGATGACCTGTTCAGCGACGCGCGCGACATCGGTCGTTTCGCCGTCACTCGGCGCTTCGCGCTGGCGCCGCGACAACAGCAGCAGCGCTTCGGTGAGTTCAGTCGATTGGCGCGAAGCTCGCTCGATGCGCTTGAGGCGGTCGCGCGTCTTTTCGCTCTGGTTCGGCGCCGCGAGCAGCAGTTCGACCGTTGTCGCAATGACTGCCAGCGGAGTGCGCAGTTCATGGCTCACGTCGGCGTTGAATTCGCGGTCGCGCTCGACCATTTCGGTAAGGCGTGCGCGATAGTCATCCAGCGCAGCGGCAAGCTCTCCGACTTCGTCATTGGCATAGTGCGAAGCAAGATCGTCGGCAGGCGCACCGTTCTTGAACGCGCGCAGACGCTCCGCGAGGTCGGCGACAGGCCGCATTACGCGCCGCGCCGACCAGAAACCGAGCAGAAAGGCGAACAACGAGAATATCAGCACCGCAGCGACCAGTGCGATGACCAGCTGTCGCTCCCCCAGCTCCTCCTTGGCCACGTCGTAGCGATAGAACGCCCAGAGGTCGGCCTCCTTGCGGACAGCGAGCTTGTACGGCCGCTCGATACCGTGCTCATCCAGCTCACGAATGTCGTAGACGCCGGTTCCGTATTTCTGCCAGGCGAATGGCACGTTGGCAAACTTGCGCTCACTGACAATCAGCGCCGTGACCGGTGAAAAAGGAAACTGCGCCCCCTCTTCCGGATGCTGGCGCTTGAATTCCAGGAACTTGTTGACGCCGTCCTGGAGTGATGTGTTGATCAGTTGATCTTCGAGCGTGCCGCGCAAGCCGACTACGGCCAGCGCGAACAGCGCCGTCAACGTCATGCCAAACAGACCGAATGAAATGACGATGCGGCTGCGTAACCGGCGGCGATAGCGCATGCGGCGGGCGAAACGGCGCGTTGTTGTGTTAGCTGCTCGCCGCGTCGGGATCGGCCATGCGATAGCCGATGCCGTGGCGAGTCTGAATCAGCGGTTTGTCAAACGGTTTGTCCAGCGCCGCACGCAAACCATGGATGTGCACCCGCAGCGAATCACTGTCGGGCAGTTCCTCACCCCAGACGCGATGCTCCAGATCCTGGCGCGTAACCACGGACGGACTCGCTTCCATGAGAAATTGCAGCAGTTTGAGACCGATGGGGTTGAGCGGAATCTGCTTGCCCGCCCGCGTCACGGTCAGCGTGTCGAGATTGAAACTGAGGTCGGCGACCTGCAGCACTCGACTCTGCGGCCCTTTGCCGCGCCGCGCGAGCACCAGCAGGCGCGCTTCAAGTTCCTGCAGCGCAAACGGCTTGGTCATGTAGTCGTCGGCACCGGAGTCGAAACCCGATAGCTTGTGATCGAGCGCGTCACGAGCCGTCAGCATCAGCACCGGGGTCTGCTTGCGCGCCTCCTGGCGCAGCTTGCGACACACTTCCAGACCGTCCATACCGGGCAAGGTGAGGTCGAGCACGATCGCGTCGAACTCGTTGACCACCGCCAGATGCAGGCCAGTAACGCCATCGCCGGCGAAATCCACGACGTGGCCCTTGTCTTCGAGAAAATCGCCGATATTGGCCGCGATATCCCGGTTGTCTTCGATCACGAGTACGCGCATGGGGCTAGCTTAACGAACTCCATTTCGGAAAGGGACTCGCCCGAAAGCGGTGCCGACAGGGGGCGGGATGACGGAAAGTGGCTCGACTGGCCAAAAGACTGGCCCAAGGAGGTGCCATTGGGGGAACACACCTCGCTTGGGCCAAATAGCTACTGCCCCGATTACCGTAGTCTGCTAGTCACGACCTGACCAGGAGTGTTCGCAGGAGTACAGTGGGGCCGATGTTAGGTAACCCGGGCTTAAATCGGCGTTAAGCTGCGGCGAGGGTCCAGTTAAGCATCAACGTGCTGGCGCGGTGTCCACGCCAGCGCAGGAGGTGGGGGGCCGCAGCCGGGCATGGCCGCAGGTCAGTGGAGCCCCCAGCAGTCGCTTCAGTTGGTGCCGGGAATGATTTCGGTGACGGACGACGCGGACTCGCCGGCTCGGCGGCAAATACGCGTACCAGTGATAGCGCGGCAGTCCCCGGATTCGACCGTGGTGTCCTCGCTGACGGGTACCCGCCCTGTGACACTGCCCTCAAGCGCGAACACGAATTGGCGCGAGTAGCGACGTGTACCTGCCTCGAAGCTGCCCGGCGCGAAACGCCATTTGCGCAGCGCGGCGACAGCAGCAGCATCGAATGTCGACGGCGGATTGGACTGCTCGACCCGTACATCGCGTACACGGCCGCCTTCATCGACGTAGTACGACAGCCGCACACCGCCTTCGATACCGCGCAACAGTGCACGCTCCGGATACAACGGCTGTACGGCATGCGTGGCCATAGGCTCACGTACTGCCACTACCGGCGCGAGCTCGGTCGGTTCCACAGACTCTGAAAGTGCTGCCTCTGGCGCCGGCGACGGGGAAGCAACCGGCATGGGTTCGACATCGATATTGTTGACTGTCGCCGCCACACCGGGCTCAACCACCGTGCCAGTCTCAGCTGGGGCCGGCAACGATACGTTCAGCGCCGCCGGCGACGGAACAACTGGCGCTTCGGATATTGCCGGCGCGGCAATAGTCGGCAGGCGAGGCAAGCGCAGCGTACGACGATCGGCAACCATATCGCTGATGACCGGCGGTGCCACCTTGATAAGGCCTGCATCACGCAGCAGTACTTCGCGCAACGGCTGTGGCGCAAGTAACGCAAGCACCGTCGAGTCCTGCCAAGCGGCACGCTGGGCATAGCCGAGCAGGGCGACCGCCGCACCGACAGCGATCAGCGGCAGCAAACGCACCGGCGCGCGCAGATCAAATCGCGTCGTCGGCACCTGGGCAATATGTTGCACCCGCTCGAGCAACACACCCCCGGTAGCCTGCAGCGCGAGAGCACCTGCCCCGTCGAGGCGTAACTGCTCAAGGTCGGCCAATGTCGCCACGTAGTCGCGCGGACTAGCGCGGCTCATGCGCAACACGAGTTCATCGCAGCAGATCTCGCGCTGGTCGCGCAGCTCACGGGAAATCCAGTGCACAACCGGGTGGTAGAACAGAACTGTTTCGGTGATGACTTGAACCAGATTGACCAGATGATCCCAGCGCCGAAGGTGCCCAAGCTCGTGCGCGAGAATCAGTTCGATCTGCGCAGCCGGGAAGCGCAATGCGACCGCTGCCGGCAACAGAATTACCGGACGGATCCAGCCCACCAGGGTTGGGGTTTCTATCTTGGCCGAGTACAGCAGTCCAACCTTGCCCAGGCCGAATTGCACGCAGAGCCGCTGTAGGCGGTCGGCCCATTCCGGCAGTGGCGCCCCCTGACGGATCAGGCGATTGAGGCCATGCCAATGCAGCAACGCTCGCACGCTCAGAACAGCAACACCACACCCCCAAAGAGCAACCAGCCAAGGCAGGTAGTCCACCCACTGCTGCAGGGAATCGAACTCGGAGGCAACCGCATGGGTCTCGACCGGGGCGCCCTCCGAAGCCGCTGCGGCTACGGTTTCCAGCGGCACGGGAGCACCGCTCAAGAGCAGCGCTGCCGTCACGATGGGCGCCACGATCAGGGCCGCGAAACTGACAAGACCTAACGTATAGCGCGGCGTACCCGGCGCCAGCTGGCGACGCAGCAGGCCGAACAGCGCACCGATGACGGCGCCCTGCCAGAGAAAATGCAGTAACACGAGCCCAAGCACGTGCACGACCGACACCAGTCCCCCGACGGTGGCATCCATTACTTGGACTCCCGGTCCAGGCGATTGAGCAGCTGGCGAATCTCTTTGAGCTCTTCGCGCGAGGCACTCTGGCTACCTAGCGCATGCAGCACAAGCTGCGAGGCTGAGCCGTCGAAAACACGCTCGACGATATCGGACAGGAAGCGGTTCTGCGTGCGCTCCTTGCTGACTACGGCGCGGAACACGTGAGCGCGCTGGGAATCGTCGCGCTCGACCAGACCTTTGGCATGCATGACCTGCATGAGCTTCAGTGCGGTTGTATAGCCCCCACCGTCGTGCGCGTAGAGTGCTTCGTGCACATCACGGACGGTGCCGCTACCTCGGTCCCAAAGCACCCCAAGAATGGCAAGCTCGGCCTCAGTAGGCTTAGGCAATTCGGATACGCGGCGAGTAGTCACGGCGACCCCTCAACGAATGACTTCGTACAGCATGCCCCAGCAAGAGCGGCCAATCAAGCACGCGAACAGGATCCTGGCGAGGGTCTCCAACAAGCCCTAGCGCCAGTCCACGCGTGGCGCCACAAAAAAGGGGCGGCCCAACCGGCGACCGCCCCTACTCCCGTCATCGCGTGCTGATGCCGTCGTCACCGGTCTGACGCAGAAAATCACGCGCGTCGCGGCGCTGTCGCTCCCGCTCGGCAAACGTTGCACACTGCTTTTGCGTACGATTGGAACCGGTCGGCGCGACCTGCTGACAGATCAAGCGACGGCCGTCCTTCTTGGTCAAGATGGCATTCACGTCTTCCTGGGCCTCGACTAGCTGGGCCTTGCTCTCACGGCTCAGGTCATCGACCGAGGCTGCCGTCGCAAGTAACGAAGCAATCTCGTCAAGGCGCGTGTTGACGCGCGACCGCTCGCCAGCATCCACGAACTCCCAGCGACCGCCCGGCTTCATCTGCTGGCGGATCGCCGCGGCTTGGTCATCGAACTTTTCTTTGTTCACGGCCTGCAGGGCCGGATCCAGCTTCTCAGCCGCTATCGCCCCCAGCGAAAGCGTCAAACCGACAGCGAACACAACAGCCTTGGCAATACGCATTGACTCACTCCGTCTAGACAGTACCTGGGCCCCCTGCGCACCGTCTGCAATGACTGCAGCAAGACAGCGGCCGGGCGATGCTAGGGGCGTCTACAGAGCTTGTCAACGTCACTCTTCGTACGACGCGCTTCATTGACAGTCGAAACGCAGCCGCCAAGACAACGGCGTGCCCGGCGCCAAACGCTCAGACTCCCCGACGCTTGCGACGCAATGTACTCGCATGAACGTAGTCGATGATCGCACCTGCAACGTCGACCGAGGTTGCGGTCTCTATGCCTTCGAGCCCTGGCGACGAATTCACCTCAAGCACCAACGGTCCCCGCCGCGCTCGCAGCAAGTCCACGCCGGCGACGTTAAGCTGCATGGTTCTCGCCGCCAGAATCGCCACCTCCTGCTCACGCGCCGATAGTTCAACCTGCGTCGCGCTGCCGCCACGATGCAGGTTGGAGCGGAATTCTCCAGCGCGCGCCTGGCGCCGCATCGCAGCAACCACCTTGCCGCCGACGACGAAGCAACGGATATCGGCGCCCTTGGCCTCCTTGATGAACTCCTGCACGAGAAAATTGGCGTAAAGGCCACGGAACGCCTCAATGACGCTCTGCGAGGACGAACGCTTTTCAGCGAGCAACACGCCCTGCCCCTGCGACCCTTCGTTGAGCTTGATCACATGCGGAGGATCACCAAGCAGCGCCAGCAGGTCAGCCGTGTCGTCGGGGTTGTCGCCGAACACGGTGTCGGGCATGCCAACCTCCTGGCGCGCCAGCAGCTGCAGACAGCGCAGCTTGTCCCGCGCACGCAGCACGGCGTCGGAGCCGTTTGGGGTGTAGACGCCCATCATCTCGAACTGGCGCAGGACTGCCGTGCCGTAGAAGGTGATCGATGCACCTATGCGGGGAATTACTGCAGCGTAGTCGGCCAGGCGCTTGCCCTTGTAGTGCACGCTGAATTCACCTGGCGCGATGCGCATGTAGCAGCGCAACGGATCGAGCACACGCACGCGGTGACCACGCTCACGCCCAGCCTCGACCAAACGTCGCGTGGAGTATAATTTTGAATTTCTGGAAAGAATAGCAATATTCATGCGGAGTTTCCGAGCGCCGATGACGAAGCACCGGAACTCTGCAGTCAGATCAAGAAACGTGACGGGAGCGCATTCCCCTGCGGCCGTGCAAACCCACCCCGCGCACTGGCACGCCACAGACGTACTGCAAGTGCAGGCGGCCCGGCTGCGACGATAGCAAAGAACGACCGCAGCCGGACATGTCATCACGTCCACTCCACACTTGCAGATGCTAGGCTAGCCGGGCGGAGGCCGCTGCTCTGCACGACGACACGCTGGCGGGTGTCCGTTGTAGCAGGCTAACCGGTAGCCTTGCCCCAAACGCCACGCCGTACTTCGCTACGCAAGCCCTGTCCCGGGCTGGGCGCTGGCGATGTGGCACGTTATCGCTATTTGTAGCCGAGACTTCACTATGGAATCCCTGACCAATCCTGAAATCTGGATCGCACTGGCCACACTGACCGCGCTTGAACTTGTGCTCGGCATTGACAACATCATTTTCATCTCGATTCTCGCCGGCAAACTGCCGCCCGAGCAGCGCGACAAAGCCCGCAAGCTCGGCATCGCGCTGGCCGCCATCACACGCCTGGGCCTGCTGTTTGCCATTGCCTGGATCGTCGGGCTGACCGCGCCGATCTTTTCCCTGTTCGGACACGAAATCTCGTGGCGCGACCTGATCCTGATCGGCGGCGGCTTGTTCCTCATCGGCAAGGCCACGCATGAAATCCATCAGAAGCTCGAAGGTGCGTCCGAGCATGTCGAAGCCGGCAAGGCGATGGCCAGCTTCAGTAGCGTGATCGCGCAGATCATGCTGCTCGACGTGGTGTTCTCGCTGGACTCCATCATCACCGCAGTCGGCATGGTCGAAGAACGCTGGGTGATGTTCGCCGCCATCCTGATTTCGATAGCCTTCATGCTGCTGTTTGCGCGGGCCATCGGCGACTTTGTCGAACGTCACCCGACGGTAAAAGTACTTGCGCTGAGCTTCCTGATCATGATCGGCCTCGTCCTCATGGCCGATGGCTTCGGCCAGAAGATTCCAAAGGGTTATATCTATGCCGCTATGGCGTTTTCAGTATTCGTGGAAATGATCAACCTGTGGATACGCAACCGCTCACTGAAGAAGGTGGCGCCGGTGAAACTCCACGAACGCTACGAAAGCGGGCCGGAATAACGAAGGCGATGCTGCGGGTCCTCCGGTGTCAGCGGCACGAGCCGCTGTCCCGGATGACCGCTGCAGCAACGTCCCTTCGCAGCAAAGCCAACACAGCAGCCGCCTCGCCTTGATCCAGCGGGCTGGCGCCCTCGTCCTGCAGGTGCAAGGACGCCGCCTGGAGCACGCTAGCGCGCGTTGCATTTTCGGGGCGCAGTTGCGCAAACACCGTCGGATTGCGCGCAAACAGCGCGTCGAGCAGGCTTGGCGCGAGCCTCAGCTCGGACAGTGCAAGCAAGGCCTGCGCAAGCCCTGCCTGACTCATTCTGCCCAGATCCGGCTCAGCCAGGCCCGCCGCCGCGGTGAATTGACGCCATTGGCCCGCAAGCCGACCCTGCGGATCTATGCAACGATCCAGATACTGGCGCAGACGCGGGTCGCGCGTATTCTCCGAAGGCAGTACGAGCAACTCACCGATCACATGCGTGTCATCGGCCGCAAGTTCGCAAGTATGGCCGAAACGGCAGTGCGCCCGGCCTATGCGGCGCACTAGCCCCCCCTGCCGATCGTTCAGGTCCACTGAGAATGTCTCGCTCCAGGCCGTCATATGGGCAAAGCGCTCAGCAATATGCGTGCGACTGACATAAGCGCGCGCACGACCATCGCGCACACCGAAGGACGCCGGCTGGCAAACCTCGGTCGCGGGTTCTTCGTCATGGCGAAAACACAGGAGCAGGTTCGGTAGGCGCACCTCGCCTTCAGAAACAGCGTTCCAAGCCCTGCCGTTGGGTGCTGCAACGCTGATTTCGGCGACAGCAACGACTCCCTCGGACACAACGATCTGGGATGGCCGCGCACTTGCCGACGAGGTCTGCCAGGCAGCGCGCAACGCGAACGCGCCGGCTACACAGGCCGCGACGCCGGCCAGGAAAAAGGTCCAGCGGCGACGCCCCTGCCCAGAACGCTTATGCTGGTCCAGTTGCGCTACAAGCCGGCGCACACCTGCCGCCACATCCCTGTACACAGCGGCGCGATCGGGCGCCTCCATGATCGGTATGCCATCAGTCGGCAGCGCATTGAACCTTCCGTAGGGCGCCGCGCGCCAATTGCACGACTGCAGAATAATCGGCACGACTACGCTCTGCCTTCGCTCGCGACTGGCAAGCGCACGCCACATTTCCCGGGTGCATTCGTGCGAGGCGAGGAAGGCCTCGCTGACCAGCAGCAGCACAATCTGCGCGCGATCCAGCGCCGCTTCTATGTTTGGAAATATATCGTCGCCGGCGAGCAGGCGCCGGTCATGCCAAACGTCGATCGCGCCATCTGCTGCGAGCGCCCGCAAATGCGCAAGCAGCTCGTCGAGCAGCGCTTCGTCCTTGTGCGCATAAGAGATGAACAGCGTCGCTGCCACTTGCCCTCCTCCGGGCTCCATCATGCCTGGAGTTGCAGCCACTGCAAGGGTCACGGCCATCCCTAGCCAGCGCGGAACTGCCTGAGCCATTGTCGCGACCAAAGCCCTCGCTCACACCGAGCCACGGGCAGACCGACTCCGGACCCACGCTGCCATCCATCTGAAGACCCGGGGGTGTGCCCTGCTGCACCAAGGCACGCAGCTATACCGCACGATTCACGACCGAAAACCCCGCAGACTGCAACGACACGCCACAACTTTGCGGCGGCGCCCCCCCCCCAGGGAGTGAAGTAAAAATCGGGCGCCCGCGCTGGCCTGGATGTCGGCAAGCAACAGGAAGCGGGCGTAGAGCCCACTGGGACGGCGAAGCACGAAGGCCTTCGGCACGAATCGATACCTATTTCGATACCCCGGAAGGGATCGGCTCTAGGTATCGAATTCACCGGAATTGCTTGCATGCCCAGGCACTTACGACCGGCAAGCAAGAAAATGGAGCGGGCGATGGGAATCGAACCCACGTCAGTAGCTTGGGAAGCTACAGCTCTACCATTGAGCTACGCCCGCGACCGCGGTATTTAGCCATAGCGCAGGCGGCCGCGGCAATGCGGGGCTTCAGCAAGCCAGCACACCGGGGGGCGACGTGCTAAAGCGTTGTTGAACGATGGAAAACCGAGGCCGGTTGTTCGCGCATACGGCAGGTATGCGTTCAGCATGCGTAGGCTCAGATAATCGCGCCGCAACGGCCCCCGTCCGGGACCGTCGGCGGCTCATTCCGGAGGAGGCATTCATGTCGATGTTCATGCGGTTCGCGGCATTTCTTGGCGGCGCACTGCTAGTGGTTGTGGGCGCCAGCGCTGCTTATGTAGACCCGCCCAGCCGGGTCGCTCGCCTGAGTTATATCCGCGGCGATGTCAGTTTTTCGCCGGCAGGCGAAGACCGATGGGTCAACGCTACCCGCAACCGCCCCCTGATCCGCGGCGATCGCCTTTGGACCGACCGCGGAGCGCGCGCCGAGCTGCAGGCCGGCAACGCGGTCTTCCGCATCGATGAAGGCACCAGCCTGCAGATTCTCAACCTTGACGATCGCACGGCCCAGCTCGAAATCACCCAGGGCACGCTAAATCTGCGTGTCCGCCGCATCTATCAGGACCAGATTTTCGAGGTCAACACGCCGACGCTTGCGTTCGTGGTCTCACGACCCGGCGAGTACCGCATTGATGTCGACCGCCGCGGCAAACACACCACCGTTGCAGTCTGGGACGGCGGTGGCGAAGCGCATGGTGAACGCGCGAATTTCCGCATCCGCGAGGGCGAAGCCATTCGCTTCTACGACACCCGGCTGCGGGACTACGAAGTTTTTGATATCCCACGACCGGATGAGTTTGATCGCTTCTGCCTCGATCGCGACCAGCGATACGACCGCTCGATATCGCGTCGCTATGTCTCGGAAGACCTGATCGGCTATTCCGATCTCGACGAGTACGGCTCGTGGACCGAGGTTACCGAATACGGCAACGTCTGGTTCCCTAGCCGGGTGTCGGTCGACTGGGCGCCTTATCGCGACGGACACTGGATCTGGCAGGATCCCTGGGGCTGGACCTGGGTCGATGATGCCGACTGGGGGTTTGCACCGTTCCACTACGGCCGCTGGGTGCACGTGCGCAATCGCTGGGGCTGGATTCCGGGCCCGATCAGCGCGCGCCCGGTCTATGCACCAGCCTTGGTCGCCTTCGTCGGTGGCAGCAATTTCAGTGTGAGCGTAAGCACGGGCCGCCCAATTGGCTGGTTCCCGCTGGGACCGCGGGAGGTTTATGTGCCGCCTTACCGCGCAAGCCGCAACTATTTCACCAGTGTGAACGTCACGAACACCGTGATCAACAACACCTACATTACGAACGTCTACAACGACTATTCCAGCGGTCGCAATGTCCGTGCCGTCAACTATCACAACCGCGAAGTGGCCGGGGCGATCACCGCGGTATCCAGCGACGCTTTCGTGAATTCGCGCTCGGTGCGCCAGCAAAGGGTCGCGGTCGACAGCAGCATGGTGGCGCGGGCCGAGGTCTCCCAGGTCGCGGCGTTTGCACCGAACGAGCGCAGCATCGTGGGATCGGGCCGCGCCGCGACAGCCATGCCGCAGCGCGAAATACTGGACCGCGCCGTGGTGGCACGCACCGCGCCGCCAGCAGCCACTGTGCCGTTCGCCGAGCGACAGGCAGTACTCGAACGCACGCCGGGACGCGGTCTCAGTGACGACGCAATGGAGTCGCTGCGTACACCGCGCGGTGGTCCGACGGCGGCGGCACCGGAACGCGTACGTGTAGTCGGCAACGGCGATGCAGCCAACACGCGCAGTGTTGATGCCGAACGCCTGGAACGCGGTGCTCCGCCGCGTGAAGACCTGCGGCGCGGCGATCGCGACCTCGGCGCCGGTTCGGGCCGTGTGGCGCCGGAAGACCGCAGCGAAGCACCGGCGCGCACGCCGACTATCCGCAGCGATGGCACCATGACACCGCCGCAGCGCGATTTCTCCCGCCCCGGCAGCCGAGGCGACGAGGCAGAGCGCGTACGCCCGGCCGACCGCAGCGAACCGTCGCGCATGCCGCGCGAGGAAGCGCCGCAATTCGAGCGCCGTGAAGAAGTTGCACCCGTGCAACGCGAAGAAGCGCCGGCTCGCGTGCGGCGCAACGAGGCGCCGCAGTTCGAGCGCCGCGAGGAGCCCGCTTCGGTGCAGCGAGAGGAAGCGCCAGTTCGCATGCGCCGCAACGAGGCGCCGCAGTTCGAGCGCCGCGAGGAGCCCGCTTCGGTGCAGCGCGAAGAAGCCCCCGCTCGCATGCGTCGCGACGAAGCACCGCAATTCGAGCGCCGCGAAGAACCTGCACCGGTGCAGCGTGAAGAGGCCCCGGCTCGCATGCGCCGCGAACCTGCACCGGAAGTTCGTGAGCAGCCGCGCTTCGAGCGTCGCGAGGAACCGGCGCCGCGAATGCAGGAAATGCCGCGCGAACAGCCGGTACAGCGCGCTCCACCGCCGCCGCCGGAACCAGCTCCACAGGAACAGCGGCGCGGCAACGATGGCGGTGAAGACAACGGCGGCCGTGATGACGGCGACAATGGCCGCCGCCGCCGCGAATAACGTCGTTTAGCGTGGGGAAAATGGCGGACTTCGGTCCGCCATTTTCCGTGTCTTCCCCGTACGCGGGGCCGATCAGCAATAATCGCGTGATGAATATCTTGCTTAACGGATCTGCCCACGAATGCCCGGACGGTACGACGCTGGCCCGCCTGCTTGCGGACAATGGCTATGCGCAACGTCGGATCGCTGTGGAAGTCAACCGCGACATAATCCCGCGCAGCGCCCATGACACTACCGCGCTGAAGGCAGGCGACCAGGTCGAGATCGTTCACGCCATCGGCGGTGGATAGCAAGCCAGCAGGCGACCGCTGACAGGTCTTCTATATGCCGAATCGGTGCGCGGCACGGCGAGCTCAGACTTGGCAACGGACAGGTCCGGCCCAGCCAATCGGGGAAAACGGTGCGGGAGCTGCGGCACTGCCTTCATTTCCCTCTTGAGGGGGAGCGCTTGCTACTATCCCGCACTTCCTAGCTGCGCTGTGCTCCCATGACTGCAACACCTTCGGACTCCCTTGTCATTGCCGGCAAGTCCTACCGTTCGCGCCTGTTGACCGGCACGGGCAAATTCAAGGATCTGGAAGAGACACGGCTCGCTACCGAAGCCGCTGGCGCGGAGATCGTTACCGTCGCTATCCGTCGTAGCAACATCGGTCAGGATCCAGGTCAGCCCAACCTGCTCGACGTGCTGCCGCCGTCGCGTTACACCATCCTGCCGAACACGGCTGGCTGTTATACCGCCGAGGACGCCGTGCGCACCTGCCGCCTCGCCCGCGAGTTACTGGACGGGCATAAGCTGGTCAAGCTCGAAGTGCTCGGCGATCAACGCACCTTGTTTCCCGACGTGGTGCAAACGCTGAAGGCCGCCGAAACCCTGGTTGGCGAGGGTTTTGACGTCATGGTCTACACCACCGACGATCCCATCCTGGCCAAGCGCCTCGAGCAAATTGGCTGCGTAGCGGTCATGCCGCTGGCTGCGCCGATAGGCTCGGGGCTTGGCATCCAGAATCGCTGGAATCTGATCGAAATTGTGGAAAATGCAAAAGTCCCCATCCTCGTCGACGCCGGCGTCGGCACAGCATCGGACGCCGCCGTTGCCATGGAGCTGGGCTGCGATGGCGTACTCATGAATACAGCCATCGCCGGCGCCAGGCACCCGGTGCTGATGGCCAGCGCCATGCGCAAGGCGATCGAGGCCGGTCGCGAGGCATTTCTGGCTGGCCGCATTCCGCGCAAGCGTTTCGCCTCGGCGTCGAGCCCGATCGACGGAACCCTGGGCTAATGCACGACATCGAAGACGTACAGGACGGCACAACCGCGCCGCCGCGCCGCATACGAAGCTTTGTACTGCGCCAGGGGCGAATCACCGAGGCGCAGCAGCGCGCATTCTCCGCACATTGGACGAGCTTCGGCCTTGCCTACACCGGCGCGCCGCGAGACCTCGCTGCGGTGTTCGGCAACAACAGGCCGGTCGCGCTGGAAATCGGTTTTGGCAACGGGGAACAACTGATCTGGGGTGCTCAGCAGGAGCCGCAACGCAATTTCATCGGCATTGAGGTTCATCGTCCCGGGGTGGGCCGTGTACTAAATGCACTCGCGGCCGCGGCAGCCGGCAACGTGCGCGTTTACCATCACGATGCTGTCGAGGTGCTGCAGCACGAACTGACACCCGCGTGCCTCGATCAGGTGCGCATCTACTTTCCTGATCCCTGGCACAAGAAGAAGCACAACAAGCGCCGGCTCGTGCAGGCCGCACTACTGCAGTTGCTGGCCTCGCGGGTGCGATCGGGCGGCCTCTTGCATATGGCAACCGACTGGGCGGACTATGCCGAGCAGATGCTTGCCGTGACCGACGCCGACGCATCCTGGCGCAATGTCGCCGGTATGGGGAATTATTCGGAACGGCCCGCCTGGCGTACGCATACACATTTTGAGCAGCGCGGCCTCAGACTCGGCCACGGCGTCTGGGATCTCGTCTACCAGCGCGTCTGAACGCAAGGGACGTCTACCGGCGACATGGACTACGGACTGACCCTGACCACCGACATGATGCTCGTGTTCGGGCTGGTCGCCTTCACCGTGCTGATGCTGGTGCTGGAGTGGATCCGCGCTGACGTCGTTGCCCTGCTGGTCATCGTCTGTATCGGTGTG
The DNA here is from genome assembly GCA_016790075.1 of Rhodanobacteraceae bacterium. Lineage (GTDB taxonomy): Bacteria > Pseudomonadota > Gammaproteobacteria > Xanthomonadales > Rhodanobacteraceae > Tahibacter. The sequence goes on along the minus strand of JAEUPP010000006.1, from coordinate 40,340 downwards.
ACCGGACTGCTGCCGGTGGAACAGCTATTCGACGGTTTCGCCGGCAACGCGGTCATTTCACTGATTGCCGTGATGATCATGGGAGCCGGCCTTGATCGCACTGGCGTGCTCACCAAAGCCGCAAGCCTGATCCTGCGCGTATCCAACGGGGTGGAATCGCGCCTGTCGCTGGCGATCAACGTGATGGCGGGCGCACTGACATCGATCATGCAGAGCCAGGCACTTGCCGCGCTATTGCTGCCGGTGGCCTCGCGTGTATCGGCGCGCACCGGCGTGCCGTTGAAACGCCTGCTGCTACCCATGGGCTGCATGATCCTCGCCGGCACCAATGTCACGATGATCTCCAATTCGCCGCTGATTCTGCTCAACGATCTTATCGTCAGTGCGAACCGCAACCTGCCCCTGGGGGTGGACACGATTACCCCGTTCAGCCTGTTCGCGATCGCGCCCATCGGCCTGCCCTTGCTCGCCGTTGGCCTCGTTTACTTCGTCCTGTTCACACGCAAACTGCTGCCCGACGAGGAAACCAAGCAGAAAGTTACTCCAGGCCGCACCGAAACCTACTTCGCGGAGACGTACGGCATCGACGGCGAAGTCATGGAACTGACCGTGACCGCCGAGAGCCCACTGGTCGGCATGAGCGTGGGAGAGGTTGAGCAGATGCGTGGCGCACCGCTGATCCTTGCGATGAAAAACGGCAACGAATCACGCCTCGCACCACCGGCCGATCAAATGATCTGGGTCGGCACCGTGCTCGGCGTGCTCGGACATCGCGACAGCGTCAATGATTTTGCCCAGAACCAGCTACTGCGCGTGCAGACGCGTCTGCGCCAGTTCGGCGACATGTTCAACCCGGGCCGGGCCGGCATTTCCGAAGCGGTGATCCCGCCGAATTCGCGCTTTATCAAAAGCGTGCTCGGTGATCTGAGGATGCGCAAGCATCACGGCATCAGCGTGCTCGCCATCTATCGCGGCGAACAGGTGTTCCGCGAAGACGTGCGCAAGGTCGCCCTGCGCGCCGGCGACACACTGGTGATGCATAGCTCCTGGCGCGATCTCGCCCATGCAGCCGAAGATCGCGACTTCGTCGTCGTGACCGACATTCCGAAAGAAGAAGCACGCCCAGCCAAGCTCTGGCATGCACTGACGTTCTTCGGCCTGGCCATGTCGCTGGGCTTGTTCACCAGCATGAAACTCTCGGTCGCCATGCTGACCGGAGCCGTCGGCATGCTGCTGGCCGGCGTGCTGACCATGGACGAGGCCTATGCCTCGATCAACTGGAAGACGATATTCACGCTGGCCTGCCTGATTCCGCTGGGCTGGGCCATGGATACGACGGGCGCCGCGGCCTGGGTCGCCCAGGAAGTGCTGATCTATCTCGGCGCCTGGCCGCAATGGGCGCTGCAAGCGGTAATTGCCCTGCTTTCGCTGCTGTTCGCCCAGGTCATTTCCAATGTTGGCGCAACGGTCATGATGGTGCCCATGGCGATCAACATTGCGCTCGCGTCAAACGGCAATCCGGCAGTGTATGCGCTGATCGTCGCCGTTTCGACCTCAAACACCTTTGTCATTGCAAACGCCAACCCCGTGTTGACCATCGTCGGCGGCCCCGGCGGCTACCGCCGCCGCGATTTCTGGCGCGTCGGCCTGCCACTGACGGGACTGCTGCTGGTTACGCTGCTGATTTCTGTGAACTGGATGTTTGCGGGTTAGCTATCGTAAGAGGGCATCTACAAAATGCCCGCTCATATCAGTTGGGCTGAGAGCCGGGAGAAGAGCCGCTCCGACCTTCAGCAACCCTCAAGGCAACGCCACTATCCCTTCGCTGACCTGCAACTTCACCGGTGCCAGACCGTTGCGGCAAGGGCCGGCAATAACGGAGCCAGTGGGGATATCGAATGTTGCGCCATGTGCGGCACAGATAACGGCACCATCCTTGATCAGAAATTTGCCCGGCGCCCAATCGAGACGCCGACCCGCATGCGGGCATTCATTGTGATAGGCAAATACCTGGTCGCCGCGGCGTAGCAGAATCAGGCTGAATCCACCGGTGCTGCTGTCGATGTCCACAGCAACCGCACCGCCATCAGGGATTGCGTCGAGACGACACAGCGGTCTGCCCGCATCGGCACTGACTTCATGCACTTGAGTTGCTACCGTAAGGCCCCACACTGGGCATTCGCATGATGCCATATGGAGTCGAGGTTCCCATGGGCGCCGTACTGTTCCGCCTGCCACGCATTCGCCATCCGCTGCTGCGCGCCCTGTCGGTGCTAGTCGGTGTTGCCGTGGCCGGCCTCGCCCTCGTGTTCGGGTTATTTATCCTGCTCGGCGTGGCGGTGATTGGCGCCGCCATCTGGGGCACACGCCAGCTCAGCAAGGGCTCGCCACCGACTTCGTCTAACACCACTTACCGGCCAACGGCTCAGCAGGCTACGCGTCCGGCACCTGCCGGGGTTATCGAAGGTGAGTTCGTTGTCGTGCAGGATCCGGTCTCCCCGACGCGTTAGTCAGGCCCCCGGCAAGTACCCCGCAGAATATCCGTGTGGCTGGATGCCTATCAGAGCGGCGACAAGCGAATTGCAGCAGCGGATCTCTCCAGCAGGTGCCGGGATTGCCGGCGCCCCGAGGTTTGGTACACGTCAGGCAAACTCAACCAAACTCCGGCGGCAACAGCTCCAGCGCCATGACGATGGCGTCCTCACGGCCACGTGCCGCCGGGTAGTAGTTTGGCCGCCGGCCGATCTCATTGAAACCCAGCGTGTGGTAAAGCTGTATGGCACGCGGGTTGCTGGGGCGCACTTCGAGGAATACGCGCTCCGCGCTATGCCAACGGGCGAGATCAATCAGACGGCGCATCAGCCGCCGCCCGTGGCCTTCGCCCTGTGCGTCGGGTGAGACACAAATGTTGAGCACGTGGGCTTCGCCGGCCGCCACGGACAGTACGCCGTAGCCGATGATTGCTTCGTCGCGCGCAAGCACCCAGCAGCTGTAGCCGGCGCGCAGGCAGTCGCGAAAGATGCCCTCGCTCCACGGAAATTCGTAGGCGCGAGCCTCCAGCGCCGCAACTTCCGACACTTCCTCGGGCCGCAGGGGCCGCATTTCCGGCAAGCCGGTTTTCAGCATTGCGACCACGACTGTCCCCGCAGATATCGCCGTAACGGACGCAGCGCCTGCCACAGCAAGCGTTTTGCGAGCGCATTGCCGCGCCACTCGGCCGGTGCCGTCGTAACCACGATAGTGGCCGCCTGCTGCACCGCCGTCGGCAGCTCAGCCCCGAGCACCCGCGCCAGCGGCTGGCCCAGCACGAGAAACGCTGCGGCATTCTGATCGAGCTCAGGCAAACGGCCATCACCTGGTATTTGCCAATGCAGCGCATGCTCCGGGACACCTAGCGCTGCAGCCAGCACTTTGGCCGCGAGGCCTGCGGGCTGCGCGCAGATCACCGCGATGCGCGTGCGAACCGCCTCGGCCAGCGCACTCCCATCGGGCGCAGTGGCCTGCAGCGGAGTGGCCGCAACCCGCGAACGCAGCTGGTAGGCGGTGATGCCCATGGCGTCGAGCTGGCGCAGACGCTGGGCCGAAAACCCGTAGGCAGTCATGCCCGCACCTGGCTGCTCAGATCCGCGAGCCGGGCAATGAATGCCGCATAGATCTGGTCCAGCGCCTGGCCATAAGCGGCAATCGTCGCGGGGATCTCCGCATCGGCGGCGGCAATGCGCGAGGAATAGGTTTCCTCGGCAAGTAGCACGCCCGCATGCTCGACGCGCAATTGCAGCGCAACGTCGACATACCAGACCCCTGCGTCTTCAACGCGCTCGAAGCGCTGGATCAGCGCGCTGATGCGCAAGGCATTCGCGCTCGCCGGCAAACGGTCGCTGACTTGCGGAGCGGCTTCCCCGTCGCGCAGCACGCGGATCAACCGGCGCTGCAGCATGCGCGTCGGCGGATCGCTCCACTGGCGATAGTGGTAGGTGCGCAGCGCCTGCCCGTCCTTGCCCAGTGCATAGATCAAAGCCTGCTCGGAGTAGATGCCATCGGCGCTGAAAACCGCGACATCGACCGGCCTGGTGAAACGCACCGGCGCCAACGCTGGCAGCACGGGATCCGGCAGGCGATACCAGGTCACTTCCGGCACGGAAACCGACACGCAACCGTTAAGCAGCAGCGCGGACAGGAAGGCCGTTGCAGCGCCTTTCATCGTTCAGACTCCTCCGGCGCGTCGGCCTTGGGCGACAGCAGCAAACGGTTCGGATTCTTGCGAATCTCGCGACTGAATTCATCCACGTTGCGGCTGGCACTGTCCAGATGGTGCACGATGGTATCGATGCGGCTGGACAACGAGGCGAGCACCGACCGCAGATCGGTGACCGCGGCATCCACGCCCGGCTTGTTCTGGCGCACCAGCACCGTTATGTCCTTTAGCGCGCTGTCGAGGGCTGCCTTGCTGTTATCCAGATCCCTGCTCAGTGCATGCACATCGCCGAGAATGCCGCTGACAGCCTCGCGGTTGGCAGGCTTCAGCAAGTCGTTGACCGCGTCCGATGCCTGGGTCAGCCGTGCCAGCAGCTCGCGCGCCTGACTCAGTACTTCGGGAGTGCCTTTGTCCAGCGATCCGGTGATCGATTCGACCCGCTCGGACAGATTGCGGATCAGCGGCGTGATCTGGCTGCGCGTCAGTGTCGTGACCTCGGCAGCAAGCTCGTTCATCGCGCCGAACAGATCGGTGCTTTCCTCACCCTTGATCTCTGCTCCGACAGGCAACGAGGGTTTCGCACTGCCTTCGCGGATGGCAACAGAAACGTCAGCAAGCAGTCCGCTAGCCTGCAAGCGGGCAACCGAGTCCTGCGGTATCGGCCAGTCCGCGCGCAGGCTGAGCGCAACCCGATAGCGCGTGCCCTCGCTACCGCGTTCCGGCACGATGTCGTCAACCTGGCCAATGCGATAGCCCTGATAGAACACCGGCGCCCCAGCGCGCAGCCCGGTCACGTTGCGGTAGTAGGTGTGATAGTCCGCTTCGCCGCCGCGCTTGCCGGTGATCAGGAACAGCGCCGCCAACAGCAGCAGCAGTGCGATGAGCACGACAGCGCCGACCACGGTGTAATTGACGTGATCGCGCTTCACAGCCTGCTCCGCCAGTCCGGTTTCATACCGCTTCCTCGGTGAGTCGGCGCAAATAGGCGTCGGCGTCGACGACCACTTCACGCGGGCGACGGTTCAGCAGATCCTGGATGCGTTCATTGTCGGAACCGCGCACGGCATCAACCCTGTCTGTCATCAGCACCCGCCCCTGGTCGAGTACGGTAATCGTATCGGCAATCTTGAACGCGCTTTCAAGTTCGTGGGTCACGACGACGATGGTCATACGCAAGGCATCGCGCAGCCGCAGTATGAGCTCGTCAAGCTCAGCCGAGACCACCGGATCGAGTCCAGCCGAGGGTTCATCGAAAAACAGCAGTTGCGGATCCATCACGATGGCACGCGCCAGCGCGGCGCGCTTGACCATGCCGCCGGACAATTGGCTCGGCATCAGATCATGAAAGCCACCGAGATTGACGACCTCGAGTTTCATGCGGCTCATGATGCGAATCTGGTTTTCACTAAGTTCGGCATGATGCTCGCGCAAGGGGAGCGCGACGTTTTCGCCGACGCTGAGCGAAGTAAGCAGCGCCCCGCCCTGGAACGATACCCCAAGCCGTCGCCGTATCTGCCGCAGCTCGTGCGGCCCGGCGCGCGCGATATCGACGCCAAACAGGCGCACCTCCCCGCGAACTGGCCGCTGCAGACCGAGCAGATGGCGCAACAAGGTACTCTTGCCCGAACCCGAGCCGCCCATGATGACGCGTATCTCGCCCGCAGCCACGCGGAAATCGACGTTTTCCAGGATGCGGCGCTTGCCGTACCAGGCCTCAAGCCCATTTACCTCGATCAGCGGCGGGGCATCATTCATCGGTTGAGGAAGAACGAGAAAATCATGTCCGCGACGATGATGTAGCAGATTGACAGCACGACAGCGCGCGTGGTCGCGCGGCCCACACCTTCCGCGCCGCCGGTCACGCTGAAGCCTGTGCTGCAGCCGATCAGGGTAATGAGCACAGCGAACACGAAGCTCTTGCCTATGCCCTGCCAGAGGTCGCCCGGCGACAGCAGCGTCAAGGTCTGCAGCAGGTAGGCTTGTGTCGTTACATTGAGCGCCGGCGCGCTATACAGCGCCGCACCGAGTATGGCGACAGCATCGGCGAATACCGTCAGCACCGGCAACATGACCAGCATCGCGATCAGCGCGGGCGCGACGAGATAGCGCACTGGCTCTATACCGATGACGGCTAACGCGTCGACCTCCTGCGATACCGTCATGGAACCGATACGTGCCGCCAGCGCCGAACCCGAGCGGCCTGCGACCAGGATGGCCGTAATCAGCGCGCCAAACTCGCGCGTAACGGATTTCGCGACGGCGACGATGACCTGCGACTGCGCGCCGAACTCCTTCAGCGCAGCAATGAACTGGATGCCGAGCATGATTCCGATGGTGAGCGACAACAGGCAGACGATAGGCAAGGCATCAGCGCCGATGCGGCGCATTTCCGCCACGACGGCAGCAATGCGCACCGGCTGCCCGCGGCGCCAGCCCCAGGCGGTGTACCAGAGGCTTTCGGCAAGCAGCATGCCGCAGTAACCGAAGCCGGCAACCGATTGCACGGCCGCCCGCCCCAGCGCAGCCAGCGGCTGGCCCGGCGAGACGCTCAACCCGCCTCCGCAGCGCGGGCGGCGGCGAGGTCAGGCAACAGCGTGAACACGCGATCGAGACGAGCGAGCTCCAGCACGGCGAGTACAGGGGCGCTGGTTGCGAGCAGGACGAAGCGGCGTCCGCTGTCGCGCGCGGTCTGCAACCCCTCGACCAGGGCCGCAATGCCCGAAGAATCGATATAGCTGACCTGGCCGAGATCGACACCTACCGAAGCGTTGTCCAGCGCAGCGAGGATCGCGTCGCGAACACGGCCCGACCAGGACAGATCGACCTCTCCCTCAAGTTTGATGAGCTGCAGGTCGCCGTGCCGTTCACTGACAATGCCGTTCATGCCGTTTCCTCTGCTGCCGGGCAGCGTTTCCACATCCGCAACACATTGCCGACGCCACCAGCGCGCGGCTGCAAACGCCAACCATCCATCAGCGCGTCGATGAAATTGACTCCGAGCCCGCCGGCGCGGCATTCCGCGAGATCGCGTGGCGTAACACGCTCCGGATCGACGCCCGGTGCATCGTCACGCAGCTCGAACTCCAGTACGTCCCCATCTCTATGCAACGACAAGACGATATCGCCGCTACCGCCAGCGTAGGCATGACGGATGATATTGCAGCACGCTTCATCGACGGCGAGTACAAGCCGGTCGCGCAGGTCGGCCGGTACGCCCGCACTATCAAGCACTCGGCGCAGTTCGGCCCGCATCCCGCGCAAGCGCTCGGCTTCGGCCGGAAAGGATTGCTGCAGCAATACGACCGGTGGGCGGGCGTGGGTTTCTTCCAGCAACAGCAAGGTTGTGTCGTCGACCAGCCGCAATTGCCGCAGCTCCGAAACCATCATGCGCAGGCGCGCTTCCGGCGCCGCGCCCGCATAACGCTCGATCAGCGCACGCATGCCGTCTTGTCCTAGGCGCCCGTCGCCCTTGCGTACGTCGGTCGCACCATCGGAGAAAAAATATAGGGCGCCATCCCCCAGCCGCAGCCGCACCTCGTGGAACTCCTGGCCCACGACGATCCCCAGTGGCGGTCCGTCCGAGCGGTACTCGGTACAAAGGCCCGTCTGATACAGCAGTGCGGGCGGAAATCCTGCACCGGCCATGACAACTTCGCCGCTGGTACGCGTGTAATAGCCGACAGCTGCACAGACGAAACGCCCGCCATGGGTGGTCTGGCACAACTCCTCGTTGGCACGGCGCAGCCATGCACCAGGCGGCAATCCGTCCTTGCCTGCCCAACGCAACAGGCTGGCCGCACGCGTCATCAGCAACGCCGCATCGAGTCCCTTGCCGGCAACATCGCCAATAACAAAACCTATGCGCCCATCAGGCAAATCGAAATAGTCGTAAAAATCGCCGGAAATCTCGTGTGCGGGCAGATTGACGGCAAGCAGCGGAAATCCTGCCCGCCGGCGCTTGGGCAGCAACAGTTTCTGCAGCCGGCGTGCGAGATCGAATTCACGCTTCAGGCGTTGTTGCTCGACGAGTTCGTTCGCCAGCCGTGCGTTGCTGATCGCCATCGCAGTGGGCGCCGCCAGCAGGCGCAGGATGCCGGCGTCAATCGCGTCAAACGGATCGCCATTGCGCTTGTTGATGAGTTCCAGTACGCCCAAGGTACCCTTGGCCGTCGTCAACGGCACGCAAACCAGGCTGCGTGTGATGAATCCGGTCCGCTCGTCGACGCGCTTGTAAACGCGCGGATCCTGTTCTGCGTCGGCAACAATGATGACCGACTTGTCGGTCAGAGAACGCCCGACTATGCCTTGGTCGCTAGCCAGCCGCAGGCCGCGCAGGTCTACCGGTCCTATGCAGACCTTGCACTCCAGCACACCGGCGTCCTCATCGAGCAGAAACAGCGAAGCGGCCTCTGCCTCCATGTAGTCAGCAATACGCTGCAAGGCAAACGGCAAGGTGCGGCGCAAGTCCAGCGATACGGCCAGCGCCTCGGACAGCTCGGCCAGCAGCACGAACGCACGCGCATCATCACCGGCAGCGGCATGCGCGAGCAGGTCGGCAGCCGTCGCACTCACGTCGGCGGCGGCTCCGATCGCGGCGACTGCTCACGCTGCCCGCGGCGGCGGCGCAAACCCCAGAGTGTGAGCAGCGGGCCCGACAGAACGTACAGAGCGGCTATCGAAAATAGCACCAGCGGCGGATCGATGTAGAGAGCGACGAAGATCAACACGACCGCAGGAATCACGATGAAGGGCACACGGTCAGACAGCGGCCAGGCCTTGAAACTGAAATATCGGAAGCGGCTGACCATAAGCAGGCCCGCAATGACGGCAACACACGGCGCTACCAGTTGCACCGGCCTGTCACCGCCGGAATATCCGCTTGCGCTCATCATCCAGACAAACGACATCGCCAGCCCAGCCGCAGCCGGGCTGGCCAGCCCCTGGAAGTAGCGCTTGTCGACGACGCCGACCTGCGTGTTGAAGCGCGCAAGGCGCAGCGCAGCGCAGGCCGCGTAGATAAAAGCTGCCGCAAAGCCGACCTTGCCCCAAAGCGGACTGATCTGCCGCAACGTCGACAGACTCCAGGCATACAGCACCAGCGCTGGCGCTACACCGAAGCTGACCATGTCCGACAGCGAGTCGTACTGCACGCCAAACTCACTTTGCGTATTGGTCAGGCGCGCGACGCGCCCATCCAGACCGTCCAGCAAACCCGCGATGAACACCGCCATTGCGGCTTCCTGCGGATGACCGGCCAACGCGACGACAATCGCATAGAAGCCGGCAAACATCGCCCCGGTCGTGAGCAGGTTCGGCAGTAGGTAGATGCCGCGGTGAGGCGGCTTGCGACGCGGACTTTCGGCAGATTCCATGCCCAGATCTCTTGCGGAATAGGGAAAGCTTGCGGGATCACAGCGCTGCAGCCAAGTCCTGGCAGCGATACCGCCTGCAACCGCCGACGGGTTGACGATGGAGAGCGGCGCCAACAATCTGCGGAAATTCCTGCGGCGCCGCACAGTACTGTCGTGCAACCGCTTGTATCGTGTGGACAACAGTGCTATCCAATAGACCTGATCGACCCGCGCTGCCTACCGCGCGACCACGGAGCCCCCTATGAAAGCCATTCAAGTCGCCTTCGGCCTGCTCGCAGCAGTTGCCGCGACTGCCGGCCATTCCGCAGACAAAGTGTACAAATGGAAGGATGCCAGCGGCGCCGTCCATTTCTCGGACTCGCCGCCGCCGAAGGGAACCGAATTCGACAACGTCAAGATCGTCAACCAGAGCACGGCTATCACCCAGACCGATGCCGCTGCCGCCCCGGCGGCGGCCGACGCGCAGGCGACCGCCAGCAAGCCGGCGGGCGATACCAGCAACGAGGCACGCTGCAGCAGTGCTCAACAACGTGTGGCCTTGTTGTCCAGTTCGCTGCCGCTGACGGTGCAGCGTGAAGGCAAGATCGTCGATATGAGCGCTGCAGACCGCGCCGCCGAGCTAAATATCGCGAAGGCAACGGTCGACTCGCTTTGCGCAAAGGGCGACGGCCAGTAATTCGTTCATGGGGCGCGTGATCGGCTGGTCCCTCGCCCTGCTCGCCGCCGGTGCGGCGGCCTGGTGGTATTTCTCGCCGCAAAGCCTGCCCAGCGCTGTGCGCCAGTTGGCTCCGGAATCGCCGAACGCCCAGTCTGCATCGCCACCGCTGTACAAGTGGCGCGATGCGAGTGGCCGCCTCAACGTCAGTGATGCACCGCCGAAAGACCGGCCTTACGAAACCGTCCGCTACGATCCAAACACCAACCTCGTGCCTGGCTATCGCCGCCCTGACAGGCCGAACGACACGGCTAACCGGCCGATCCCGCCTGACCCGGCGAAACAATAGCCCCAGGGGCTAGGGTCAACACTGCCTTGACTGCCCCTATGCTGCGCCCAAGCCGACGCCGCCAGTCAAGCGTCGGTTTCGCCGACTCAGGGCATCTATGCGTGCAGGTCCAGGTATCGCGCAGATACGGCGCGAGCAGGCACCCAAACTCCCACGCCCCCATTCCTCGTCAGAACAGGGCCAGCACCTCGTCGCGGCTGAGCTGACGGCTTTCGCTGTCGCGGCGCGCACGGTATTCAAACGTGCCCGCAGCAATACCACGCTCGCTGATGACTACGCGATGTGGAATGCCGATCAATTCCATGTCAGCAAACATGCCGCCGGGACGCAGGCCCCGATCATCGAGCACGACATCGACGCCGCGAACGCCCAGCTCCGCGTAAAGCGATTCCGCCGCCGCTGTGACCGCGGCATCATTCTTCGGATTGATCACGCACAAGGCGACCCGCCACGGCGCCATCGGCTCGGGCCAAACAATGCCGGACGCGTCGAAGTTCTGCTCGATCGCTGCGGCGACGATGCGACTGACGCCGATACCGTAGCAGCCCATGGTCATGACGTGATTCTTGCCACTCTGATCGATGACGGTGGCTTTCAGCGCCTCGGCGTATTTCGTGCCGAGCTGGAACACGTGGCCGACCTCGATACCGCGCGCCAGGCGGATGTGGCCCTTGCCGTCCGGTGAAGGATCGCCGTCGACGACCTTGCGCAGATCTGCGACACGGGTTATGCGCGCATCCCGGTCCCAGTTCGCGCCGCGGTAGTGAGTACCGTCAGCGTTACCGCCGCAGACAAAGTCGGCGAGGGCAGCTGCGCTGCGATCCACGATCACCGGAATCGACTCAGGCAAACCAGCTGGACCGATAAACCCCGGTTTGCAGCCGATTGCCTTGATGATCTCCGCCTCGTCGGCCAGCACGGACTCACCCGGCAATTCGGCTAGTTTGGCGGCTTTGACCTCGTTGATCTCGTGGTCGCCACGCACACAGAGTGCGACCAGCCCGGTGCAGCCGCGCACAAGCAAGGTCTTGACGCAGGCCTGTGAAGAAACGGCAAGAAACGCGGTGATTTCGTCAATCGTCTTCTGCGTCGGCGTCGCCACACGCTCCAGCGGAGCAGTTGCCACCGGCCTTTCCTGCAAGGGCGCTACTGCCTCGGCCATCTCCACGTTGGCCGCATACTCGGAGCCGTCACTGAACGCAATCGCGTCTTCGCCGGAATCGGCCAGAACATGGAACTCGTGCGTCACGTTGCCGCCAATTGCCCCGGCGTCAGCCTGCACGGCGCGGAACTTCAATCCCAGACGAGTGAAGATGCGGCTGTAGGTCTCGTACATGTTCCAGTATTCGCGCTCCAGGCAGTCGGCGCTCAAATGGAACGAATAGGCGTCCTTCATCAGGAATTCGCGTGCCCGCATGACGCCGAAACGTGGTCGGATCTCGTCGCGGAACTTGGTCTGGATCTGGAAGAAATTCAGCGGCAACTGCTTGTAGCTATGCAGTTCGGCGCGGGCGAAATCGGTGATGACTTCTTCGTGGGTAGGGCCGAAACAGTACTCAGCGTCCTTGCGGTCCTTGATCTTGAGCAACTGGCCGCCGAATCGCTCCCAGCGCTCTGTCTCTTCCCAGAGTTCCCGCGGCTGCACAGCCGGCATCAGCAATTCGACGGCGCCGGCACGGTTCATTTCCTCGCGTACGATGGCCTCGACTTTGCGCAGCACGCGTAAACCCAGCGGTGCCCAGGTGTACAGGCCCGCGGCGAGTTTGCGGATCATGCCCGCGCGCAGCATGAGCCGGTGGCTGACAATTTCCGCGTCGGCGGGAACTTCCTTGACGGTGGCGAGGTGAAACTTGCTCAGGCGCATGGTTACGGACGTGGGGCGGAAAAGTCCGTGATTCTATGCGTTTCCGGGCAACTGGCCCAGCTCGCGCGATACGCGGCACCGGCCGGAGGGATTACTTGTCTTTCTTGACCAGCCCGCGCAGCTTGTCAAACAGTGATCCGGCCTTGACCTGATCGACCACCTTGGTGAGTTTGCCGGCAAAACCCTGCTGACGTTCCATTTCTGCCAGCTCATCGCGCTGTCGCTGTGCCATCTGAGACTCCCAGCGGCGCTTCATTTCCTCCTGCTGCACTTTGGTGCGCAATTGCTTGCGGTAGTCGTCAGGCAGGGCCTCGCGGAACAGGTTGTTGGGCTCACGCGCCACATAACGGCCAATCTCGTCGTACAGCGCCTCATTGAACTGTTCAGCCGTGACCGTCTTGGTCTGCTGACCACCCAGTTGGTCAAAATTGTTGAACTGCATGCGCACGACGCCGGACTCGGCATCGGCGGCGAACGTCGCCGCCAATACGATGCGGCCGCGGGCGCGAACCGTGGCCGCCAGGACTTCGCCGTTGGCATCTTTTTTTGTAACGGTCACGCCACCGATGTGGTAGCGCTGGAACGCCCCGGCAACCGTCTTGACCTTGGTCGTGCCGAGCACCTCGATGTTCGGGCATTCGTCGGTCGCGATCGGACAGGGGAAGGACAGCTTGATTTCCTTCGACGCCGGCTGGTTCTGGATCTTGAGGTCGTACTCATGTTCGACCTGCAGCACCATGTCGCCGTAGCCGGCAAGAGGAAACCGGAAGGATTTCTTGGGCTTGATGAAGCTCAGGTTCTGCGTGAGCTTCAGCAGATATTCGTACAGAGCCGTCATACCCGGCTCCAGCTGCGTGCGATAGGCGGCCTCGCGCTCCTGCTTTGCGCGATCCTGATCGTCGACGCCTGCCTTGCGCCGCTGCGCTTCCTGTTCGAGATCGTCCAGCAGACCCACTGCTCACCCCTGAGACGTTGAGAAACCAATCCCACCCTGCCTGCACGGCGCCATAGTATCCCGTACTGGCCGTCTAGGGCAGCCGGTCGTACGGACTGCCCGGCGACTCGCAGCAGTCACCGGGCCGAATTTTGCGCTACTAGTGCGTTTTGGCACAAAATCGCGTTTCAGGGGGTCATTGTCAGGCTTGCTTTTCCGTTGCCAGCAGCAACGGCGGGAGGCTTGTTCCTGTCGATATCGGCACAAGGATCGCAATGCCCATCGAGCTCGATCTTGATTCTCTGACTGCGCAGCAACTCGCAGAACTGATCACCCTGGCAAATCAACGCCAGCAGGAGATGCAGCGCGAGCACATAGCCGAAATCCGGGCGCGACTTATCGACATCGCGCGCAAGGAAGGCTTCACGATCGAAGAACTGTTCGGTCATTTGCCGGCGCGCAAGCGCACAGTCAAACCAAAATATCGCAATCCGTCAGCGCCGCACCAAACCTGGAGCGGCCGCGGCAAGCAGCCGCGCTGGTTCAGTGCAGCACTGCAGGCCGGCACGCCTGAGGACGATCTGCTGATCCGCTAGACGCCCCCTGATGACGCGAACCCGACAACGGCGGTCGCCCCGAACCGCCCGAGGGCGGCGTAAACGCTTGCACTGCAGGGGTTTTGGCCGGTTCGCGTGATCGTCAGACTGGCCAGGTCGCTGCGGCCTTTGCCGGGTTCAGAGGCTACGCCGCGGTGGCACGAGCAGATCGCCGAACAGCAGTCCGGCCACTAGCGAAACGAGTATCGTGATCAGCGAAAACGCCGTATCAACGCCAAGGAACACGTCGCGCTCGAATACGAAGGACAAGCTCTTGAAACCGACACTGCCTGGCACGAGCAGAATGATGCCGGGCTCCCGGATCAGCGCGCCGGGGCGCTGACGCAGGGTCGCATAGAGGTTGCTGACTGCGCCGACGCCCAGGCCAGCGATGAACACACCGAATTCAGGCCCGAACTGCGCGCCGCCGAGCCGCGTCAGCGCATAGCCGAACAGGACCGAACCAACGACGATAAAGCCGTCGCGCGGCGCGCTACGGAACAGTACGGCAAAGGAAAATGCCCCCGCCGCAAGCCCGAGCCACTCAACCCAGAGTGGCACTGACGGCAACGCCTCGCTCAACGAAACCACACCAACGACTCGGCAGAGCTGGGTTGCGGCGACGGCGCCGAAGGTGAGCTTGAGCAGGGTGGCGGTCGCCCCCGCCATGCGTGCGACGCCGGAAACCAGGTGCTGGCTGGACAGCTCACGCACGGCCGTCGTCAAGGTCATGCCCGGCAACAGCACGATCAGGCTGGCCAGGACGACGGCGTTGAGCGTCAACGGTGCGACATAGGCGCTGAACAAGGTCGCGATCAGGGTCACCAGCAAAGCCGACACCGCCTCGAAGCTGTTCGAGAGCCGCGGCCGTCGTTCCGCCCCCAGCGCAAGCAGGCCAATCAGCCAACCCAGTAGCGCGACAACGACGAGATCCAGCCATGATGCCTTGAGCAAGGTCGCAACGCTGGCGGAGGCGATACCAAAGCTCAGCACGGTCAGCCAACGCGTACGCCGGCTCGGCGGGCGACCAAGTTCCAGCAGTTGCCGGTAGCCGGTTTGCAAATCGAGACTGCCGTCGATGACACGATCGGCGATTTCATCGACGGCGCACAACCGGCGCAGATTCACCTCGCCAGGCGCCAACCGGATCACCTGGGTGATATCGGCCACGGCATCAAGTTCGTTGCCCTGCTCGGCGAATGACAGCACGATCGACGTGGGGGTCGACAGCACATCGCAGACCAGGCCCAGGCGGGCACTGACTTTCCCTATAGCCTCCTCCAGACGCGGAGCAGCGGTGCCGTACTCGTGCAGGCGCCGCGCGAGGGCGATCACGAAACCCACTCGATCCTTCAGCAAGGCAGTGCGGTCGCTCATGCGGCGGCTCGACGATAATCAGCCGTCTGGCGACGGCGTAAGGCAAGGCGTGGGGACATGGGCTTGGGGGAAACGCTCGCTATCTTGAGTGCATTGGCCTGGTCGGCCGGCGTGATTATCTACAAACGCCTCGGTGAAACGATTGCACCGACTCGCCTGAACCTCATGAAAAATCTGATCGTGCTCGGTTTCCTGCTGCCCAGCCTGATACTGAGCAGCGGTGCGCTGCCGCAACTCAGCCACGCCGACCTCGCCCTCACCCTGCTTTCAGGCGCTATCGGTATCGCCGTCGCCGACAGCCTGTACCTGACCGCGCTGAACCGCCTGGGCGCGGCGCGTATGGGCATCATCGGCAATTTCTACAGCCCATTCGTGATTCTGCTATCGCTGCTGTTCCTCGGCGAGCGGCTCACGCCGCTACAGATACTGGGCTTCGTACTCGTGACCAGCGGGGTGCTCGTGGTCGGCGCAGCCGCCGCGACCGCGCCGACGCAACGCCGCGAGCTTCGCTTGGGACTGTTCTACGGTATCAGTGCTATTGCACTGATGGCGCTGGCCATCGTGCTGGTGAAACCCGTACTGGAAAACCAGCCACTGATCTGGATGGTTGCGCTGCGCCTGCTTGGTGGCGTCAGCGGACTGCTGTTGCTGTTTGCCTTGCGGCGCGAAACGCCGTGGCTGCCTGAAGCCGGGCGCGTCGACCTGCGCTGGCCGCTGGTAGTGCTCGGAGCGTTCATCGGCCAATATCTGTCTACCCTGCTCTGGATTGGCGGCTACAAGTACACAAGCGCTTCGGTAGCCGCGATTCTCAATGAGACCGCGTCGATCTTTATCGTGATTCTCGCCGCTGCGTTCCTGGGCGAAGCCCTGACGCGGCGCAAACTGTTTGGCGTCGCCCTGACCCTTTCCGGCGTTGTCTGCATGCTCGCCGCTTGAGCCGCTAGCCGAGACGGCGGAAAGTCAGATTGATGCGCGCTTGCTGTACACGCAGCGCGCGCGGCAGATCATGCCGGTAGTGGCGCTGAGTGGCGCCGGCCATAAGCAGCAGGCTTCCAGGCGGCAGCTCAAGCACGAGCTGCTGCGCGGGATCGCGTTTATGGCGCAAGCGGAAACGCCGCGTGACGCCCAGGCTCAGCGAAGCTATCAGCGGTTCGGGGCCGAGCTCGGGCTCATCGTCGCTATGCCAGCCCATGCTGTCACGGCCATCGCGGTAGAGATTGCACAGCACGCTGTTGAATTGGTGCGTGCAAAGCACCTGGAGCTGCTCGCGCAACTGGGTCAGGGTTGGTGTCCACGCCCGCGGTGCGAAACGCGTACCGGAATAGGTGTAAACCGCGTCGGCATCCCCAATCCAGCAGGACTGCCGTGGTGACGCGACGCGGCGGCCGAAGATCGTCAGATAATGCTGCTCCCAGGCGATTTCTGACCGCAGCCGGGCAAATAACGCGGCAGGATCAGCAAACAGTCCGGTCGCAAGACGTAGCTGCGCCCCAGGCAACGCCGGCAGGGACTGCCACTGCAGCGAAGCTTCGATCCGCGCTTCGTTCACGCCGTGTGTTCAAGCCGCGCCGCGGCTGCCGACGATGCCACGCAGCCGCAGGTCTTCGCGGGCCTGCGCGCTCACGCCCAGTTCGGCCAGCACCTCGTCCGTATGCTGGCCCAGCGCCGGCGGCGGCCGCGTCGCCAACTGTGGACGCTGCTCGCGGCGCAGTGGATTGGCAATCTGCGGTACGGCGCCCCAGTACGGATGCGGCTGATCCACGCGCAGTCCGCGTGCACTGACCTGGGTATGCGAAAACACAGCCGCCAGATCATTGACCGGCCCGGCCGGCACGCCCGCCGTATCGAAAAGGTCCAGCCACTCCCGCGTAGTTGCCTGGATCAGGCGCGCCGCGATGACCGCACTGAGCGCGTCGCGCGCCGCGACTCTAGCGGCGTTCGTCGCGAAACACGGGTTGCTGGCCAACGCGGCCAACCCCGCTGCTGCGCAGAAACGCTGAAACTGCTCGTCGTTACCGACAGCGAGCATGAGATGCCCATCAGCCGTTGCGAACGCCTGGTAAGGCGCGATGTTCGGATGCGCTGTGCCCTGACGGGTCGGCGCATTGCCGCCGACAAGGAAATTCATGCCCTGATTCGCCAACCAGGCGACCTGGCAATCGAACAGCGCAAGATCGAGCTGGCTACCGCGACCGGTGCGCGTGCGCTCATGCAGCGCCGCCAATATCGCACTGGCCGCATACATACCGCACATGAGATCGCTGACCGCGATACCGACTTTCATCGGTTCACCATCAGCCGCGCCAGTCAGGGACATGAGTCCCGCTTCGGCCTGAATCATCGCGTCATACCCGGCGCGCTGTGCGTTAGGCCCGTCCTGCCCGAATCCGGTGATCGAGCAGTAGATCAGCCGCGGATTGGCTGCAGAAAGGCTGGCATAGTCCAGGCCATATCGCGCCAGCGTGCCGGGCAAGTAATTTTCCACAACCACATCGGCTCGCTGCACCAGCTGCAGCACAATGTGGCGCCCCTCGTCGGTGGAGAAGTCCAGCGCCAGCGAACGCTTGCCGCGATTGCAACAAAGGAAATACGCCGCAACCGAATCATTGTCGGCAGCAGCGAGGAAGGGCGGTCCCCAGCGCCGCGTGTCGTCGCCAAGCGTCGGTTTCTCGACCTTGATCACATCCGCGCCGTAGTCGGCGAGCAACTGCGTGCACCAGGGGCCGGCGAGGATGCGGGAAAGATCAAGAACGCGAAGACCAGAAAGCATAGTCAGACTAACCTGAGATCACAAAGCCATTACCTGGGCCGGTGCGTCGCACTGAAACTAGCACCGGCTAGATTGCTCCAGCGGGATAGTCCGGCGTTGCATCGAGTGCCGCAGCGCAGACTTCGGCCAGCTCGAGCAAGCGCAGATCCGAACCCGGCGGGCCGACAAATTGCAGGCCCAGCGGCAAACCTTCAACCGTGCGCCCCATGGGGATGGTTACTGCGGGACACCCGGAAAGGCTGGCGAATGCCGTGAACTGCGCCTGTTCGGCCGGCTCGGCCTGATCAAGCCTGGCGGCCGCACAGGGCGTCGTCGGCAGCACCAGCACGTCGACGCTCGCAAACAGGCGCCGCGCCTTCAGCACCGACGCATCCAGCATGCGATCTGCGGCCACGTAATCACTCGCCGACTTCCCCGCGGCAAAATCAAGCAGGCCACGGAAAGCCGCCGACAGGGGACGCTGGGTGTCCGCCAGATCTTGGGCGAAGGTCTGCCGCATTTCCGCCTCCATCAGCAGCAGCCCCGCCCGGCGCGCCTTGGCCAGCGGATAGTCCGAAAAGTCGACCGTCTGCTGCTGGCCCAGTTCGTGACGCAGACTGGCCAAGGCCTGGTCAAACGCCGCCAGCACGGCTGGCGTCGTCCCGAGACCGGCGAGATCGTGTGGAATGCCGCAACGCAAGCGGCCCGGCTCCCAATCCGGCGGCGCCAGGGCAACACGGCGCTTGCGCGAACGCGGATCCTCGGCGTCGTAGCCCGCCAGTACCTGCAGCAGTACGGTCAAATCGTCAACGCTGCGCGCAACCAGGCCTATCGTGTCGAGCCGCCGCGCCGCCGGCACCAGGCCACGCGCCGAAATTTCGCCGTGCGTCGGCTTGAGCGCAAATACGCCGCAGTGACTTGCCGGTATGCGTACCGATCCCAGGCTGTCCGTACCGATTGCCGCGACACAAAGGCCAGCAGCAACGGCTGCCGCTGCACCGCCCGAGGAGCCGCCGACGCCGTAATCAGGCTGCCAGGGATTGCGCGTAGCCCCGTAGTGCGGGTTGTTGGTCGACGCGCCCAGCACGCCTTCATCCAGATTCGTCTTGCCAAGAATGACCGCCCCCGCACCAAGCAGCCGCTCGACAACAGCAGCGTCGCCGGTCGCCACCTGTTCCCGCCGCGCCGGCAGTCCAGCCGTCGTAACCCAGCCGGCGACGTCGATGTTGTCCTTAATGGCTACCGGGATACCGTCAAGCCGGCCACGCAGACGCCCGGCGGCCCGGCGTTGCGCACTATCGGCCGCCTGCGCGCGCGTGATCTCGGGGCGCAGGCTGATATAGGCGTTGAGGGCTGGATTTCGGTTAGCTATCGCCGCGAGATAGTGTTCCGCCAGCGAGACCGCGTCGATACGCCCGGCGGCCAGCCAATGCAGGGTCTGGCAAGTGCTGGCAGCGCGCAGGCGTACCGGATCCAGCGCAGTCGACGACGACGTATTCATCCACACCTCCCTGTCCCTTGGAGCGGCTAGCCTCGACGGATACGACGATTTGCGCAAGTCGCCGCGCAGTATTTTTCCTGCCGGAACGTTACGATTCCGCGTACCCCCGCCGCCCAGATGCCTCGCCGCCGATGACCGACAGCCAGCGCTCCGATCCGCCCGCCGCGGCACCGCGACGCGGCCTGCGCTCCTCGCGCAAACCCCGCTACCTGCAGGTCGCCGACGAGTTGCGCGATGAGCTCAAGCGTGGCGATCACCCGGTCGGCGGCATGCTGCCCACTGAAGCCCAGCTCTGCGAACGCTTCGGCATTAGTCGTTTCACCGCCCGTGAGGCACTGCGCACACTGGAGGAAATGGGCCTGATCGCGCGCCGCCGCGGCTCCGGCACCAAGGTTCGTAGTGCCGAACCGCAGGTTCGCTATAACCAGTACGTACGCTCCATAGACGACCTGCTGCAGTACACCCAGGCCACACGCTTCCAGTTACGTCACAGCGACCGTCTGATGGCCGATGCAACCCTCGCCGGCTGGCTGGACGTACGTGCCGGGACAGAGTGCGTGCTGCTGCACGGCATCCGCTACCAGCGCCGCATGCTGAAGCCGTTTTGCATTACCGACGTGTATCGCCGGGCGAGCATGCAAGGCCTGCCGCCGGGCTTTTCCCGGGTCGAGGATGCAATGCGCGCCCTGATCGAAGGCGAGCTGTTCGCCCGCGTCGGCCTGGTTGAACAAAGCCTCTCCGCCGTCGCACTGGACACCGAACAAGCCGGCCAGCTTGAAGTCGAATCCGGCACACCGGCCCTGCGCACGCTGCGCCGCTACTTTGACCCCAAGAACCGCATCCTGCTGGTCGCCGTGACCTTGCATCCCGGCGACGTGTTTTCGTACATGACGCGCTATGAGCGCTCCGATGTAATGCGCGGCGTCTAGACGCCGCGCATTACGGCGCCCAGCTGGACGTCAAATGCAGGTGACCCTGGTTCCGGCCTTTGCGGCTGCGGACGACCTGATCGCGTTGCAGATCAGCATGGATTCCTGCTCGGTCATGCCCCAGCCCAGCACGAGGCCACGGCGGGGCGTACCTGAGGGGTCATCGACCTGCAAATGAGCGTAATGGACGCTGGCGGGCTGCCGGTCGAACATCTTGCGATAGCGCGGCTCGAGCTCGCGCGAGCATTCGACGCTCTTCAATGCACAACTGACCCCGTTACTGCCTTTTGGACAGAGCGCCACAATCTGCGCGCCCGCCGACTTGTTCTGACAATCTGCTGCATTGGGTCGCTCCTCGAACGCGACGAGTTCTATCTCGCGCTGCGGCCCCTGCATGGTCATGCGAACTTCCAAATACCCATCGTAAACATCGGCGCCTCCGGCAGTTGCAGATACGCTCTCGCGCGGCCGTGCGCCGAACATCTTGTACGCCACCAGCCCTACTACCACTATGCCCAGCACGACTTTCCACATGACCGAGTATTCCCCTGTTTGATCAACCAATCGACGGCGCAACCGCTCGCTGGGCTGATCCTGCTGCAACCCGGGCAACGCGCGATGCCGTGAAGCACAAGCCGCGCCAACAATGCTGGCCTGCTTGCAAAGCGCAGCCCATTCAGCACAAGCCAGTTCAACATCACCTGACAGGCCAGGCCGACCCGCCTCAGGACCGTGTTTTGCTCGCCCGCTGCATCACGGATTGCCCGGCCCTCCCCCTAACCCCGACAATCAGCCTCTTTCTCGCCTCTAGCCGGAGTCCGCCATGAGCGAACGCGATGTCATGGAATACGACGTAGTCACGGTCGGCGCTGGCCCCGCCGGCCTGGCGTTCGCTATCCGCCTCAAGCAGCTCAAACCCGATATCCGTGTCTGCGTCATTGAAAAAGCCTCGACCGTCGGTGCACATATCCTGTCTGGCGCGGTCATCGAGCCGGAACCCTTGAACGAGCTGCTGCCGGAATGGGGCAAAAACCCGCCACCTATCTGTGTTCCGGTGACCAAGGACGAGTTCTATTGGCTGCGTGACAAGGAACGCGCGCTGAAGCTGCCCGTGGTCCCGCCGCAGATGCACAACCACGGCAATTTCATCGTCTCGCTGGGCGCACTCTGTGCCTGGCTCGCGCCTCAGGCCGAGGCGCTGGGGGTCGAAATCTATCCAGGTTTTGCTGCAGCCGAGCCGCTGTTCAACGAAGCCGGTGCCGTCTGCGGCGTACGCATAGGCGACATGGGGATTGCAAAGGACGGCACCCAGAAGCCGGGCTATACCCAGGGCATCGACATTACTGCACCGATTACCGTGCTCGGCGAGGGCGCGCGAGGCCATCTCTCCAAGCAGCTCATCGCCAAGTACGCACTCGACAAGGACTGCGATCCGCAGACCTGGTCGATCGGCATCAAAGAGTTGTGGCAGCTGCCACCAGGCCGGGTTGAGCCGGGCAAGGTCGTGCATACGCTGGGCTGGCCAGCCGACAGCGCGACCTACGGCGGCAGCTTCCTGTATCACCTCGACAAGGATCGTGTTGCGATCGGCTATGTGACTGGCCTTGACTATTCCGACCCTCTGCTATCCCCGTTCGAGCTGTTCCAGCAGGTCAAGAATCACCCAGCCATCAAGCCTTTGCTCGACGGAGGCAGCATCATTTCCTACGGCGCGCGCGCGATAACCGCCGGTGGCTTCCAGTCGCTGCCGAAGTGCGAGATGCCGGGCGCACTGCTGATCGGCGACGCCGCCGGCCTGCTCAACGTTCCCAAGATCAAGGGCACGCACCAGGCGCTGCGCTCCGGCATGCTGGCCGCCGAACACATAGCGGCAACCGGTTCGCCACAAGGCTGGGATGAAAAGCTACGCGCCTCGGCCGTGGTCAAGGAACTGCATAAGGTCCGCAATATCAAACCCGGGTTCCACAAGGGGCTGTGGCTTGGCCTAGCCAACGCAGGCTGGGAAACGCTGACCGCAGGCCTGTCGCCCTGGACGCTGAAGAACCACGCGGACTGGCAGCAATTGCACAAGATAGGTGCCTACGAGCAGCCCAAACGCGATTTCGCCGAACGTAGCCTGCCGCCGCGTGATCGCCTGGCCTCGGTTTACTTTGCCGCGACCGAACATGACGAGGACCAGCCGGTGCACCTCAAGGTGCTCGACACCACGATCTGCGTCACGCGCTGCGCCGAGGAATACCAGAACCCCTGCCAGCGCTTCTGCCCTGCCGGCGTCTACGAAATCGTCAACGACGAAGCCGGCAGGCGCCTGCAGATCAACGCGGCGAACTGCGTGCACTGCAAGACCTGCGATATCAAGGATCCGTACCAGATCATCACCTGGGTCACCCCCGAGGGTGGCGCGGGGCCGAACTATCAGAACCTCTAAGTATTCTGCGCGAGCAAACCCTTCGCTGGCGCACACGGGACGAGTGAGGGGCTGACAGCCCTCCCCCACAAGGGGAGGGCGGCTTCTGCGATAGCGCAACATTGCCGCAGCCGCCGTACGCGAGCTGCAGCAGGTTGTTATCTTGCTTAGGGCTGGAACCCGTTGCTGAAAATCACATCAGGCACGGTATAGCTGCCGGTAATCGACTGATTGCTCAGCGCCGTATAAGCCAGCACGATTACGAGATAGCTGCCAGCCGCCGGCGGATTGGGGATGCTGCAGGTCTCATTCGCGGTTCCGCCAGCGGATTCGCAGATCGTTTCGCCGTTGAGCTGGATCGTCAGATCCGCGTCTTCACCAGCCGCACCCGCGGTGACGAAACTCAGGTTGGTCGCACCGGCTGGCACCTGCAGCGAATAGCGCAACTCATCGTTCTGTGGTGCGCTCAGACTTGGCACGGTTACGCCGTTGGTCAGTGGCAGCGGCGGCGCGAACAGGCGCACGACGCGCGAGAAGCTGGCACTGGTGCCGTCGTCATCGGTCACGGTCAGCACTACCGTTTTTGCGCCGTAGCTCGCATAGGTGTGGCTGGGATTCGCAACTGTCGATGCAGGGCTGCCGTCGCCGAAGTTCCAGCTATACGACGCGATGCTGCCGTCGAAATCGACCGAGCTGCTCGTGAAGTTCACCGCCAGATCGTTGATCACCGCACTGAAGTCCGGTGTCGGCGGCGCGTTGTTCGCGCTGGTGCTCAGCACCACGCGCCAGGCGCCACGGCTGTAGCTGCCGGCGGTCAGCACATGCGGCACATCATCGATTTCCAGGTCGCTGATCACGATGCCGAGCGGCAGGCCGTCCGAGAACGGGGTGAAGTTGTCACCGCCGTCGATACTCTGGTACACGCCGATATCGGTACCGACGAAGATGCGGTTGGTATTCAGCGGATCGATGGCAACGCTGTTGGCCGGCACGTTAGGCAAACCCGTTCCGACAGCGGCCCAGGTCGTGCCCCCGGTAGTAGAGCGATACAGGCGCGAGGCACCAAAGCCAGCGCGCGTAATAAACACGCGCTGTGCATTGACCGGGTCCATGGCGACATCAGATACATTGCCACCCGGGTAGTCACCGGTGACGTTGGTGAATACCGGGGCCGGTATCGATGCATCCGGACTGGAATAGATGCGGCCACCCGAGGTGCCTACATAGGTCGGCATCAGCGCGCCAATCAGTTGCGGTGTCACGACCGAGGCAGCACTGCCCATGTTTGGCGACACGGCAGTCCAGCTCGTGCCGTCGGTGGTCGTGCGGTACAAGGTATTCGACGACACGAACAGTAGATTGCCCGCTACCGCCAGCGGCGTGACCCAGGGGAACGACGAGGAAGCCGTCAGACCCGTAGTCGGCACCTGCTCGAAGCTGCCATTGCTGCCACTGGCGTTGGAGCGCAGGATCGAGGGCAGACCGCTGCTTGGATAGCTGGTCTGGAACACACGGCTGGGATTCGTCGGGTCGACCG
Source organism: Rhodanobacteraceae bacterium (assembly GCA_016790075.1). Lineage (GTDB taxonomy): Bacteria > Pseudomonadota > Gammaproteobacteria > Xanthomonadales > Rhodanobacteraceae > Tahibacter. Next base: position 15,875 of record JAEUPP010000006.1, on the reverse strand, counting down.
CGTTCATGAAACCGTCGCCGGTGACGAAACTCAGGCCCCATTGCAGGCTGGTGCGGCGTCCTGACGAACTGTTGTCCTGCGCACCGCCGAATACGATGTTGACGTCGTTGGGATGCACGGCGACATCGTAGAACTGGGTAATGTTCAGGTTGGAATTCATGTTGACATAGGACAGCCCGCCATCGTCGCTGCGCCACAGGCCGCCGTCCGTGCCTACCCAGAAGCGATTCGGATTGGCCGTCGAATAGCGCACGACGTGCGTGTCCTGGTGCACTTTCTGCGACGCTCCCCAGGTGCTGGTCATGGCGGTCAACGCCGTGCCCCCGTTGATCGAGCGCGCATGGCGTATCGTGCCCACCAGTATCGTCGAGGGATCGGTGGGGTGAACGGCAACCGTCAGGTTGTAGCCGCATTGCCCTTCGCAGGCCGCCGTATTGGTCTGCGTCCAGTTCGCCGCGCCATCGGTGGTGCGGTAGAGGCGCTGGCCGATCAGTGCGTACAGGGTATTGCTGTCACTGGGCGACATGGCCAGGCGCAGGCGCGAGCCACTCGCATTGAGGCCGGTGTTGACCGGCGTCCAGTTGACGCCTCCGTCCGTGGACTTCGATACGCCTGTGCCTATCAGGCCGGCATAGACCGTATTCGTACCCGGCACGAACAGGATGTCCTCGACATTGGTGCTGAGTACACGCGTCCAGGTCAGTCCGCGGTCGGCCGAACGGAATACCCCGGCGCCGCTGAGGGCGCCGCCGGCGCTGCAGCTGCCTGCGCCACCGACGAGTATCACGTTGCTGTCCGTGGGTTGCACCGCGACCGCATTGACAATGGACAGTGGCATCGCCGTCGCGCCGGCACCGTTGCGTGCAGTCCAGGTCGCACCGGCGTTATCACTGAGAAACACGCCCTGGCCGAAATACCCGGCACAGCCGCCGCCGTTCTTGTCGCCGGTACCGACCCAGACCGAATTGGCGTTGGCCGGATCGAGGGTGATGGCACCAATCGGCAAGGTACCGACCTGATCAAACAGCGGGGTCCAGCTCGCACCGGCGTTGGTCGTTTTCCACACACCGCCCGCGGCAGCGCCGATATAGACCGTGTCTTCGTTGCCCGGCACCGGCGTTACGGCATTGAGACGTCCGGCGACGCTGCCCATGGTCCAGTTCGTCATTGTCATTGACGCGGGACCAACCGGTACCCAGGTGTCTCCATTGGCTCGCTGCAGCGGGTCGGTGTTGCGACGCAGCACCTTCAGCGTCTCGACCGCTGCGGCACGTTCGCGACCTGCATCGGGATTGGTGCGCAAGCCGCGCGAGCGCTCAAACCAGAGTTGCCGCTGCTCGATCTGCCAGGATTCCTCGCGCCCCTCTCCCGCTTCGAGGCCGACACCTTTCTCACGGCCTTCACCTGACCCGCCCAGTGAATCGATGTCCGGTGAGGCCAAGGCCTGAGCAGCCGGCACCACCGCAAGCCCCACGAGCGCGCCCAAGACGCGCCAATCGCGAGTCAACTTCCGCATGTGAATCTCCCCAGTCGCCGTAGCGGCCTACCCGACGCAAGCCGCAAAAGAGCCGATCTTAGGGCGGACAGGAAGAAGACTCATAGGCCGAAAATCATTAGCCCATAGTTTCATTTGACATATGGGGCAGATTCCTGCGGATGCGCTGCCGTACGGTTTCAACGCCGTGGCTGAGGCATAGGCCAGTAAGCGAAAGCCAGCCCGATCAGCAGCAGCAAGCTCCAGCCGTTGAACAGACGCGGCAACGACGGCAAGGCCGCCTGCAAGCCAGCCAACCAGGATTGCCCGTAGGCGATCACGCTGCCAGCGGCGACTAGCACGAAAAGCAGCAACAGCAGGGCGATGCCGCGCCGCTCCCAGCGTGCATCAAGCAGCATTTCACGCTCGACGTACTGGGCGACTGCAGCGGCGAAACCAGGCGGCAGCGCAACGGGCAAGGGCTCGCGCAGTGCGCGTGTCAGCAGGCGGTAAGAATGATCACCCTCCGCTGTGCTCTCGCCAAGACGTTCGACCGCGAAGGCCTGCTCCTGCTTTGCCCACTCCTGCTCCTGTTCCCCGGTCAGCGGCGGCAATTTGCTCATGGCATGTCTCCTAAACGGCCCTGCAGCAGCTCGCGCAAGCGCAGCCGGCTACGGAACAGATGACTCTTGATCGTACCGGGCGGCAAGCGGCTGATCTGCGCAATCTCCGGAATCGTCAACTCGTCGAGGTGGTACAAGGTCAGCACCAGACGCGGCAGCGGCGGCAGCGCATCGATTGCAGCGCGCAGATGAGTTCGCAACTCGGCATCTGCCCAGGCTGCTTCCAGATCGAAGCCATCACTTTCCTGCAGAATCACATCCGTTTCGCCATCCAGCGAATTGTCTGCCAACGGAACCTGCTTCTTTTCAAGATGGCGCAGCGCAACGGCATAGGCGACGCGACCTATCCATGACTTCAGTGAGCTTTCAAAGCGGAACTGGTGCAGATACTGATGAACGCGCAGAAAGGTGTCCTGGCAGAGCTCGCGCGTATCCTCCGGGTGCCGTACCAGCCGCTGGATGATGTGCCAGCACAGTCCCTGATGCTCGGCCACGAGACGCTCGAACGCGCCTGCGCGCCGCGCGAGCACGGCATCGACCAGCACACGGTCCGGATTCATGGTCGGTGTCGCTCCATGCGCTGCAAGATACGGAATCGGCGCCGCCGGTTGCAGGAGCTTCAAGGCAACCTGTTTCAACTGGCTTGCAACCGCCCGCGGCTGGCACGTATCCATGCCGACGACCGGCTCAGACGTCGTCAGTTCGCAGAGTGCCTATGAACACCCCATTCCTTGTTCCGATCGTGTTGTTTGTCTGCATCGCCTACGTGATCAAGCTGCTGATCGAGGCACGCTTGCGCATTCTGATGCTGCGGGCCGGCAGCACGGACGAGCTGATCCGCTCTATTCTCGATGGCGAGGCCGTGCAGCGCCGCTATGCCTCGCTGCGCTCAGGTATCACGCTGATCGCGCTGGCTGCCGGCTTTGCACTGATCGAAGTCATCGGCTGGGACGACATCACACCGGGTGTGATCGCCGTGCTGGCCGCAGCCGTCGGTGCCGGCAATCTGGCCTATTTCGCGCTGACGAACCGGCGTTAAGCAGACACACAGGGCGAGCTATCGCTATACATAGCCATCGTTTACGCCCTGCAAAAAAGAGCTTCCCGCATCGACTTCGTTCCGGCGCTTAGACCCGAGTGCGAACGCGGGCGGATGGCACAGCAGCACGAGTACAATCGCGCCGTCACGGCCGTCCCGGAATCTCATGAACAGTACCGCCATCACCCATGCCGAGCTTGGCATGGCCCTCAGCGAACTTGAATTCGGCGTCGGCGCCAGTGACCTGCACGGCTCCCTGACCGGTTTCCTTTGCGGTGGCGGCACCGCATCGCCACGCACCTGGTTGCAGCGGCTTGAAATCGACGTCGAACCCGGCATTGAAACCCATGCGCGGATGGAGCTACTGGTACGGCTGTTCAGCGATTGCCGCCGCCGTCTGGAAGATCCAGGCTTTGGCTTCGAGCCGCTGTTGCCGGAGGAGGACGAGCCCCTGGGCGAACGCGCCGATGCACTCGTGCAATGGTGCCGCGGTTTTCTCGGCGGATTGGGCCTTTCCGGCGCCAGCACCGAACAGAAATTGTCGCCGGACGGCGCGGAGATCCTGCGCGATTTCGGTGCCATCGCCGCTTCGCAGCTCGAATACGACGACGCCGAGGAGGACGAATCCGCGCTGGTCGAAGTACTCGAGTTCATCCGCGTTGGCGTCATGCTGCTGCACGCGGAACTTGCCCCTCCCCCTGCGCCCACCGTCGGCGCCGACAATCGTCTGCACTGAGGCAACTACCGACGTGATCGCCGTTCGCGAATACACACGCCGCCGTCGTCAACTCATGCGTCTGGCCGGCGGCGACGCCATCGTGATCGTGCCAGCAGCACCGGAACGCATCCGCAACAACGATGCGCCCTACCCTTATCGTCAGGACAGTGATTTCCACTACCTCTGCGGCTTTCCCGAGCCCGACGCCGTACTCGCGCTGCTGCCTGGGCGCGCCCAGGCCGAGACTATCCTGTTCTGTCGTGAGCGCGACCCCGCACGCGAAGCCTGGGACGGACCGCGCCTGGGCCCCGAAGGCGCCGTCGCGCAATGCGGTGTTGACGACGCCTTTCCTATTGAAGACATCGACGACATTCTGCCGGGGCTGATCGAAGGGCGCTCGCGCGTCTACTATCACTTCGGCCGTGACAGCGACTTTGACCTCAAGCTGATCGGCTGGATCAAGCGCGTGCAGACCCTGCGTGGCCCACTTGCCCGCGCACCGCATGAATTTGTTGCCTTGTCCCATCTGCTGCACGACCTGCGTCTGTACAAGTCGAAAGACGAACTTGCCCTGATGCGCCAGGCAGCGGCGATTGCAGCGGAAGGACATCGCCGCGCCATGCGTGCGGCACGGCCAGGTCTTTACGAACACCAGGTTGAAGCCGAGCTGCTGCACGCCTTCCGCAACGCTGGCGCGGTACCGTCCTACGAGCCCATAGTCGGCGGCGGGGTGAATGCCTGCGTGCTGCACTACCGCGCGAACAACGCGCTGCTGCGCGACGGCGATCTGCTGCTGATCGACGCCGGCGCCGAGTTCGCCTGCTATGCCTCGGACATTACGCGCACCTTTCCGGTCAACGGCCGTTTCAGCCCTGAACAGCGCGTACTCTACGAAGTTGTGCTTGCAGCACAGGATGCCGCTATTGCAGAGGCGCGGCCTGGCAAGGCCTGGACTGCGCCACACGATGCAGCCGTTGCCGTGATCACACGTGGGCTCTGCGAACTCGGCCTGATCGCCAGCAAACCCGCCAAGGCGATCGCGAGCGGCGCCTACAAGCGCTTCTTTCCGCACAAGACCGGCCACTGGCTAGGACTGGACGTACACGACGTCGGCGACTATCGCGTCGATGGCGAGCCGCGCGAACTCGAGCCGGGCATGGTCATGACGGTAGAGCCGGGCATCTACATCGCGCCCGATGCGACCGACGTTGAGCCGCGCTGGCGCGGCATCGGCATCCGCATCGAAGACGATATTGCGGTAACACGCGCGGCACCGGAGCTGCTGACCGTCGGCGTGCCGCGCACGGTCGCCGAGATCGAAGCGCATATGAATGCAGCCTAGGCCAGCCGGCGTCAGTGCAGCAGAGCCCCCAGCGAGTCGGCACCCGGCACCAGACGCGTGATGAGCCAGCCGACCGCGCTGGCGACTCCGGCCAGGGCGGCAAAGCGCCAGCCGGTGCGTGCCAGCGCGGTTGTGAACCAATGCCGCTCACGGTCGATGCTGCGCACATGGTTGTAGAGACCGCCGGCCAGCGCGGCATCAACCACGAGTTCGGCAAACAGTACCGGCGCCATGGAAATAATGGAAAATGATGCAAGCAATACCGCACCAAGCGCCACCGCCCCAGCGACGACCAGGCCGATGAAAACCCCCTCGTCGGCATCAATGCCCAGGCCTCCGCCGTCCGCTACCGCGTCAGACGCCGAGCTCGCGGCTTCCGTTCTGCCGCTGGCAGCGACCTCCACACCAAGGTCGGCCGCATCGACCGTGTCCTCGGCCGCGGCATCATCGCCGTCGCCGCGGCGCAGCCAGCACCAGAGCAGGAACAGGAACACGAGATAGGCAATGCCGACGGCCACCGGATAGCGCAATGCCATCGAGGACATTCCCAGCATGCGCAACAGGTACGAGGCGAGCAATCCGCCAGCGGCCGTCATTGCGGCAATGAACGACATCTGCAACCGCGGCGAGTGCAGACGCTCGAGCAGGCGTCGATGGCGTGCTACTTCCCTGTCCCGATTGAACACACGTGGCGTGGTGTAAGGCATAGGGCTACTGACTCCGGTGAAAATTCTGGACAAGTGCGGTATGGCAGCCGCTTTCGTGAAGCACGGCGAGCTGGCACCCAGCAGGGCGAGTCATTCGGCACGCTCCACACCGAGCCGTCGCGCAATCTCGGCTTGCTCTCGCCAGCGCGCCCGGCCTGCCTCTCCGCTAAGCCAGACGTCGCGGGCAAGTTCGTGGCTCAGCTGCTGCGCTGTCTCCGCAGACGGCGCCTGACCATGCCGAGCGATCGCCGCGGCGAGCACGCCCAGGCGATAGTCATCGATATGACGCAGAGCCGGATCACTCCGCTGGCGTTCCAGCGCGCCGTCGAGCAAGCGGGCTGCCGCCGCGTATTCACCACGCGCATTCAGCGCACTGGCGCGCGCAACTTCGTCGGCCAGGCGCTGGGCTGGCGTATCGCCCGATCCCGGTGGTGTGCCAACCGGCTCCGGCGCTGACGTCGCAGCTACCGGCGCAGCGGAGATGGTGCGTTGCGGCCTCACGCTGGTCACCGGCGCCGGTGCAGCGATGCCGGCTTCGGCGCGCGCGCGTTCGATGTCACGCGACAGCACCTCAAGCTGGGCGGCGAGGTCTGTGGCGTCGGCACCGTCTGCTGCCGCTGGAGCATTGACTGCCGCGCGATCAAGATCAGCGACACCAGCGCGGATCTGCGCTGCCTGTACATCATCGGGTTTCAGGCGCGACAAGGTATCGTCGGCCACATCTTTCAGCAGCGCCGCGGCTTCTGCATCGCGACCACGCGCTGAAAGCAGACGCGCCCGCTGCACCGCAAGTCCGGCGCGTTCGGCCGAGGTCGCCGCGAGCCGGTCGGCCTGATCCAGCGCCTGTGCCGCCAACGGGAAATCGCCGCTGCGTGTCGCGGCACTCGCGCGCAGCGCAGCAAGCTGCAGCTCCGCATCGCGCGGCTTGCCAGCGGCGGCCAGATGCGCCTCGGCTTGCTGCAACGACGCCAGCGATGCTGCATCGTCACCGCGCTGCCATTGCTGCTGCGCACGCACAAGCAGGAGCTCGGCCTGCGACGCCGGATCCAGCGGCGTCGGTGCGGCACTGCCGCCTCCAGGGGATTCGGACACGGGGACCGCCGCAAGCTCGGGAGCTGACAGCGCATCATCGCGCCATGACAGCCACGCGATCGCAGCTGCGGCCACAATCGCCAGCGCAACCATAACGCCCCGCCGATGCGAGCCGAGCCCTTGCGCAAACCGGCGCAAAGCTGGCTCTGGAATCATGTCACCGCGGCAGGCCGCGCGCAGGTCGTAGGCAAAGCGTTCAATCGATGCGTGGCGCTGCGACGGATGCTTGCGCAACGCCTTGGCGACGACGCGATCAAAGCCGCCGCGCAGACGCGCCGTGAGTTCGCCGCGGTCAGCACAGCCGCGCTGACGAGCGCGGGCATTCGCGACCCCGGGCAGCAGCGTTGCCAACCGCTCCGATGGGGGCAGCGGCACCTGCTGTGTAATCGCGACTTCGACCTCCGCAGGCGACGCGCCCTGCAGCTGGAGCGGAGTCTCGCCGCACAGAAGCTCATAGAGCAGCACGCCCAGTGCGTAAACGTCACACGCAGGACCGGTCGATTCGCCACGGATCTGTTCCGGTGCCGCACTGTACGGCGAGAAGAAACGCTGCGCTGTCGCAGTGCGTTCAAGGCTGATCGTGCCGAACTGCGCCTGCAGCGGCTTGGCGATGCCGAAGTCGAGCAGCTTTGGCTGACCCTGCGGCGTCACGAGTATGTTGCTGTTCTTGATGTCGCGGTGCACGACCTGACGTGCATGCGCATGCGCGACCGCTGCACAGACCTTCAATAGCAGCTCGACGCGACGCGATATGTCCAGCCGCTGGCGATCCGCATAGTCGAGGATATGCTCGCCTTCGACGAGCTCCATCACGACATAGGGCACATGCCCGCCGGTTTCCCCGGCGTCGATGAGGCGCGCTATCCCCGGGTGCTGCAGGCTTTGCAACACCTTACGTTCCAGCGCGAAACGGCGGCGTAGTGAAGTATCACCGGGACCGGCCCGCAGCAATTTCAGCGCGGCCACGTCATTGGGCGGGCTCGCGCGAACCGCGCGGTATACAGTTCCCATACCGCCACTGCCCAGGCACTCCGCCACACGCCAGTCGCCAACCACACGGCCGTCCCAGACCTCGGCGCGCAAGTCGCGCAGACCTGGCAGCAGAGGCTGCGTCGCATCACTGAGTGTCGCGTCAGCCTGCAGCAGCTCGCGCAGGCGCGTAGCCAGCACCGCATCTGTTTGCGCAAGCGCCTCCAGTTCGGCCTCGATGGTCGCTGCGTCGAGCTCGACTAGGCGGGCGAACCATTGCTGCAGATCAGCGGAGGCAGACGGGGACATACGGCGTTGATCTCTGCTCCCGCCTCAGGCCAGCGATTTCAGTCGATCGGCAAGCCAGGCGCGGGCATAACGCCAGCGGCGCACAACGGATGCCCGCGAAATACCGCAAACCTCAGCAATTTCATCCGTATCCAGCCCAGAAAAATACTTGAGCTCCACGATCTGCCCCAGCACAGCGTCTTCGCGTTCGAGGTCCACCAGTGCCAGGTCTATCCCAAGCACGTCGATGTCGGCAGCAACTGCAGGCACGTCGTCCATCTCATCCAGCGGCAGCATGACGAGATCACCGCCACGCTTGGCGCTGGCTCGCCCACGTGCGTAGTCGACCGCGAGGTTGCGAACGACCTTGGCCGAGATGGCGAAGAAATGGGCGCGGCTGCTCCAGTCCGTCGCGCGCGCCCGAAGCAGCCGCAAATAGGCTTCGTTCGCCAGTTCAGTCGGTTGCAACGTTGCACCGGGCGCAAACCGGCGCAGTCGCTGTTGGGCTAGCTCGCGAAGCAGTGGATAGACGACGTTCATCAGCGCATCAGCAGCCCCCGCTTCGCCGCAGCGCCAACGCTCAAGTAGCTGCGTAATCGGTGGTGTAGACATCGATCAACTCGCAGAAAATCAATGAGCTCCGACTTGCTGAGGCAACCGACACAAGCATTCGGTCCGTCGACGGTCGACTTCCCGGTCAATGCCGAATACGGTCGCTACCCTGTCCCGCCTGCAAATCTGCCCCGGTCTCATTGTCCTCCCGTTATCGTGGCGAGTTCGATCAGTTCAAGGCCGCGAACGCGTCCCGCGTGAGGTTTTCCGGCTCGCCTGCGGTACAGACCACATCATCTTCAATACGCACGCCGCCGTATTTTCTGAAGGACTCGACCTTGTCCCACCTGATATCGCTTGCCTGAGGCGTCTGCTTGAGCTCGGCAAGCAGCAGGTCGATGAAATAGATCCCCGGTTCGATGGTCATGACCTGGCCGGCGTCGATCGTGCGCGTCAGGCGCAGATAGGGATGGCCTTCCGGCCTGGGCAGCACGCCTCCGCTTTCACTGGCCTGGAACCCGCCTATATCGTGCACCTGCAACCCGATGTAATGGCCGAGCCCGTGCGGAAAGAACGCACGCGACACACCCGACTCGACCGCACTTTCGGCGCTCATGCGGATGAACCCCTGCTCGCGCAGAATGCCGGCGAGCACGTGATGCGCCTGTACGTGCAGTTCCGGATAGCTCTTGCCCACACGCACCTGACTACAGAATTCCTGTTGTGCACGATCGACGGCATCGACCAGCTGCTGGAATTCGCCGGCCTGCTGACTGGCGTAGGTGCGCGTGATGTCACAGGCGTAGCCGTGGAAGCTGGCACCCGCATCGATCAGCAGTGAATGCGAAACCAGCGGCGGATTGCGCTCGAAATGCATGTAATGCAGCACGGCGCCGTGTTCATTGAGGCCGATGATGTTGCCATAGGGCAGCTCATGTTCGGTTTCGCGCACGGCACTGAGGTAGGCCATATGGATGGCATATTCCGAAGCGCCGCAGCGGAACGCGGCCTCAGCAGCGCGGTGTGCACGCACGCCGAGGTGCGAGGCGACGCGCATCATCGCGAGCTCGTACTCGGTTTTCCAGGCGCGGTGATAGTGCAGGTAATCGGTAACGGCTTGCGGGTTGTTGGGCCGGTACGAACCAACGGCAGCGCCGTCCTCACCGAGAATGGCGCAGCGGTCAGCCCGCGCCGGCAGATGCGCCGCGGCTTGCGCCGCTTCACGCACGATGACGATATCGAAATGCTCCACCCAATACCCGGCCGGCACTTCCGGCACGACATGCCAATAGTCGTGCGGCTGCAGGTAGATCAGCATGGGCCGTTTTCCGGGCGTAACCACGATCCACGAACCCGGCGCCCGGGTTACCGGCAGCCAGTGCTTGAAATGCGGATTGACCTGAAACGGATACGGCAGGTCGTCCAGGAACGGGTAATGCAGCTGACCCGCTGCGATTACCAGATGGTCAAAGCCGCCACGCGCCAGCGCCGCATCCGCACGGCTTTGCAGCGTGGCCAGATGGGCCGGGTAGAGCTGACTCAACAAGGCAGAAGACATAGTTGGCCTCAGAATGGACCGGTATTCGGCGTTGGCCGCCGCCCCCTATGTACGCCGGGAGCGGCAGCGTGATTTTCCGTTCAGCGCGATCCTGCCACGCCACGCCGTGTTACGACGAGTTCCCGCGGCCTGCCCTGACTTCTTTCACAGGTGAACCGGCTGCGCGACTTCCCTAATCCAGGCCACGATCGCGCCTGAGGGCGCGCAAGAGGCCGCCGTCATGGGTACTCGCCCCGGATCCGCCGACACCGATCCACGTGACGACGAAGGGTTGCTGCAGGCCTTGTTCAGCGTGCGCCGCGACGAGCAGCTGCCGCTGGCGTTCGCGTTCGCCTATTTTTTCTGCGTGCTGGCTGCCTACTATGTGCTGCGCCCGATCCGCGACGAGATGGGCGTGACCGGCGGCGTCAACCATCTGCCCTGGCTGTTCCTTGGCACCCTGCTGACGACCCTGATCGTGAGCCCGTTGTTCTCAAAGCTAGTTGCACGGTTGCCGCGACGGCGCTTCGTCACCTGGGCCTATCGCGGGCTCATTCTCTGCCTGGTCGTGTTTGCCGCCGCCATGGTCTATGCGCCCGCATCGGTGCAGACCTGGATCGGCCGGATGTTCTTCGTCTGGACCAGCGTGTTCGCGGTATTCGCCGTATCACTGTTCTGGGCGGTCATGGCCGATGTATTCCAGACCACTCAGGCGCGCCGGCTCTACGGCGTGATCGGCGCCGGTGGCACATTGGGCGGCATTGCGGGCGGACTGCTGACGGGCTGGCTGGTGCAGCTATTTGGCCATGTACCCTTGCTGTTTGTCTCCGCGCTGCTGCTTGAAGCCGGGCTGCGCGCCATGTACGCGCTGAGCCGTCACGTCGCTGCTCGCGGCGAAACCCAGGCGCGCATCGAACAGGAGATTATCGGCGGCAATGCCTGGGCCGGCGTTTCGGGCGTGCTGCGCTCGCCGTATCTGATCGCTATCGCGTTATTCATGCTGCTGTTTACCGTGGGCTCGGCGTTTCTGTATTTCCTGCAGGCGGAAATCGTTGCGCGCGAAATTGCCGACCGCGCCGCGCGCACCGCCTATTTCGCCCGTGTCGATGTCTGGGTCAACGGGTTGACCCTGATCGTGCAGCTGGTACTGACCGGCCGGCTCATCGATAAGGTCGGTGTCGGCGCAGTACTGGTACTGCTGCCGCTGCTGTCCCTCGTCGGCTTCCTCGCGCTGGCCGCAGCTCCGCTGTTGTCGCTGGTGGTCCTGCTGCAGGTGCTACGCCGCACCGGCGATTTCGCCCTGTCGCGGCCAGCGCGCGAAGTGCTGTATGTACCGCTTAGCCGCGAAGAAAAGTACAAGGCAAAAAATTTTGTCGACACCTTCGTATTCCGCTTCGGCGACCAGCTCGGTGCCTGGACCTATACCGCGCTCGCCGCGCTGGGACTGAGCCTCGCGGGCATCGCCGCTGCAGCCGTGCCACTGTCCGCTGCCTGGCTCGCCGTCGCGCTCTGGCTGGGCCGGCGCCATGCGCGTCTCGCGCCGCAGCGTCCCGGTGGCACTATTGCCGCCACTCTGCTCGTCAACGCCGGAGCACGCCCCTGATGGACCGACGTCGCTGGTTGCAACTGGCTGCCGCAACGACCGCCGCGTGGACGGCAGGCCGAATCTTGCCCGCGGCGCAGGCCGCAACGCCCTCGCTGCGCATACTGATACTCGGCGGCACCGGCTTCATTGGGCCGCATCAGGTGCACTACGCACTCTCACGCGGGCACAAACTGACCTTGTTCAACCGTGGGCGCAAGCCCAGGCAATGGCCAGGCGAGGTCGAGGAACTCCAGGGTGACCGCAATACCGGCGATCTCGCCGCACTGGAAGGACGTGAATGGGATGTCTGCATCGACAATCCCACTACCTTGCCATTCTGGATACGTGATGCAGGCCAACGCCTCAAGGGCAAGGTCGGCCACTACATCTTCCTGTCGACAGTCTCGGTCTATGCCACCAACGACACACCCGGTGCCGTCGAAAACGCCCCTCTCGCGCGCTACGAAGGCACCGATGCGATGCAGGAAACCCAGGAAACGCTGCGCGCGAACATGGCGCTGTACGGACCTCTCAAGGCACGTTGTGAGCAGGAAGTGACGCACTGGTTTGGTGATCGCTGCACATTGATCCGGCCCGGGCTTATCGTTGGTCCGGGCGACGAGACCGATCGCTACACCTACTGGCCAGTGCGTATCGCGCGCGGCGGCGTGGTGCTCGCCCCCGGCAGCGGCACGGACCCCGTGCAGTTCATTGACGCGCGCGATCTGGCCGAATGGACCATACGCATGGCCGAGCAGCGCGCATCCGGCGCCTTTAATGCAATCGGCCCAGCAAAAACCTTGACCATGCGCGAAATGCTGCACGGCATTCGCGCAGCGCTGAAATCCACGGCCGAATTCACCTGGGTCGATACGGAGTTTCTGGAGGCGCAGCAGGTGGCTGCATGGAGCGATATGCCAGTCTTTGTTCCAGGCGAAGGCGACTCGGCCGGCTTCGCCCGGCGCAGCATCACCCGCGCACGCCAGCACGGACTCTCGTTCCGCCCGCTGGCGACGACCGCGGCCGACACTTTGGCCTGGTGGCGGGAGCAGCCGGCCGAGCGCCAGGCCAGGTTGCGCGCCGGCATCAGCGCTGAACGGGAAAGGGAACTCATTTCCTTGTGGGACAACCGGAAAAAGTAAGAATGGCGACGGTCAATCAATAACCTGGCCACTATCGCGAAACACACGCCAGCGTCGTGCGACTTCGACCGCAACCGCTGCGGTCTCGCGCAGCGGTGGGGGTTTGTGCTCCGGTGCTTGCTGGCCAAGCAAGCGCAACTGGCCGCTTTGCACCAGCGCCGCGTGGAATCGTGCCAGCTTGCCGCGTGCCGGCTGCGCCCACCAGCTATACACCGGCACGCCAACCGCACAGGCTTCCGACAGCATATTGACCGAATCAGGGGTGACGAAAATCGACTGGGCATGGGCGAGAAATCCTGCGTACGGATTCGGCCCGTCCTGAACGCCACTCCAGAACACCCCGGGAAAGCGGGCGAACGCACTGCGCAGGTATTCGGCCAGCAAGGCCGGTGTACGGCGCGATGTGGTCACCAGAAAGCTACCGCCGTGACGCTCGTACTGCCTGGCCAGCGCCTCGACCAGCGCCACGCAGTACTGGGTGTCGATTGCGACATCACGATGGTTCGCCCCTATCAGCACAGCGCGGCGCGGCATCGGCAGAGCAGCGAGATCGGGGAACGCCGCCGCGCCATCCGCGAGCCAGTTGTCATCGACAGGGTTCAGGGATCCCAAGGTCGAAATCACGTTGGACCCGGCCAGCCTGTCGTGCTGCGGCGCGACAACCAGATCGTAGGCCGAAGGCGCAATGCGCGGATTGAGTATCTGCAGTGTAAACGTGCGCCCACCACTCCAGCGGCGTAGCGCCCGCGTGAACAGTGCGGCACTGCGCCCACAGCCTATTGCGATAGCCGGCCAGGGCGCACTGAACTGCATGCGTTGTGGCGCCGGCAGGGCCAGGCGGGCGCCCAGCAACAGGCTTGGCGCAAGCCAGGACCAGGGCGCACAGGGCTCCAGCTGCCATACGCGCACCGCTCCCGCCAGCCGCCCAGCCAGTGCCAGCGCCTGCCGCTCATTGCCCGCGGCTCCGTCGGTGATCACCCAGCAAGTTGTGGCTGTTTCCGGCATGGTCAGCAACTGCACGAAAGGCCGGCATTGTAGAGCGCGATTCACCAATCTGTTTTCGGCGGGCACAATGACCCCCTCTTTACCCTCAACCTAAACTGCGCGTCCTCAGGACAGCCGCGGTAGCCCGCCAGGAAGACCCATGCCGCAAACCCCGATTGCCGCCACCGCGCTAGCTCAGCTGTTCAACGATGCCCGCACCTTTCGCGGCTCCGCTCAGGCCTGGCTGGACCAGCCTGTGACGGACGCCCAGCTGGTACAACTCTATGACCTGGCCAAGATGGCCCCGACCAGCGCGAACTGTTCCCCTGCGCGCATCGTGTTCATCCGCTCGCCCGAAGCCAAAGCCTTGCTGCGCCGCACCCTTGACGAGGGCAATGTGGCGTCGACGATGGCAGCCCCGGTTACGGCATTGATCGGTAGCGACCACGCCTTTTATGAGCATATGGACCTGCTGTTCCCGAACACCGGCGCCCGCTCGTGGTTTGAAGGCAAACCCGAGGTGATCCGGAACACGGCTTTCCGCAACGCGTCGCTGCAAGGCGCCTACCTGATTATCGCCGCGCGTGCACTGGGCCTGGACTGCGGCCCCATGTCTGGCTTCAACTCGGCGCTCGCCGACGAGCTGTTTTTTGCTGACACGCAGGTCAAGTCGAACTTCCTCGTCAATATCGGGTATGGCAACCCGGCAACATTGAAACCGCGCAATCCACGCTTCACGTTCGACCAGGTTTGCCGTATCGCCTGAGCCCCGCCCCACCAACCCGGAGGTTTACCTATGTTTCGCAAGCTCGCCCTGGCCGCCACCCTCGTCACTGCTTCGCTGACGGCAGTCGCTGCCGACAAGTACGAATTCGACGGCAGCCACACCAATGTCGTGTTTTCGTGGACACACATGGGTCTGTCCAATCCCTCTGCCCGCTTCGCTGCGATCGAAGGTGAGCTGCTGCTCGATACCGCCGACCTGACCAAATCCTCGGTCTCGGTCACTATCCCGATCGACAGCCTGCGCACTGACGTGACCAAGTTCGACCAGCACCTGCGCAGCGCCGATTTCTTCGATCTGGCCAAGTTCCCGGCAGCGACATTCAAGAGCACCAAGGTCGAGAAGGCCGGCGACAACAAACTCAAGGTCACTGGCGACCTGACCATCCACGGGGTAACCAAGTCGACCGTGCTCGACGTGACCGTCAACAAGGTCGGCGAGCATCCAATGGCGAAGAAACCGGCAGCCGGCTTTGATGCCTGGACCACGATCAAGCGCTCGGACTTCGGCATGGGTGCCTACGTGCCCAATGTCAGCGACGAGGTAAAGATCCATATCACTACGGAAACACTGAAAGCCGGCGAGGCCAAGAAAGCTGGCTGATCCGCTGATTACCTTGGTGCTGTGCCTCGAAGGCCCCGCTTGCGGGGCCTTCTCTTTTCCGCCAAGGGCTGGCTTCCCTGAGCCATGTCACGTTTTTGCCGTGACGGGTGAAGGTAGGCTCGAACAGCACAGTTATGGCCTGCTGTCACGGTCTCCCCCGACTTGCCGCTGCATGCTGCAAGCAACCGTTGCCAATTCCAGCATTAGCAAAGTAGAGGACCTCATGAATCTGTCGATGACAAGGCGGTTAGGCTGCCTGCTACTGTTGGCGCTACCTTTCTGCGCGAACGCGACCTGGTCCATCGTCGTCCGGGATGCGGACACCCAGGAAGTCGCGGTGGCTTCGGCGACCTGCGTATCGCGCGAACAGGAGCCCGGCATCGACCTCATTCCCGAGTTGCCGGTCATTCGTGTCGGCGTCGGCGCTGCATCGGCC
>JAEUPP010000004.1 GCA_016790075.1 Rhodanobacteraceae bacterium | reverse complement strand
GGGCGCGCGTTTGGTCAACAACCGGCCCAGGCGGTCGTAGGTCAGTTGAGTGAACAGCGGCGTCTCACCGCTGAAGTACGGGGCCGAGGTCTCGCGTACGGTGCCAGCCGTGTCATAGCGCGTGGCCACGTTGACCCAGCGACCGTCAAAGCCGCGACTGGCGCGTTTGACTTCCCGACCCAGCAGGTCGAACCAGATGCGCTGGCTGGGCGCGCCGTCACTGACCGTGGACTGGTAACTCGACGCATAGAACTCGTCGCTGGCCGAACACGGCGTGCACGGGCGCAGGCTGGACCGGGTGGCTGGCGCCAGCGGCAGGCCGTTGCGGCCATCCGTACGGCTCAGGGTCAGGCGTCGATCCGGGTTTCGATAGCGCCGAACCCTTGCCGCATGCCAATCTTCTTCGTGCTGTTGTTCGCCATCGGCGTGATCGGTGCAGTTTGGATGGATGGCTGGCTGGCGTGGCCATCGGTACAGCACGCGACATCGCCGTGGCGTTGCAAGCGATGGCGGTGCCGGCACTGCCACGCGCAGCCAACGCAAGCCCGACTGGGTTCGGCGGGAAGTGATCCGCTTCAAGGCACTCTCACCGCAGCTGGGCTGCCGGGTGATCGCCGAGGTATTCAACCGGCAATTTGCCAATCGCCGGGTCAGTGTCAGCAAGAGTTATGTAGCGCAGGTTCTGCGCCGGCATCAGTCCGAGAGCGTCAACTTGCGCCAAACCATCAAGCATCGTGTACCACGGGAGATGCCCATCAATCGCACCTGGGCCATGGATCTGACCGGCAAGGCGGAACTCGACGGACGGCAGCGTATGATCCTGGGTGTGCTCGATCACGGCAGCCGGGCCTTGCTGGCGCTGCGCGAACTGGCGGTTAAACGCAGTCTGACGATACTGCTGACGCTGATCGCCCTATTCCGCTGCTCTGGATTGCCACGACGCATACGGGTGGACAATGAGGCGTGTTTTGTATCGCGCCGCATGCGATTCGCGCTGCGCTTGCTGGGGATCGAGCTGCAGCGGATAGCGCCGCATTGCCCCTGGCAGAATGGGCGCATTGAGCGCTTGTTCGGTACGTTGAAGCAGCAGCTCGATCGTGTCTGCATCGTCAGCACGCAGGATCTGCAGCGGAAGCTCATTGAGTTCCGCTGCTGGTACAACCACGTCCGCCCGCATCAGCATCTGCGCGGCCGGACACCGGCGGAAGCCTGGGAGGGGAGCAAGAAGGCGACGGGAACACCTCAACGTTTCTGTGGCTGGGGCGGGCTTCACAAAAGCAGCGAGGTGGCTTTTATCCACGAGCCAATCAGTTTTCCAACTAGCTGATGGACGAGCACGAGGAGTCCGTGGTCGTTATCAACAGCGGCGCGAGTAGCAGGCGGTATAGACCGCAAAAGGTGTTCGACAAGTTCGCCTCCCTTCCATTCGATTAAGTACACGATAGGCTCACCAACCAACTCGCCCAAGCGGTCGCGTTCCTCTTCGTCGAAATCGTTAAGCACTTGATCGTCGCGAACGATCGAAAGCCAATCAGATTCCTGATCAATTGTGATCTGCCTATCACCGACGAGCTTCCCACCGGCTGCTTTTGCCCACGTCTCTGGCGACCAAGCATCCTCGCGATCAATTAACAGAACAATGGTATTCATGGCTTAACAACATCGATTAGCGTCCTCTCGCAATTCGTCGCTGCACAACTCCGGAGAATGGACGGTTTTAAATCAGGCCCATATCCGATGCTCGGCAGACCAGTGTAAGCGCTCCGCAACCTACATCTACTCAAGCATCAACTACTCTGTTGAGATCCGTAGCAGAGACGCGCCAAGGCAAGAGAGCCTCAAAGTCGGTGAGCGACTGAGCGCGCGGCAGGTGGGTGAAGACATGGCAGAGATAG
>JAEUPP010000049.1 GCA_016790075.1 Rhodanobacteraceae bacterium | reverse complement strand
TCTCGAGTACCGCCTCGTGCCGGTCGATATCGGCAAGGGCGAACAGTTCAGGCCCGAGTTCCTCGCGTTCGCGCCGAACAACCGGATTCCGGCACTGATCGACAGCGCACCGGCCGATGGCGGCGACACGGTCCGCCTGTTCGAATCCGGCGCGATCCTGCAATACCTCGCGGAGAAATCCGGCCGCTTCCTGCCCGACGACCTGCGCGGCCGCTTCGATGCCATGCAGTGGCTGTACTGGCAGGTCGGCGGACTCGGCCCGATGGCCGGGCAGAACGGGCATTTCCGCGTCTATGCGCCGGAACCGGTGCCGTATGCGATCGACCGCTACACGCGCGAGACCGCGCGGCTCTACGGCGTGCTCAACCAGCGCTTGGCTGATCGTGAATTCGTCGCCGGCGACTACAGCATCGCCGACATGGCCTGCTATCCGTGGATCGTGCCGCACCGCGCGCACGCGCAGGATCTCGCCGACTTCCCGCACCTGCAGCGCTGGTTCGAGACGATCCGTGCACGTCCGGCCACGCAGCGCGCGTATGCCGATGTCGCCGACAGCTATGCGCGCAAGCGCCCGCTCGACGAGGCCGAACGCGCCGTGCTGTTCGACACGAAACCGGCGTAGGCGGCGACGCCATCTGCCGTCTTCGACCCCGCCAACGAGAACGCGCAGAACGCCGAAGGAAAGTGGTGAAAGCCGCCGCGTTGCCGCCGCGCCTTTCACCACTCTCCTTCAACGCCTGCGCGTGTGCGGAGTCGGCCTGTAAGCCGGGTCCTGTATCCCTTGCGGGACGACAGTCATTCCTCTAGGCCTGACGTCGCCATCAGGCTCAAGCAACCAACCCGGGAACGACGCGGGCCGCGTCATGGTTCCCCTATTCGGTCTTGCTCCAGGTGGGGTTTACCGTGCCCTGCGGCGTTGACCCCGCAGGCGGTGCGCTCTTACCGCACCGTTTCACCCTTACCACGCCTGCCGTTGCCGGCAGCGTTCGGCGGTTTGCTTTCTGTTGCACTGGCCGTCGGCTCGCGCCGCCCAGGCGTTACCTGGCACCTTGCCCTGTGGAGCCCGGACTTTCCTCGGCGCATCACTGCGACGCGACTGTCCGGCCGACTCCGCGACGGATTCTAGGGGAGATGCCTACCGGTGTCAGCACGGTGGCTTCCGACCAGGTGCGCGTAGAGCGACGCGACAGTCTTGGGCTCACCGGACGCAGCCGTTGCGTCGCCGTGTTAGTCGCCCTTGTACAACGCCTTGCGCGCCGCACCGGTGATGGCTGCGGCCAGTTTGGCCGCGCGCGCCGGCGGCAGTTCCTCGCGCAGCAGGGCAAATACACGCCGCCCCTCGGCCAGGCGGGCGTCCTCGTCATCGGGGCGGCCGCCGACCAGCAGCACGAATTCACCACGCTCCTGGTTTGCGTCGGCCGTGATGCGCTCGGCCAGGGTTGCGAGGTCGCCATCGATGACGGTCTCGAACAACTTGGTCAGTTCTCGCGCCAATACGGCGGCTCGCGTCGCACCGAAGGCGAGCACCATGTCGGCCACGCATTCGCGTACGCGATGGCTGGACTCATAGAACACCAGCGTACGGGTTTCCGCGGCGAGTTCCGCCAGGCGTTCGCGCCGCGCGCCGGACTTGGCCGGCAGAAATCCCTCGAAGACGAAGCGATCGCTGGGCAGTCCGGCGATCGAGAGCGCGGCTATCGCGGCGCAGGCACCGGGCACCGGCGATACCGCTATGCCGGCCGCGCGCGCGGCACGCACCAGGCGAAAGCCGGGATCACTGATCAGCGGCGTGCCTGCATCGGAGATCAGCGCGATTTCCTCGCCCTCGGCCAGGCGTCCGACCAGGCGCTGCGCTTCGTCACGTTCGTTGTGCTCGTGCAAGGCGACCAGACGGGTGCTGATGCCGTAGCGCGCAAGCAGCGGCGCGCTGTGCCGCGTGTCTTCGGCCGCAATCAGCGCAACCCGCTTTAGCGTTTCCTGTGCGCGCAGCGAGAGATCATCCAGATTGCCGATCGGCGTGGCGACTACCCAGAGCCTTCCGGCCTGCTGTTGCGTCATGCTGTCCTCCGCGGCCGCGCACGGGCGCGCCTTCACTATCCGCTATGATCGCAGCATTACCCGGTGTTACGGATGCGGTCATGCCTGTGAACCTGCGAGGAGCTTCGCTCTGCCTGCTACTGTCGTTGTTGGGCGGCTGCGCGACCATGGATACGGCACCCTCCCGCGGTGCTCAGACCGTGGCCGCCGACACGCTCTACGAGCGCGGCGACTTCCGCGCGGCGGCCAATGCCTACCTGGAGCTTGCGAAATCCGACTCGGGCGCACGCGGTCACTACCGGCTCCGCGCCGCCGAATCCCTGCGCGAAGAAGGTGATCTCGCCGCCGCAGCCGAGGTGCTGTCGGAGGTGAGGCGCAAGCGCCTGGCCGGCGAGGATGCCTATCGCTACGACCTGCTCAGCGCCGAGTTCGCGCTGAGCCGAGAGCAAGCTGAAGAAGCGCTGGCCCTGCTGGCCTTGCCGGATGCCGCGCTGCCACCGGCGCTGGTGCTGCGCCGTCTCGAACTGACGGCACGCGCGCAACGGGCCGCGGGCGACCGCTTCGCCGCTGCACGCACACGCGCCGTGCTTGACCGCTCCTTGACCGGAGCCGACCGCGAGAGCAACCGGCGCGAAATCATCGACACGCTGGCCACGCTCGATGCGGCCACACTGAAACAGCGCGGTATCGCACTGCCGGGCAACGACATGCTGCGTCCCTGGATCGAACGCGCCCTGCGCAAACAAGGACAGACCCTGCCGCTGGCGCTGCAGCGGCCGAGCCGGCCTGTCGGCACTCTGCAGCAGGGCGGCAACAACCAGTGGGCGCGTGAAGGTCATCAGGCGGCGCGGCGCGTTGCGCTGCTGCTGCCGTCCAGCGGGGCGCTCAGGAACGCCGCCGCCGCCATACGCGACGGCTTTTTTGCCGCCTGGTTCAACGACCGCAACCCCGGCCCGGAACGCGGTGAAGTGAAAATTTATGATAGTGGACAAAGCGCGGAAGACGCCCTTGCCGCCTACCGCCGCGCCGTCGACGAAGGCGCTGATCGCGTTGTCGGCCCCTTGACGCGCGAAGCTGTCGGCCTGCTGTTTGAACAGAATGAACTGCGTGTTCCCGTGCTGGCGCTGAATCAGGCTGACAACGGCGCGACGCCACCAGCCGGCAGCATCGCCTTCGGCCTGCTGCCCGACAGCGAAGGCGCCCAGGCCGCCGAACGCATGGCCTCCGTGGGGATCAAGGAGGCCGCCGTAATAGCTGCCACCGACGACTGGGCCGAACGCGCCGCGCTCGCATTCCGTGCCCAGTTTGAAAGCCTGGGTGGCGCGGTGGTCGGCGAAGCGCGCCTCAAGGAGGGCGAAGTCAACTATTCCGGCGCCATCCGCCAGGCCGTGGGCGCTTTTGCTACAGCATCGAACGCAGCCGTGTTCATCAGCATGCGCCCGCAGCAGGCACGGCTCCTGATGCCGCAACTCAAGCTCGCCGGCGTGACCGTGCCGGTGCTGGCGAGTTCACACGTCTATTCCGGAACACTGAACGCAGGCCTCGATCGCGACCTTGATGGCCTGGAGTTCTGCGACGCGCCGTGGCTGTTCGATGCCAATGCCGGCCTGCCGCCGCGCGACCAGATCGTGCGTGGCATAGACTCCGCGCGCGGTACCGGCGCCCGCCTGTTCGCCCTTGGCCTCGACGCCTATGCGCTGATGCCCTACATGGACTGGCTGGGCACGCATCCGGACAGCTATCTGCCCGGAGCGACCGGGCAGCTTGCTTCCGACACCTTCGGGCGTGTGCACAGGCTGCTGACCTGGGTGCGCTTTGAAAACGGCGTTGCGCGGCCGGTAGCGGGCCTGACCCTGGGTGACGGCCGGACGCCCTGATGCGCTCGGTAGGTGCCATCTGGGAACAGACTGCGCAAGCCGAGCTCGAGCGTGCCGGACTGTGCCTGGTCGCACGCAACTGGCAGTGCCGCTACGGCGAACTCGATCTCGTCATGCGTGATGGAGCGACACTGGTTTTCGTAGAAGTGCGCTACCGCAACGCCGCCTCCGTCGCTGACGGAACAGAGTCCATAGGCGTGAGCAAGCGCCGCCGCCTGATCCACAGTGCACAGCTATTTCTGGCCGCCCATCCGGCCTTTGCCCATTCTCCCTGCCGCTTTGACAGCGTGGCGTTCGGCGGCAGCGCCGGCCAAGCCAGCTGTGACTGGATACGCGGCGCTTTCGAGGCCTTCTGAGCCCATGGATGCCCGATGCCTGCTCCGAGTTTGAAGCCGTTGTCCAGGATGAGTAGGGTGAGCGTCCGTCTGCCATCGAAAAAACAGCTCGCTGCAGCCGTGACAGTGCGCAGCGCTGCAGGGATAGCAGCATGCCGGTGACTGATGCGCGGCAGTTTCGCAGCCTGTCGTTGCACCGGAAACCCAGCTCTGACTTGTTCAGCGATTCACGAGAAAAAACTATGAGCCGCCCCCCCTATCGCCTCCCCCTGCGCCTTGCTGCGCTAATCGCATCGATGGCGCTGCTGTCGGGTTGCGTCGCCGCCGTAGTTGGCGGCACGGCCGCCGGCGTCGGCCATGATCGCCGCAGTTGGACCACGGTCATCAGCGACCGCAACATCCAGGCGACGGCCTATGACAATTTCAACAAGGACAAAGAACTGGCGCTGAAAAACAACGTCTCCATCGTGGTCTACAACGGCGTGATGCTGCTCGCCGGCGAGGTGCGCAGCGAAGAACTCAAGCAACGCGCCGAACAGCGCGTAGCCGGCTACGAAGGCGTGCGCCGCCTGGTCAACGAAATCGAAGTGCGCGAGCCCGAGGGTTTTCTGTCGCAGCGCCGCGACAACACCATTACCGCGCATGTAAAGACGGCACTGCTCGATATCGTCAACCTGCCCGATTTCGATCCAACCCGGGTGAACATCACCACGGTGCATCGCACGGTCTATCTCATGGGCCTGCTCACGCGCGAGGAAGCCGACCGGGTCGCTGAAGTGGCGCGCAATGTGGCCAGTGTCGAGAAAGTCGTGCGCGTGCTCGAATACCAGGACTAAGCCATGCTGCTGGCACCGACTCTGCTCGATTCGCTTGCCGCCATTTTTCCCGGCGCACTGAGCACGGAGCCCGCGCAATGCCTGGTCTACGGCTACGACAATTCACGCCGCCAGGCCCAGCCTGATGCGGTCGTTTTTCCGACCACCCATGCACAAGTCGTCGCACTGGTACAGGTTTGCCGGGAAACACAGACACCGCTGATCGCCCGCGGCCGCGGCACGAACACGACCGGCGCGACGGTGCCTGTCCACGGCGGCATCGTCGTTTCCTTCGAACGCATGAATCGCATCCTGCGCATCGACACGGCCAATCGCTACGCCGTCGTCGAGCCGGGCGTGCTCAACGGCGATCTGCAGGCCGCATTGAAGCCACTGGGTTTCTTCTGGCCGCCCGACCCCACCTCAAGCGCCTACTGCAGCATTGGTGGCAACCTCGCCTGCAACTCCGCCGGTCCGCGGGCCGTGAAATACGGCGCGCCGCGCGAGAACACGCTGGGCCTGCAGGCCGTCGCAGGCAGCGGCGAAGCCTTCCGCGCCGGCTACTACACCAGCAAGGGCGCGACCGGATACGACCTTACCCGCCTACTGATCGGTGCCGAGGGCACGTTGGCCCTGATTACCGAAGCGACACTGAAACTGACGCCGCTGCCGGCGCACAAGCGCGTGCTGCGCGCGACCTATGTCGACATCACCGCCGCCGCCGCAGCCGTATCACGCATCATGGCGCAACCGGTGACGCCCTGCGCGCTCGAATTTCTCGACGACGAGGCCCTGCGCCTTGCGCGCAAGCATGGCGGTGAGCATATCCCGCTGGCCGGCGCCATGCTGCTGATAGAAGTCGATGGTGAAGCAGACTATCTGCCGCCCGCGGTCGAGGCCGTGGCCGCCGCGGCGCGTGGCGAAGGGCTCATCGAATGGCATGCGGCGAACGACGCAGCTGAAGTCGAAAAGCTCTGGGCCGCGCGCAGGGCGCTGTCGCCGGCCCTGCGTGCAATCGCACCCATGAAAATCAATGAGGACGTGGTCGTTCCGGTCAGCCGCCTGCCTGAGCTGATAGGAGGACTAAGGGATATTTCCAATAAACACGGAATACCCATTGTAAATTTTGGACACGCAGGTAACGGCAATATCCACGTCAACCTGCTGTACCGGCCGGAAGACAGCGCCCAGGCAGCCGCGGCGCCGCACTGTCTCGCCGCCGTATTCGACCTCGTACTGGGCCTGGACGGCACCCTGTCCGGTGAGCACGGCATAGGGCTGGTCAAGCGCGAATTCCTGCCGCGTGCGCTAGCCCCGGTGACGCTGGCGCTTATGCGCCGCATCAAGGCGCAGTTCGACCCCGATGGCATACTCAACCCGGGCAAGCTGCTGCCCGATTTGGACACGACATGAAAAGTTGGTTCGCGCTATCCGTACTGTTGCTCTGCACCGATATGGCAGCAGCAGATACCTCAACCGCTGCAGCACGCGCGCGGGAATGGCTGGCGCTGGTCGACACGGCCCGCTACGCCGAAGCCTGGGCACAGACCGGCACGGCATTGCGCGAAGGACTGGACCGCGAAGCCTGGTCACAGCGTATTCGCGCTGCACGCCGCAGTAACAGCACCGTACTCTGCCGCAAAACCATCACACTCGAACCACTGGCCGACCCGGCGCGCACTGCGGCCTGGTTCGTGACGGAATTTGCCGACGGCCAGCGTATCAGCGAGAAAGTCACGCTGTCGGCGGACCACACACAGATTCTCGGCTATCGCACAGGCCCAGCCGCGGCCGACCGCGGCAGCCCCTGCGCCGCTACAACCACACCGGAGCCACTTCGATGAATGCAGCGGCACGCCGCCATTCGACTTTCCTGCTGACGGCGCTGGCATTTGCGGCAGCATTGCTGCCGCTCGCTGCGGCCACACTGTATTTCTTCAACCGCGAACGGCAGCTCGCCAATGAGGTCAGCGCACTCGAAAGCCGGCTCAGGGAACTGGACGCGGAGCTGGCCCCGATTGGCCATCTCGAACAATTGCGCGGCCAGATGCTGTCGCGCAAGCAAGTCACCGAAGTACTGCAACAGCGGCAGCACGGGCTTCATGCTGCGCTGGCATTGACGACGCAGATTCCAGCCAATGCACGCCTGGTCGCACTCGATGTCGACGACACACGGCTGTCGTTGCAACTGACCAACGCTGATGCGGAAACAGCAGCAAAAACCCTGGAGCAGATGACCCGCGCGGGCTTTTCCGAAGCCGCCCCCATCACCCCCGACGCTGCAGGAAACATCACCCTGGGTGCACGGATCGATCCGGCACGATTCCCGGCAGCGACGAGGGCGGAGGCAACCCAATGAAGGCAAGCTCAGGTGCTGCCCCATCGCGGAGCCGCTGGATCATCATCGTCAGCGCGCTGTTCGCCGGCACAGGACTGGGCTCCTGGCTACTGTCCGGCACGCTGGACCAGGTCGAGCGCGGCGAAGCTGCGGTCAACTGGCTCGACGAAACCATAGACCTGCGCCGGCGGCAGCTGTCCGACCGCGAGTCCTACGCACAAGAAGTCGCTGCGGTGCGCAAGGATATTGCCGTGTTGCAGCAGCTTCTGCCGGGGCAGTTCGCCGATGCCGAAGTCGACAGCGGCTTGCAGGTACTCGCCCAGCGCCACGGCCTGGTGCTGGACGGCATGACACGTAGCGGCGAAAACCTGCGCGATTTCTACGCCAGCCGCGAACTCCGCTTTGCATTGCGCGGCAGGACTGCGGCCTTGCAGGCGTTTTTCCGCGACTACGCGGACATCGTCCCGGTCCAGCGCATACGTGGACTGCAACTTGCCTCGGTTGCCGGCAGCGACGGCGAATTCAGCGTCGCAGTGCAAGCCGAGGAATACCGCTATATCGAGAATGAAGCGCGCCGCTAGGAGTCTGCGTGGCAGAAGAAACAGAGGACCGATAGCCTCAGCCGGGCAACGCGCCCAGCACGCGCTCATCGCTTCCACCATCGCCGGCAACAGCCCGCTGTCGGCAGCGCGATCGGTCAGCTCTGTCGCCACGATGATCTGACACTCGGCATCCACTCCCGTCTACGCGCGGCAGTTGTGCTCAAAGCCAGCGTCGGGCTGCTTCATGTTCCAGCTCTGCGGATCGGTGAAGTGGGTCTGGGCCGAGTCCTCCGGCACACCGAAGTCGCGCTTGAACCGCAGGCCACGAATGAGGCGGCGTATTCGAAGCGTGCTTCCATCCGGCACTTCAAACCCTGGCATGCTCCCGCCGCATCCAATATGGCCTATTCGCAGATGGGGCCTCTGAATGAGCAATCGGCATGACGTTGTTTTGAGTGTTGGCGCGGTGTTGATCTCGGCCGTGTCCCTGGGCGTTGCGGTGAGTTCCAATCGCACCCAGGAACGCTTGCTCGCCGCCAGCACTTGGCCTTATGTGCAATATGGAACCGGCAACCGCGATGCAAATGGCGACGACGTGATCAACTTTTCCATCGCAAACGCAGGCGTCGGCCCGGCCCGCATCCAGACCTTTCAATTGCTGTACCAAGGCGAGCCACAAGCGAATGCGGGGGCCTTGTTGAGCCATTGCTGTGATGGCAAAGGCAAGAACTTGGCCACGGTGACCTCGTCCGTGGAAGGCGTGCTGAAAGTCGGCGAAAGTGGATCTTTCCTCGTATTCGCCGCGAAAAAAATCCGCCGGAAGTGTGGCAACGCATCAATGAGGAGCGCTTCAAAGTGAGCGTGCGCGCGTGTTACTGCTCGGTGTTGGGCGAATGCTTTGTGATGGACACGGCCAAGCCCGACGTGGACCCGGAGCTTGTGGCTGCCTGTCCGCTGGTAGATCGCCAGGATCGCTGGCGCGGATGAGTTCGAGCACGCTGCGTTGAGCTCTGTTTGCCTCCCTTGCGCTGCTGCGCGTGGAACGGGCCGCAATTCGGCGTCTGCCACCGAAAGCTCAACGTGATTCGTTCGATTCGGGAAAATCGCCATGATCTGGCGCTACCGGAATCGTTGGCCGATATCGCGAGGCCGCTCGCCTTGCGCCATTTTCGCTCGCGGTTGGTGATCGAATCGCAGCCTCAAGACACGCACGCACATCGACGGGCCGGACACCTGGAGCTAATCGTCGCCAGCTCAGAAAGTGATCCGCCGGAGCATGCGCACACGCAGCCGACCCAACGCATGAGGCGTGCAGCTGTGCCGAAGCATGGTTGACCCTGCGATTTCCTACCCCGCACAGCGGCGATGGCCTATCAGTACGCGGAAACAACGCCGACAGGCGGGTAGCGCCCTACCGTTCAGCAGCACGCCGCCCGCTGCGGCGGCGTGACCACCCGCCGGCCGCGCGGCGTGCCCTGAGCGCGGTCGAGGGGACAAGCGCGGTGAGCCGGAATCCGGCGCTTGACCATGCCGCGCTTGCATCGGATCGAACGCACGAATGTCGGATCGCGATCCCTATTGCGTATCTTGCGATGAAGCGATGCCGACCGGGCGTCGCACGGAGACCATCCGATGTACGCCGATTCACGTTTCCACGTCAGCGACCGCGCACAAATCCGCGAGTTCATCGAGCGCTACCCGTTAGCGACGTTGGTGGCTTTCGACGGCGCCAATGTGGCTGCCACGCACCTGCCATTGTTGATCCACGATTGGGGCGATGCGCTGGTGCTGCGCGGCCACGTAATGCGCGACTCCGATCACGGGCGGGCGCTGCAACGATCGCCGTCCATTTTCGCCAGCTTCATCGGGCCGGACGCACCGATACTCGGCAGTTGGCAGCTGACGCCTAGCTTCGGCGGTACTTGGAACTACATGGCGGTGCATGTCCGCGGCGAGATCCACTTTCCTGGCGACGATGTGCTGATCGAGCATCTCGCGCTGCTGAAGAACACCTTCGAGACCAGTCCAGCGCACCGTTTCGACAGTCTGCCGGCGGGCTACGTTGCCGCGCTGACACCCATGATTCAGTGCATCGATCTGCGGGTGTCGGATATCCAATGCATTTTTAAGCTCAGCCAGAATCGTTGCCTCGACGAGTTCGACCTGACGGCGCAGCACTTGCAGCGGCGTGGCGACAAATCGGCGCTGGTAGCGGCCGAAATGCTGACTCGCCGGAACCACTATTATCCGAACGCCGCTTCGCCAGCCGCGCGCCGGGAGGATCGCCAATGACCAGCGAATCGCCACCGGCCGCATACCGGATCGCCGTTCTGGGTGGCGGCGATGCCCCGCGCCGACGCGACATGCTGGGATTGTTGGCCGATGCTTTCGAACCTAGCGAACCTAGCGAACCTCGAACCTAGGACACCCATCGAACCTCGAACCTAGGACACCCATCCGGAACCTAGGACACCCATCCATCCGAACCTAGGACACCCATCGAACCTCGAACCTAGCGAACCTAGGACACCCATCGAACCTCGAACCTAGGACGAACCTAGGACACCCATCAGACGTAGCGAACCTACGAACCTAGGACACCCATAACTTTCACTCCCATTACCCCGCCATTGTTCTACGGCGAGGCAGTGGGCTTTTCCACGCGTTTCAACAAAAAAATTCTTTGCCCGCAGTCAATCCTCGCCTGCGCGCTTCAAGTATCCCGGTCATCAGACTCACCGAACTTTCCCCAACGACCTCGCAAATCCAATACCACGCAGCCAGCGCTGACCAAGTGCCTTGGCAGTGTCGACCAGGTCCTGCGCCTCGCCGACAACACGCCAGTAACGCGAACCGATGGCCTTGACCCGCACCGGCCAGCGACTGACGTTCTTCTCTATCTGTTCAACAATCGCCGGCGCTGCTTCGAAAATAGCGCCACCGTGGTCGTTCCTTAGCTGCTTGCCGGTCCATTCCACCAGTGCCAGGTAATCCCGCAGTCGGATATCCGACAAAGTCGGGGAGATGGTGGCGACTCGAGGTTGTATCCCACAGGCCAGCAACTGCGGGCGATCATTCGCTTCCTGTATCCGCTCGCTCACGCTGGTGTGTTGTTGATCCTCCATACAGTCCGTAATGCCTGCCCGAATTGGGTTCAAGTCCACATAGGCCATCGCCGCCAGCAGCGCCTTTTCATCCTTCAACACCTGCGACTTGAAGCGGCCTTCCCAGAACCGTCCCTTGCAGAAGTCTTCCACATTCGCACGGCGGGCAATCGGTTCGACAAGACACTTCATCAGCCAGGACAAGCTGCCCAGACGTTGGCGGACCACGCCCAGACGAATCGGGTCATTCATCACGGACTGGCATTTCATCTCGAAAGCCAACGCGGTGGCCTCGCGCGGCGGAAATAGCCGTACCCAGCGTTGTGCAACGTCTTCATCAGACCAGTGCGCCGGTGCCAGCGGATCAACCTCCAGCACTAGGTGCAGGTGATTGCTCATCACGGCGTAGGCATGGATCGCCACGGCAAAGCACTGGCCAACGAGGGTTATTCGGTCCGTGACCCATTGCTTGCGATGTTCAAAGGAAATGCCGGTGTACTGGTCCTCACCACACAGCCAGGCCCGGCGCACACAGCGTTGCACGCAGTGGAATACGCCGCGTTCATCCGAAGAGACCAATTGCGAGCGGGGCTGGGCCATAAGGGCATTGTCTCGCCGCTGCTTTGTGAGCGCATGCGAAAACATCCCGGTGCCGCGTCGGATTGTTCTGATTTGTGCGTGTCTGAGTTTGAATTATCTGAGTTTGAACAGCGGTGTTTGAACGCGCGACGGCGAACGCCTGCGCGATTTTTATCCGATCTGCGAACTCCGCTTTGCATTGCGCGGCGGGACAGCAGCGCTGCAGGCGTTTCTTGCGACTACGAGGACATCGTTCCGGTGCAATGCATATGCGGGCGGCAACTTGCCTCGGCGGCCGGCAGCGACGGCGAATTCAGCGCCGAAGTGCAGACCGAGGAATACTGCCATATCCGGAATGAGGCGCGCCGCTAGCCCAGCAAAGTCGCAAGCGCCGCAAGCGCCGCAAGCGCCGCTGCCGCAAGCAATCCCGCCAGTGCGTCGTCGAGCATGACGCCAAGGCCACCGTCAACATTGCGGTCGGCCCAGGATACCGGCCACGGTTTCCAAATATCGAATAATCGAAAAAGCAAAAAACCCGCAAATACCCAAATCCAGCCGCGCGGAGCAAACATCAGCGCCAGCCATTGGCCGACGAATTCGTCGATAACGATCCAGCCCGGATCCTCTGCCCGCAACCGCGCCACGAGCACGTGCGAAACCCAGACGCCGAGCACGAACGCGGCCAATACGACGACGATATAGACGCTCAACGGCAATTCGCGCAGCCACAGCCAAGGCAGCAACGCGACCGCAGAACCTACCGTCCCCGGCGCCACTGGACTCAATCCCGTGCCGAAGCCGCTTGCGATCCAGCCGGCCGGATGACGCAGAACAAGCCGGCGTTGCGCGGCGCTCAGGTGCATGCGCTGAAATGCTCCCAACCGCCATAGCCCACAGCAATTTCGTCGCCGCCCCGGCCGATGACACGAACCTGTGAACCGGGCTCGAAAGCGCCGATATCGGTTAGCGGGACACCACAGCGCGCAGCTGCCGCCAATGCCTGCGCCATGCGATCCGGCGGCACCGCACAGCAAAGTTCATAGTCATCACCGCCGGCGAGTTGCCAGCGCAGGCACTGCAGCACATCACCGGCGCGCGCCAGCGTGTCCGACCGCGGCAGACAATCGGCGTGAATGCGCGCCGCAAGCCCGCTGCGTGCCGCGATATGCCCCAGATCCTGGTGCAATCCATCGGAGATATCGATGGCAGCGCTGGCTATGCCGCGCAAGGCCAAGCCCAGCGCCAGGCGTGGATGCGGCCGGTTCAGCCGCTGCAGCAAGTGTTCGCGGTCAGCGTCGCCCAATCCGCGCGGCGCGTCCGTGCCGAGCAACAAGCTCAAGCCTGCAGCCGCTTCACCCAGATGGCCGCTGACGACGATGCGGTCGCCGGCACGTGCACCGTCGCGACGCAGCGCCGCGCCACGCGGCACAAAACCCTGCACGGTCAGCGTGATCGACAGCGGGCCACGTGTCGTGTCCCCACCGACCAACGCCAGCTCATGGGCCCTGGCTAACGCGGCAAAACCTTCGCAGAAGCGTGCCAGCCAGTCGGCATCGGGGCTGGGCAGGGTCAGCGCGAGGGTGGCCCAGGCTGGTTCGGCCCCCATTGCTGCCAGGTCGGAAAGATTGACCGCAAGCGCCTTCCAGCCCAGGTCAAATGGTGCTGTCGTGGCCGGAAAATGCACCCCGGCAACCAGGGTATCCATGCTGACGGCGAGCTCGTTGCCCGCACGTGGCTGCAGCAGCGCCGCATCGTCGCCGATGCCCAGCGTCACGTCAGGCCGCGGCACGTTGCAGCGCTGGCGGATTTCCTCGATCAGCGCGAACTCGCCCATGTGTCAACTGCCATCGTTGCAACAGCGCCAGATCAGCGTCCGCGGTATTCAGTTCTGCGCCATTCGCCGGCCAGCTTGTCGAGCACGCCGTTGACATACGTGTGGCCATGGTCGGCACCAAAACGTTTGGTCGTCTCTATGGCCTCGTTGATGACGACGCGGTACGGCACGTCGGCGCGGTACTTGAGCTCGTAGGCGCCCAGACGCAGCGCCGCGCGCTCGATCGGATCGACCTGGGCGATTTCGCGGCCCAGGAACGGCAGCAGGCCGGCGTCAAGTTCAGCGCAATGCCGCTCTACCCCGCGAACCAGATCTTCAAAATATTCGATGTCGGCAACTTCCATGTCCTGCTCATGGCGGAACTGGTCGATCACGCCGCCTATCATGCTGCCGGACAACTGCCACGCATACAGCGCCTGCAGTGCGCGGCGCCGCGCCCGTGAACGCGCGGCCAGATCCACACCTTCAGGTCGTCGCGAATTCGTCACAGCTTTCTCCCCAGATCAATCATTTCCAACGCGGCCAGAGCAACTTCCTCGCCCTTGTTGCCATGTATACCGCCCGCACGTGCGGCGGCATCTTCGTAACGCTCTACCGCCAGCACGCCATTGAGCACGGGCAGGCGGAAATCGAGCGCCACCCGCATCAGTCCCTGGGCACACCCGTCAGCGACGTGCTCATAGTGGCGTGTGTCGCCACGCACTACACAACCCAGGCACAGCACGGCCTCATAACGTCCGGCGGCTGCGGCCCGTGCCGCGGCAATCGGAATTTCCCAGGCACCCGGCACACGCAGCAGATCAATGGCATCGGGCGACACGCCGTGCGTAGACAGCGCCTGCTCGGCGCCCGCCACCAGAGCATCCACGATACGCGGATTCCAACGGCTCGCTACGATGGCAATGCGGCTATTCGGGTCGACACGCAACTCGCCGGCAATCAACGGCATGGGTGCTGGCATCAGGAAAGGGCCGGCCATTCTACCCGAGGCGGCGACCGGCCGCCGGCCAGGGGTTCAGCCCGCTTCGTGAGCGACGACCTCAAGGCCAAAGCCGGCCAGGCCGACCAGCCTGCGCGCCGTACCCAATACGCGCAGGCGGCGTATGCCCAGATCGGCAAGGATCTGCGCGCCCAATCCATGGCGGCGCCACTCCTGTACGGCCTCGGACTTGCCTTCGCTGCGGCTGCGCCGGGTCAGCCGGTCGAGTAGCGCTTCATCTTCGCCCGGCTCTGACAACACCAGCACGACGCCGCGCTGTTCCGCGGCTATGCGGCGCAACGCCGCCGTCACGGTCAGACCGAGGTCGTCGCGCACCAGATGCAGCACATCCGACAGCGTGTTACGCACATGCACCCGCGTCAGCACGGCTTCGCCATCGTCCACAGTTCCGCGCACCAGCGCAAAATTAATAGATTTGTTAACTATGTCGCGATACGCCACGAGCCGGAACGGACCAAACTCGGTTTCGACGCTTTCATCGTGCACACGCTCTATGGTTTTTTCCGTTTCCAGACGGTAGCGGATCAGATCGGCGATGGTGCCTATGCGCAGTCCATGCTTGCGCGCGAACGCTTCCAGCTCGGGCCGGCGCGCCATGCTTCCGTCATCGTGCAGTACTTCAACCAGCACGCCGGCGGGTTCCAGCCCCGCCAGCGCGGCCAGGTCGCTGGCTGCTTCGGTATGCCCCGCACGCGTGAGCACGCCTCCGGGTTGCGCCGTCAGTGGAAAGATATGACCGGGCTGCGACAAATCCTGCGCCCGCGCATCGGGCCGCACCGCAGTACGCACCGTATGCGCGCGATCGTAAGCCGATATTCCTGTGGTGACACCTTCTGCCGCTTCGATCGACACGGTGAAATTGGTCTGATACGGCGAGGTATTGTCGACGACCATGGGTTTGAGGCCGAGCTGGCGGCAACGCGCCTGGGTCAGCGCAAGGCAGACCAGCCCACGCGCCTCGCGCACCATGAAATTGATGTCTTCGGGCCGTACTTTTTCCGCCGCCATGATCACATCGCCCTCATTCTCGCGGTCTTCGTCATCGAGAATGACGACCATGCGTCCGGCGCGGATGTCGTCGAGAATGTCGGGAATGGTGTCAAAAGGCATGAGACTGGGAAACCTCTGATCAGGCCGGGGCTGGCTGTGAATGGGAAAATCCCCTCGCATCAGGGGCCGGGAAATAGCAAAAAGCCGTTGTTGGTTGCCCGCTAGTCGCTGGCCGCAGTTTTCTCGCCGGCGAAAAGCCGCTCCGCATACCGCGCCATCAGGTCAACTTCGATATTGACCGAGGATCCCACGACGAGATCGCCGAAGATCGTGTGCTGCAACGTGTGCGGAATCAGGTTCACGCTGAAGCGGCGGCCAGCGACGCTGTTGACGGTTAGGCTGACCCCGTCGACTGCGATTGACCCCTTGGCTGCGACATAACGCGCCAGCGGCGCCGGCAGCGCGAACTCCCAACGCAGTGAACGCGCATCCGGTGCGATGGCGACGACCTCGCCGACGCCGTCGACATGGCCCGACACGAGATGGCCGCCAAGCCGGTCAGCCAGGCGCAGCGCTTTTTCAAGATTGACGCGCGCGCCGCAGGCCAGTGCGGAAAGCGTCGTGCAGCTCAGCGTCTCGGTGGAAACATCTGCGCTGAAGCGCCCTGCCGTCAGCGCGATCACCGTCAGGCAAACACCATTCACGGCGATGCTGTCACCCAGCTTGACGTCATCGAGAATGAGATCGCCAGTATCGATCTCGATACGCAGATCACCAGCAACGGGTTCCAGCGCCACGATCCGGCCAAGCGCCTGGACAATTCCGGTAAACATTATTTTCTCTTTGTTTAAAAGTTATTTATTTACCTAGACAGGTCGCAACAGCAAACGCTCGTCATCGCCGACCTGGCGCCGATCGACAACACGCAGCGCCCAGCGCGCACTCATGTCCGACAGCTGCGGCAACGCAAGCAGCGGCAACGCCTTGTCGCCCAGCAGCAGCGGGGCGATATAAAGCAGCAATTCGTCGACCAGGCCGGCAGCGAACAAGGCGCCGGAAAACACCGGTCCAGCTTCAACCTGCACTTCGTCGACTCCCCGCGCGACCAGGGCCGCCAGCAGCGCATCCAGCTGCATGCGTCCGTCGCGCATGGGCAGCTTCAGATACTCGATGCCGCTGCGTGGCGGTGGAACAGCCGGTGCGTCACCGTATATCACCAGGGTCGGTGCCGTAGCGTCGAGAAGATGGCAGCCCGGCTTCAAGGCATCCAGCCGCGTATCGACGACGACACGCAGCGGTGCGGCGAAGGCGCGCGCGCCATCAAAGCGCACGGTCAAGCGCGGATTGTCCGCCCGCGCAGTGCCCGCAGCCGTCAGTACCGCTCCACTGCGCGCGCGCCAGTGCTGCACATCAGCGCGCGCGGCGGCACCGGTGATCCATTGCGAGTGGCCGTCCTGCAGCGCGGTGCGGCCGTCGAGGCTCTGCGCGAGCTTCACCCGGACCCAGGGCCGGCCGCGCTCGAAGCGGCTCATGAAACCGCGATTGAGCTCGCGTGCGTGCTCCCGCTGAAGGCCGCATTCCACGACGACGCCAGCGGCCCGCAGCCGCGCCAACCCCCCGCCAGCCACAGCCGGGAACGGATCCTCGCAGGCGGCAACAACGCGTGCGACACCGGCGGCAACCAGCGCATCGGCGCAGGGTGGCGTATGTCCGTGATGGGCGCAGGGTTCCAGCGTGACATAGGCTGTAGCGCCACGCGCACGCGCTCCGGCCTCGCGCAAAGCAAACACCTCCGCATGTGGCCCGCCGACGCGCCGGTGCCAGCCGGTTCCGACTACCTCGCCGTCGTTGACGAGCACACAGCCCACTCGCGGGTTCGGCTTGGTGGTATAGGCACCCAGCTCCGCCAGACGCAGCGCGGCGGCCATATGGGCGTGATCTTCTGGGCTGAAGGTCATGACAGTATTTGCCGGCGCCGAGGTTCAGGATTTCTTGCGTGCAGCCGGCACTTCGTCGCCGAGCAGCGGCAGCTGCAGCCCTTGCATCCGCGGCAACTCGCGCTCCAGCCGCTCGATCTCCTCGCGGAAGGCATGCACATCTTCAAAGCGGCGATAGACCGAGGCAAAACGCACGTAAGCGACCGAATCGATACGCCGCAGCTCCTCCATAACCCATTCGCCTATACGCCGCGAGGCAATTTCGCGTTCGTTCACCTGACGCAGATTGCGCAGAATATTGCGCAACACGTCATCGACCGCATCGCGGGAAACCGGACGCTTCTGCAATGCGCGCTCTACGCCGACGCGCAGCTTGTTCTCGTCGAAGGCCTCGCGCCGGCCATCACTCTTGACAATGGCCGGCAGCTTGATTTCCGCCGTCTCGAATGTATTGAAACGCTCGCCACAGCCGGGACACTCGCGCCGCCGCCGCACGGCCGCGCCATCTTCGGCAAGGCGCGAATCGATGACACGAGTGTCTTCATGCTGACAGAAAGGACAATGCATGGCAGCGGATCGTAAGGCGAAAACGGCAATTCGGTAAAACCGGCACCAGCGTACGCTGCCGCGGCTCAACCGTAGACCGGCAGCCTGGCGCACTGCGCAGTTACTGCCTCGCGCACACGCGCGAGCACAGCGGCGTCGTTCGGCGCGTCGAGCACGTCGCAGATCCAGTTCGCCAGATCCGTGCATTCCTTCTCGTCATAGCCGCGCGTGGTCACCGCCGGCGTGCCTATGCGCAACCCCGAAGTCACGAACGGCGAGCGCGGATCGTTCGGCACCGCGTTCTTGTTGACCGTGATATGCGCCTTGCCCAGCGCTGCTTCGGCATCCTTGCCCGTGACTTCGCGACCGATCAGGTCGATCAGCATCAGGTGATTCTCGGTGCCGCCCGAGACGATGCGGTAACCGCGCGCCATGATTGCCGCCGCCATCGCTTTCGCGTTCTTGACGACTTGCTGCTGATATAGCTTGAACTCAGGC
The DNA here is from genome assembly GCA_016790075.1 of Rhodanobacteraceae bacterium. GTDB lineage: Bacteria > Pseudomonadota > Gammaproteobacteria > Xanthomonadales > Rhodanobacteraceae > Tahibacter. Next base: position 140,203 of record JAEUPP010000049.1, on the reverse strand, counting down.
GCCAGCGCTTCCTTGAACGCGACTGCCTTGGCGGCGATGACGTGCATCAGCGGGCCGCCTTGCGTACCCGGGAACACCATGGATTGCAGCTTCTTTTCGATTTCCTCGTTGGCGCGCGCGAGGATGATGCCGCCGCGCGGGCCGCGCAGGGTCTTGTGCGTGGTCGAGGTGACGATATCCGCATGCGGCACCGGGTTCGGATAGACCCCAGCTGCGACCAGGCCAGCGACGTGCGCCATGTCGACGAAGAAATATGCACCCACCGCTTTGGCGATCTGCGCCATGCGCGCCCAGTCCACGATCTGCGAATACGCGCTGAATCCGCCGACAAGCATGCGCGGCTTGTGTTCTTCGGCCAGACGCTGTACTTCGGCATAGTCGATAAGGCCGCTGACCGGATCGATGCCGTATTGGACGGCGTTGAAAATCTTGCCGCTGAAATTGACCTTTGCACCGTGTGTCAGATGCCCGCCGTGAGCGAGGCTCATGCCGAGTATGGTGTCGCCTGGATTCAGCAGCGCAAGATAGACCGCAGCGTTGGCTTGTGAACCCGAATGCGGCTGCACGTTCGCGTAGTCTGCGCCAAACAATTGCCGGGCCCGCTCAATTGCCAATTTCTCTGCAATATCCACATATTCACAACCGCCGTAGTAGCGCTTGCCCGGATAACCTTCGGCGTACTTGTTGGTAAGTACAGTGCCCTGCGCCTCCAGCACGCGCGGACTGGCGTAGTTTTCCGAAGCGATAAGCTCGACATGATCTTCCTGACGCCGCCGTTCGGCGGAGATGGCTTCCGCCAGGGCATCGTCGTATCCGGCAATACGCAGGTCTTTCGCAAACATGGGAGAATCGCCTTCTGGGCCAGAGAATCCGCCGATGTTAGCGGTTTAAAGCCTGCTATCCCACTGTATAAGCCCGTCCAGCGCCGACTCCGGCGCCATGGATGTCAGCCGGAGTGTGCGTGTCCGATTCGTTGACGCCGAAAATTCAGGCCGCCCTGCAGCGCGGCGATGCCAAAGCCGCAGAAGACCTCTGCCGCCGCGCGCTGGTCAAGCGCCCACGCGACGCTGGGGCGCATCTGCTGCTGGCCCGGTTACTGCGTGCACGTGGTGATCGCAGCGCCGCGGAAGTGGCGCTGCGCCAGGCGGTAGCGTTCGATAGCCAGCTTGCTCCGGCATGGCGTGAACTGGCCGTGCTCCTGCTGGAGGCGAATCGCGCTGATCTTGCGGAGCCCGCTTCGGCGCGATGGCGAAAATTGGAACCGCAGCAGCCGCAGAGCGCGTTCCTGCGCGGACATGTACTGGCCCTGCTGCATCGGTTTAGCGAATCCGAACAGGAATTCACCGGTATTCGCCAGATCGCCGGCATCGCGACCTCGCGCCTGGGCCTGGTCGCCGATGCACTGGCGCGACGCGATCTGGAAGCTGCGCGTTTCCACGCGGAACGTCTTGTCGACTGGCTACCACAGCAGGCAGCCGCATGGGACGCGCTGGGACAGGCCGCCGCAGCGGCACAGGACTGGAGCACGAGCACAGCCGCCTTGCGCCGCGCTACCGAACTGGCGCCAGACGATCTGGCCCTGTGGCAACGCCGCGCCACGGCACTCGATGCCGCCCGCCGCGGCGGCGACGAGCCGATCGAGGTCCGCGAGCGGCTGCTTGCGCTGCAGCCCGGATCCACAGCAGCGCAGGAACAACTCGGCCTCGCCCTGATCGGCGCGCAGCGTACGGCGGCAGCGGTCGATTGCTTCGCGCGGCTGCAGGCGCGCGAACCGCGCAACCTGTTGGCACACTGGGTAACGTTTCACACCCCGGCCCTGCCCTGTTTCGCCAACGAGGACGAGCGCTCTACCTGGCTGCATCGCTTCACCCAGGGCCTGGCCTTATTCGAGTGCGAGGATGTCCCGGCGGAAACGGCACAGCGCATCCTTGGCAGCGTGACCAGTTTTGCCCTGGTTTATCAGGACGGCGCACAGGTAGCGCTGCATCAGCGGCACGCCCGGGTAGTGCGCCGCCTGCTGGACCGCGCCACCGGCAATGCGTATGTCGATATCGCCAGCCGCAGGATCACCCGGCAGCGCCGCCGCATCGGCATCGTGTCGAGCTGCCTGTATCAGCACTCGGTCACGCGTGCCTGGGGCGAGGTCTTGCTCGCGCTGCCGCGCGAGCGGTTTGAGGTCTGCGTGTTTCATACTGGCGCTCGCGACGACGCCATGACACAACGGTTTCGCGCTCGCGCCGATCACTACACCGCCGGAATAGCATCGTTTTCGACCTGGGCCACACGGCTGCGTGAAGCCGAACTTGATGTGCTGGTATTCCTCGACCTCGGCCTGGACGTGGTGAACCAATGCCTGGCCGCATTGCGGCATGCCCCGGTGCAGGTGTCGACCTGGGCGCACCCGGTCACCAGCGGCGCCGATACCATCGACTATTTCGTCTCCGCCGAGGACTCCGAGCCGGCGCACGCGGCAACCCATTACAGCGAGGCGCTGATCCGCCTGCCGGGACTGGGCGGCTGTTTCCTGACGCCGGAACCGGCGCTGCCGGCACGCCGCAGCGACCACGGCTTAACCCGCCTCGCCTGCGCACAAAACCTGTGCAAGTTGCATCCACAGCATGATGAGCTGTTCGCCCGCATACTCGCGGGCGCACCGGCAACCACCCTGGATATCCTGCCCGCCGCATCGCCGGAGCAGGTAGCTGGCCTGGAGTTGCGCCTGCAGCACAAGTTGGCCGAGTACGGCGTCGATCCGGCACGCCTACGTATCCATACGACCTTGCCGTCCGAAACCTATCGGCACATTCTCGCGCAGGCCGACTTGCTGCTCGACAGCCTGGGCTTCTCCGGCGGCATCACGACGCTGGATACGCTATGGCAGGAACGCGCACTGCTCACCCTGCCAGGCGAATGCATGCGCGGCCGGCAGAGTGCAGCCATGCTGCGACGGCTTGGCCTTGACGAGCTGGTCGCCACCTCTGCGGATGACTATGTGGATCGTGCTGTCGCTCTCGCCACGGCGCCCGAGCGCCGCGCTGAACTTTCCCAGACGCTAGTGGCGCGCAAGCACCTGCTGTTTGAGGATCGCGCAGCGGCGAACGCATTTGCTGACTTTCTGCATACGGTACAGCCGCGCAACGAGCATGACTGATCTGACCGCCAACTCCACTGCCTACGCGGCAGCACTGCTGCAACAAGGCGTTGCTGCAGGCCGGGCCGGCAATTGGTCCGCTGCTGCCGCCGCGTTGCGTAGCGCCTGGCTTGCCGACCCGAGCCAGCCCCTGGCGGCGCAAGGCCTGCTCGAATGCGCCGCGCAACTGGTGGCCGCAGGCAGTCTGGCCCCGCAACCTGCAGCAGGCCCGCTGGCGCAGGGTGCGATTTCGGTCGTGGTCTGCAGCATTGATCCTTCCCGGCTCCAGCGCCTGTGTGTCGACCTGCAGCGCGAACTGGCGGGCGAGGACTGGGAGCTTATTCATATTGGCGATGCGCGCTCTCTCAACGAGGGTTATCGCCGTGGACTCGCGCGTGCCCACGGCGAGCTGGTCGTGCTGTGCCACGACGACATCGGCATACTCAGCCGGCACTTCGCAACGCGCCTGCGCCAGCGGCTGGCAACGCATGACCTGATTGGTGTCGCCGGCAGCGACCGGCTCACCGGCCCGACCTGGTTCTGGTCAGGGCCACCGCACGTGGCCTCGTGGGTATGCCAGCCATACGGCTCTGGCTGGCTGCTGGGGTTGCTGGGCACACGCGGCCCGGTGATAGACGGCGCGCAAGCTCTGGACGGCCTGTTTCTCGCCGGACGACGTGACGCTCTACTTGCCCTGGGTTTCGACGCCGAGACCTTCGACGGATTTCATTTTTACGACCTGGATCTGAGCTGGCGCGCTCACCGCGCCGGGTTGCGCTGTGCAATCGCGCTGGACCTGCTGCTCTGGCACGCCTCCGGCGGCGACTTTTCCGCAAGCTGGCAGCACTATGCGCAACGCTTTCTGCAGAAGTTCCCCGAACTGACACCGGCTGCCGCACAGGCCAGGTTCCGACCCGGTGCGCTGGTCTGCGCCGATGCCGCGCTGGTTGAGCCCATCTACGACTGGATCGGCCACTGGCTAATCACGCCCGAACCGGAATAAGCGTTTGTGCTGGTGGCGGGGCGGCCCTATCGAGGATAATCGCGAACTTTTCCGCCTCCGGAACACGCTTCCCATGCAGTACGTCTACACCATGATCGGGGTCAGCAAGGTCGTTCCCCCGAAACGCGAGATCATCAAGGACATCTCGCTGTCGTTTTTCCCCGGTGCCAAGATCGGCCTGCTCGGCCTCAACGGCTCGGGCAAGTCCACGGTGCTACGCATCATGGCCGGAGTGGACAAGGACTTCGTCGGCGAGGCACGGCCACAGCCCGAGCTGCGCGTCGGCTACCTGCCGCAGGAGCCCGAACTCGACTCCAGCAAGACGGTGCGTGAATGCGTCGAGGAAGGCGTATCGGAAATCCTGCACGCCCAGCAGCGCCTCGACGAGGTCTACGCAGCCTACGGTGAGGAAGGGGCGGATTTCGACAAGCTTGCCGCTGAACAGCAGCGGCTGGAAAACATCCTCGCCGCGAATGATGCCCATACGCTGGAACGTCAGCTCGAAATCGCCGCTGACGCACTGCGCCTGCCGGACTGGGACGCCCGCGTCGGACAGCTTTCGGGCGGCGAGAAGCGCCGCGTGGCGCTGTGCCGCCTGCTGCTGTCCAAGCCGGACATGCTGCTGCTGGACGAGCCGACCAACCATCTGGACGCCGAATCGGTGGAATGGCTGGAACATTTCCTCGCCGACTTCCCTGGCACCGTGGTGGCAGTCACGCATGACCGCTACTTCCTCGACAATGCGGCCGAGTGGATTCTGGAACTCGATCGTGGCCGCGGCATCCCGTGGAAGGGCAACTACACCTCCTGGCTGGAACAGAAAGACGAACGCCTGAAACAGGAAGCGCAGCAGGAGAAGTCGCGCCAGAAGGCGATCCAACGCGAACTCGAATGGGTGCGCCAGAATGCCAAGGGCCGCCAGTCCAAGGGCAAGGCGCGCCTCAACCGCTTCGAGGAACTCAACTCGGTCGAATACCAGGCGCGCAACGAAACCAACGAGATCTATATCCCACCGGGTGAACGCCTGGGTGACATGGTCATCGAGTTCAAGCATGTATCGAAGGCGTTTGCTGACCGCCTGCTGATTGACGACCTGTCGTTCCGCGTGCCGCCGGGTGCCATCGTCGGCATCATTGGCCCCAACGGCGCCGGCAAGTCGACGTTCTTCAAACTGCTGACCGGCGTGGAGAAGGTCGACAAGGGCGAGATAGTCGTCGGCCAGACGGTACAACTGGCCTATGTCGACCAGTCGCGCGAGAAACTCGAGGGCAACAATACGGTGTGGCAGGAAGTCTCGGGCGGCTCGGACATGATTACGGTCGGCAAGTACCAGACACCGTCGCGCGCCTATATCGGCCGCTTCAACTTCAAGGGTCAGGATCAGCAAAAGATCGTCGGCCAGCTCTCCGGCGGCGAACGCGGCCGCCTGCACCTGGCCAAGACCCTGATGCAGGGCGGCAACGTGCTGCTGCTCGACGAACCGTCAAACGACCTCGACGTCGAAACGCTACGCGCCCTGGAAGAGGCTCTGCTCGAATTCCCGGGCTGCGCCATGGTCATTTCGCATGATCGCTGGTTCCTCGACCGGATTGCGACACACATCCTCGCGTTTGAAGGCGATTCGCACGTCGAGTTCTTCACCGGCAACTATCGCGAATACGAGGAAGACAAGAAGCGCCGTCTCGGCGACGAAGCAGCCAAGCCGCATCGGGTGCGCTACAAGAAACTGGCCTGAGGCCGCACAGAGCCCCGGCAGCGGACCCCGCGTCCGCTGCCGCGCAGCAGCTTCGCTTCCGTGCAGGAGGCGGTTCTCTGCGACCGGCTGATTCAGCGCTTACGGCGGTACCGGCGCCAGTGCAACCACGGCACCAGCAGTACAAACCGTGCCCAGAGCCCGGCAAATACCAGCGCCGCCAGCAACGGATTGCGCGCCGCCGGATCGAAGCGGCGGAACCAGCGCCACATACCCCGATGCTTGTGCCAGGCGACGAATACGGGACGGTGACGGCTGGAACCGCCCTTGCCGTGAATCACGGCAATGGAGCCCGCATAGTGGACTGCGTAGCCGGAATCGCGCAGCCGCCGACACAGATCCAGGTCTTCGCAATGCAGGAAGTACCCTTCGTCAAAGCCGCTGACAGCATCAAACGCTGCGCGCGGCAGGTACATCAGCGCCCCGGAAATCACTTCGGCCGGTTGATCGGCACCGCGCGCCTGCAGATCAAGCGCAAGATCCACTCCCTGCAGCCGGGGCCAGCGATCGGCCAGCCGGGCAAGGCCACTCAAGCTGGCCACGCTGCGGCACAAGGTCGGATCACGCCGGATTGAGGCGAGCTCATCACTGCCGTCTGGATGCTGGATACGCACACCGATCACGCCAAGACCAGGTATCGTCGCTGCCTGCGCCTGCAGGCGCGGCAGCGTATCGGGTTGCAGCAGGCAATCGGGATTGAGAACCAGCAGATAGTCGCCGCGCGCAAGCCCCGCAGCGCGATTGACGCCGGCACCAAATCCCAGATTTTTCCCGTTATATACAATGCGCACACGCGCATCGTCACCGAATGCTGCGGCAACGGCGGCAACGCTGCCGTCGCTGCTGGCGTTGTCGCTGATCAGAACTTCAACCGGCGCCTCGCTGGCAAGTACTGTTCGTACAGCCTCCACCAGGCCGGGCCCGCTATCGGCCGCAACGATGATGACGCTGGTCAGAGGCAGCGACGACATCGAAGCAGAATCAGAAACCCGCCAGCAGTTTGTCGCCGGCTTCGCGCGCATGCTCCCAGAGACGCGGCCACGCGTCGTAGTTGTCGGCCAGCTCGCCGAGCTCCAGACGCAACGCCTGCGCGCATGCGGCTGGATCAAACTCCTCATTCCAGTCCCCCAGGCGTGGCGGTGCCTTTGCGATCAGCGCGCGGCCATTCGCGTCGATGATGCTGCGCACATCAGCTTGCCAGTAGACCGGCGCATCACTCGCCACCTCGAACTGTTGCTGCAGACGCTCGATCGCGTCCGCACGCACATAGTTGAGGTATTCGCGCAGATGCGTAATGCGAGCCGCCTCGCCTGCACCGGCAAGATCGCGGAAGATGTCCGCCAGCAGACCAAGCCGCTGCGCTGCGTCGCTGGCCAGGAAGTTGCCGAACTGGCGCTGGATGTAGTCAGTCGCAAAGTGATTGACTCGTGGCGTACTCGCCTGAAGCGAACGCGTAGAGCGACGGCGCGACTGTTCCTGCAGATGGCCTACAGCGACCGGCAATTCCAGCACCAGTGCGTCGGGGTGGCAAAAATGCGCTGCCGCCGAGAACAGCGCATCCTCGCCGCGGCCAACCGCGTTGGTACAGGGCAGCAGTAGGCTGTTGTCGAACGCGAACGGCGTGAACCAGGAAATCGAGGAAAGGCGTGCGCGACTCGTGCCTTGCCAGATGAACTGTGCTTCGATGTTCACGAGATAGGCATCTCGGCTTGCACTGAGGTCCGCACGCCCCGCGGCATCGAGCTGGTAGATCCAAGCCGCACTTTCCGAGCGCGCACTGCCGTAGGTACCTTGCTGCGTCGCAAGTATGCGTGTCTCGCGGCTCAAATGGGCGAGTCGCGCCAGATTGAGCCCGCGCAGCGACTCCCGATTGAGGCCGTAGTCGCTGCGCGCAACCAGATCGCCGATGCCGATGCCACAAACGTCCAGGTGCAGGTCGAACGGGTCTTCCGCTAGTTCGTCCCCCGCAGCCAAGGCCTCTTCCATGTTGCGGTAGAAGCGCGCGAACGGGAGCTGGGTCGGGTTCAGGTCGAGTCCACTCCGGGCGAGTTCGTGCCGCCGCAGCGGCAGACGCTGATCGTCGTCGAACAGGACGAAGCGACCGCCGGCCGATAGCAACAAGGCGAGATTCCAGCTGCGACCGCCACCAAAGCGGGTCGCACCGGCCTGGGGCAACAGCAGGTGTTGCAGTGCGGCCTGGCTTTGCGGCACTGCCTTGCCCAGTCGCTCGACCAGGCGCTGACGTTCAGCAGGGCCCACATAGGTCACCTTGCAACCTATGGTCCGCGCAAACTCCCGCAGCAGGTCGCGATGACGATCGATATTGCTGGCGAGCACGGAGTCGTCGAGCACGACGTAGTGACGGCCGGCACGATGGCGGCGCTCGTAATCGCTGATCGATGCAAGCAGACGTTCCAGTTGCGCCGGCCGGTCACAGGCACGCACAAAGATCGCACGTAACGGCGCGGGCGCCGCGGTGGTCGCGGTCGCGAGCCGCTCGGTGAAGCGCGCGTCGGAAATCAGCAGATCGCGTTCGATGAGGCTCTGCAGTACCCGCATTACCGCTTCACGCTGGTGTTCCAGACCCGGAATGGTGCTCTGGATGCGTGCTACATGCTCGTCCAGCGTGCGGAATTCACGGCATTGATCCAGTGCCTGCAGCACCTGGAACGTCATGACATGCGCATCGCCGGTGCGCTTGACCTGGAACACACATTCGCTGTTCGACAACGAGGCGACGACTGCATCCTCGGAAGCAAACAGCGGCGCATTCGGGTCCGGCCGCACGGCTGCAACCGGAGCGGGGGTCGCGCCGAAGGTGTACTGGTACTGCAGGTTATTGCTCATGAAGCCGGTTGCCTTTGGCGAAGTCGGCGCACAACCGATGGGTTGCGCCCGATTCGCAATCGTGATGTCTTGCCGCCGCCAACGTGCAGCGCCTTGTCTAGTCCGCGCCGCCGCCCCAACGACGCCACCAGGGACGCCGGAGCGATGCCACCGCCCGCTGTAGCTCAGCCGTGGCGGTACGTTCGCGTTGCAGTGCGGCGTCGAGCTGCGCTTCGAGTTCAGCGATGCGCGCCCCGGCGGCCATGTTCTTGCGGATCTCGTGATTGTAGTGCCGATACACCGATTCGTCGCGATCACCGAACCAGGATGATGCCGGCAGCGCCGGCAGGGGGTGTCGCGAACAGACGGCGATGTAGTACATCGGCGCATAGCTCAGGCCGGAATCAAGCTGGCCGTCGTTGCCGGCTGTTGCATAGTGCGCCGGGGCGTCAAGTGCAGCCGGATCGACCGTCCAGATCGCGGACTGGAACAGCAGGCGCTGGGCGTAAAGACGCCGGTACGGAAACCGGCGCCGCAACAAGGTTTCAAATTCCTCGCGATAGAGTTCACGCACGTGGTACTCGTTGCGGAAACCCGCTGCATCGCTGTAAGTCGCCTTGTCCGGCGACGAGATCACGAGCAGTCCGTCGTCACTGAGCGCATGACAGAGTCCGTCCAGCAGAGCGTCCTGCGCTTCCACGTGCTCCAGCGTCTCAAACGACACGACGAGATCGAAACGACCCGCAGGTAGCTGTAGCTGTGTCGCGTCGGCCTGCTCAAAACGCAAGTTCTTGCTGGTGCCGTAACGCGCGGCCGCATGGGCAACAGCAGCCGGATCCAGATCGAGACCGAGTACCGATTCAGCTACGTCGGCAAGCAATGCGCTGCCATAACCTTCGCCACACGCAGCGTCGAGTACGCGGCGACCACCGGCCCAGGCGCGGACGAGTGCATAGCGATGCCAGTGTTCGTACCAGATTTCGCGAACGCATTCCGGCGTAAAGCGTTCGCCGGTGAAATCCAGGGCTGCGCCAGCGCTCATTCGCCACGGCTCCTGCTCAGAGGGGCGGCATGTTCCCAGACATGGGCCAGGCGCACCAGCCCCATTTCCGGGCTGCGCCCCTTGATCGTCAGCGTGCGCTCAACCGTGTCGAACAACCGCAGCCCCTCGCTGTCCAGCGGATGCACGCGGATGGTATAGCTGCCCGGCAGCAGAGGTAATTCGGTGAAATGCAACACGATACAGAAATCACCATCCAGCGTCGGCGCGGGCTGGACGCCGTCCATATCGCTGCTGACACCATAAACCGGCGTGCCATCGGCGCGGGCAATGCCGACATTCACAACCGGCACACGCCCGTCACGCGAAGCGATGGTCGCCTCGACCCGGAGTGCAGCTCCCTGCTCCAGCGCTGGCAGCGCTTCCGCCTCTTCGCCGTTGACCCGCATGCCGCGCACATGAAATTCGAGACCGCGCACAGCTTCCAGGTTGCGCCCTGGAGCGGCTTCGCCCGCGGACTTGCGTTCGTGGTAGGCAAGGTAGGCCTGTGTCACGTCGAATACATCGCCACAGGCCTGCATGCGACCCTGCCGCAACCAGACGGCTTGCCGGCAAAGTTTCTGGATGTGGTACATGCTGTGCGAGACCAGAATCAGCGTGCCCCCCTGCTCCAGATACTCCTCCATCCAGCGTATGCACTTTTTCTGGAACGATTCGTCGCCGACGGCCAGCACCTCATCCGTAATGAGCAGGTCTGGCCTGGTCGCCGCGACTATGGCAAACCCCAGGCGCACTACCATGCCGGACGAGTAGTGCTTTACCGGTTCGTCTATGTAGTGGCCGATGTCGGCGAAGGCGATGATCTCAGCCAGACGCGCGTTCAGTTCTTCGGCCGAAAACCCCTGCAGGGTAGCGGACATCGCGATATTGTCGCGACCGCTGTATTCCGGGTGGAACCCCGCGCCAAGCTCAAGCAAGGCGCCGACACGTCCATTCACGCGAACGCTGCCATGAGTCGGTGTCAGCACCCCGGTCAACAGCTTGAGCAGCGTCGACTTGCCCGCTCCGTTGTCGCCGATCAGACCCAGCGACTGGCCACGTGCAACACTGAGGTCGATATTCTGCAGTACGGGCGTCGTTTCTCCCGAGGCACGCCCTGCCAGCAAGGCAAGCAGTGCGCGCAACCTGTCACTGCGGCGAAACACGCGCGGATAGCATTTGCCCAGTCCTCGTGCCTCGACGAGAACGCTCACAGGAAATCCTCGAAATGGCGCTGCAGCCGCCGGAACACGAACAGACCGACGCCTAGCGCGAGTACGACCGCAACCGCACTGCACACGTATGCGGTCAAGCCTGGCGCCGGCATACCGAGCAGCACAAAGCGCAGGTACTCAGCGAAACCACTCACCGGGTTGAGGTCGAACCAGGGCCTTGCACTTTCGGGCATCACATAGCGGCCATAGAACACCGGCGACAGGAACATCCACAGCATCAGCAGTTGCGGCAATGCCGGCGCGATATCGCGCACAAAAACCTGCAGTGAAGAAAGAAGCAGCGCAAGACCAAGCGCGAGCAGGAACAACAGTGCTAGCGCCGGCAGCATCAACACAAGGCCGGCCGGCAGCACGCCCACGCCGCCTAGCCACATGACGAGCAACAGCCCTATGTAGCCCGCGCCATGGATAGCAAAGGACGCCATGACCGGCGCAAGCACCAGTGCAGTACGTGGTAGCGCTACTTTGCCGATGAGGCTCGCATTGTCCTGGATCGCTGTCGTCGCCCGGCTGAGCGCCTCGGAGAACGCCGTCCACGGCCATAACACGACAATCAGAAATGGCACATAGCCGGGAGCATCAGCACCGGGCAGACGCTGCTTAAAAATGTATCCAAAGACAAAAGAGTAAACCGCAAGTTGCACCAGCGGCTGCAGAAACGCCCAGGCGCCGCCACTGAAGCTGCCGAGGTAACGATTACGCAAATCGCGGCGCGCGAGTTGCAGCGCGAGCGCCAGCATCGCGGCCAGACGGCCGGTCGGCATCGTGTTTACCGTCGACAAGGAAGAGGTATCCGGCAGCATCAAGCCCGCGCGGCGAGCCGCCGCGCGGACGTTAGCATCAAGGCTGCTCGGACGTCGATTCCGGCGGCGCTGCAGAAGCATCCGGCGGCAGTTGTATGGTGCCGAACCGCTCGCGCAGCGTTGCCAGTACTTCCGGCTGCGGCTGCATCGTTTCGTTGCGCAAGCCGTCGAGTTTTCCGCGGATCTTCGCCTCCATCCATTCGGCCGTGAGACGCGAAATGATGGACTCGCGCACGACCTCATAGGGCTGCAGCTGCTCCGGCTCGGTCTTGACAAGCTTGAGGATGTGGTAACCAAACACCGTGCGCACAGGCGGGGAGATGTCACCGATCTTCTCGAGCCGCGAAGCAGCCTCAGCAAAGGGTGTGACGAAGCTGCTGGATGCCGCGTTTTCGATCAGACCGTGGTTGTCTTTCTTGCTCGAGTCATCCGACAACTCTTCAACGAGGCTATCGAATTTCGACGGATCGGCTGCCAGCTTGGTGGCAGTCTCTTCCGCGAGCACCTTGGCCTGCTCATGAGTGCGTGTCTTGATGTCGAACAGGATGTGTTTGACATCGTAGCGCTTGGGAATAGTATACTTTTCCTTGTTGGCAAGGTAGTCCTCCTGCGCCTGCTCGGAAAAATCTGGCGCTTTCAGGGAACTACGAAATGCCTCCATGCGCGCACGCGACAACGCGTTTTCAACAGCAAGTGCGATCTGCCGCTGGACTACCGGGTCTTTATCGAGGCCGAGCTTGCGCGCTTCGTCGGCAAGCTGCTTGTCCAGCAGCATGTTGCGAAGCATGGTTTCGATACGCTCCGGCTTGGCGACAAAGCCTACGCGGTCCGACTCGGGAATACGGTGCACGTAAGCATCGACATCGCCCAAGGTGACGCGGGCTACACCTTGGGACACGACGAGAGTATCGGCGTCGCTGGTACCGGCGGCGCCGGCCACTGCCGATGCAAGCAGCCCAAAACCTAGAATCACTTTACGCATTGAATGTCCCAAAAAGAAAAAAGGGGGCGCGCAAAGCGCGCCCTCCGATTGAAGTAGCCTTATTGACTGCTGGTCGGCTCGTCTAGTTCCGGCGGGTGTAGACCGAATTACGATCTACACCTGCCCGGCGGCCAGAACAGATCGCTTATTCGCCCTCGTCGGCGTTTTGCGGCCAGCCAGTGGCACTACCTTTCTGATTCTGGATCGTGTTGCCACAGGTACTGGTGCAGTGCGAACTGGCCAAGTTGCTGAGCGGCGCATGGATGATGTTGAGGTAGTACGTCTCACCCGGGACCAGCTGACAGAACTGGTTCTGGCCTGGCCAATATGCCCACCCCAGCGAGCTGTTTACCTGGCCGTTGTTCATGATGCACGGGGCCGTCATTGGTGCTGTGGGCGTGGTCGAGAAGTCGCCACAGGTCTTGCTGATCGTCATCGACATGCGCAGCGTCTGTGGTTGTGTTTCCTCGAACCGGTAGCTACCCCAGGTCTGCTGCAGCAGACCAGACGGCACCGTGAACTTCAACGAAACATACTGGTTGCGCGGAATAAAGATGCGCTGATTGAGGTTGGCTGTACCCGGGAAAGGACGCGTTTCACCACCCGTGTTGTTGTGGCCGAACACATTTTCATACAGCGTCAGGTCGGTGGTGCGCTCTTCGCCATTGTTATACCGCACTACGCCCGAGGTCTGTCGCGTAATTCCTGCATTGTTGACGCAGGTATCTCCGCCGCCACCGCCGCCCGTCGTTACCGCAACGGATTGGGTCGAGGTTGCGGTGACGCTGGAGCCTGCCTTGTTGCAGGACAACTGGAATCTATAGTTACCGGTCGTATTCGGAATCACGATGGATACGCTGCGGCCGGTAGCGCATTCTGCAGCCGAATTGCACTGGTTGCCGGCCAACGGCCAGTTTGAAATTGCCTCTGGGGTGACGCTGCCTGCGTAACTGCAGCTATCCGCGTTAGCCGCCCAGGTGATCGTATGCGAGGTACCAGTCGTGGTATTGGCCGGGATATCGGTCGCATCAATGCCATTGGTGATCTGAGGATCAGAAACCGGTGTGGCCGTAGGGCAGTCCGTACTCGCGAAGGAACCTGTCGCCAGCAAGGCGCCGTTAGCATCCATGGACACCCCATTAGTATCGGTCGTGAACTGACAGACTTTGGGAGATCCGCCGGGAGGGGTCCAGGTGAGCCGCAGCGTCGTCTGGGCATTCGCAGAACCGGAGGCGACCGCGATGGTAAACAGCAGCGCGGCGGCTGGCAGGCGCAATGCAAGCATTGACAAATTCCAATTCAGGTGGGTACGGCCGAATTTTAGCGCCTGAACCAGTCCTGCGTGCAAACCCTTCGTTAAATCAAGTTGCAGGCAAACGAAACGGCGCCAAACACAGACGGAAATAGTGAATTAGGGACTGCCTCTGCCGTGCTCCCCGCGCAGATTGGCGAACATGGCATGACAACCACAATTGCTTTTTTCGACTGTCTGGATGGCGACTTGACGGCCGCGCCTTACCCATTCCCAGGACAGCCTCGGCGCCATGCGAGACAACGCACCACCAACTGGCCAGGCAAACCGCACCAATAAAAAGAGGGGCCCGAAGGCCCCTCTCTCTAACACTTACTACTTCAGCTACCGCCTGATGGATATCAGGAGCAAGCCGCCGTGCCGTTGGTGCACGAACGCGAAGCGCGGTGACGGAACAGACCGCTGTAGTTCGACAGCACGCCCGGAGCCACGTTGGAGTTGACGTAGTTGACCGCTTCGAAGCCGGTAGCCGGCAGACCGAAGTACACGTCGCCGTCGATCGAAGCGCGCGTGGAATGCGGCTGAGCCGACGGATTCAGGCCGAGGCGCATCCAGCCAGCAGCTGCGAACGGCTTGACGTTCGTGACCAGCTTCGAGCCCAGAACGCCCGACTCGGTCGGAGCCGAATTGACGTTCAGGAAGCTGATGACGTTGACTTCCTTACACAGCGAGGAAGCCGGCTGACCCGGAGGCGGCGGCGAGAAGCCCGGAGCCGGACCGACCGGACGGCCTTCTTCACGGTCGTACTGAGCCACTTCGATCTGGGCGCAGGACAGGCCATCACCGTTACCGGTAGCATCTTCACCGAAGGTGAAGCGGAACGGCTGGATCGCAGCCGGATCGCCCAGCGGCACGCCGAGGATCTGGTTGTCGACGTAGAAACGCTTGGTCGGGAAGGTGACAACCCAGTCAGTGTTGGAGCCGACCGACGAGTCAACGTTGTATTCGTTGAACAGGTTGTTCGACATGAACACAGCCGAGACGGCGTCGATAGCCTGCGACGGCGCGCCGATGGTGGAGTAGTCCGAACGGACCAGCTGGCCACCCGCGGTGAACACATAAGAGGTCGCAACGCCCGGAGCGGTGTTGGCCTGAGCCAGCGACGGCGTCAGCGAAGCCGTGTCGGAGAACAGCACCACGCGGGTGAAGCCGTCGATCGCGTCAGCGTTGTAGGTGTAGAACGTGCCCTGAGCGACATTGACCACGCCGCCAGCGCCGAACAGACCACCGGTCGGCGGCAGCAGCTGGGTGTTGGACGGGTCGATGTTCTGGACAACCGAGCAGTTCGCCGGGGTACCAGCCGAGGTGTGAGTCACGGCCGTACGCAGCGAACCCGGGTTCACGAAGTCAGCCATCGAGATGATTTCGATGTGGCCTTCGCGGGTACGAGCGATGTCGGTCGGACCGGAGTCTTCATTCGCGTTGGTGTAGGCAAACGGCAGGAAGTCCTGGTACGGACGGCCGGTACCGAGGCTACCAGTCCAGCCAGCCTTGTCCGGAGCGGTGCAGCTCTTGTCGGTCGTGGTGATGGCAGCGCCATCGCCCGACAGACCGGCGTCGGCGCGAGCAAACACGCTGGCGGTCCAGACGTCGAACTCGGACAGGAACAAGTTGAAGTCGAGAACTTCGCGAGAGTTGTGACCCTCGAGGAAGCGAACCTTGACAGCCTTGGCGATGTTGGTGGTGTTGACCACCGACACGAGGGTCTGCTGGTTCTTGTTGACGGTGTAGTACGGATAGACCAGAACCTGGCCGGTGCCATCCGGGTTCAGCTCAACGGCGTTCGCGGTGCTGGCAAAGCCGGCGACAGCGGCAAGGCCTGCGACAACCGAAGTCGTCAGATTGTTTCTTTTCATCACAACACTCCTAATGAACCACAGGGCTTTTGCTTACAACCGACCATGCTCCTCAACAGCGGTTTTGGCCCGCCTTTTTTGGGCATGGTAGGGCAACAGCGCGCCAATGCTAGAACAAAGGTCATGGCAACGCAATCCCGGGAAAACCAGCCTTTTCGGCCGGCTCACTGTGCCGGAAGGTGGTACCACTGCCCCTTGAGGCGGAGCCATTTTTCCTTCTGGACATCGACACTTGAGACCGGACCAGGGATGCCCGCAGCAATCCGGAGCTCGAAATCAATGACGAGGCGCACGGTACAGGTGTCCTCATCCGGACACTCCTTGTCCATAAGCTCGACCTTCTTCCACTTGACAGGCCGTGACGACATGGACGCCGCGTATTGATCCTTGGGGTGAGTCGCGCGGTAGCCTGGCGTCAGGTACTCATAGGCGTCAGCCGCGTTGCGCGCGATCAGCAATTCCCAGCGCTTGACCGCACGATCTTCCACTGCAGCCCCTTTCTTTACGCCACCGCCGGGTCCGGCAGCACAGCCGGCCAGGAGACCAAGCAGCGATGAACACAACAACAGGGTCTTGAGATTTTTCATACGCAGGCTCCGATTCATTACTTTTGCTTCTTCTTGTTGTCGCCCTTGTCACCGAACGCGCTCTCCAGCGTATCGCCGCCAGCCCCTTTGATCGGCGGCAACGACTCGAAGCGGCGCTGGTATTCCTCGGTGATGCTCTGCGCATCCACGGCACTACCGACCACACGCGGCGTGATCAGGACGATAAGCTCCGTACGCGTACGGTTCTTCTTGGTGTGGCCGAACAGGTTGCCGATGACCGGAATGCGGCTCAGGCCAGGCACACCGTCCTTGCCGGCCACTTCCGATTCACCAATAAGACCGCCGAGCAGCACGGTCTGCCCGCTCTGCACGGCGATCTCGGTTTCGATTTCGCGCTTGGCGACGCTGTAGTTGCCGGTCACATCCTGCGCACCGGGCTTGCTGACCTCTTGCGACACTTCCATATAGACGAGACCACCCGGATTTACCCGCGGCGTCACCGTGAGAATCACGCCCACATCACGAAATTGCACCGAACCGTAATTTGTACCGGTGTTTACGTTGTTGCTCGTATTGATGCCGCTGAGGTAGTTCTGCACTACCGGGATCTGGTCGCCGACATTGATGCGCGCCTCCTTGTTATTGAGCACGACCAGCGATGGCGCCGACAGCGTCTTGGTGTTCGAGCTCGTCTGCAGCGCATTGATGGCAACCTCGATCTCGCTGTTAATGAACGAGAAGAACACATTCGAGTTGCTCGATCCCGGTGTGTTGGTGGCACCGAACAGACCGCGCTGCTGATTGCCGGGCTGCGACTGGGTAAAGCGGTTGGTTCCCTGGTTACTCGTACCGATCAGGCCCTCAAGGAACCAGCGCACGCCATATTCCAGATCGCCGACCAGCGACACTTCGAGAATCTTGGTTTCGATCTGCACCTGCAGCGGCTCGACATCGAGGCGCTTGATCGCGCTCTGGATAATGCCCCACTGGCTCTGCGTGGCCATGACGAGGATCTGATTGTTCTCCTCGACCGCAGTGATGCGCACCTCAGCCTCGTCGTCGCCGATCGTGAACGACGCTGCGCCACCTGTACCGCCGCCCGCCGCGGCATTCTGCTTTTCGCGTGTTGCCTCGGCACGGCGGCTGTTGTCGTTGGTTCCGCGCACTTCGACCGACTGCAGACCCGGCGCCACACCGCCACGCGAGCTCGTACGGCGGGAGGAACTGCCGCCGCCGCTGCGCTGACCGGTGAACACCTCGTTGAGGCGGTCGGCGAGGTCGACAGATTTTACGTTTTTCACATCGTACACATAGAGCTGTGTACCGTTTTCGCTGCCGCCCTGATCGAGGCGGCGCAGCCACTCCTCGGCCTGCGCCAGATAATCCGGGTTCGGCGTGATGACGATGACCGAATTGGTGCGCTCGATCGGCACGAAACGGAACATGCCTGCCATCGGCGATTCGCCGGTGGCGCCGAACAGCTTGTCGAGTTCCGGCATGATCTTGGCGACTTCGACATTCACCACCGCATACACACCGATCGACATGCCCTTGAGCCAGTCGACATCGAAGGTATCAATCGTGCGCTGATAATTGGCGAGCTCCGTGGCGGTGCCGGCCAGCACTAGCATGCTGCGCGCTGTGTCCACTGAAACGAAGGCGTCGGCCTTTGCATAAGGCTTGAGCAGCTTTTCCATCTCCTTGGGCGAGACGAAGCGCAGCGGGAACACGCGAACCTCGTAGCCCCTTGAGGTGCTAGGCGGTGCAATCCTCGGCACAAGTTTGCCCTGCAGCGCATCCTTGGTCGGCAACACGGTGTAACGGCCTTCGCTATAGACCAGCGAGTTGTTGGTCCAGGAGAGCAACATCTCCAGGATGGACATGGCCTGATCGGACTTGATCGGCTTGGACGTGGAGAAACTCACGTTGCCCTGCACACCCGGCGCAATCACGTAGTTGAGCTGCAGCAGATCACCGAGGATCGCCTTCGCAACCGCCTGGATAGGCTGGTTCTCGAAGTTGAACGTGAGCTGGCCATCGCCATCGGGTGTTGCCGGAACCGGTGCGCGAGCGGCAGCCTCGTTGATGAACGTCGCCGTCCCTTTCTCGATCTCAGGCTTGGGCGCCTGCGCAGCAGGGTCCTTCTTGCCGCCGAGCGAGATCGGGCCGTCGTCTAGCGCAGCCTTTTCACCTGGCGACTTCGCCGCCGCTGCCTCGGCCGTAGCCGCAACGGCCGAGCCATCGCCGTCATGTGCAGGGCGTACCGGAGTCGCCGAGCAGCCGCCCAGCGCGACCAGCAGCGCCGCCAGGCAAAGGGGAAACAGACGTAGACGCACTGGTGGCACTCCGTTCATTTGACTTGTTCCTGCTGCTCGCGCAGCTTCTCGGCCTGCTCGCGCATTTCGCGGCGGCGCTCTTCGATTCGGCGTTGCAGTTCGGCGGCACGATCCGGCGGCGGCTGCCCAGGGTCGCTGGCCGCTGGCGGAGCGGGCACCGGCACGGCGCCAGGTGGTGGTGGTGGCGGTGGCACAGCGCGCGCGCTTGGCGGGACTGAGAGTCCAGGTGCAACCTCAAGTTCAACTTCCGAGGCTTCGTCCTGCGGATTCTTGAACACCACGCTGCGCGCACGAATTTCCGCCAGCGTCCAGCCCTGCTGTTCACCGGGCAGTGGCATGCCGATGCGCAGCGACACGCCTTCGTTCTTGGCGTTATCGCGCACCATCGCAAGCTTGAAGTCCGGCGTCATCACGATGCCGGTCAGCGTGATATTCAGCGGCGCCGTCGGTGCAGTTTCGATCGGCTTGTCGTCGACGATCGGCGTCGGCTTGCGGTCGTCGTTGAAGATCGGCCGCTGGCGCACTTCAGCGAACTCGGAATCCGGCGGCATGACGACAGCTTCGGTGTCAATGCGACCGACGCCGGTGACCGGCGGCGCCTCGACTTCCGGCAGCCAGCCATAGCCGCGCCCAGCTCCCATCCAGGCCAGCACGCCGGCCAATCCCATGGTGCCGCAGACCCCGGCCAGGCTCAGCGTGATCAGTCTAGCGGTGCGCGCGTTCATGCCTTCTCCGCTCCGCGCTTGCGCATGTAGCCCGACAGGTTGAAGCGGATATCGAGCGCGCTCTGCTGTGGCTGCTTCTGGCCAGGCGCCACATAGCCGTAGTTCTGCTTGTAGATCATGAGCTGCTCGACGAACAGGAACGGCTTGTCGCGCTCGAGCTGGTAGATGATCGAGGACAGCGGTTCCAGGTCGCAACGCATGCGTACCTGGACCGTTACTTTCTCGTAGAGCTCGGGCTTGCCGCCGGTGAGCTGCTGGTGGGTGAGCACCTGGCACCGGTTCTGGTCGCCCCCCTGTTCGGTCACGGCCTGCTTCATGCGCTGAATCAGGTCAGCCGCTGCGCCGGCTGCGTCGGTCTGGGCGAGAAAGGCCTGATTGCTTTGCTCAAAGTCGCGCACGGCGCTCAGGCGTTTGTCGATCTCAGCGCGCTGCTTGCTGGTCTCCTGAAAGCGTTGCTGCTGTTCGCGCAGATCGCCCATTTGCGACGCAATATCCAGATGCGGTGCGACGAACCACCAGTGCACGCCGAGCAGATAGCCCAGCAGCAGCACGATCAGGGTCAGCACGACAGCCATGAAGCGGCCATTATTCTTTTGTGGCAGCAGGCGCATTTGCGTCTCCCCCCTTGCTTTCGCCCGCAGCAGCGTCCTTGGGCGCCGCTTTGGCGCTCACACTCTTGGCGTCTTCTGCGTCCGCGGCTGCAGGCTTGGGCGATGCCAGCTCGCGCGGCTTGAGCTGGGCCACCAGATTGAAGCGGTCTTTCTTCACCCGCGGGTCGGGCTGCACCACGCCCTGAAATGCGGGATCGGCCAGCACCTTGGATTTCTGCAATTCCGCGATCAGGTTTTCCGAGCGGTCGCTCAGCCCTTGCAGCTCGACGCGGCCATCCTCAGTCACGTTGAGGCGTTCGAGATAGGTGCTGTCCGGCAGTCGCTCCGTCAGATCCTTGAGCAGTTCGATCGCCGGGACCACGGTGCGCTTTTTCTGGGTCAGGAAGTTGGCCGACTCGATGGTTTCTTCCAGAGTCTTGCGCAGTGCCGCAACCTGCTTGGCTTCCAGCTGCGACTTCTGGACTTCTGCCGTCATGTTCTCGAGTGCGACCTGGCGGTTGGTCACGGTTCTCGCCATGACACCCAACGCCAGCACCGTCGCCAGCATCACCAGTCCGAGGTTGATCCACAGGCGCTGGTTGCTACGCCGGGCGCGCCGCTCGGACGGCAACAGGTTCACGCCCGCGCGCGTACCATTCGCCTCGTCGAGCCAGCAGTCAACCCCATCCAGCGGAATGCCAAGCTGGGCGACTGCCGCGATTTCCTCGTCGAACGCGGCGCGCGGCATGACGACCAGATCAACCTGCAGCTGCCGCCCGGCCGCATCGCGACCACGCACTACATGATCAAAATAGACCTGGTCGGCCTTGAACGGAGTCTGCCGGTCCATCTCGAAACTGAGCACCTGACGCAGATTCTCTTCGGCCGCAGCCGGCAGGCTCAGCGAACGTCGCAGTACGCGCGTCGTCGGCACACAGAAGAACTGGCGCAGTTGCGGTTCGTCGATACGCGCCCGCAGACGCTGAAAATCGCCGCGCTGAACATCGACATCCTGGCTGAGATCAATCTCGCCAAACCCGGTGGCTCCCCGCGCAGCCTCGCGGCGCAGCACCAGTTGTCGACCCGCCACATGCAGCAGCAGGGACTCACGCCCCTCCGCCAGTGCTGCCCGCCAGGATGCGGGCAGAAAGGACAGCAGCTCGCCGCCCCACCACGCGAAGAAACGCGGCAGCGGTGTCTTGGCATAGCGCGCCCGCAAGCGGACGAGCTGAGGTTCAAGCACGTCTTTGATAGCCATTACTGATCTTCGCCGTCGCGCCAGCGCAGGACCACGAACGGCCTGCCGCCTACGCCTTGTCCGCCCAGCCGTATGGTGGCATCCAGCCGAGTGCTGGCGCCGTTCGAGAGTGTGGCGCGGGACTCGATACTATACGTGAGCCCCCCACCCTCCGCCATGATGGGGGTTCCGTCGGGCATCGTGATGTTGTACGGCATGCCCGGCGGCACCGCCTGGCGCTGAGTCAGCAACATTTGGGCTTGTTCCTCGGTCATTCCCGGCATCGCGCGCAGAACTTCGAGCGGCGCATAGGCGGGACTGGGTTGACTGCGGCCGGAATAGAGCGTGATGGCCTTTTCGATCTGGTGATAGGTGTCGTAGTCCATCCCTAGCACCTGCTGGATCTCAGACACCGTTTCAAACGGCGCGTTCCGTGGCGAGTACTTCAAATCGGCCGACTTGTACTCGGCCTCTTCCGCCCCATGCACGCTGGCCAGGTCGTCCGGATCGCGCCAGTCGATGATGGCGTCTGCCAGCTCCTCAGCGCGCAGCGCCTCAATGCCGGCGGACTGGAACAGCGCCTTGAGCATCAGGGCATCGGCGACGTTGATATCCACCTTGCCGCTGTCATCGGTCAGGCGCAGCTCGATCTTGGCGCCGTCGAACTCGAATTCATACGGCCGGCCGTCGGCAACCCAACGCGTGAATGGATCGGAGTTGCGCAGTTCAAACACCGCGCGATGAAGGCCTGCTTCCGCCAGATAACGCGCGGCCGTCGAATCGAACAGATGCCGCGCCTGCAGGTTCTCGGTGCGTGCGATCACCGCGAAACTGCCGAGCAGGATGCTCATCAGTGCGATGACCCAGAGCACGAGGATGAACGCGACACCGCGCTGGCCAGTCACCGGCATCACTGTTTCTCCGTCGCGGCGCTATCTGAGGGCTGCGGCGGCTCGGCTCCTGGCCGCGGCATGCGCTGCTGGAACAGGCGCACGCCGCCACTGGTGTCGAGGATCAGCGGAATTTCCATGGTCGGCCAGACCAGGCCGGACTCCGGCGTCATTTCCAGGTCGATGCGCACCATGACCGGCAGCATCGACGGGTTTTCCCATTCATCCTTCCAGTCTTCCAGCTTGTTCTGATCGTCGAACTTGCGGTACTCGAAACGCCCGCGCCGTATGCCGTCGAGCAGCATCACTGGCAGGCCGTCGTCCGGCTTGAGCTTGTCGAGATCAAAACCATTGAGCATGTTGTGCGTGAACACCAGCTGCAGCCCGTTGCGGCCACGGGCCAGCTCCAGCGTCTGCACATACGGACCGCCGCGACTCAGATGCCCGGGCATGGGGGCGACAAAGCGCAGAAAGTCCTTTTCGCCCTGGAACACGAAGTTGACGCCGCTACCATGTTCCTGTCCAAACGCCAGCGGCAGACTGCGGCTGAGTTCGCGCCGAACGAATTCCTGTGCGACGCGGAGCCGATTTGTGCGCTCGATATTCTGCTCGCCCGCATGCATGGCCCGGGTCGCTGCACGAATGCCACTCATCGCCCCGGCAAGCAGGATCGCCAGCAAGGTGATGGCAAGCAGCACCTCCAGCAGGCTGAAGCCCCGCGAACCATAGGGAGCGCGCATCATTTGGCGCCCTGACCCGGTGGCTGGACTGCGCCATCGGAGCCATCCGTGCGCACGCTGCCGACTTCGGCATTCGCTGAACGCAGCGACACGAAATGCGCACTGCGCGGATTGCGCCGCTCGCCCCAGAATACTTCGAGGTCGACTCGGAACAGCTCGATGTTCTGGAAGCCTTCGGGCTGAGGTGCCGCATTTGCGGCTGGTGGCGGCTCGTACTTCTGAATATCCAGCTCCCAGCGGTATTGATCATCGAAGCGGCCGCTCTTGCGCCCCGCCTCAAGCTTTTCGTCTATGCCGACGACATCGAGCCGCGACTGCGCCCAGAGCGCCGCCTGGGTGTACTCCGCCGCCAGCCGCGTGTTGCGGATCGACGCCGACAGGATGCCCATCAGTACAGCGAAACCCAGCGCGAACACGACAAAGGCGGCGACGAGCTCGATCAGGCTGAAACCGCGCTGCCGCGCCGGCCATTGCCGCGGGCGATGACGGACAAGCGTGCGGCTCATCGCTCCTTGAGCTCCTCAAGATCGACTTCGCCGGTCAGCCAGCCAACATTGACCCGCCACTCGCGCGCACCAGCAATGATGGAAACATGACCACCGGTGGAACTGCCGTCGGGATAGAAACGGATGCGGCCGGCCTTGTCGTGAATCAGCTCGTTCTGCGCGGTCAGCAGCTTGACTTCGATCTTGTCGGGAAACTTGACCTCCGCCTTGTCCGGCGCCTTGTAACTCATGGCTTCGAGATCAACATCCAGCGTTTTCTGTTCGCCTTTGACGATGGCCTGGCCGCGCGTATAGCGCAGCGCAGCGACCAGATCGCGGCTGGCCGCCTGGATCTTCGCGCTGCCGAGACTATTGGTGATGGACACCGAGGCAACGGTGACTGCAATCGCAACCAGCACGATGACCGCAATAAGCTCAAGCAAGCTGAATCCACGCTGCCGCGCAGGCTGCCTGGCGGGCCGGCGGATGCGGTGCGCAGCAGCGCCGTGCGCGAACCCACGGTTCAGGCGCACACGGCGCGCGGAATAGCTCCGGCGCGATCCGGCATCCACCCTAGGCATCACACACTACTGCCAGTTGCCGATGTCGGCGCTGAAGCCTTCGCCGCCAGCCTTGCCGTCCTTGCCGTAGAACACGATGTCGAAATCACCGTGTTCCCCCGGTTTCTTGTAGCCGAAGGCGTGACCGAATGGATCTTTGAGGTCCGAGTCCTTGGCGTAGGCTGTTTTCCAGTTTGGTGCATTGCCCGGCTTCGTGACGAGATCCTCAAGCTTGTCCGGAGGTCCGCCATTGTCGAGTGCATAGGCTTCGACGCTCATGCCGAGCTTGGCGAGCTGTGCCTTGCCCGCCTTGTGCTTTCCATTGTCGACATTGGCACCGACACGATTGACCACGATGCCGGCGACGATGCCTATCAGCACGATCACGGCAAGCATCTCCAGCAAACTGAAACCGGACTGCGCGCGGACCGCACCACGATAGCCAATTGTGTACTTCATATCATTCTCCCATTTATTGGACAGAACCGGCCAAGTCCATGATCGGCAGGATGATCGCCATCATGATCATCGCTACCAGCACAGTGATTGCAATGGTGACGACTGGAACCAGCGCGGCCAACAACCGGTCCAGCGTGTTCTTGACTTCCAGATCGAATGTATCGGCGGTCTTGAGCAGCATGGCATCGAGCTCGCCCGACTCCTCACCGACCGTGACCATCTGCAATGCCAGCTTCGGAAACCGCTTGCTCTGGCTCAGTGCATAACCGAGGCCATTGCCGCGCTTCACTTCTTCCGCCGCCGCGCCTACTGCTTCGGCGAGTGCCGCATTGCTCATGACATTGCGTGCAATCGTCATCGCACCCAGCAAAGGAACGCCGTTCTTGAGCAAAGTTCCCAGCGTCCGCGTAAGGCGCGCGGTTTCGAGCTTGAGGATCACCTCGCCGGCGACCTTCACCTGCAGCAGGCGCGCATCAAGCGCGAGCCGCGTTTCCGGCTGCGTATACTGTTTGCGCAGCCAGGCAACACCCAGCACCGCAGCGACCAGCAGCAACCACCAGAATTTCTGCAGCACCATGCCGGCGCCGAACACGGCCTGCGTAATGAGCGGCAATTCCACCCCCATGTCGTTGAACATAGGCACAAACTGCGGCACGACATAGACCAGCAGAATCATCAGCGACGCGAACACCATGCCGATCAGGAACGCGGGATAGATCATCGCGTTGATCACATTGCCGCGCAGTTCGCGCGTACGTTCCAGGTATTCGGCGAGGCGGCGCAGGGTTTCATCCAGCGAGCCCCCCGCTTCACCAGCCCGGACCATGTTGACGTAGAGGCGCGAAAACACGCCGTGCTCGGCTTCAAGCGCATCCGACAGAGGCGCGCCGCCGCGCACGGTATCGCGCACACGCTCAAGCATGCGGCGCGCCTTTTCGTCGCTGGGCAGGTCAAGCACGATCTGCAGGGCCCGGTCCAGCGGCTGCCCGGCGCCGAGCATGGTTGCAAGCTGCTGCGTGAATTGCACGACCTGGGCGGCGCTGAAACTCGAACGCCGTGCCAGCAGACTGAGCAGGGCGCTGCCCTCGTTCGCATCGGCAGCGCGCGCATCCAGCGGGATATTGCCCGCATCCTGCAGTTTGGCGACGACTTCGTCGGCCGACGCAGCCTCCATCTGGCCTTCGAGCGTTTCACCGGCGGGGGTTACGGCTTTGTAGCGGAACAAGGGCATTGGCGGTCAGCGCGCAGGATCGGGTTGGAGAGCGGAGAAGGGATCACCCTTCCTGGGTCACGCGCAGCACTTCTTCTATCGTCGTGACACCGGCCAGGGATTTCACCAGGCCGTCCTCGTACATGGTGCGCATACCTTCACTACGCGCCTGCTGTTCGAGTTCACCCATGCCGGCGTGCTGCATGACGAGACGGCGCAGCGGATCGGACATGACCATGAATTCCATGATCGTGGTACGTCCGTAGTAACCGCTGGGGTTGTTCGTACTCGGCATCGGCTTGTAGAGCTGCAGAGGCCCCGGCCCGCCGAGCTTGTCGAGGTTGAACTCGTGCACGACCTCAGGCAGCGGCGTATAGGCTTCCGCATGCGCCCGGTCGAGCCGGCGCACGAGGCGCTGGGCAAGGATGCCATTCACGGTCGAGGTCAGCAGATAGTCTTCGACGCCCATGTCGAGCAAGCGCGTGATGCCGCCGGCCGCATTGTTTGTATGCAGTGTCGACAGCACCAGATGTCCGGTGAGCGCCGATTGAATCGCGATGCGGCAAGTTTCGAGATCGCGCATTTCCCCGATCATGATGATGTCGGGATCCTGACGCACGATGGAGCGCAACGCATGGCTGAAGTCCAGGCCGATCTGCGGCTTGGCCTGAATCTGGTTGATCCCCTCGATCTGGTATTCGACCGGGTCTTCGACGGTGATGATCTTGACGTCGGGCTGATTGAGCCGGGACAGCGCGGTATACAGGGTCGTCGTCTTGCCCGAGCCAGTGGGGCCGGTCACGAGCATGATGCCGTGCGGCAGCTCAAGCACCTTCATGAACTGCGGCAGGAATTCGTCGGTAAACCCCAGCGTATGGAAATCAAACACGACGCTTTCGCGATCGAGAATACGCATGACTACCGACTCGCCCCAGGACGTCGGCACAGTCGAAACGCGCAGGTCGAGCTCCTTGCCCTGCACACGCAACATGATGCGGCCGTCCTGCGGCAGACGGCGTTCCGCGATGTTGAGCTTGGCCATGATCTTGACACGCGAGATCACCGCAGCAGTCGACGCCGCCGGTGGTGACTCGACCTCGTGCAGCACGCCGTCGATGCGGTAGCGCACCTTGAGGCGGTTCTCGAACGGCTCGATATGGATATCCGACGCACGCTGCTCGACCGCGCGCTGCACGATGAGATTGACCAGGCGTATCACCGGTGCTTCGGACGCCAGATCGCGCAGGTGTTCGATATCGTCCTCGCCACGCGTGGCATCTTCGGACAGCGTCTCGACGATGGTGCCCATGGCCGAACGGCCCTGCCCGTAGTAGCGCTCGATCAGATCATCGATTTCCGAACGCAGGCCGATCTGCAGGGTCACTTTCCGTCCCGTAGCCAGCTCCACCGCCTGCGCCGGATAGGGTTCGGCCGGATCGGCGACGAGCAGGCCGACCTCCGTCTCGTTTTCGCTGACCGGCACTACATGGTGCTGTTTGAGGAAGCGCACCGACAGTGCCACGTTCGGCGGCGGCGATTCGGGGAAATCCTTGGCCCCCAGTAGCGGCAGCTTGAGCAGCTCAGCCATCGACTCGGCCATGTCGCGCTCGGAAACCAGGCCGAGCCGGGTCAGCAGGTTGACCAGCGACTCGCTGTCGGATTCCTCGTGCACGCGGCGCGCACGCGCAAGGTCAGCCTCCTTGAGGCGGCCTTTCTTGACCAGGAACGCGCAAATTTGCTCGTCCAGGTTCGCGGCGACGGCGTCGAGGGCGGGCTCGACTTCCTGCAATTCGGCGGCAGACATGACTTCTTTCCTAGGAGGCGGCGTTTCGACCGGCGCTGCTGCCGCCGGGTTCCCCAAACGAGCGGCCGGTCAACGTTTCAATAAACGGACGGTTGAGCGCAAGCCACAGTGCTGCCGGTACCACGGTCGGCAGGATCAGATAGCCGAACTGGTAACAAAGGGCAATCAGATTCAGGTTAAGCCCGGCCGCCTGCACGGCGGCGGTGGCCTCGGGGCCGGACCCCAGTGCGAGTACCTTGAGCGCATCGGCCGCGATACCGAAGGCCTGTGCCAGCCAGATCGCCACACAGCCCAGTGCAAGCTGTCCCCAACGCCGCTCGTCGTCCTGTGGCGTCGCCAGGCAAAGCCCGAAAAACAGCGGCAATGCATAGCCGTACAACAGCGGATGCACGGTCGCCTCGAGATAACCGGTCGCCAACTTGCCGTCGGGGCCAGTTTCGCTGACCGCAATCCGCGTCAGCACGTCCATGGTCGGCATGCCGCCGTTGTCGAACCCCTGGCTTACGCTGGCGACAAGCTCAGGCCAGCAACTGCTGAGTGTGAGACCGGCGAGCCAGACCGGAAACTTCACGGTCAGTCCGGATACCCACCACCAGAGCGCAAAGCAGGCCGGCAGCCAGGCGACGGCCGCGAGCAGGAACCGCTTGAGCGGGCTGAGTCTCATCCCACCCAGGCGCGCGCATTGCGGAACATGCGCATCCATGGCGAATCTTCGCCCCAGGTATCGGGACGCCAGCTCATCTGTACGCTGCGATGTACACGCTCGGGATGCGGCATCATGATCGTGACGCGGCCCTCGGCCGCGGTCAGGCCAGTCAGGCCGCCGACGGACCCATTGGAATTGAGCGGGAAGGATTCCGTCGCCTTGCCGCGGTTATCCACGAAGCGCAGGCAGGGCTGGACGCGGTTGTAGTCGCTGCCCTGCGCGAATTCCGCATGCCCCTCGCCATGGGCGACGACGACCGGAATGCGTGAGCCGGCCATGCCGCGCAACAGAATGGAAGGCGACTCCATGACCTCGATCGTGACAAAGCGCGCCTCGTACTGTTCCGAGAGGTTGCGTCGGAACCGGGGCCAATAGTCCGCACCCGGAATGATGTCCTTGAGGTTTGCCATCATCTGGCAGCCGTTGCAAACCCCCAGCGCAAACCGCGTCGGGTCGGCGAAAAACGCGGCGAACTGCGCGCGCAGGGCCGGATTGAACAGGATTGAGGTGGCCCAGCCGCGGCCAGCACCGAGCACATCGCCATAGGAAAAACCGCCGCAAGCCGCAAGGCCCTGGAATTCATCGAGGCGGCGGCGACCGCTCTGCAGATCGGACATGTGCACGTCGACCGCATCGAAACCCGCACGCGTGAACGCAGCCGCCATTTCGATCTGGCCGTTGACGCCCTGATCGCGCAGTACCGCAAGGCGTGGCCGCAACCCACGTGCAATGAACGGCGCCGCCACATCCTCGGCCGGGTCGAAGCTGAGCTTGGGTGTGATGCCCGGATCGTCGCTGTCGCAGCGCCAATCAAGTTCGCTGTCGGCCAGGACAGGGTTGTCGCGCAAACGCTGCATGGCGTGACTGGTCTGCGACCATGTGTGCATGAGGTCGCTCCAGTCCCAGCGTCCCAGCGAATCGTCACCGAGGCGCAGGCTGATCTGCGGCTTTTCCTTGGGCCGGCCTATCATGTGCGCGATGTCGGCGATGGCATAGCGCTCCAGCAACGCCTTGAACGCCGCGACATCGTCTCGGCGTACCTGCACCACCGCGCCCAGCTCTTCGCAGAACAGTGCGCGCAGCGTGTTCTCGGCCCAGCCGTCAAGGCCGATCGACAGGCCACAATGACCCGCAAAGGCCATTTCCAGCAAGGTCACGAGCACGCCGCCGTCGGCACGGTCGTGATAGGCCAGCAACAGGCCGTCAGCATTGGCCTGCTGGATACAGGCGAAGAAATTCTTGAACCGTAGCGCGTCGTCGAGATCGGGGGGCACGCCGCCGGAACGATTGAATACCTGCATCAGCGCCGAACCGCCGAGACGATTGCGCCCGCCGCCGAGATCGATCAGCCAGAGCTCGGTTTCCCCCTTGTCCAGGCGCAATTGCGGGGTCAGCGCACGGCGCACGTCGGTAACGCGCGCAAACGCCGAGACGATCAGAGATACCGGTGCTACCGTCTTCTGCTCGCGCTCACCGTCATGCCAGACCGCCTGCATGGACAACGAATCCTTGCCAACCGGGATGGAAATACCCAGCGCGGGGCAAAGCTCCATGCCGATGGCGCGCACCGCATCGAACAGCGCGGCATCCTGATGCGGAAAATTCGCTGCCGCCATCCAGTTCGCCGACAGACGGATTTCGCCCATATCCGCGATCGGTGCCGCCGCCAGATTGGTCAGCGCTTCGCCCACCGCCATGCGCGCCGCATCCGCCGAGGACAGCGCCGCCAGCGGCGTGCGCTCGCCCATGGCCATGGCTTCACCGGCATAGCCGTCGAAATCCGCGAGCGTGACGGCACAATCAGCCACCGGCACCTGCCAGGGGCCGACCATCTGGTCGCGCGAGCACAGGCCGCCGACGCTGCGGTCACCAATCGTGATCAGGAACGACTTCGACCCGACCGCAGGGAACTGCAGCACCCGCTGCAGCGCTTCGTGCAAATTGATGCCCAGGCAATCGGACACGAGATCAACACGCGGCGCTTTGCGCTTGGCGTCCCTGTGCATCTTCGGCGCCTTGCCGAACAGCAGGTCCATCGGCAGGTTGATCGCGGTGACTGCATCGACGGCCGTCGTCGTATCGACGCCGTAGCCGACCATCAGTTGCTGCACGTCCGTCGCGGTACCGACCACGGCATAGGGACAACGCTCACGGGCACAGATGTCTTCAAAGCGGGCGAGATCGGCCGGGCGAACTCCGAGCACGTAACGCTCCTGCGATTCGTTGCACCAGAGCTGCATCGGGGACAGCGAAGGATCGGCACTGGGCACCTTGGCCAGGTCGATGCGTCCTCCAACCTTGGAATCGTGCAGCAGCTCGGGGATGGCGTTGGACAGCCCCCCCGCACCGACATCGTGCACGGTGACAATGGGGTTGGCTTCACCCAGCTGCCAGCAATGATCGATGACTTCCTGGCAGCGGCGCTCGATTTCCGGGTTGTCGCGCTGCACCGATGCGAAGTCGAGTTCGGCCGAACTCGTTCCCGAGGCGACCGATGAAGCAGCTCCGCCGCCGAGACCGATCAGCATGGCCGGACCGCCGAGCACGATCACCGCATCGCCGGCTTGCAGGGTTTGTTTCTCCACATGTTGCGAACGCAAATTAGCCAGGCCGCCGGCGATCATGATCGGCTTGTCGTAGCCGCGCCGCAGGCCTGGCAGGCCAGTTTCCTGCTCGTAGCTGCGGAAATAACCGCCCAACGCGGGACGGCCGAATTCGTTGTTGAACGAAGCAGCGCCGATGGGGCCGTCACGCATGATCTCAAACGCCGTCGCCATACGCGGCGGCAGCGGCCGTTCGCTTTCCCACAGCCGCGCAAGACCCGGAATGCGCAGATGCGATACGGAGAACCCGGTCAAACCCGCCTTGGGTTTGCCGCCACGGCCAGTCGCCCCTTCGTCGCGAATCTCGCCGCCGGAGCCGGTCGATGCACCCGGGAACGGCGCTATCGCCGTCGGGTGATTATGTGTCTCGACCTTGATCGCATAGTCGATGCGCTCGGCATGCGCGCGGTAGACGCCGTCGGCGTCGGCAAAAAAACGTTGGCCCGGGCTGCCTGCAATCACCGCCGCATTGTCGGCATAAGCCGACAAGGTGTGGGCCGGCGAAACCTTGTGCGTGTTCTTGATCATTGCAAACAGCGACAGCGGTTGCGCCTCGCCGTCTACATTCCAGCTCGCATTGAACACCTTGTGGCGACAGTGCTCAGAATTGGCCTGCGCGAACATCATGAGTTCGGCGTCACTGGGGTCACGGCCTAGTTCGGCATAGCGCGCAACAAGATAGTCGATCTCGTCTGGCGCCAACGCCAGGCCCAGACGAACGTTGGCCTCGTTGAGCGCGGCCTGTGGGGCCGCCCCCAGCACCACGCGACCCAGATCACCGGGCACTGCGGCCCTGAACAGATGCTCGGCATCGGTCAGCGCGGTCAGTACCGACTGCGTCATGGGATCGTGCAGGGCGCTGGTCAATGCGCTCCAGGCCGGACTGTCGAGCGCCGGCAAGTTCAAGACTTCGAAAGCGATGGCACGCTCGACGCGTCCGATGGCGAATCCACACCCCTGCAGAATGTCGGTGGCCTTGCTCGACCAGGGCGATATGGTGCCTAGCCGCGGAACGGTCCAGAAGCTGGCCGGCCGAGCCGTGTCATCGGTACGCGCCTCGAGCACCTGCGCCAGGCGCTGGCGCGCTGCGTCGTCGAGGGAACTGGCCGCGGCAAGCAGGTAGACATAACGCGTCGAACTGACGCGTGCGCCGGACGCCGACTCCGCCAACTGGCGATTCAGACGATCGAGGCGGAATGCAGACAGGGCGCTTTGCCCGTCGAGGACGATCATGTAAAGGCCGTTCCGGAGCGGGTTCTCAGAAGGGCGCGCATGATAACCGCTGCCGTCTGCCTGCCGCTATCGCGGCAGGATCAGGCCGCAAACACGACAGCGGCGGCTGCGTTACCGCAGCCGCCGCCTGAATTTACTTTAGTAACGGGTACTTACTTCACGGAAGCGAGGCTGTCGAGACGCTGACGCATGGCTTCCGGCGCGAGATAGCCACCAATCTGGGTACCATCCGGGGCAATTACGGTCGGCGTGCCGTTGAGACCGACACGGCGGCCCAGCTCGAACTCCTCGGCGATCGGGTTATCGCAGGTCGCGCTTTTCGGATCCGTGCCCGATTTCGCCTCGGTAAAGGCCTTGTTGCGGTCGGTCGCACACCATACCGAAACAGCCTTGTCGAACGAGGGCGTGCCCGGACCTGAGCGCGGGAACCAGAGGTACTCCACCGAGATGCCCTGCTCGTTGTACTTGGCGATGTCCTGGTGCATCTTGCGGCAATAGCCGCAATCGATATCGGTAAATACCGTCACCGTGTATTTCGGATCCTTGGGCGCGAAGACGATGCGCTTGGACTTCGGCACCTGATCGACGAGTTCCTTGCGAATGCCGCCGAGACGCGCTTCGGTAAGGTCACGCTTCGTGGCCATGTCGAACAGGCTGCCCTGCAGCAGGTACTTGCCGTCGGCACTGACATAGACGACCTGGCCACCGGTCACGACTTCGTAAAAGCCGGGCAGGCTGGACTTGGTTACGGAATCAAGCTTGGCCTGCGGTACCAGGGCGAGAATCGCGTCGCTGACGATCTTCGTCTCCTTCGCATCTTCGGCGGCCAGGGTGGTGAAGGACGCCGCCGCGAGGGCGAGGGCCAGGGTGAGCTTCTTGAGCATCGCGAATCCTCGGAATTGTGGCTATGGCCAGACGCTGACCGCGCTGGCGCGCGAAAGTTCAGCCTGCGGTCAGATTAACGGCGCGCAAGAGTGCCAAGCGTCCACGGAGTCCGCAAGGGCAGCGGTCGCAGTGCCACTCACCGGGATGGTCCGAACCGCAGGTGATTGGCCGACGAGTTCGCTAGAAACATTGCACAGGCTGCTCTCTGAGATCGACCAGATCCGGCATCTGGGCACGCCAGGCGACGGGGCGTTGAGGATCTTCTGCGAAGTCGACCCAGTACACCGGCAGATCCTCGGTGCGCTGCAGCATCTGCGGCGCAAAACCCAGCGCCGCGATCTCGGCGCGGCGGCGCTCGGCATTGGCCTGTTCGCGGAACAGCCCCAGTGAGATCGTGTTCTGCTGGTCGCCCGCGGTAACGACGTAGTAGTCGCGCACCCCCTTGGCCGATAGCTGGCGCGCAACACCGAGTGCCTGCTCGCGTGACGCCATGGCCGGTACGAATACCCAATAGCCACGCGGCTGGGTCGTGCGCGCTTCCCGATATTGGATGCGCCGCACGCGTGAGGTCAGTTTGTTCATCGCCGCACGCATGTCGGCCTGGGTGGCGAAGGGGCCGATGCTGCGGCATTGATCCGGCACATTGCTCGCCGGCGGCGCCTCGGTCAGCTCGGCGCTCGCGGCATCACCCAGTCGCTCGTGCTCAGCCAGCAGTTCCAGCCGCGCGATACCGATGTCAGTCACATCGATTTCGCGCTGGGCAGGGCGCGGCGCGAAATACAACCAGCTCGCGACGCCGACATTCATCGCAAGCAGCAGCAGGAACAACACGCGCAGAAACATGCAAGGACGCCGCTCAGGGATCGCCGGATTCTAGCGGCTCGCCCGCCACTGCGGTGGCTGCCGCAAGCCGCGCCAGGCCACGCAGCACAAGATCTGCCTCGATCCGCGCCGGCAGCGACAGCAGCGGCGCCAGTTCGGCGGCGGCACCACCAGCAAGCACGAGTGCAACGTCCCGCCCCAGCCGCCGCTGTGCCTGCTTATGGAACCTTTCCACCAGCGCCGCAGCCGCCAGCCAACAACCTGAACGCACGGCATCTTCGGTGTCATCGGCCAGTTCGACGATGCGGGCCGAGTCGGATGCGCTGACCCGCGCGGTCGCACCCAGCAAGGCCTGCTGCATCAGCACCGGACTGGGCGCGATGAGCCCGCCGAGATGCCTGCCGTCTGCGGCGAGTGCATCAAGCACCAACGCGGTTCCCACACTGACGAGCACGACCGGGTCCCGCTGCAGGGCTCGTAGCGCAATCAGCGCAACGAAACGGTCGACGCCAAGCTTGCGCGGCTCGGCATAGGCAATCCGCACGCCGCCGGCCTCGGCCGCACTGGCGACAAATTCGGGCTCGACCCCGAAGCGTAAACGGATCGCCTGCACCAGCTCCGATTCCAGGCGCGGCCTTGCGACGGATGCAATCAGAGCGCGCGTGATCGCGGGTGCTTCGCCCCAGGCGAGGTCAAGTTCCCGCGCCAAAGGGCGCGAGTGATCAACCGGCACGCCAGCACGCAGCCCCTGCGCATCATGCAGCGCCCATTTGAGGCGTGTATTGCCAAGATCGACCAGCAGGTTCATGCCTTGCGCACCGTCACTTCCGCACTGTCGAAACGCACGATGGTATCGCCCTGCCGCAGCAGCAGTGCACCGCGTGCATCGATGCCAGCGCCTACGCCAGAGTGCGATCCAGCCGCATCGCTGAGCACCAGTGCGCGCCCGAGTAGCCGGTCGCGTTGTGCAAAATCCTCGCGCAGCGCGGCAAAGCCGTCGCTTGCAAACTGATCGAGCACGCGCGCGAACTCGGCCAACAGCGCAGCGGCCAGCACATTGCGCGAGGGCAACGGCGTGCAGCAGGCAGCCAGATCGGCAACCGGCTGATCGATTGCCTCGCGCACGGCGGCTGGCAGATACAGGTTCACGCCAACGCCGATAACGGCGTAGCAGGGCCCCAGGAATTCACCGCCCAGCTCCACCAGGATGCCGGCAAGCTTGGCATCGCCGGCCAGCACGTCGTTGGGCCACTTGAGGCCGAGTGCAGGAGCACCGCAATGCTCGAGTGCCCGCGCGACCGCGACGCCGACTGCGAGACTCAGTCCGGACAGGCTGCC
The DNA here is from genome assembly GCA_016790075.1 of Rhodanobacteraceae bacterium. GTDB lineage: Bacteria > Pseudomonadota > Gammaproteobacteria > Xanthomonadales > Rhodanobacteraceae > Tahibacter. Next base: position 105,093 of record JAEUPP010000049.1, on the reverse strand, counting down.
CATACCGCAGTCAAAACGCTTGAGCAGCGAAAGATAGATATTGCATAGCAACGGCGACTGCCATTGCCGGCCGCGCCGACCACGTCCGGCGTGCTGCTGTTCGGCGAGGCAGACGGCGAAATCAGCATGTGCCGCCGCACTACGCATCAGTTCGCTATTGGTCGAGTCAATATCCCAGTGCACGGCCAGATCCGCAAAACGTGCCCGCAGCAGCGGCGGCAAGCCAGCGCGGATCGCCTGGGCATCGAGCAGTTCCAGTGGCAATGCCAGGCGATAACCGTGCCCGGCCATGGCAGCCAGCGGCAATCCGGCGCGGCGCAGCTCAGCCAGACGCTTCCAGACTGCTGCACGCGTGACGCCGAAGCGCTGCGCGAGTTCATTCCCGGACCAATCGCGCCCATCGGCAAGTGCCGCGACCAGATCACGCGTCTGCATCAGCGGCGCCCGGCAAACAGACGGATCAGTACGCGCGCGCGCTCGAAACGTCGCTCCGTACCGTGATACAGGCGCCGGAGATTGCCGGCGTGGGTCAGTACCAGCAGCAATGCACAGGCCGCTGCATAAAGGTGCAGTGCCGGGATCTGCGGCGCCAGCCACCAGAGCAGCGGCACGAAGCACAGGCCCGCGGTCACGGTAGCCAGCCCGACATAGCCCGTGCTGCCCAGCAACAGCAGCCAGACCAGCAGCAACGGCAGTAGCGCCAACGGGTACAGCACCGCGAGGGTACCGACAACGGTCGCGGCACCTTTGCCACCGCGAAAGCCATAGAACACAGGAAACACATGCCCCAGCACCGCGGCAAAGCCACTGACCAAAGCCTCGGTATAGAGCCCGGGAGAGGCGGCAGTCGTCGGCAACCGCAGCGCCAGCCAGACCGCAAGCACGCCTTTGCCGACATCGATCGCGACCACGCCCAGCGCAAAACGCCAGCCGCGCGTACGCAGCGCATTGGTGCCGCCAGCATTGCCACTGCCCGACTCGCGTATATCGAAACCCAGGCGGCGACCGAGCAGCAGGCTGCCGGAAATCGAACCCAGCGCGTAGGCGCACACGGCCTTGGCAATCAGCACGAACATGGCGAAGGGACGGCGGCAAACAGGGGCGCAAAGCCTAATCCAAGCCGGCTGCCAGCGGCGCGGCACGCTGCACGATTTGCAAAGCAGGGTGCGCGCCGCTGTAATCCAAGTTTTGTGTCTGCGCCCTGCCCCGGAGCCCCCATGTCCATACTCCGCATGACCGACCTCGACCTGCGCGGCAAGCGCGTCCTGATCCGTGAAGATCTCAATGTACCGATCAAGGACGGCCGTATTACGGCAACGCAACGTCTCGATGCGGCGCTGCCTACCATACGCCTCGCCCGCGATGCCGGTGCCGCCGTACTGGTGACTTCACACCTGGGGCGACCGACCGAAGGGGAGTTTTCCGCGTCGGACTCCCTCGCCCCGGTTGCCGCCTGGCTCAGCCAGGCACTGGGCGCACAGGTGCGTTTGGTGCGTGACTATCTCGATGGCGTCGAGGTCTCGCCCGGCGAAGTGGTGCTGCTGGAAAACTGCCGCATGAACGTCGGCGAAGGCAAGGACTCGGCCGACCTCAGCGCGAAATACGCCGCGCTATGCGACATCTATGTAATGGATGCCTTCGGCACGGCACATCGCGCCCAGGCGTCGACCCACGGCGCCATCCGCGCGGCCAAGGTAGCCTGTGGCGGCCCCTTGCTGATGGCCGAGCTCGACGCACTGGCCAAGGCGCTGGAAAACCCGCAGCGCCCGCTGCTGGCCATCGTTGCCGGCTCCAAGGTATCCACCAAGCTTGAACTGCTGCAGACACTGACCAGTAAAGTGGACCAGCTCATCGTCGGCGGGGGCATCGCCAATACCTTTATCGCGGCAAGCGGCTACGGTGTCGGCAAGTCGCTGGTCGAGAACGATCTGATCGAGACAGCCAAGCGCATCATGGCCGAAGCCAAGGCGCGCGGCGCAGACGTACCAATTCCTACTGACGTGGTCGTTGCGCCGGCATTTGCTGCGGACGCGCCGGCAACAGTCAAGCCCGTAGCCGCCATCAACACCGACGACATGATTCTCGATATAGGTCCGCAAACTGCGGCGAGCTACGCGGCGCTGATCGCCAAGGCTGGCAGCGTGGTCTGGAACGGCCCGGTCGGCGTGTTCGAGTTCGATGCCTTCGGCAAAGGCACTGAGACCTTGGCCAAGGCCATCGCCGCATCGCCGGCATTCTCCATCGCCGGCGGCGGCGACACGCTGGCCGCCGTTGAGAAATACGGGGTCGAAGCTCAGATCAGTTACATATCTACCGGCGGCGGCGCCTTCCTCGAGTTCCTCGAAGGCAAGGAGCTGCCGGCCGTCGCAGCGCTGAAAGCACGCGGCTGACCCGTAGGGCTCACCGTTAATCGGCGGGAGCGTGCGCAGAACGCTCCCGCTGCCAAATTCGGCTACGGATTAACAGTCTGCGAAGGTGTGGGCCGCTAAGTTCGGCCCATCGTATCTGCAGGCTGTCCTCCCCATGTCGTCGCCCTCCCGTCTGCTGTCCCTTTGTGCGCTGCTGTTCTGCAGCGAGGCTTTTGCCGCACCAATTGAGGGACGCCTCGAACTGACCTGGGGCGACTCGGACCCGACCGCAGGCCTGGGCAGCCAGTTCCGCGTGACCCTGGTCGATGCTGCCGGGCTGCGTTATGCGCTTGATCCCGCACAGGCGCGCGTCGGAGCCGGCGATGTCTACGCACTGGCCGGCAAGCGTGTTGCAGTGGAACTCGGCGGTCCGGCGACGCCGCAAGGTCTGGCGGTGCAGGCCATCGTCTCCGCCGACACCGAACGCAGCAGCATTCAACCCGATGTCGCCGGAACCACGGTCTGGGCGACACTACTGTGCAAATTCAGCGACATCGCAACCGAGCAGAAGCCGCTAAGTTTCTTCACCGGCCAGTACGGCAACAATCCGGGCGAGCTCGACCACTACTGGCGCGAAGTTTCCTATAACAAGATCAACCTCGTCGGCAGCGCCGCTTATGGCTGGTTTACCTTGCCGCAGCCGCGCTCGTTCTATGTGCCTGCCGGCGGTTCCGCCAACCTCAACAAGCTGTTTGACGACTGCACTGCTGCCGCGAATGCATCGGTAAATTTCGCCGCGAACGGGGGCTTGCAAGGTGTCAACATGATGTTCAACGGCGATCTCGACGGTTTCGCCTGGGGCGGCAGCCGCTGCGCAACCCTGGACGGCATCAACAAATGCTGGAGCTCGACCTGGAACCCGCCGTGGTCGTTCAACAACTCGGCCCCGCTCAGTCACGAAATGGGTCATGCCTACGGCCTGCCGCACGCAAACAATTCCGACGGCGACAGCGACCCCTATGACAACCCCTGGGACGTCATGAGCGACGCCTGGAGCAATGCCGCGACCGATACGACCTACGGCCGGATCGCCAAACACATCAGTGTCTGGTCCCGCGACAGGCTGGTCTTCATCGACGCAGCCCGCAAGCGCACCATCGATACCGACGGCAGTTATCCCGGCCTGCTGCTGGATCGCGCCAGCCTGATCGGATCCACCAACCTGCAGATGATCATAGTGCGGGCTGCGGGCGCGCCAACTACGCAGTACTACACCATCGAGGCGCGCAAGCGTGGCGGCAAGTACGAGGCCAGCCTCGCCGGCGATGCGGTGATCATTCATTCGGTCAATACGACACGTTCCGAACCCGCCTGGAGCGTCGACGCGACCTCGCCACCGGCCAACGTGGCGAACAATGAGGGCTCGATGTTCAAGGTCGGTGAAACCTGGGCTGCGCCGAATAACGCTTTTACCGTCAGCGTCGATGCCGCGACAGCGGAGGGCTTCCGCATCAGCATCACGCGCGGTAGCGGCGGCAATGACGTGATCTTCCGCGGCAACTTCCAGTAGATAGCGCTTAGCCCGAACAACAGCACAGCGGGCGACCGCATCCGACAATCGCGGCCCGCATCGGCACGGCAAGCAGCAGGGGTTAGCACGTCATCGTCGCGTGCCGCAGGAGCTTGTTCTTTCACCGCGTTTTCAGCGGCGAAATCACGCAGCGCTCTCCCGCGACGGCGCGGGCACAACCCGCTGCTACGGAGCCCGCCTGTCGCAGATCGCAGATGCCAGGCGCACAGGGTTGCCGCCGACTGCCGACGTCGCCACCATGGGGGGCTCTCCAATACCGGGCCTCCGCATGCAGCTCGTCCTGTTTGATCTCGATGGCACCCTGATTCATTCCGAAGCCGGCATTGTCGGCTCGCTACGGCACGCGTTCGACCGGCTCGGCCATGCAGCACCGCCGCTGGAGGAACTGCGCCGCTGGATAGGCCCGCCATTGCGGCAGAGCTTTCCCACGATCATCGGCAACGACCCGGCGCGCATTGAGCAAGCCGTCGCGTATTACCGTGAACGTTTCGACTCGCAGGGCTGGCGTGAGCACGAGGTCTATGCAGGCATCGCCGAGCTGGTCGAGTCGCTCGCCGCCGACGGGAACACACTCGCAATCGTTACGACCAAGATGCTGACCCAGGCCAGGCGCATCGTCGATCACTTGCCGTTCGGACAGCATTTTCGCGCCGTCTACGGCCCAGGCGGCGACGGCCAGCACTCCGAGAAGGCGCAAATGATCGGGCGAGCCCTCGTGGATTTCAGTGCAACTGCGCAACAGGCCGTCATGATCGGCGATCGCCATTTCGATATCGAGGGAGCACGCAGCAACGGCGTGCGCGGCATCGGGGTAACCTGGGGCTTCGGCAGCTACGAGGAACTCGCGCGGGCAGGTGCCGATGCGATCGCGACAACGCCGCGGGAACTGGCGACCCTGCTGCAAGCGACGCGCTGCGCCGCCCAGGCGGCGGCATGCTGAATCACAGCGCCGCCGCATCCTGCCGGTACTCGAAGTAGAGCCACCAGCCTGTCTCGCCATTCCAGGTATCAACGCCGCCCGGCACGTTGGCCTGGCAACTTCCGGCACCACCCGGCAGCAGCGACGCCAGGGGCCGCGGCGTGCCATTCACCGGCACGCTGATGGCGGCGGCATCACTCGCACGCAGGAAGCCACGCATCAGACCACCCCCGGTCGAACCGCTGGTCGCGGGCAGCGGCGCCCCGAACTTCGTGTCGAATAGCGGTACCGCAAACGTACCGGTGCTCAACACAAGATCGGCCAGGGTCGTTGCATAACAGAGGCCACCAGGCAGGGGCACCGGTACACCGCCGGACCAGGTGCTGGTCGTTCCCGGCAACGGCTCAATGCAACGATCGCTGCCAGTCAACGTGAAAGCCTGGTAGTTGCGCCGGGTCGCAGCCAGCGTACCCGGTGTGCACTGCAAAGGCGTTGCGACACCGCAATCCCCGTCACGGCTAGCCACATGGGCGCGCGCCCCGTCACCGCGCAGTACGTCAAACACAAGCAACGGGCTTGAATCGTAGCGCCCATTGCTATCGGCATCAGCGGCGAGGCTTGCGGCGATCTGCGCGTTAAGCCCTACGCTCGCGGTGTCAGTCACGTCGCTGCAGAGTGTGATCGGACCAATCGACACCGGCACGAACACGTGCGGGTCGCGCAACGCCAGCATCCCCAGGCGGAAGACGTTTCCGGCAGGACTCTCGAAGCCATCCAGGAACGAGGGATCGACAGAAACTTCGTTTGCAACAACGGGCGCAGCCGCCGTTAGCGCGGCGGCGGCAATCAGAGAAAAAGCGAGCGTACGCATGGCGATTCCAACGTTGAAGACCCGCCAAGCCTAAGCGAAAGTCGCTGCCGGCGCGCACCCGCCCGCCACACCGCCAGTCGGAATCATGTCCTTTGCCCTGCCGCTTGCGCGCATTGCGATCCACCGCCTGACGCTACGCGTGTTTACTTTTCGACGAACGCGCGCTCAATCACATAGTCGCCCGGCGTGCCTATACGCGGTGACACGACGAAACCGCGACGGTCGAGCAATTCCGACAGCGAACCGAGCATGGCCGGGCTGCCGCAGATCATTGCACGGTCGTTGGCCGGGTCCAGCGGCGGCAGGCCGATATCGGCGCCAAGTTTGCCGCTGGCCAGCAGGGCGTCGAGACGGCCCTGGTTGTGGAAGGGCTCGCGCGTCACAGCCGGGTAGTAGATCAGCTTTTCGCGCACCATCTCGCCAAGGTATTCGTGCTGCGTCAGCTCACGCTCTATGTAGTCGCGATAGGCGAGGTCGTTCACATGCCGCACGCCATGTGTCAGCACAACCTTGTCGAAGCGCTCATAAGTTTCCGGATCGCGGATCAGCGACAGGAACGGCGCCAGACCCGTTCCCGTCGACAGCAGATACAAGTGCTTTGCAGGCTTGAGATCATGCAGCAGCAGCGTGCCCGTAGGCTTGCGGCTGATCAGGATCTCGTCACCCTGCCTGAGGTGCTGCAGACGCGAGGTCAGCGGACCGTTGGGCACCTTGATGCTGAAGAACTCCAGATGCTCCTCGTAGTTCGCGCTTGCCACGCTGTAGGCGCGGACCAGCGGCCGGCCATCGACCGGCAGACCTATCATCAGGAACTGGCCGTTCTCAAAGCGCAGCCCGGCATCCCGCGTGCAGGTAAAGCTGAACAAGTGCTCGTTCCAGTGCCGCACATCCAGCACGTGTTCCGTTTCAAATGCCGCCATCTCAGATCCGCGCCTTCACCGCCTCGACGATGCGCTCGACCGTAAAGCCGAAATGGGCGTACAGCTTGTCGGCCGGTGCCGACGCGCCGAAGCTCGCGATGCCGATCACGTCGCCATCGAAGCCGACGTATTTGCGCCAGAAATCCGGATGCGCGGCCTCGATCGCGACGCGTGCACGACACCACGACGGCAGCACGGCCTCGCGATACTCGGCTGGCTGCGCATCGAACTGTTCGGTACACGGCATCGACACGACGCGTACGCGCACGCCCTGCTGCTCCAGCGTACGCATGGCATCCATGGCAAGGCCGACCTCCGAACCGGTGGCGATCAGAACAGCCTGGAATTTCGCATCGTTCGGGTCGCTGAGCACGTAACCGCCGCGGGCAATGTCGGCGACCTGCTCGTTCGTTCGTAGCTGGTGCTGCAGGTTCTGGCGCGAGAACACCAGACAGGAAGGACCACTCTTGCGCTCTATCGCGGCCTTCCAGCTGACCGCAGACTCGACGGCGTCGCAGGGACGCCAGACGCGATTGTTCGGGATGTAGCGCAGGCTGGCCAGATGCTCGATCGGTTGATGCGTAGGGCCGTCCTCTCCCAGGCCGATAGAGTCGTGCGTGTAGACGTGAATCGCATGGGCCGGAATAAGCGCCGACATGCGCACGGCATTGCGCGCGTAGTCGGAGAACACCAGGAAAGTCGCATCGTACGGAATGAAACCGCCGTGCAGGGCCATGCCATTGGCGATCGCGGTCATGCCGAATTCACGCACGCCGAAATAGATGTAGTTCGCGCTGGCGTCGCCGGAATTGACGTCTTTGGAACCTTTCCACAAAGTAAGATTGGAATGCGCCAGGTCCGCAGAACCGCCGATCAATTCCGGCAGCTTCGGCGCAAAGGCGTCAAGCGCCATCTGCGAGGCCTTGCGCGAGGCGACGACCGGACCTTCGGCCTGCAGCTTTGCAATGTAGGCATCCGCGTGCGCAGCCCAGCCGCCCGGCAGTTCGCCGTTGACGCGGCGCTCGAACTCGGCAGCAAGGTCTGGGTGCACGTTGCGATAGCGCGCAAACAGCGCATTCCAGCGCGTCTCGCGCTCGGCGCCCCTGGCTTCGGCGTTCCAGGCGTCGTATACATGATCGGGAACCACGAAGGGCGCGTGGCTCCAGCCCAGCTTCTCACGCGCAAGCGCGATTTCATCCTTGCCCAGCGGCGCGCCATGTGCACCTTCGGTGTTCTGCTTGTTCGGCGCACCGTAGCCAATGATGGTCTTGCAGCAAATCAGGGTCGGCTTGTCGGCATCGACACCGGCCGAGACGATCGCCGCCTTGATCGCTTCAGGGTTATGTCCGTCCACATCGCGTATGACTTCCCAGCCATAGGCTTCAAAACGTTTGGCCGTATCGTCGGTGAACCAGCCGCCGACCTTGCCGTCGATGGAGATGTTGTTGTCATCGTACAGTGCAACGAGTTTGCCGAGCTTGAGCGTGCCGGCCAACGAGCAGGCCTCGTGCGAGATGCCTTCCATCAGGCAGCCGTCGCCGAGAAACACATAGGTGTAGTGGTCGACGACCGGAAAATCGACGCGGTTAAAGCGGGCCGCCAGCACCTTTTCCGCGAGCGCCATGCCGACCGCATTGGCAAGTCCCTGCCCCAGTGGTCCGGTGGTGGTCTCTACGCCGGGTGTCTCGTGGCGTTCAGGATGGCCCGCCGTCCGCGAATGCAACTGGCGGAAATTCTTGAGCTCGCTGATCGGCAGATCGTAGCCCGTCAGATGCAGCAGGGAATACAGCAGCATCGAGCCGTGACCATTCGACAGGACGAAGCGATCACGGTTGAACCACTGCGGGTTCTTGGGGTTGTGGCTCAGGAAATCGTTCCAAAGCACCTCGGCGATATCGGCCATGCCCATGGGCATGCCCGGATGACCGGATTTGGCAGCTTCGACCGCATCCATGGACAGCGCGCGGATGGCGTTGGCAAGTTCAAGACGACTGGACATTGGGCAGACCCGGCGAAAAGAAAACGGTGGCGGCAGCCCGTATCACGCCCGTGGCAGGGCGGGGCTGGCACAAAGGGCGGTATTGTCACCCAAGCGCCGCGGAATGTCGCCAAGGGTGGCGACATTTCCTGCTGCCCGGGCCCGATCTACTGCGCGCTAGGCGGCCGCCTGGCGGCTCCCCTGCCGGGGCGCTGCGCGCGGGCGCAACAACGGCCTCGGCGGTGCCACACGCGCAATCAACGCAGCGATGGCGCTGGCCGGCAGCGCGGAAAAAACCCGTGCCAGCGGCCGTATGTCCGGCAGCATGAGTCCCACCACACGTGGCGTTTCCAGTAACGTTCTGGCCCCCAGGCCCAACGACAGGGCATGCAAGGCGCTTGCACGTGGCGCCCACCAGATGGCGCACGCGCCGCCCTGCCGCAGACCGAGCTCAAACAGCGGCTTGAGCAACTGCTTGAGCGGCGCAAACCCTTTGCGGTAACGCGGCGAAAGGCCTATGCCGTATATCGCAAGTACGCGGGCGCTGCCCGCGCGTGCGCGGCGTTCAAAGACGGCCCAGTCGTCACCGCTCAGATGGCTTAGCGCACGAACCTGCTGATAATGCTGCAGGGCCTGCGACAGCGATCCGCTGCGCGCCCAGGCGTAACCGGCCGGACGGCCGTCGGGTGCGCCAAGCAGCGCCATCACACAATCGCCGTGGAGCTCGCGCCGCAGGCGCTGCGAGAATCCGGCTGGCCCATCCGCACCCAGCGCCCCCGACTCGCGCATGAGCTGCAGATGAAGCTCGCAGAATTCATCGAAATAGCCGAGCTGATCAAGCGCATGCACACTGTCGTAAAGCACGACACCGTGGCTCGTTTCGTGGCCGCAGACCTTGCGCAGACGCCATGCCTGCCAACGCCAGAACCAACGGATACGCCAGCTCGAAAAAAAAGTGGCAGAAACGCCTGGAAACGCGACCTCTGCCCTATCGCCAATATCAAGTCCTGCCGGACTGGCTGCCATGACTGATCTCCCCCTGCGAGACGTCATAAACGAGCAAAATCTGAGTCCGATGACTATCTCTCCGCTCAACGCTCAGAGCAAGTAAACAACCGTGGCGCACAATCCCGGACCACACCGGGCGAGACCTGGGCCCGAGACCCCGGCCAGGCGCCACCGGGAACGTACTGCGTCGCAAAGCGCCGGCCTAACGTTCAGCAACGGAAAACTACCCGGGACAGAGCCAGGTTGGAGTCACCGACCAGCGAAACGGTGCATCTAGTTACGGCTGTGGCTTGCGCCTACACTGGCCCGGCGGCTGTCACGGGGGAGGCGCGCTGCGTGGAACTCTGGCGAAACCTTAGAGGAGCACGGCGCGCAAGTACCTTCTGCCTGCTGGCGTGCCTGTTGCTGCTGTGTATTGGCGCTCACGCCGCCCAGCGCAGCTTCTATTTCAACAACCTCGGCAGTGAGCAGGGCTTACAGCAGAATACGGTCAGCGCACTGCTGCAGGATCGGGCTGGATTTATCTGGATCGCAACCCAGGGGGGGCTGCACCGCTATGACGGCTACACGTTCCGCGTGTTCGAGCAGAAGCCTGGACACAGCGACAGCTTGCCGGAAAGCTTCGTAACCGCGATCGCAGAAGATCCCCAGGGCCGTATCTGGGCAGGAACCAACACCAAAGGCCTTGCAAGGCTTGATCCGCGAACCGGCGAAGTGTTGCCGATTCCGCTTGGCAGCCGCGCGTCCACGCAACGCGGCAACAGCATCGCCGCACTTCAGGTTGACGCTCCGGGCCGGATCTGGGTAGGCACACGCGAAGGCATCGATCTGGTTGATGCGGAAAACGGTACGCGCACGTCGCTGTTCCGCTTCGATCCCAAGGACCCGTTACCGTTCCGGCCACAACGGCGATTCGTCGAGGCTGGCGATGGCGGGTTATACGCACCGACCAGCCAGGGTCTGCTCAAGATCGACCGCGCCACGACTCGCGTAACCCGCGTAGCGGCGCCGGGGCTGGAAAACACCTTGTCCGCGTATGTCGCGCATGACGGCACACTTTATGTGGGGACTCCGAAAGGGCTACTCCGCGTCAGTCCCGACGGAAAGCATTCCGAACCTGTCTGGCCAGCGGCGGACGCCGCACCGGCCAACGTCTACGATCTGGTGGAAGACCGCAGCGGACATCTCTGGCTAGCGATACGCGGAGACGGTGTCGTGCGTCTCGACCCGCGCAGTGGTGCGGCCAGCCCGCTGCACCATCAGCGCGACATTTCCGGCTCGCTGCCCGAAGAACTCATCACTACCCTGATGATTGACCGTTCTGGGCTGCTCTGGGTCGGCGGCGAGATGCGTGGCGTATCAACAACGCGACCGGACCGCCAAACGCTGACCTGGATTGTCGACCTGGAGTCAAGCCGCAACGGCATCACCCGCAACATGGTATGCGAGCTGTGGGCCGAGGACTCCCGCTATCTGTGGGTGGGCACCGACGGCAACGGCCTGAAGCGCTATGACCGCGAGCATGATCGCTTCGAAAGCTGGAATGAGCCTTTTGAACGTGCACTCGGCAGTCATGCACCGCTGCGAGGGTTCAGCGTTTACGACATCGTGCGCAGCGCCACACAGCGAATCTGGCTGGCGACGAGCCACGGCGTGTTTGACCTCGACATTCGCCAGGGACGCGCCACCGCCCTTGAGCTATCGCCGTTAGCGATCACCGGCACGGACTCAAACGGCAACCAGGAAGTACGCAGCCTCCTGCGCGGCAGCGACGGCAGCCTCTGGATAGGCACGCGCACCCAGGGGTTGCTGCGCTATCGCCCAGGGCAACCGCTGCAGGCTTGGCGCCATGGCGACGTCTCGCCGGACAGCCTGCCCAGCAACATGGTACTGGCTCTCCATGAGGACCGGCATGACCGGATCTGGATCGGCACATTGGATGGCCTTGCCCTGCTTGACCCCGCCACGGGCCGCCTGCGCCAGCTGACAAGCACCGCGACAACGCCCGGGACTCATCCGGGAATTATCGTTCGCCACATCTACGAAAGCCGCGACGGCACGATCTGGCTGGGCACACACGGTGGCCTGCTGAAGCTGCAGGAACTCACCGAGAACAGCGCGCGCTTCTCGCTGCTCTCAACCCATGAAGGGCTACCCAGCAACACCGTATATGGCGTGCTCGAAGAGCAGTCGGGCGCATTGTGGCTATCGACCAATCGCGGCCTTTCGCGCTACGAGCCCGAAACACGCAAGGTGCAGAACTTCCATCTCAAGGACGGGCTGCAGGCCTACGAATTCAACGGTGGGGCCGCGCTGGCGCTAGGGACAGACGAACTACTGTTCGGTGGCGTCAACGGCATCAATATCGTGCGCCCTCGGGAGATCGAGCACCAGCGCGACAATACCCCCGTGATGCTGACCGCAATGACGATCGGCAACAGGCACGAGCAGGTTATTGACGACCAGCCCGAGCGTGTGATTCCACAAGCTGAACGCCTGCTGCGCTTTGAATTCGCCGCGCTGGATTTCAGCGCGCCGGAGAATAACCGCTTCGCGTGGAAGCTCGACGGTTTCGACGACGACTGGATCGACGGCGGCACACGCCATGACGTCACCTATACCAACCTCGATCCAGGCCGCTACGTGTTCCGCGTGCGCAGCGCGCTGAGCGATCCGCAGACCGCGCAAGGCAGCTCGTTCGCGTTCGAAATCGTGCCGCCGTGGTATGCCTCGACCTGGATGAAGCTCGTCTACATGAGCTTTGCAAGCCTGGTGTTGTTCGCGGTTTGGCACGAGCGGCGCACCAAGCGTACCGAGGAACGACGGCACCAGAACGAGCTGCGCATGCGCGAGGATCGCCTGCGACTCGCACTCTGGGGCTCAGGCGATAGTTTCTGGGACTACGACCTGCGTGCAGGCCGCCTTTACCGGTTCGCCGCCGATCAGTTGCTCGGCAGCACACCAGAAGAGAGTCTCAGCGCCGAGGACTGGCGCAATTTTGCCGTGCATCCGGAAGACCTACCGCGCGTGGATCGCGCGCTGGCGGATCACATCGCCGGGATTACCGATCATTTCGAGTCTGAGCACCGTGTCGCACACAGCCAGGGCGGATGGATCTGGGTGCTGTCGCGCGGCAAAGTGGTCGAACGCGATGCCGATGGCGAACCCGTGCGCATCTGCGGAACCGCACGCGACGTTACCGCGTCGCGCTTGGCCGAGCGCGAACGCCGCATCGCCGCAGAAGTGATACGCAACATGACCGAAGCGGTTACGGTGACTGACCTCGACTACCGCTTCACTTCGGTGAATCTCGCGTTTACGCGCATGACCGGATATCGCGAGGACGAAGTTCTGGGGTTGAACGCAGCCATTCTGAACTCACCACAGCATGCGCCCGAGGTCTACGAGCAGGTGCGCGATAGCCTGAGCCGCACCGGGCATTGGCGCGGCGAGTTATGGCAGCAGCGCAAGGACGGTGAAGAATTCCTTAGCTGGCTGGAACTCGCCGAAGTACGCGATGCACACGGCACCCGCACCCATTTCGTCGGTGTGGTCGCCGATATTACCGACCGCAAGCGCGCCGAACAGGAACTCCGTTATCTCGCAAACTACGACACTTTGACCGGACTGCCGAATCGCACGCTGCTGGGCGAACGCCTGGGTCACGCAATCATGCGCGCGCGCCGCAACGGACGCCGGGTCTCGGTGCTGTTCCTTGATCTTGACCGTTTCAAGCACGTCAACGATTCCATGGGCCATGCGGCGGGTGACCGCATGCTCAAGGCAGCCGGCTCGCGCCTGCGCGCGCATGTGCGCAGCAGCGACACCGTCGCACGGCTAGGTGGTGACGAATTCACCGTCGTACTCGAGGACGTGAACGACGGCAGCGAAGCGGAACAGGTTGCCCAGAAACTGCTACAGGCGTTCGAAGAACCGCTGGAACTCGACGCTGGCCAGGAAGTCGTCATTTCGCCATCTATCGGCATCAGCCTGTATCCGGACCATGCACAGGTACCGACCGATCTGCTCAAGTACGCCGATACGGCCATGTACCAGGCCAAGGAGAGCGGTCGCAACACCTACAAAATGTACACATTGGAAATGGATTCAGCGGCACGCTTGCGCGCAACCATGGTCGGTGCGCTGCGCAAGGCCATGGAACGCGGCGAGTTCCGCCTCGTGTTCCAGCCCAAGCTGGCCCTTGCCAGCGAACGCATCGTCGGCGCCGAAGCCCTGCTTCGCTGGCACAGCGAAGACTTGGGCGAGATCTCGCCTTCGGTATTCATTCCGCTGGCGGAGGAAGCCGGCATGATCATCGACATCGGCGAATTCGTACTGCGGCGCGCCTGCGCGACCCTGGCGCGCTGGCGCTCACAGGACGTCAGCGACCTCGTCGTCGCGGTCAACGTATCGGTACTGCAGCTGCTGCGCGGCGAGCTGCCGCGGCGCCTGCGCGAGATCCTGGCCGAATACGAAGTCGCGCCACATCAGATCGAACTCGAACTCACCGAGAGCACGATCATGAACAATGCGGAGCAATCCGTACGTACGCTCAATGACTTGAAAGCCATCGGCGTGTCGCTGGCTGTCGACGACTTCGGCACCGGCTATTCGTCGCTGTCCTACCTCAAGCGCCTGCCTATCGACACGCTGAAGATCGACAAGGAGTTCGTCGGCGACATCACGACCGATCCGGACGACGAGGCGATTACTGCAACCATCATCACCATGGCCCACTCTCTGGGCCTCAACGTCGTCGCCGAAGGTGTCGAGACACGCGAGCAGGTCGAATACCTGCGCGAGCAGGGCTGCGACGAGATCCAGGGGAACTGGTTGTCACTGCCACTTTCGGCCGAACGCTGCCTGGATTTTGTCAAAGCACAACGGCGTGAGACGGCACCGCTGTGACCGCTTGCCGTCCACGGCGAGGACCAGACGGTCCGCGCACAGCGCAACGCTCAGGCGCCGCAGCCCTGTTCCACCACGTCGCCGGGAGCCCGTCTGACTTGGGCATGGCCAATCGATGAATCTCGAAGCGGTCAACCGAAGCAAGGTCGGCGTGCCCAGAGCCCAGTTGCGCTGCTGGGCACGCCGTTGCGGCGTCGCGGCCCTCTGTTATAGTCCGGCCCATGTCCGCGGCCCAGAACACGCTTACCGACCTTGTTGAGGTCAGCGCCCGCATCGATCGCCTGGTCGAGCTGTGCCAACGCCTGTCCGAAGAAAACCGCAGTCTGCGCCAAAGCCAGGAGCAACTGGCCAATGAACGCGCGCTGCTGCTGCAGAAGAACGAGCAAGCGCGCACCCGCGTCGAAGCCATGATCGCGCGACTGAAGTCGCTGGAACAGAACGCCTAGGCCCCATGAGCACACCTGCGCCGGTTTCCGTCAGCATTCTTGATCGCGAATTCCTAGTTGCCTGCACCGACGAAGAGCGCCCAGGACTCATTGCTGCAGCAGCCTACCTCGACGGAAAAATGCGTGAAGTCAAGAGTGCAGCGCGCGCCAGCGGGCTTGATCGCATCGCCGTACTCGCTGCGCTCAATATCACGCACGAACTGATCGCAGCACGGCAACAAGGCAGTCATCAGGCTGATGCCGTGGCACAGCACGTGCAAGCGCTGAAACACAAGCTTGAAGGTGTACTCAGCGCCTCAGTAAAATAGGCGCGTCGTTCTCTGCCGTGTGCGACAGCACGCCTAACATTTGCCTTGTTCCTAATCGACTACCCCGGGGTTGTAGTGCTGAGGTCGGTGTGCATGTCCGCCAAGTGCGGAAAGCCTGAGATCTCGCGAGCTGTCCCACCTGTTAACGGGGTTCAAGGTCGTTCTGTGTGCATCGGCACGGCGGAGGGCGTCCTCCTCGAGGACCAGTCCCAGGAGTTTACGAACTCATACAGCCCCGTCGCCTGTGAACGGGGGACTGCCGCTTTTGATGCACTCGTCGAGTATGGCGCGCCATGGCTGGAGATCGATGGCGTGCGCACTGAGCCACCGCCGATCGAACAAGGTCTCGTCGTAACGCTCGCCGCGATCGCATAACAGACTCACAATACTGCCCCGCTGGCCGCGCGCGCGCATGGTCGCCGCAAGTTGCAGACACGCGACCAGATTGGTTCCGGACGAACCTCCGTAACGTCGCCCAAACAGGTCTTCGAGCAACCAGGCCGCAGCGACGGATGCCGCGTCCGGCACTTCGATGACGGCGTCAACCACATCGAACACGAATCCAGGTTCGACGCCCGGCCGGCCAATACCTTCAATTACCGTGGGTGTATGCGCACGAGCATCCTGATCGCGCGTACGCCAGCCCAGTACAAATCCGCTGCCGACGGGGTCGGCGACACACAGGCGTGTGTTCAGCCGACGGTAGCGCAGGTAACGCCCTATCGTTGCCGATGTTCCCCCTGTACCAGCACCGCACACTATCCAGGCCGGCTCTGGCGCAGCTTCTTGCGCGAGCTGGGCCACGACCGACTCCGCAATATTGTTGTTGCCACGCCAGTCGGTCGCGCGCTCGGCCAGCCCGAACTGGTCAAGGAAACACGCCCCCCGCGCCGCGTGGGCAAGCGCACGCGCACGCACCTCGCCCACATCGTCAACGAGATCGCAGCTTGCACCCAACGCCTGTACTTCACGGATCTTGCGCGGCGCGGTGCAGGACGGCATCACGGCGACAAACGGCAGCCCGAGCAGCCGCGCGAACCAGGCTTCGGAAATAGCCGTGCTGCCCGAGGACGCATCAACCACCGTCTGTCCCGCATGCAACCGGCCATTGCAAAGTGCGTAGAGGTACAGGGAACGCGCCAGACGATGCTTGAGACTCCCAGTCGGATGCGCAGCCTCGTCCTTGAAGTAAAACCCGATTCCGTCGAACCCCGGAAAGTCGAGCTTGAGCAAATGGGTGTCAGCCGAACGCGCCCCTTCGCCGGCTAGCGCAGCAAGCGCTGCATGCTCCCACTGCCGCGAAACGGCCCGATCGCCGGCGACGGCCATGCACTCGCCGCCGACCATCAGACCGCCACCATCGGTGCATGACCGCATAGTGCGCTGACGCAGCGCGCCAGATAATCGAAATAGGCATCGATGTAGCTGATGTTGTTCTCGGCATCGATGAGATAGGGATTCATCAGCGTGTGCCGCAGTATCACGAGATGGTCGGTATCTGCACTCGCGAAAACCAGACCCAATGCGCTCAGTATGCGCGACGTGTCAGCTGCCCCGAACATGTCAAAGCGCAGCGTCGTCGCCGAACCGAAAAATTCCTTGAGCTGCAGCGGCTGCTGCGGGTCGCAGCGAACCGCATCATGCAGCGTTCGTGTAAATGCATTGGCCACCGACACGCTGCTGTTCCCCAGTGGATTCAGTGCAACGCAGACGAGGTTGCTGTCCGGTGCAAACGGAACGGCAACTTGCACACGCGTGGCCTGCTCAGCCGCGAAGCGCAACGCACGTGCATAGAATGCTTCGGCAGCACGAATCGTCGCACGCGGAAGCCGGCCGAAATGACTGTGATCCAGCGGCAACACCTTGTGCGCGACATAGACGGCTGCTGCGCTCGCGCCAGACTTGGAACCTTCCAGAATGAACTGACCGAGATTGCGATAGCGCTGCAGATAGTCCGAACGCGAACCCGCGTGAAATACATAGTCGGCGCGTTCGGCCACCAGGGCCATAGCGCGGTGGTCGCGACAGACGAACGCCCCGGCGCCGTAAGGCAGATAACCCAGCTTGTGAGGGTCGACGGTGACCGAGTCAGTGTCAGCCAAGGCGGCAAACGCCGCATAGACCTCCGCGCGTGGAAACTGGGAATATTCCGCAGCAACCTCGCCATACGGGCGTTGCGAACCATCCTCGGCGCGAAACAAGGTGGCCAGATAGCCACCCCAGGCTGCGTCAACGTGGACTTGGAAATCCAGCCCCTGCTGCCGCGTGCGCGCCCGTGCGGCAAGCACTGCATCGACTGGATCAATCGTGCCGTACTCGGTGCTACCGAGCACGGCGACCGCCATCAGCACTGGCTGCCGCTCGCGCAGGTGGCGCTGCAGCGATTCCTCGAGCGCGGCAGCATCCAGGCGCATGCCGCGGGTCGGCAGCAGTTCCAGCTGATCGCGGCCCAGGCCCAGCAGCTTGAGGCCCTTGCTCCAGGAATAGTGCGCCGTGATCGGTGCCAGCACACGTGGCACCTGCAATTCCCGATGGGCAGCGAAGAAACCGGCCAGGCCCAACGTTTCCACCCGCTGCGCCTCCACCCGCTCCCGCCATTCCTCCTGCTGCTTTGCCGGTAGCGCCGCGAGCCAGTCGTTCCAGCGCTGCAGCAGTGCGACAGTCTCGCTGCCAGACTGGTTGAACGCCGTCCAGTCGTCTGGCGGCAGCTCGATTCCTGGCGGTGCCGCAGCGCGTAGCGCAACTGGGAACGCCTTCAGCGCCAGCGCAACGCGCAACGCCTGATAGTTGGCAACCGTACCGCCCGAAGTCAGATGGCCAAACGCACAGTCAGGCTGCCCCGGCTCATGTGGATACCCGATCATGCGGGCGAGCTGCAGACCGGCCTGTACTTCCATGTCGACGGTGACCGGGGCGGCATCCTCGCTGACATTGTTCGGGTTGTACGGCAGCGTCAGCATCTGCGCGGCCAGCCCCGGCAGGAGCAGGTCGGAGACCATGTGGCCCAAATACCGTGGGCTATGAAACGGCACCGATTTCTTCAGCGCGGCCGAAAGCAGATGCAGTTCGCGGCGCATGCGCGCCTCGAAAGCGGCATATTCCGGATCGCGTGCGGCGGCCGTGCTGATCGCCGGCGGATCTTCCGGATGGAAATTGCGCCGCCAGTAGACGTGGTCGCGCAGGAACTCCACCACCAGTTTTTCCAGCAGCGTGTCGTTTTCTCCGTACGGCCCCAGGAAACACGCGTCGATCAGACGGTCGCGTACTGTCGCCTGCATTGGATAAGCGGCGCTCATGTGATCTCCGCATCCAGTACACGCGCGGGCCAGGAATGGGCGCGCCAGAACCGGCTCTGCGGCGTTATCGCGTCAACCAGCATCAGCGCGCTCCGTCATCGAATCTGCGCCGCATCCTGCGCTGGTCCAGGACGCTCTACCCTGATCTGGATCAAAGCAGACAGCGGGCCGGCACAGGTTTCGCGCGCATGCAATACGCTGTCGCAATCCCCGCTACAATCCACGGCCATTTGCCACCTGCCTGCCGATGCCCGCCTCCTCCGAACGCCAGCTGATGCGCCAGCGCCTGCGCGAGCAGCGCGCTGCATTGCCGGCAGCCCAGCGCATCAGTGCCGCCCAGGGCCTGCTGCATCAACTGCGGCAGTTGCCTGAGCTCACCGTGGACGAACGCATAGGCGGTTATTTCGCTTCCAACGGCGAACTCTCGCTGCATCTTGTCGTTGCACATTGCTGGCGCGAGAACAAGCTGTTTCACCTGCCAGTCGCCGCTGCCGCGCGCCGGCTGCATTTCGCACGCTACACCGCGACAAGCCTTGTACAGCCGAACCGTTTCGGCATTCCCGAGCCCCAGGTTGCCGCGGACGCGCTGGTCATGCCCGAGACCCTTGAGCTCGTACTCGTGCCACTGCTTGGCTTCGACCGGCGCGGTCACCGCCTGGGCTACGGCGGCGGTTACTACGATACGAGTTTCGCCTTCCTTCAAGAGCTGCAGCGTCCGGCAACACCGCTGCTCGTTGGCGTCGGCTACAGCTTTCAGGAAGTCGATACACTCGCGCCCGAAAGCTGGGATGTGAAGCTCGATCTGATCGCGACCGAGCGCGAACTCATTGACTGCACCGAAACCTGATTCGCAGGAACCATCCATGCGTTATTGGCTGATGAAGTCCGAGCCCGAGGAATTCTCCATCGATGCGCTCGCAAAAAAGAAACTCGAACCATGGAACGGTGTGCGCAACTACCAGGCGCGTAACTTCATGCGCGATGACATGAAGATCGGCGATGGCGTGCTGTTCTATCACTCCAACTGCGACGAGCCGGGCGTCGTCGGGCTTGCCGAAATTCGCAGCGACGCCTACCCGGATCCGACCCAGTTCGATCCCAAGAGTGACTACTACGATGCGGCAAGCAAGCGCGAGGAACCGCGCTGGCTGCTGGTCGACGTCGGCTTCAAGCGCAAGCTCAAGCGCACCATTACGCTGGCCGAACTCAAGGACAAGCCCGAGTTGCAGGATCTGGCGCTGGTCAGGAAAGGCAATCGCCTGTCCGTGCTGCCGGTCGCCAAGAACGAATGGGACTACATCCTTTCGCTCGAATAATCGGCGCGCACGGCAATCGTGCCGCTGCCAATGTTTCCTTGCCCTACCCCGTTTCCGGAGCATTCATGGATCGCGAACAGCAGAAACGCCTGGCCGCCCAGCGCGCCGCCACCTATGTGGAAAAAGGCAGTGTGGTCGGCGTAGGCACCGGCTCCACTGTCGCTTATTTCATCGACGAACTCGGCAAGATGCGTCACGACATCGACTGCGCCGTGTCAAGCTCGGAACGCTCCAGCGAACTGCTGCGCGAACGCGGCATTCGTGTCGTCGACCTGAACAGTGTCGGCACGGTGCCGCTCTATGTGGATGGCGCCGACGAATGCGATACGCACAAGCGTCTGATCAAAGGCGGCGGCGCCGCGCTCACCCGCGAAAAGATCATTGCTGCCGCTGCGGAGCGCTTCGTCTGCATGATAGACGCGGCCAAGCGCGTCGACGTGCTCGGCAAGTTCCCGCTGCCGGTAGAAGTGATACCCATGGCACGCAGCTACGTTGCACGCGAGATCGCCAAGCGCGGCGGCCAGCCGGTCTGGCGGGAGGGCGTAGTCACCGACAACGGCAACTGGGTGCTCGACGTGCACAACCTCACCATCGTCGATCCGGTCGCGACCGAACGCGACTACAACCAGATCGTCGGCGTGGTCTGCGTCGGCCTGTTCGCCGCGCGTCCGGCAGATATCGTCATCATTGGCGATCAGCTGATGCCGTAGTCAGTTGGTCTGCACCGCGTGCAAGAGCACTCCCGTATCGCACCCATGGTAGCCGCGCTGCTGCTGGCTGGTTGCGCGTGGGTGCCGCCACGGAGTGCTGGCACGATTACCCTTCACTATGCGCAGAGCGACTACCGGGTCTATGCGATCGATGCCAAAGCCGAAGGTCGCTACGAAGTACGCGACCTCGGCAAACTTACCTATCAGGCACGACGCCTGGTGCTGGACAAAGGCAAGCTCGCTGCACTGGCCCAGTTGGCGGAACGGCAGAACTTCTATGCCCTGCCCGCCGATCTCGACAAATGGCCGGCTCCGCCCGCGGATGATCAGGATTGCGATCCTGACCTAGCCGAAGACCCAGGCTGTGAGCGGCTCGACTTCATCACGGTAACTTCCGACTGCGGCCCGGATTCACATCTGCACATTGCCAATGGCAATCGCAGCAATGAGATACGCTGGAGCTGCGACCGGGAAACGTCGGCAGCGATCAAGCCGCTACTCGACGCAATCGAAGCCCTGTTTGCCGAATATCCGCAGGTCGCGAACGCCCCGGCGCCACGGCGCTGGCGGCGCTAGGTCGGAACGAATGGATTCTGCTAGGTCGCCTTGCGGTCAATCTGCTTGATCATGCCCGAAATGCCACCCTGCAACGCATAGACCTCGAATCCCATCTTGGCCATGATGAATGCGGCAGCGGCGCTGCGCTCACCGGTATTGCAGTAGACCACGTATTTCTTGCTGCGATCGTATTCATTGACGGTTTCGCGCAAGGTATACAACGGTGTATTGAGCGCCCCCTTGATCGCACGCTGCCCGAATTCCTCCGGCATGCGCACATCCAGCACTATGGCCCCCTGGCGCGCGAAGATGGAGGCCTTGCCCGGAGTCAGCCAGTCGACAGCAGGTGGTTTCATGACTTCGTCAAACGAACGCTTGGCAAGCCGCATCAGCTTGCCGTCCTTGAGCATGCTGACAGTTGCATTGCGCACGGTATTGGCAAGCAGGGCGTCCTCGCCGAAGCTGTCGCCACGCACGAGGTAAGCGACCACGGAATCACCTGTCTCAAGGCTCTTGGACACCGCCGCCCTGCCGTCCTTGATCACATAGAAATAGTCCGCCGGCTCGCCTTCGCGCACGATGATCTCGCCCGCTCGCACGTCGATCTGCTCGAAGCGCTGGAACATGCGCTCTATGCCGGCGGTCGGCAACTTGTGCATGACGCGTGACTGCAGCAGGCGGAACACCCAGCGGTTCGCTTCGGGCGACGGATCCCAATGGCGGAAGTTCTCGGCCCGCGAGAGCTGGTCCCAGCAGATGATTTTTTCCATGTAACGCCGGTCGATGCGCGCAATCGTCGCGCTGATCGAAGTAACCGTTGCGGTAAAGCGGCGTGGCTGGATGTCGCCTAGCGCGTAACGCCCCTGCAAGGTTGAAGCATCGGTCTCCTTGACCTTGCCATCCGGATACTCGCCCTTGACCCGGCCCGACAGCACGAAAATCGTGTGATCGTCGGTCTCGCCGGCGCTGAACAGCACAGTGCCACGACCGAGTTCCTCGATCCGGGCCTCGCGGGCGAGCTGTTCGAGGTTCTCCGGCCGCAGGGAGTCCAGCGGATACAACTTGGCCAGATCAGCGCTGTTGACGCTCATGCCGCTCCCTCCTATGCCTGTGCCGGCCGAGTGTAGCGGGCGGCCGCGGCGGCCGGGAATAGCGCCCGCCGGGGCCGGCAAGTTGGGCCGGCACGCCGCGCGACGCTACAATCGCCTATTCCCTTTCTGAAGTCGCCCGGGCGCCAGCCGTCCGGGCCAAGGTCATTCACGCCATGGACAAGAGCTTTGAACCCGGCCAGATAGAAACCAAGTGGTATGCCCAGTGGGAGGCCAACGGCTGGTTCAAGCCCTCCGGCGACGGTGAGCCCTACGCCATCCTGCTGCCCCCGCCAAACGTCACCGGCACCCTGCACATGGGGCATGCGTTCCAGCACACCATCATGGACACGCTGATCCGCTACCACCGCATGCGCGGCTACGACACGCTGTGGCAACTGGGCACCGATCATGCCGGCATCGCGACCGAGATG
The DNA here is from genome assembly GCA_016790075.1 of Rhodanobacteraceae bacterium. GTDB lineage: Bacteria > Pseudomonadota > Gammaproteobacteria > Xanthomonadales > Rhodanobacteraceae > Tahibacter. Next base: position 82,394 of record JAEUPP010000049.1, on the reverse strand, counting down.
GTCGTGACACGCCTGCTCGGCGGCGAAGGCAAGAGCCGCAATGAACTGGGGCGCGATGCCTTCATCGAACGCGTCTGGCAATGGAAACAGCAGTCCGGCGACACCATCGAGCGCCAGATGCGCCGCATGGGTGTATCCGGCGACTGGAGCCGGGCCATGTTCACCATGGACGAAATCCCGTCCGAAGCGGTGCGCGAAACCTTCGTGCACCTGTTCGAGCAGGGCCTGATCTACCGCGGCCAGCGCCTGGTCAACTGGGATCCGGTGCTGAAGACCGCGATCTCCGACCTCGAAGTCGTGAGCGAGGAAGAAGACGGCAAGCTCTGGTTGATTCGCTATCCGCTCGCCGACGGCTCGGGCTCGCTGGTCGTAGCCACGACGCGACCGGAAACCATGCTGGGCGACGTCGCCGTCGCCGTGCATCCCGAGGACGAACGTTATGCGGCGCTGGTCGGCAAGACCCTGAAGCTACCGCTGACCGGGCGCGAGATACCCATCATCGCCGACGCCTATGTCGAACGCGAATTCGGCACCGGCTGCGTCAAGATCACACCGGCGCATGATTTCAACGACTACGCCATAGGCCAGCGCCACGCCCTTACGCCAATCAACATTTTCACCGACGAAGCGAAAATCAGTAGCAACGCGCCGGACAAATACCAGGGTCTGGACCGCTATGACGCGCGCAAGGCCGTGCTGGCCGACCTCGAAGCCGCTGAACTGCTGGTCGAGGAAAAAAAGCACAAGTTGCAGGTGCCGCGCGGCGATCGTACCGGCCAGGTCATAGAGCCTTACCTGACCTGGCAGTGGTTCGTGAAGATGGACAGCCTTGCCGCACGTGGTCTTGAACTCGTGGAAACCGGCAAGGTACGTTTGGTGCCGGAAAACTGGATCAATACCTATCGCCATTGGCTGGCCAATATCCAGGACTGGTGCATCAGCCGCCAGCTCTGGTGGGGGCATCGCATTCCGGCCTGGTATGACACGCTGGGCAACACCTATGTGGCTCGCAGTGAGGCCGAAGCCATCGCCCAGGCCGCCGCGAAACATGGCGGCACCGCGCCGCCGCTGCGGCGCGAAGATGATGTGCTCGAAACCTGGTTCTCCTCTGCACTCTGGGCCCATTCGACCCAGGGCTGGCCCAACGACAAGGCCATGGCGGAACGTGGTTTCGCCCGTTACCTGCCGACCTCGGTGCTGGTGACCGGCTTTGACATCATCTTCTTCTGGGTCGCGCGCATGATCATGATGACCGACCACTTCACTGGCCAAGTGCCGTTCAAGGACGTCTACATCACCGGCCTCGTGCGCGACAAGGACGGCCAGAAGATGTCCAAGTCCAAAGGCAATATCCTCGATCCCATAGACCTGATCGACGGTATCGAACTCGAAGCCCTTGTGGCCAAGCGCACGGGTGGCCTGATGCAGCCGCAAATGGCGGCGAAGATCGAAAAGGCCACACGCAAGGACTATCCGCAGGGCATCGCTGCCTACGGCGCCGACGCCTTGCGCTTTACGTTTGCCTCGCTCGCCAGCCACGGCCGCGACATCAAGTTCGACCTCGACCGCTGCGGCGGCTACAAGAACTTCTGCAACAAGCTGTGGAACGCGGCGCGTTTCGTGCTGTTGAACTGCGCAGACTTCGCGATCGAGGCGGGCACTGCACCGGATCCGCAGACTGAAGCCGAGCGCTGGATACTGACCCGCCTGCAGCACTGCCTGGCCGAAGTCGAGACCCAGTTCGCCGCCTATCGCTTCGATCTGGTGTCACAGGCGCTCTACGAATTTACCTGGAACGAGTTCTGCGACTGGTTCCTCGAACTGGCCAAGCCCGCGCTGACCGGCAGCGACCCGGCAGCCGCCGCATCGACACGTCACACACTGCTGTACACGCTGGAATTGCTGCTGCGCGCCCTGCATCCACTGGTGCCGTTTATCACCGAGGAAATCTGGCAGAACATCGCACCGCGCCTGCACATAACGACGCCGAGTGTGTCGCTGCAGGCCTATCCGCGCGCCGCCGACATTGGTTCAGACACCAATGCCGCCGCGGAAATCGAATGGCTGAAAGCGGTGATTTCCCAGTTACGCCGCATACGCAGCGAAATGAACCTGGCGCCAGGCAAGACAATTCCACTGCTGTACACAGCCGGCGGCACACAGGACCGGGCGCGCGCCGACAAGTTCGGCGCACAGATTGCGTTCCTGGCCAAGGTCGAAAGCCAGCGCTGGCTAGAAGGGGCCGAACCTGAGCCGGCTGCATCGACCGCGCTCGTTGGTGATCTGAAGCTGCTGATTCCGCTCGCCGGCCTGATAGATCTCAGCGCCGAAAAAGCTCGCCTTGCCAAGGAGATCTCGCGACTCGAAAGCGAGATCGCCAAATGCAACGGCAAGCTGGGCACCGCGACCTTCGTCGCCAACGCACCCGCCGCCGTGGTCGCACAGGAACGCCAGCGCCTGGCCGACTTCAGCGGCGCCGTGGCTAGTCTGCGCGAGCAGGCGCAGCGGCTCGATGAGCAGAGCTGAAGCTTTCACCGCGCAGTCATAGCCATGCCCAGCTTTCTCTACGAAGCCACGGACCGCAGCGGCCAGCAGCATGCTGGCCGTGTACATGCAGAAACGCTAGCCGCAGCTCGCGACAAGCTGGAACTGCAAGGCTGCCGTGAGATCCGCTTTCACACTGACGCCCAGAGTGAAGCCATAGGGCGGGCTGAAGGCCATGGCACCGCCGAGGGCGTCACGCCGGCACAGGAACTCAGTGCCCGCCGTGAACGGCCAGGTAGCCTGACACAACTCGTCGCGGCCTACCGCGCTTCTTGGATAATCTGGTTCCCGCTGACGGCCTGGGCGGCGTGGAAACTCTACCTGGGGTCACCGTTCGGTTTCGGCGCCTGGGCCGCATTCATGCTTGCTGCCGTCGGCTTGCTGTTCCCGGTCTGGGCATTCATACCATCGCTGCTTTACGCGCGTCTGTACGATGCGGATGCCTGGGCGCGCTGGGCTGAAGTCACAACCCTGTGCAACCGCGCATTGGCCTGGCAGCGCTGGTTTCGGTTTGACCCTATGCTCATCGATGCCGAGATACGCCGCGCCGCAGCGCGAGCGGCGCTAGGCGATCTGCAGGGTGCACTGCATTCATTGCAGCATCTCCAGACGCGCCTGCCGCGCGCGCACTACCTCGCGCGCGTCGCGGCTATCTACGAAGCTGCTCAGGACTGGCGGGGTCTGGCCGAGCAGCAAGCGCAAGCGGTCGACGCTTCCGGCCGCGGCTCGACCGAAGTCGTGGATCTTGCAACGACACTGGTCTGGCGTTTGCGCCGGGCCGACGATGCTGCGGCGCTGCTGGACGAAATCCGCGACCAAGAGATGGCGGTACTACCGCGGGCCTACTTTGAATTCGCCAGCGGACTGGTGGCGCTTGAACGCGGCGAATACCAGACCGCCCAAAGACACATTGCCACGTTCATCGACACGCTTGCCCAGTCCGGCGCTCCGGGGCTGTACGGTTACCTCTACGACTACGCAAACGCATTTCTCGCAATCACGCACGCGGCGCTGGGGCAGAAAAAACAGGCGGCGCAGCTGTTGCGCAGCGCACTGCCGCGCCTGACCGCATTTCGCGATATCGAGCTGACCAAGCGTTGCCAGGCCGCCTTGCTGGGCCGCTGAAACCGCACCACGTCGCGTCAATCGGCGCCCAACACACCGGCACGGCGCATGATCGAAGTCGAGCCAATCTCGCCTGCAAGGCGACACCATCTCGCCGAGCTCGGACGTCATATGTATTTTTAGCCATGTTATACATCCCGTATCCGGCCAAGAACGCGGGAATATGAACGGGATTGAGGTTGGGCTGTAGACTTCAGTCGTCAGCTTGGACCTCGACCGCAGCGGCGATAGGATCGCAAGAGGTGCGGTATGAACGCCTCAGCCGAAACGAAGGACCCATATATGCCGGAGCCCGTCAATCTCGATGCACTGATTCCACGCGAAGATTTCTTGGCGTCGGAGGGACCAAATGCTGGCGCACAAGGAAAGGCCGAAGTGTCGCGAACCGATCTTCTGCCCGGTGAGAGTTTCTCGCTTACGCTCCGAAAACCAGATTTTCAGAGGGAGACGGCGGCATGGACGCCCGAGTCCATTCGAGACTTCGTGCAAGCCTTCATCGAAGGCGACTTAATCCCATCTGTGATCTGCTGGCAGTCACCAGCGAGGCTGAGTTTCGTAATAGACGGTGCTCACAGACTCAGCGCAGTTATCGCATGGCTCCGCGACGACTACGGCGACGGGGATGACTCGATTAAGTTCTATAACAACAACATCCCAGAGCAACAGAGACGGATTGCACAACAGACTCGGCAACTGATCGACAAAAGTGTCGGCTCGTATAAAGAGCTTCGCGCAGAGACCAATAATCCAGGGTCAAACCCAAAATTGACCGAAAAAGCGCGTGCACTGGCGCACAGCAAGATTCCTCTTCTTTGGATTAAGGGCGAAGATTCAACTAAGGCTGAGAAAGCATTCTTGACGATTAACCGGGCCGCTGTACAGATCGACCCAACCGAACTGAAAATTCTCAATTCACGGAATCAGCCGAACGCAGTTGCCGCGCGCGCAATTGTCAGAAATGCAACGGGATATAAGTATTGGGAACATTTCTCCGAGGACGGAAAAAAAGAAGTGGAAAACCTAGGCAGGGGTATCAACAAAGCGTTGTATAGCCCACCACTCAATCCGCCAATTCGTACTGCCGACCTACCAATTGCCGGCCATGGCTACGGTTCACAGACCCTCCCACTGATTTTCGATTTCGTCAACATCGCAAGCGACTTGCCAGTTAGCGACAAATCAAAAGGCAAAGCGAAAATTATCGAAAAGGCTCGCCCGGATGAGAGCAAGACCCTTGCGGTAATGAGGAGCACGGATCGGCTCGCGAGGCGCCTTTCTGGAACTCATGCATCTTCCCTTGGCTTGCATCCTGCCGTTTACTTCTATGCCGCAAATGGCCGACATCAGCCGACAGCAGTTCTTGCTGTTGCGGCGCTGATTCAGAAGATATCAAGGACAAATTCTCTTAATGAATTCACGAGGGTCAGGGCCAAGTTCGAAGATTTCTTGCTTGAGCACAAGATGTTTGTGAACCAGCTAACAACAGCTTATGGAAGCATGGCAAAAGGTTACCGCCAGATTTCGGACTACATGGAATACGTGCTGAACCTCTTCATTTCGGGACTAGAGTCAGACCAAATACTTCTTAACCTGAGAGACCATGACCGTTATCAGAGATTGGTTAAGGAGAAACCGGTACGCAGCTCAAAGGCGAAAGAGTTCTCGCAAGACCTAAAGCAGTTTGTATTCCTCAAGCAAACTCTTGAGAGTTCTTTCGTTTGCTCAATTTGCGACGCACGCGTGGACAACAAGGCAATGACATTGGATCACGTAAAGGAAAAAAGGGATGGCGGAATCGCCATTGCTGAGAATGCGAAATGGGTCCACCCGTATTGCAATAGTACTTACAAGGACTTCTTGGCTAAGGGTTGAGGACCCTAATCGAACCGGAACAGCTCACGAAAGGACTTTCTCCCTGAGCGCTGCCCGTGCCGGGGCGCACAAAGAATCGGGCCGCTCACGCGGCCCGCTCTTGCTTTCGAGCACAGCCGACCTCGCGGCCGGGGCATTCGATCGATTACTGGAAGCCGTTGGCAAAGATCACGTCGACAACAACCGGGCAATTCGTATTGTCGATCACGCAGCGCGCCCATTCCGGATGGTCGATGAACGGATTGCGGTTGCCCTGGAAGGTCTGCACCATGGCATTGCGGTTGCGCTCGTAGTCGTCCGGCGGATCCTGGTCATTCCAGTCGAGCAGCACGCTCTTCAGGCCCATATAGGCAATGCAGCTGCCGCAGGTCGTCGCATCCTTGCCAACGATCAGGCTGCGGTCATCGGTGATCTCCAGGCGCGGCTCCGGTGCACCACTGATGTTCGTGCCGCCCTGGTAGCGCACGACCATGTAGAGCACGGCACGCGCCGCATCGCCCTTGCGGAAGTCCCAGACCTGGAACGTGCTGGCGTTGAAATAGTTGCTGCTCGTCCCGCCGGTGCCGCCGACGCCGTGATTCGCAGTGGTCGGCCGCGAGGTGCAACCCGGACACAGGCCATAGGGACTGTTGCCGCGGTCTGAGTTGTAGCCCACGTGCGAGGCGTACAGCATATGGCCGTCGGTATGCGGCGGATTTGGCCGGCCGCCGGCGTCCGTCGCATTCGGGAAGCCCAGCGATTTGGGCCAGGTGTGTTCGCGGTTGTAGTTGGCCGCACCGCTGGTCTGCTTCGGATACGACTCATTCTTGTAGACGTCCCAGACCTTGTTCGGATCGGTGGGGTCCTCGTCCGCCTTGTTCATCACGGTGTAGGTATCGCCGTAATGAATCGAGGTGTGGTCCTTGATGCGGTTGTGCAGCCAGGCCTTGAGCGCCGGACCGCTGGAGGTGTCGACACCGGCGTAATAGTCGCTCAGCGAGGCCGCCGTCTCGAACACAACCGCAACGTTTGCACTCATGTCCTGCGGAGTGCCGTCCTGGTCGTGCACCTTGTTGGCCACTATGGTCAAGGTGCACTGTTCCAGAAGTCCCAGATCCACATCGGGATTGAGCTGGAACGACACCGGGCCGCCGCTGGCCACTGCCGTATGTGCCCCCGTGTTCGCGCAGCCCAGCGTGAACCAGCCCGTGTCAACACTGACCGGCTCTGAGAACGTGACGGCCAGATTTGCCGCACCGGGAAAACCATGCGCATTGTTGGCCGGTGTGGTCGACGCGACGCTGGGCGGCAGGTCGCCAGCGGTGCTGAAGCTCATGCTGAAATCGGCCGCCATCTCGTCGATGGTGCCGTCCTGGTCGCTGACCTGATCGGCGATGACAGTCAGGGTGCAGGTCTCGCCGCTGGCGAAATCGACATCGGGATTCAGCGTGCGTGAATTGCCGCTGCCGCTTGTGACGGCCGAATGGGTTCCGCTGAGCGTGCACGTCAGCGTGAACCACGCGTTCGTTGTCGTGACGGGTTCGCTGAACGTGACACCAATATCGACCGTATTCGCCTGTCCCGTCGCGTTGTTCGCCGGCGTGGTCGAGGCCACTGTCGGCGGAATATCAAGCGGCGGGCCAAAACTCTGGCTGTTGTTGCAGTTGCCGAAGGTCTGTGTCGCACTTCCCTGCCAGGTGAACTGGCCGTAGTCGCTACCGCTGCCACTGAGCTGCAGCGACGTACCTTCCAGCGTGGCGCCGCTTTCGGCTACGCCGATGTCGACGCTGGTCATGCCTGCGGCCGGACCATTGCTCGCCGTCGCTGCTCCCTCGTAGCTGAGAAACTGGACGACGCTGCCGCTACCATCGACCAAAGCCATCGCGTCGAAGCTGCCGTTCTGCACCCCATCGACCGGGTAGTTCAGTACCAGGACCTGTTTGCCACCGCAGGTCGTTGCCGTCGCCTCTGACAGTGGCCGGTCACTATAGAAACTAGCCGCCGCGCCGTTGCTGCCGCCGTTGTAGAGCACGACACGCCAATTCCCGAGGCTGGCACCAACCGGACCGACAACTTCGATGGCCTCGCCGGAGTCAGTGTTGGCGTCGTCGTAATGAAGCTCGTTGATGAATACGGCGGTGTCGGCCTTGGCCGACGCCGCAAGCCCTGACAGCAGCATGCAGACCGCGCCGGCTAGGGCGCGGAAACGAAACGACATGAAAGGAACCCCCTGGTCGAAGACGGCCCCGCGCATCCGGCGCAGATCCGACAGAAAACGACCGGATGGATCCGGTCCGTGACGATGAGCCGCATAGTATGCCTGCGCCTCCGCCGTGGAGGGCGCGACGGGTCCGCGCATCCCCAGCGGCCCCAGCCATTCCGGACGCCCTGGCCCGGATATCCGGCAAATATAACCAGAGCGCGTGACAACTGCATGATGCCCTGCAACACGACAGCGGCGGCGATTCCCACCGTTACCCTGGCGTTTGCCGCACTGGCTTGCAGCCTGACGTTCGCGATCATCGTTCACACGGCCTGATACGACGATCGACAACAGCACCCGGCATCGACCAGGCGACAACACGCTGCAGCCCAGTCAATCAGGCAGCGAGTTCACAAGAGCATAAATATTATCAATTGACACATCCTTGGAGCCCTGCATGAACTTGCCGCTGAAACTGTATTCGTTCGCCCCGTTTGACCGCGCAGCGCGCGTGCGCTGGACCGCACTGGAGCTGGGCCTGCCGCTGGAGGAGATCGCTGTGGACTACGTCGCCGGCGAGCATACACAGCCGGCCTATCGGCAGAAAAACCCTTTCGGCCAGGTACCTTTGATTGAAACCGGACAGAGTTCCATGACCCAGTCCGTTGCGATCTGCCAGTTCCTGGCCGAACAACATCCCGCGGCGGGGCTGGTACCGGCGCTGACCTCGCCACTGCGTGCAAGCTGGCTTAGCTGGCTATTCCTGTGTGCATCTGACCTTGATGCCCGCAGTTTCCAGGTATTCAACTACACCCGGTTGCGCCCTGATGCCGATAAGCGCGCCGATGCGATAAAAGTCGTTGCGCCGCTACTGCAGGTGCTGGAAACGCATCTGGCCGACCGCGACTACCTCGTCGGCGACAGCTTCATGCTGCCTGACATCGTGCTTGGTCAGGAGCTTGTGCTGCTTGGCCTGTGCAAGGCCCTGGAGGAATTTCCCAACCTTGTCCGCTACCGTGACCGGCTTGGGGACAGGCCAGCGGCGCGCGCCAGTGGTCTGTTCGCGCTGTTGCAACAGACCTGACCGAGCCGCGGCGATTTCTGCGCAAGGAACCGGCGCAAGATGCGGATGGCCGCAGCAGCCGGCCTCACGCAGACTCCAGCCATCGCCATTGCCGAATTCGCCGTCATGTCGCTGAACCGAACCGACCCCATTGCCCGCGCGCACGAGCTCATCAGCACCGCGACGCAAGCGCCTAGCCTGCAGCAACTCGCCCAGGAAGTGGGCCTTTCCGCGAGCCACCTGCAACGGCGTTTTCGCGCACGCTACGGCATGAGTCCGGCCGAACTGGCCACCAGCCGCCGCCTCGCGCGGCTCAAGACGGCGCTACGCGGCAGCGCGTCGGTTACCGATGCGGTATACGCAGCAGGATTTGGTTCGGGCAGCCGCGTGTACGAAAAGAGCGACACCTTGCTCGGCATGACGCCCGCTGACTATCGCCGCGGCGGAGCGGGTGCAACCTTGCGCTACACCACCTTGACCACCCCGCTGGGTGAACTGCTGGTCGCAGCAACAGAGCGTGGCGTTTGCGCCATCCTGCTGGGCCAGGACGAAGAGGAATTGCTGGCCGAACTGGATCGTGAATTTCCCTCGGCACGGCGCGATCGCGTCGATGCCGGACGGGATGAATGGCTGGCGCGCGTCATCGCAGAAGTCCATGCCAACCTCGGCTGGAAAGATGCCGCTGACCTCACTGATATACCGTTGCCGCCGTTCGATCTGCGCGCGACCGCATTCCAGTGGCGCGTCTGGCAGGCACTGACGCGCATTCCACCCGGTGAAACACGCAGCTATGGCGCTGTAGCCGAAGCCATAGGCGCGCCGCGCGCGGTACGGGCCGTCGCACGCGCGTGTGCGACGAATCGGCTCGCGATCATGGTCCCCTGCCATCGCGTCGTGCGCGAAGACGGCAGCCTGGGCGGCTATCGCTGGGGGTTGGCACGCAAGCGTCGTCTGCTGGCGTGCGAAGCGGAAGTGGCTCCCGAAGCAACATGAACAGTGGCGCTGTCGAGCTCGCACAGCAGCGGAATAGCATGCGAGGCCCGTGGACAGAGGACTGCTTCGGCGTGTAACCATGACCGATACGAATTCCGAAGCCGGCCTGGCTGCACCGCGATTGTCGCCACGGCTACTGGTGCCACTGGCGCTGATATCCGTCTACCTCATCTGGGGATCGACCTATCTTGCGATCCGCATAGGCCTGGAAAGCTACGCGCCATTTACGATGGCCGCACTGCGTTTCCTGATCACCGGAGCGGCGCTCTATGCATTCCTGCGCTGGCGTGGTGCGCCCAGTCCCAGTTTGCTGCAGTGGCGCAACTGCGCAGTTACCGGCAGCTTGCTGCTGGGTTTCGGCAATGGCCTGGTGTGCTGGGCGCAGCAGACAGTCTCGTCCGGCCTGGCCGCCGTTGCAGTCGCCAGCATGCCGCTGTTCGCCGCAGTGTTCGGCGCGTTCTTCGGTCAGTGGCCGCGGCGCCTGGAACTCACGGGGCTGCTTATTGGCTTCGCGGGCGTGATTCTGCTGAATCTGGGTGGTGATCTTGCAGGTTCGCCGCTAGGCGCGCTTGCATTGCTCGCCGCCGCGGCGAGCTGGGCCTTCGGTTCACTTTGGTCCAAACGCCAGGATATGCCCGAGCCCATGATGAACACCGCCGCGCAAATGCTGACCGGCGGCGTGGCGCTCACCGTGCTCGCCCTGCTCAATGGCAACGGACTGCCCGATGCACCGACGCTGCGCGCGACGCTGGCATTGGCCTATCTTGCCGTCTTTGGCTCCGTCATCGGTTTCAGTGCCTATCTGTATCTGCTGCGCACGGTGCGGCCGGCACTGGCAACCAGCTACGCCTACGTGAACCCACCGGTCGCAGTCGTCATCGGCGCCGTGCTTGCCGACGAGCGCGTACACCTGCTCGACATCGCCGGCATGGCGGTAGTCCTTACCGGTGTCGTCATCATCACGCTGGCACGCGACAAGTCCTGAGGCGCAACCACCAATTCAAACACGGTATTGAAACAGTGGCTTTTCGCGTAAGCCTGTTTTTCAGGCGTTAACTGCTCCATGCCGGGCGTGAGCGAACTGTCGAATGCGAGGTCGAAATCGCAGCGTATCGCATAGTGTCCGATGTTCATGCAATGCCGCGCCTGCGCGTTGAAATGGAAACAGGACTGCTCGGCGATCGGCGGCTACTTGTGCGTAGGGTTCCGGATTGTGCCGACGCTGGTCCAGTACGGCGTGATGATCAGCGCTTCCGCACCGGGCTTGAGCGCGCGATAGAGTTCTTCCACGAATACGGTACGCTCTGTGCCTTGGAGGCGCTGCAGGAAACGCGCGGAATAGACCTCGTCGACGCTGGCATCATCAATCATCCGGGGGAATTCGGGTCAGATCGCGGGCTATGTCGGCATCACAGTCGGCTGATGAATCGACGCCGACAAACCCTCCACGCTTGTGCCGTCTACAGGCGATATCCAGCGTTATTGCAAACCCCAGGGCGAAATGAATAACGCCGGTAGCGATGTGACTCGCAACCGGCGTTGCAGAGGCATGAAACGACGGAGCGCGGTGTTTGCGCCGCACCATTCCCCGCAGTCGCTGCCGCGCTGTGGGGCAGGTTTGTCCGCTAGAGCACCTTGGTCAGTTCGAGCAAGGGATCACGCGACAAGCTGCGCTGCGTGCTGCTCCAAACTACCCTGAACAGCGCGAACATCAATACCGGGCCGAACAGTCCAAGACCTATGAGCAAGGTCAACAGCGTAATGCCGAGCTTTGCAGCAAACGGAGTGCCGGACTGCCGGCGCAACGCCCAATTGAGCAGGCTCCGCGCAAGAAAGTACCAGATGGCGCTCTGGACCGCCGTGACTACCGCCGCAACCGCGGCCGCCATCAGTGAGCTGGAGATACTCGCTCCAGCGACGATGCCGACCAAGGCAACCAGCGCTGCAGTCAATGGCACGGCAACGATTGCCCAGGTCTTCAGGTACGAATACGCCGACTGGAAAGCCGGCACCAGCGCACCGATGAAACCGATCAGCAGTGCGATCACCAATCCGCGCAGGACCAGCGCCGGGGTAACACTAAAACTGAATACGACCTGCGTGAAGTTGGCGCCCAGGGTCGATAGCGAAACGTTGTTGAAAAGCACGTAGGCGAGCAGTGCGCCGATGATTCCACCAATCAGGGCCAGGAACAGCGCCTCGACGAGCACCGATACAGTCACGGGCATTGCGCCGAAACCAAGCGCGCGCAGCGTGGCGATTTCGCGTGAGCGCGCGGAGACCGCCGCATACATGGTGTTCAGTGCGGCAAAGATTGCCCCCAGTCCCATGATGATGGTCACAACACCTGCCAATATCCGGATCATCGTGCGGAACTGCCTGGTCTGGCTGCTGAAATAGGCCTGCTGCGACTGCACTTCGACATTCAGGCGTGGATCTGCGGCCAGGCTTGCCTTGAACTTATCGATCGCATCCGTTCCGTCAAGCGCCGCCAGCACCGACGAATAACCGCTGCGATTGAAAGTGGACTGGGCGATTTCCGCATCGGTCCACAGTTCGCTGTCGGTGGCATCGCCCGCCTCAAAAACACCGACCACCGTCCACTCCGAACCACGCATGCGCAGCGTCTTACCGATTTCTACCCCAGCGTATTGACGCTGCACACCACGACCGACGATGAGCTCGCGCAAGCCGGTCTGGAACATACGTCCCTCGACAATTTTGAGCTTGGGCCGCAGCGTGAACGAGGCAGGTTCGACGCCGCGCAAGGTCATGTTCGACCCTGCCTGGGTTTCGCCTTTCTTCAGCAACTCGGTAATGATGACTAGCTCTGCCGCCGCTTCAGGCTTGCCATCGGCACCCAGTTTGATGCCCTGGCCTCCTTTGATGAGGTCAGCGGATTCGCGGCCGAAACCGGAATTCAACTCGGCGCTGGAACCGCCGCGCATGACGATCGCGGCATCGGCGCGCCCGCTAGCCTGCAGCGCCGATGAAAAACCCTCGGCCATGGCGAGTAACGCGGTGAACACCGCGACCACGCCAGCTAACCCGATGACGATGACGAGGGACGGCCCCCAGCGCTCGGGAACACTTTTCAGATTGATGGCAGTGATAGCAAGAGTCTGGCTCATATTCAGATTCCTCAGCGTCCGGCCAATGCGTCGACGATCTTCAGACGCTGGGCACGCAGCGCAGGCAGCAGACCGACCAGTATTCCGACCAGAACCATCGCAACAAGACCAGCTGACCAGACCCGCCAATCAACGCTGATAGGCAGTACCGCACCTGCATTGCGCTGCACGGCAATGCCAAGCAACGTCGCAGTGCCTAACCCGATCAGGCCACCCACGCCGACGACAAGCAGCGATTCCGCCAGCACGAATCCGAGCACCGATCGGTCGGAGAAACCTATCGTCTTGAGTACCGCAAGCTCGGGGATGCGTTCCCGCACGCTCTGCGCCATGGTGTTGCCGACCACAAGCAGCAATGTAAAGAACACCGCAAAAAGTATCCAACGCACCAACATGCCAATATCGCCTATCTGTTTGGCGAAACCCGTGTTCCAGTCTTTTTCGGTCTGGGTCTTGGTCTCTTCGGCGGAATTCTCGTACTTGCCGTCGATGGCAAGCGCGACATCCTTGGCTTTGTCGGGATCGCTCAGCTTGAGCACGTAGATACCGGCGCGGCCACTGCCGAACTGGTTGGCTTCGTCAAAGTAGGAGAAATTGATGAAGACCTGGCTGGCTTGACGCTGCCATTGCTCATCCTTGCCGTCGTAGATACCGACAAGATCAAACTCCCAGGCCTTGCTGCCGTTTTTCTGCGGAAAGATGTTTGACTTGATCGGCAGCTTCTGGCCAACCTTCCAGCCGTACTGATTGGCAACCTGACGGCCAGCGATCATACCGGTGCGCGTGTTCGCAAATGCCTTCCACTCCGCATCCGACATAATCCACTCGGGATAGACCTTGTGCAGGCGCTCGGGGTCGACAGCGAACGCAATCAACTGCGTATTCTCCTGCCAGACGCCACCAAACCATTGCTGATGCATCACCGACTCGACCCCGGGAACAGCCTCAAGCTCAGGCAGTTGCCGCAACGGCAGCGGTTGGGTGAAAGACACGCGCGACTGCGTCACCAGACGCGTTGCGCCGACGAAATCCGCGCCTGCATTGAACAATACGTTGACGGCCTGCAACAGGCCGAACAACAGGAACGCCATGATCACCGAGAGCAGCGTGAGCACAACGCGGGTCTTTTTGCGAAACAGGTTCGCAATGACGAAACCGGTCTTGGTCATGGGTTGGATTCCGTTGCACTCAGTGCGCTGCCTGCTCGACTAGCCGTCCCTTGTCCAGATGCAAGGTGCGCTTGGCGTATTCCGCTGCACGCGGGTCGTGCGTGACCATGACGATGGTTTTGCCGTGCTCGCGATTCAACGTCTGCAGCAGAGTCAGGATTTCGTCAGCGGTCTTGCGGTCGAGATCACCAGTCGGTTCGTCGCAAACCAACAGTTCCGGATCGGACACGATCGCGCGCGCGATCGCGACACGCTGCTCCTGCCCGCCGGAAAGTTCCCGCGGCTTGTGCTTGGCGCGATCGCCGAGGCCGACGACCTGCAGTGCTACTGCCACATTCTTCTTGCGCTGCGCCGCCGACAGCCTGGTCAGCAGCAGCGGCAGCTCGACGTTTCCCTCAGCAGTCAACACCGGCATAAGGTTGTAGAACTGGAACACGAAGCCGACATTCGACGCCCGCCACTTGGTGAGCTCGGCGCTGCTGAATTTGTCGATTCGCTTGCCGTCGATGCTCAATTCTCCCGCGGTCGGCTGGTCCAGGCCGCCAATCAGGTTCAGCAGCGTGGTCTTGCCTGAACCCGACGGCCCCATCAGTGCGACGAAATCCCCCTTGGGAATATCGAACGTCAACCCATGCAGCACTTCCACTTTTTGCTTGCCGCGCTCGTAGCTCTTGGTTAGGTCACGGATGCTGATGAGAGTACTCATGGATTGCTCCGGAGAAATAAATTGGAAAAATTAATTGAAAATTGGCGATACGAGTATCGGTACCGGTCAGTAAATTCAGACGACCAATCTGTGGAGCTGCTGTTTACGATGGTCTGAAGCCCACTCTGTGTAAGGATTCGGCCGCCATTGACCGGTGCGTGAGTGATTCCGACCGATCGACGTTGTACCGCATTTGCAAACACCAGCTAAGCGCTCCTGGACACCTCACTGCACCTTGGCCTCGACCTTGTCGCCGGTCTTCATCCCATCGGGTGGCGCAAGCGCAACTCGCTCGCCGGCTGACAGACCGCTGAGAACCTGGCGCGAACTCGACATCGCCTGTCCCAGCGTTAGTTTGCGTTCTTCGAGGCGACCGTCCTTGATGACATAGGCAAGCGACACATCGCCCACGTTCTTGATTGCTTCGCTGGGAACGAGCACTCCCGGCAATGGCTTGGGCGCTTCGCCGCGGGGTTTGTTTTCGCCGAGAAATGCAACGCGCGCACCCATGTCCGGCACAATGCGCTGATCTTTGACATCCATGCCGATACGCACCTTGACTGTAGCCTTGCCGCGATCAGCGGTCGGGACAATCGCAATTACCTTGCCCGGGATCTTCCAGTCGGAATAGGCATTCAATGTGCTTTCGACGGGCTGCCCTGCCTGCACGCGGCCGATGTAGGACTCGTTCACATCGACCTCAATCTCCAGCGAATTCATGTCAACGATGGTGCCGATGCCGGTACGTGTGAACCCGCCACCCGCCGACATGGGCGACACGATCTCGCCAGGCTGTGCAGCCTTGACCGTGACCACGCCCGCGAACGGCGCCTTGACCACGGTGTTGTCGAGATAGACCTGCGCCAGCTCCACGCCGCTTTGTGCGACCCCGATCTGGCGCTCCTGTGCCGCGATGCGCGCCTTGAGTGCGGCGACTTCAGTTGCCGCATTCTCGCTGAGCTGGCGGCTAGTGAGTTTGCGTGCAACGAGATCCTGCTGCCGCTTGAGGTCGCGCTCGGCACGAACAAGCTGGACCTTGTGTTCGGCAAGCTGCGCACGCGCCGCATCAAGCTGTGCCTGAGACTGATTGAGCTGCGCTTGCGCATCGACCGGATCGAGCCGCGCGAGCACTTCACCCTCCTCTACGTATTGACCTTCCTCGATACGCACCTCAGCAACACGGCCGGTGACTTTGGCCGATACCGTGGCCTGACGCCGTGCCGTTACATAGCCGCTTGCATCAAGTACGGAAGATCCGGCGGCTACCGCCGGCGTGATCGGCTGCGCAACCGCGGTGGCAACAACCCAGGTCGACCCGCGCCCCAGCGCGAACCATCCACCCGCCGCGCCAGCAACGACGAGGGCGAGTCCGATACCGATCCAGCGCCCCTTGCCAGGTGCTTCCGGCGGCGCGCTACGATCAATGCGTAGCTGATTGAGCATTTCTGCGTTGTCCACGGTTCCACCCAGTGCATTAAGGTCGAGTGCGGCGATAACGGGACTGCGCCCGCTCGCTGCAACGGCGAAGTGTGCCATAGACTGCCGTGACAGCCTCGACGACTGTAGGGCTACCGATCAGCAATTGGAGGTGACAGGTGTCAACTCGCACAGGCGCCGGCTATTCCGGCACACCGCTGGCGAAGAAACTCGGTCTTGTGGCGGGTTTACGCATCACGCTCCATGGGGAGCCCGATGATTACGCGGCGATGATCGATTTCGATCTCGACTCGTGCCGAGTGCTCAAGCGCGTTGGCGCTTTTGATTTCGGGCATGCCTTCGTGCGTTCGCGCGCGGAGCTCGCCGTCGCACTGGACACACTGAGCCCACACTTGGAAGACCGCGGCATGTTGTGGATTTCATGGCCGAAAAAGGCATCCCGAATCGTGACTGACCTCACCGAGGACAGCGTCCGTGAACTTGCGCTGCCGTTAGGCCTGGTTGACGTCAAAGTCTGCGCGATCGACGCTATCTGGAGCGGACTGAAATTGGTCCGCCGTGTGGAACTTCGCGCCGGCAAGCGCTGATACCAGCAGGTTGCGAATCAGCAAGACCGCCACAAGAAGCGATTTGTACAGGGATTGCGCAAACGGACCCGTTGATTTCGCAGCGACTACACCCTGGCCACTCAACGGTCAGCGATGTCCGTATTTCTCCTGTAGCCGCTTGCCTAACGCCTTGTCCAGGATCTTCGTCTGGCCCTTGCGCTTGAGTTGTGCTTCCAGGCTGCTCGCCTGCGCCTGCAGTTCGTCGCGCAATTTCTGATAGCTGGCCCAGCGATCGGGATCAAGCTCTCCGCTATCGAGCGCGCTACGAACAGCGCAGCCCGGTTCGGACTGATGCGCACAATCACCAAACCGACACCGCATGGAAAGACTGTCAATGTCCGCAAATTGCCCGACCTGAAGGTCTTCCTCGCCAGTGAGCTTGAGTTCACGCATGCCAGGCGTGTCAATGAGGCAGCCGCCCTGCGGCAGCGGAATCAGTGCGCGGAACGTGGTCGTATGCCGACCACGACTATCGTGTTCGCGCACAGCCTTGGTCGCCTGGCGCTGCTGGCCAAGCAGGGTATTTGTCAGCGTCGACTTGCCGACTCCGGAAGAGCCCACGACGACAGCGGTGCGCCCGACAGCAAGGTAAGGATGCAATACGGACACGCTTTGCACGTCCTTGGCGTTGATCGCATGCACGATGATATCGGGCGGCAGGACATCGGCTACCTCAACCAGCAGCGTTTCCAAGTCATCGTGCTGGTCAGCCTTGGTCAGCGCGACGACACAGGTGGCGCCGGAGGACTGAATCAGCGCGAGATATCGCTCAAGGCGGCGCGGATTGAAATCACCGTCCAACCCCATGAGCACGAGTACGCTATCAACATTCGTGGCGATAAGTTGGCGCTGATAGCGTTCGCCAGCCGCAGCACGCGACAGGGTCGCATGCCGCGGCAGTATGGTTTCGATCTGCGCCGGCCTGCCAGGCTTGAGCAGTACAAAGTCCCCGACGGCAGGACGCTCAGTCGGGTCGAGGCCACGTTTGAGGAAACGTGGCGCTGGCTGCACTGTGAATTCGCCAGTTCCATCGTGTACCACATAGCCATTGCGATGCTGGATGATGACGCGCGCCGGCACCTGATCGGCCGGCATGTCGCTGGGCAGCACAATGGCGTCGCTCCAGCCTATCGAGGTCAGGCGCGCGCGAGTTTCGGAGGTCAGCATGCGCCGATTCTAACCGCAGCTCGAACAGCGGGCTGCGGACGGAATGTTGAGACCCACAATTCAGCGCTTGGCCACCGTGTTGACCTTGTCTTCGGCGCGTAGTGGCTGTACTTCGCTGCCTTCGATCAACGCAGCCTGGCCAGCGACGACGACATCCGTGCCGGGGCTCAGGCCCTGCAGAACCTGAACGCTATTGCCGGACTCGTAGCCAAGCTTTATCGCAACGCGCTGCGCCTTGTTCTCTCGCACGATGAACACGCTGTTCTCGCGATCGCCGGTCAACAGAGCTGTCTTGGGAACAAGGATGGCGGCAGCGACGGTGTCGTAAGCAATGTCGAGGCGTGAGAACAGCCCCGGTCGCAGCTTGCCCGTGCTGTTGTCGACGGCGACGACGATATCGACAGTGCCACTGGCCGCGTCAACGACCGGACTCACGCGCTCCACCTCAGCCAGAAAACGCTCGCCCGGCAGTGCGTCAGCCTCGTAGTTCACAGTCTGGCCGGACTTAAGCGCAGCACTTGCCCGTTCAGGTACCCGCAGACGCGCCTTGAGCTCACGGAAATCTGCCACCTCGAACGCGACCTCGTTGACCTTCAACAGCTGGCCCTGCTTCACCCAGCGCCGCGTCACGACGCCGTCGAACGGTGCGACTACTGCGCACTTGGACAGGCCAAGGCGAGCGAGGTCGACTTCCGCCTTGCGTGTGGCCACGTCAGACTTGTTCTGCTCATACATATTTCGTGCGATCAGCTGGCGCTTGAACAGGCTTTCGTTGCGCGCATCCTGGTGCTTCAGTCGCTCCAGTTCAGTCTCGGCCTGTCGCAGCAGCACCGCTTGGCGTTCCGCGTCGAGCTTCGCAAGTACCTGGCCCCTGCGCACGAACTGGCCTTCTTCGGCTTCTAGCGAAAGCACCACGCCGCCTATCTCGCTCACGACCTTGGCCTCGCGCTCGGCCTCTAGCGTCGCCGTGCCCGCATAACGTGCGGTGATGTCGCCCTGGGTGACCATAGCGACCTCAACCGGGATCACCTCGGCCTTGGGTTTTTCGGCCTTGGCCTCCTGGCTAGCAACGGTCGACTGAGCCTCGCTGGCGCAGCCACTTAGCAACAGCGCTGCACAGGTGGCCGACAGCAACAGAAAGGAAGCGAGAGCAGGCGTCTTCATGGCGATCTCTATTGAGATAGTGTTGTAGTAGACTACAACACCAGATTACAGATGGTCAAGCAGATCGTAGCGAGTCGAGATTGCCGGCCACGACTGCCAGAAGAAACCATGACTTCCGGCTTGACTGCTGAATGCCACGGGCAGTCTCAGACAACCTGCATAACCTGGACACACCCGGTAAGAGGCCGTCTCGTGTGGCCTTTCGCACGTTTCGGGACAGGCAGGCACTTCTGATGCCGGATCGGGCTTAAAGGTTGCGTGTTCTGACCTGGTACTGGCCCGTGCATGAGAGCGCCGCCCCAGGCAACGCCGCCCGAAGCCTGCTGCGAGCCCCGCGTGAAGGACTGTTGTTTGGACATTCGCTCGCCAGCCGCTAGGATTCGGCGACTCCATCAGGACTTACTGCAATGCCGCAGCGCACCGTACCCGTCAGTTCCCGCCTCGGTGATGTTCGTTACGAGATTCGCGGTGCTCTGTCACGACGCGCCCGCGAGCTTGAAGCCGAAGGCCGCCAGATCGTGCGTCTGAACATCGGCAATCCAGGTCTTTTCGGATTCACAGTCCCTTCCCATTTGCGCGAAACGGTCAGTACACATCTTGATCGCAGTGAAGCCTACTGCCACCAGCAGGGACTGCAGGGGGCACGCCAGGCGATTGCGGCACGTGAAGCAGCACGTGGCGCCGTCGCCGCACATGCGGACAACGTATTCATCGGCAACGGCGTTTCAGAACTTATCGACCTGACCTTGCGCGCCCTGCTCAACAGTGGCGAAGAGGTGCTGCTGCCCAGTCCGGACTATCCGCTGTGGAGCGCGGCAACCGTCCTCAACGGCGGTCGTGCACGCTACTACTCCTGCCCCGCCTCGCGCGGACACCAACCCGATCCGGACGAAATCGAAGCGCTGATTACGCCGCGGACACGCGCCCTGGTGTTGATCAACCCGAATAATCCGACTGGCGCTGTTTATCCGCGCGAGCTGTTGCAGGCCCTGGTGCAAGTCGCAGAACGCCACCGCCTGTTGCTGCTGTCGGATGAGATCTACGACGGCATCTTGTATGACGATGCGGAATTCCATCCGCTGGCCCCCCTCGCTGGCGATACGCCATGCATTACCTATAGCGGCCTGTCCAAGATGCATCGCGCCTGCGGTTACAGGGTTGGCTGGATCAGCCTGTCGGGCACGCCCGCCAAGTTTGGCGAGTTTCGCGCGGCACTGGACCTGCTCTCGTCGCTGCGCCTATGCGCGAACGTCCCCACCCAGTGGGCCGTCGAGCCCGCTCTGACCGGACCCGACACAACAAGCGAACTCGTGCGCGACGGCGGCCGCCTGCATGCCGCACGGCGCGCCGTCATCGACGGCGTCGCACGTAGCGAGTACCTGGACGTAGTCGCGCCGCAGGGAGCGCTATATGCGTTTCCGTCAATACGCACGCAGTATTTCGACGGGTTCGACGATGAAGACTTCGCCCTTGAGCTGCTGGAATCCGAAAATGTGCTGATCGTGCCGGGCACCGGATTCAATATTCGCGAGCGCAATCATTTCCGCCTGACGCTTCTGCCTCAGCCGGCTGAGATCGACGACGTATTCATGCGCATCGACCGCTGCCTGGGACGTATCGCATCACGCTCGACTTCGGCGCGTCATGTGGCCTGAGCTGCTGCTGGCTGGGGTATTTGCTGGTCACGCGGCCGAAGCCAGACCTCTGCGCTATCTCGCGCTTGGCGATTCCTACACGATCGGCGAAGGCGTGGCCGCCGATCAGTGCTGGCCGCAGCAGCTGGTCATGCGTCTACGTGCCGAAGGCATCGCACTCGCTGACGCACAGATTATTGCCACGACGGGCTGGACTACCGACGAACTCTACGCTGCCATGGACACGGCCGCGCTGGCGCCGCCCTACGATTTCGTGAGCCTTTCGATAGGCGTCAACAACCAGTATCGCGGGCGCGGCGGCCTCAACTATCGCCAGGAATTTGCTGCCTTGCTGCAGCGAGCGATCAGGCTCACCGACCAACGTCCGGAGCGAGTCATCGTCGTTTCAATTCCCGACTGGGGCGTAACGCGTTTCGGCCGGGAATCTGGGCGCGATACGGCGCTGATCGCGCGCGAACTTGATGCATTCAACGTCATCAACCGCGAAGAGGCGCAGCGGCATCAGGTGACCTGGGCCGACGTCAGCGCGATCTCACGCCATGCAGGTGCCGACCCCTCCCAGCTTGCCGCTGATGGGCTGCACCCTTCCGGCCTGCAGTACCGCAACTGGCTGGAGTCGATCCTGCCAGCAGCGCGCCAGGCACTGTCCACACGCTGAGTTCGGTCATCGGCGCCGGGAACCAGGCGCCAGCCAGATAGGCTGGCGTCTCCTTGCCGCCTGCCGCTACGGAATCTCGGTCACGTTGATCGTAACGATGGCCGAGACTTCGTGGCCGTAGCCATCGGTGATCGTATAGCGGATGCGTCCCAGACCGTTGGTTCCGTGGCGATGCTCGAAGCGGATCGTTCCGTTCGCGTTGATGGTCAGTGTTGCCTGATGCGGCCCCAGGTTTTCCACGCCGATTACACGCAGCAAGTCGCCGTCGGGATCGCTATCGTTGGCCAGCACAGGAATATCAACGCCGCCGCCTTTGAAGACACCGATGGCGTCGTCGCGTGCGACCGGTGGCCGGTTCGTTGCTGCGCTTACCGTGATTGTGACCTGCGCCGTCGCGGTACCGCCGCGGCCATCACTGACTATGTAACTGAAGCTGTCACTGCCGGAAAAACCAGCAGCCGGGGCATACGTGACCGTGCCGTCGCTGTTAGGTACGGCAGTGCCATGCGCCGGCGTAGTCACGGATGCAATCGTCAGCGGGTCACTGTCGGGGTCGCGATCGTTGGCGAGCACGCTGATGCGCACCGGCGTAGCGGGCTGCGTCTGCGCCGCGTCGTTGACAGCCACCGGTGGACGATTGCCGCTTTCAGCTATCGTGATGGCCACGGTTGCCGAGTCACTGCCGCCAAAGCCATCGCTGATCGTGTAGGTGAAGCTATCGTTACCCACGTAGCCAGCTGCCGGCGTGTAACTGACCTGCCCTGCAGTGAACGTGACCGTGCCATGCGCCGGCGCTGATGTGCCGGTAATCGTCAACGCGTCGTTTTCGGGGTCCGTATCGTTGGCGAGCACGCTGATACTCGTTGCAGCGGCATCACGTGCGATCGACACGCTGTCGTCAACCGCGTTGGGCGCGGTGTTTGCGAACTGGCGCGGGCCCAGCGTCGTGGTCGTCGAGCGGCGTTCAAAACGGTAGACGTCCACCGTGCGCTTGTGCTGCGCGGGATTGCGCAGCGCGCGTTCGATCCAGGCCGCCGGTGCGGCAACCGGCTCGCGCTTCCACTCGACCGCAGGCGCCGGTTTCGCGGCGACGGTAGGCGTAGAGCTCTCCTCTATGGTCAGGAACTCGACGTCGACGCGCCGATTCTTCTGCCGGTTCTGCGGCGTATCGTTGGGAAAGGCCGGATTGAGCTCACCGTCACCACACGTGTCGATCTGCTCGGCCGGCACGCCACGGGAAATCAGATAAGCCTTGGCGCTGGCGGCGCGACGCTCGGACAACGTCTGGTTGTAACCGACATTGCCGACGCTGTCCGTATGGCCAATCACCTGGATACGGCTCACACGGGCTTTGCCATTGAGTTTCGCCAGCAGTTCGTCCAGCACCGCGATCGCATCGGGACGCAGATCGGACCGGTCGAAATTGAAGAACGCATCGCCATCCAGCCGCACATCGTTGCGTACCAGGGTCGGCTCGCCTGCAACGTTCGCGACTGTGACCGGAGCCGGTGCTTCAACGACACGGAAAGGAGCACGCGGCCGATAGTTCTGGCCGAATTCATAGCGCAGACTGAGCCAGCCGCGAGTATCGTTCCGCTCGACCTCGAAATCACCGGACTTGCGCAGTGCCTCGGCATCGAGGGAAAGACTCCAGCCTGTATTGCGGATGTACTTGTCGACACCGAGCGAGAGCGTGGCCTGGTCAGAGCTGAACTTGCCGCGTTCGTAGTCAAGGCCGCCGCGCAGACGCCATAGCGCGTCGTCGAAATATTGGCCCAGCCGCAGGCCGATGCCGTGCTCGTAGGGATGCTCGAACGCGTCCGTGACTACGCTGACGGTTTGCGTCTGGGTATAGGCATGTCCGTTCTGGACGCCGGTCAGCAGCGTAGTGCTGGTATCGGTCTGCGTGCCAGCGTAGCGATTCCCGGTCAGCGCCGCTGACAGATAGCCGTCGACAAAAAAATCGTTTTTCTGGTAGCCGACGCCCAGCGTTGCCTTGCGATCGTTCCAGACGTTCTGGTCGACGGCGACGAAGGCCTTGGCCACACGTACGCTGTCCGGATCGTTGATCGTGTCCTGGCGCGTCTTGCCACCCAGCAGCCAGTGATAGTCGAGCTGCACACCACCAGCACCGTGCTGGGCCAGCCAAAGCTGCGCGATCCAGGCGGAATCACCGTCGAAACCGAAAATGCCCAATGCTTCGCCATTGACATCACCGTCATCGTTGACTCCCAGGCTGACGCGTGCGTTGCTGCCGACATAAGTGACAGGAACGCTAGGCTCATCCGTCGCGGCTTTCCGGGTTGCATCGGGCTCCTGCGCAGCAACGGCCGTCAGGGCCAAGGAAATGCTCAGGGCGAGCAGCGAACGGCGCATAAGGAATCTCCCGGCTTCATGGACAAGGCTGCCAAACGGCGCGAATTATCGCCCACGGGTGAGGGATAAAACCGATATCAGCCGCATCGAAAACGTGAAACCCTGTGCAAAGCGAGCCACGAGCTTGCGGATTCCCCGCTCCCATACCATCGCCGGCATATCGTCGCAACGACCCGAATGCTTGCTGCACTGCCCTTGGCAACCGGTGCAAGCAGCCGCATTTGGCGGGGGTTATCATTCGCCGCGACCTGCCTGTTTCTGGAATCCCATGAACCTCGACCCCACTCTCCGTTCGCGTATTGATTCACTGCTGCAGCACAACCGTATCGTGCTGTTCATGAAGGGCACGCGCCACGCGCCGCGCTGCGGCTTCTCCGCCGGCACCGCCGGCATCCTCAATGGTTTGCTTGACGACTACCTGTCGATCGACGTGCTAACCGATCCGGAAATCCGCGAAGGCATCAAGGTCTATGGCAACTGGCCGACGATTCCGCAGCTCTATGTCGATGGGGAACTCATAGGCGGCGCGGACATCGTCACCGGCATGGCCAACAGCGGTGAACTGCATGAGCTGCTGGGCCTGCCCAAACCCGACCGCACGCCACCAGCAATCACGATTACTGAAGCCGCCGCCGAGGCCATGCGAGCCGGGCTTGCCAGCAGCGACGGCGGCGCACTGCACCTGAGCATAGACGCCCGCTTCCAGGCGCAGTTTTACCTGCGCGAGGCCGAAGGCCACGAGATCCGCGCCAGCGCAAGCGGCATCGACATCCTGATGGACGTCACCACAGCCCAGCGCGCACGCGGCATAGTCATTGACTGGGTCGATACGGTGCAGGGCAGCGGACTGTCGATCACGAATCCGAACGCGCCGCCGGCGGTGCAATCGCTTGACGTACAGGGGCTCAAGGCGCGGATCGAGCGCAACGACATCATGGTCATCGACGTAAGGCCAGCACACGATCGCGCGCTGGCGCCGTTCGCCGGCGCGCAGGTGCTCGACGAAGACAGCGCCGCGCGTCTGTCAGACCTGCCCAAGGATCAGCCGCTTGCCTTCCTGTGTCACCACGGCAATTCCAGCCGCAGCGCGGCCGAGCACTTTCGCGGTCTCGGCTTCCGCCAGGTGTTCAATGTCGAAGGTGGCATTGATGCCTGGTCGCGCCAGATCGACGCTTCGATTCCACGCTACTGAGACCTTCCCGCCCGGCTGGCATCACGCGCAGAAATCTCGACCATGTTGCCGCAAGCAGGAATTTGGTTTCTTGCCCCGCCTGCCTTAGCACGGCAGGCGCCTAAGGCGCTGATATACTTGGCCGCGGCCGGCCCCAGCAGCCGGCCATACCGGGCGACGCCAGCTGGATATAACGCGTCTTGCCGGGACTCAGGAACGGGAGACAGTCGATGCGCGCAGCGATAGTCGCAATCGCGATGGCGGTATTCCTCAGTGCTTGCGCCGGCGGACAGGAACAAGCAGTAGCCCAGGCCTGTGAAGCAGCCGTGAAGAACAAGCTGGCCGGGCGCACCTTTGAACTCAATCCCAAGGCGATGACCGCTGCGGCGAAAGCAGAAAGCAGCAATACCTTTTTCTTGAACGCCGACATTGTTTTCGACAAGGGACTGTCGTCCGAATACAAGCAGACCTTCGACTGCAAGGTTCGCTTTGAAAACAACAAGGAACCGTCGGTAATCCTGCTCCAGTTCAACTGGAGCATGGACGAGGCCAAGAAGAACTAGCCCCGGCAAACCGCCGCAACCGGCGGCGGCGCCATGCCATCGCTGCCATGCTAGAAACGCAGGTGCTTGACCGACTGGCCGTCGTCGCGGATTTCCTTGAGCGCATCGATTCCGATACGAATCTGCGCCTCGACGAATTCACCCGTGACCTTGCGGTCGCTTTCTTCGGTCTTCACACCTTCGGGAATCATGGGCTGGTCCGATACCAGCAGCAGCGCCCCTACCGGAATCTTGTTCGCAAAGCCGACACTGAAGACAGTCGCCGTTTCCATGTCGATGGCCATACAGCGCGTGCGCCGCAGATAGGCCTTGAATGCGTCGTCGTGCTCCCAGACACGGCGATTGGTCGTGTAGACCGTACCGGTCCAGTAGTCGCGGCCATGATCCCGCACCGTCGAGGAAACCGCGCGCTGCAAGGTAAACGCGGGCAGCGCGGGCACTTCCGGCGGGAAATAGTCGTTCGACGTACCTTCGCCGCGCAAGGCGGCGATCGGCAGGATAAGGTCGCCGAGCTGGTTCTTGCGCTTGAGTCCGCCGCACTTGCCGAGGAACAGCACCGCACGGGGCATTACCGCCGACAGCAGATCCATGATGGTCGCTGCCGTCGGGCTGCCCATGCCGAAGTTGATGATGCTCAACCCGTCGGCATGAGCGCTGGGCATGGCCTTGTCGCGCCCGCGAACTTCGACACCATGCCACTTTGCAAACAATTCCACATAGTTGCTGAAGTTGGTCAGCAGAACGTACTTGCCGAATTCCTCCAGCGGCACACCGGTATAACGCGGCAGCCAGTTGCTGACGATCTCGTTCTTGTCTTTCATGCTTTCCCCGTAACTACCCGTAAGCGGGCCAGGGTTACCGGCGACGCCACGCCGGCGATATTCTCGTTGTAAGCCGCGCGATGATATCACGCAGCAGCCGTGCGACCGGCGGCGGCGATACGCGCCATAATCGCCACGCGAACCTTGGGGGGCCGGATGCCATGGCAGCAGGCGCGATCGAGACTTATCACCACGACTCGCCGCTGGGGGCCTGGGACATCGCGATGCGCCGGCCTCACCCGGTATTGCGCCCGCATGTGCTGCAGCTCTGGCACGGCGTCGGACGGGTTTCCTACGAGCGCGACCGCATCCTGCCGCAGGCGCGTAGCTACCTGCTGATCAATCTTGGGCCGCCGCAATACCTGTTTCTGCCAGGGCCGCCGGAAGTACGCGTTGTATTCGACGATATCTGGTTCTCGGGGCTGCACGAAGGTCCGATCGAAACCTCGGCACCGCACGGCAACGTACTTCTGGGCGTCGCGTTCAGCGCCAGCGGTGCCGCCGCATTGCTGCCCTGGTCTCAGGCCGAACTCGCCAACCGTACTGGACCATTGCACGAACTGATTGGTGACGCTGCGCTGCGTTTGCGCGAACGCCTGCTCAACACCGCCAGCGTCGCCGGGCGGCTGGCCCTGGTCGAAGACTGGTTGCTCGATACCTGCATCAGCGGCCGCAGCATCCATCCCCTGGTGCACTGGACACTGGCCCGCATCCACCAGTCCGGCGGCTGTGTGCGCGCCGAGGAACTCGCACGCGAAGCCGGTTGCAGCCGCCGGTATCTCGGCACCCTGGTCAGTCGCTCTGTCGGTCTGCCGCCGAAGTCGCTGGCCCGCATCTACCGCTTTCAGCAGGCGCTGACGCGCATCCGCACCACCGGCGACTGGGCGCAGCTCGCTGCCGAGTGCGGCTACTACGACCAGTCACACCTGATCCGCGATTTCCAGCAGTTTTCCGGGCTGGCACCAGTCGCATTCGCGCGCAGTGCGCAACCTGACCCAGGCAGCATCGTCGTCAGATGACTTTTTTCCAATACCCGGTGCGACCGGGTGGCTAGTGTGGTGTCCCGCAAACCAACCACAAAGGAGTCGTGCAATGCCGGAAATCAACTTCCTGGCCGTGATTGCCGCCACAGTCTCGAGCTTCGTCATCGGCGGTCTGTGGTATTCGCCGGTACTGTTCGGCAAAGCCTGGCAGCGTGAGGTCGGGCTTAGCGATGAAGAGCTGGCTCGCGGCAATATGGCGCGCATTTTTGGCTTGTCCTTCGTCCTGAGCCTGCTCGCCGCCTGGATGTTTGCAATCTTTCTCGGCCCGCGTCCGCCGATGGCCTTCGGCCTGGGGGCCGGATTTGCCGCCGGCCTGTTCTGGGTCGGCACGAGCTTCGGCACCAACTATCTGTTCGCCCGCCGCAGCTTGCGCCTGTTCCTTATCGACGGCGGCTACCACACGCTGCAGTTTTCGGTGATCGGCCTGATCCTCGGTCTTTGGCATTGAGCCAGCGGAGCAGCGCCATGCGCATAGAATGCTTGTCCGATCACGCCGTCGACACCGTCGCCGCCGCAACCGGCAGGAGTTTCACGCAGTGGTTTGGCGAAATCGATTCCTGGGGCGGAGTTGCCCTCGGTCGCCGCGAAATCAACCAGCGTCTGCTTGATGCACACAAAGTCGACCCCTGGTGGATAACGACGATCAATGTCGAGTATGAAATCGCGCGCGGCCTCAAGGAAAAAGACGGGCGCGCCAAGGGCTATACCATCTGTGCTACCAAGAGCATCAAGGCAGCTCCAGCAGCGTGTTATGACAGCTTCGCAAGTACGACCGCGTTGAACCGATGGTTCGGCCCCGGTCACGCTCTCTCGTTTACCGACGGCGGCAGCCTGCACAACGGCGACGGCAATCGGGCGCTGATCAGGAAACTCAGTCCGGGCAAGGCGATCAAGCTGATCTGGCAACAGGCGGATGCGGCACCCGACACGCCGGTCGAAATCAAGTTTGCTCCCGCCGGGGCCAAGACCACGGTAATGGTCACGCACGAGCGGCTGCAGAACCGTGCCGATGCCGATGGCCTGCGCCGCGCCTGGGGAGAAGCCCTGGAAAAGCTCAAGCAGGTTATCGAAACGGCCTGATGTCGGAACCCGCACCTGGCACGCAAGGCATTGCGTGCGACCCTGCGCGCCGGCCCACAGTGACAGGAATGCTTATGCAGGTGCAGTGGTATTTCGACTTCATTTCGCCGTTCGCCTGGCTGCAGCTACCCAAGGTACTCGCTCTGCGCGAGCGCGTGCCCCTGGAGCCGGTGCCCATCCTGTTTGCCGCAGTGCTCGACGCGCTGGGCCAACTCGGCCCGGCGGAAATTCCAGGCAAACGCGAGTTCACGTACCGCTTCGTGCAATGGCAGGCGGAACAGCGTGGCCTGGCACTACGCTTTCCACCGGCGCACCCGTTCAACCCGTTGCTGGCGCTGCGCCTGTGCATAGCTGCCGGCGCAGGCTGGGATGCGGTCGAACGGATCTTTCGCCATATCTGGGAGCATGGCCGTGCGGCAGACTCCCCGGCGGCCTTGCACGACACCGCGACGGCGCTGGGCATTGCCGATGCCGAAACCGCACTTGCCACCGATGCGGTCAAGCAGCGCTTGCGCAGCAACACCGAACAAGCGCTTGCCAACGGCATTTTCGGCGTACCGACCTTGCGCATCGGCACACAGCTGTTCTGGGGTGACGACGCGAGCGCAATGGCCAGCGACTACCTGGACCAGCCACACCGTTTTGACAGCGACGAGTATCGCCGCCTGGCAGCCCTGCCGCAGGCCGTACAGCGGCGGCGCTAGCCGGCAACGAGATCACGCAGCGCCGCAAGCGCCTTGCGTACCGCAGCCCCATCGACATCGAGATGGGTGACCGCCCGCACCGTGCGCGGTCCCATTTCCCCCATGCGCACGCCCTGCTGCTGCAGTCGCGCACAAAGCTGCGCCGCCGTCAGATCGGCGCGCGTGATGTCGAAGTAAACCAGGTTGGTCTCTACGCTGGACGGATCGATCGCAAGGCCGTCGATCTGTGCAATACCCTGCGCCAGCGCGGCCGCGTTGGCGTGGTCATCGGCCAGCCTTGTGACGTGATGATCCAGTGCATAGTCACAGGCCGCCGCGATGATGCCGCTCTGCCGCATCGCCCCACCCCAACGCAACTTGAGCCGGGTGGCTTCACGGATGAACTCTCCACTGCCAGCTAGCACGGCGCCGCCGGGTGCACCCAGCCCCTTGGAGAAATCAATCCAGACCGAGTCATAGTCACGCGCAAACTCGGCGGCGGCTATGCCCGTCGCGACCACGGCATTGAGCAGCCGCGCGCCGTCCATATGGGTGACCAGGCCATGGGCATGGGCGGCGGCGGCGACCTCGGTGAGCTGCGCCAGCGGCCAGATGGCCCCACCGCCGAGATTCGCCGTCTGCTCCACTTCAAGCAGGCGTTGACGCGGCGCATACAGCCGATCCGGCCTTAACACCGCACCGAGCTGCGCCACGCTGAAACGTCCGCGCTCACCGGCAAGCGGGTTGAGCATGACACCCGCCAACGCCGCCGGACCGCCGCCCTCAAATCCAATCAGGTGCGAAGTGCGGTCACAGATCACTTCGTCACCGGGACGGCAATGCACCGCCAGCGCAATCTCGTTACACATGGTGCCCGAGGGCAGGAACAGCGCTGCGGGCTTGCCCAGCAGCTCGGCACAACGGGCGACCAGCCGATTCACGCTGGGATCTTCGTCCGCACGCTCGTCGCCCACCTCTGCATTGGCCATTGCGGCACGCATGGCGGCTGTCGGCCGGGTCTTGGTGTCGCTGAAGAAATCGACGAAGTCCGGCATAAGCGAATAGTCCTTGACGTAAAGCCTCAAGCATTGCGGCAGCCGCCTCGCATCGCAAGTCTGCCGACAGCGTAGAATCGGCCGCCCATGACGACCTGGTTCCGCCTTGCTCTGATCGCTACTGCCTGCACCAGCGCCGGGACGGCTGTTGCTGCCTCGAATACGGGCTATCGCTGCACCGACGCAAACGGCGCGGTCTCGTTCCAGGACAAACCCTGCCGCGGCGACCAGCAAAGCCACGCGTTTGAATACCAACGCAATCCACCTCCCGCGCCGGAAGAGACAGCCGCAGAGGAGACGGCCAGCGCTGCCGCTGACGAGGCAACAAAGCCCGCACGCCCTGCGCGGCCCGAACCTCCGGCCACACCCGCACCGCCGCCGCCACGGCCGCCGGTTCCGATAGTGTTCCGCTGCGTACGCGCTGATAACGACAAGGTGTACTACAGCGAAACCGGCGCCACACCTTCTTATCATGTCCCAGCCGGCGTAGTCGGCCTGCCCGGCGGCTCATTGCGCGACAACGCACAGCCCTCAGCCCCGGAGCTCAACCGTCCACCGGTCAGCGACGGCAGCGGCGAGAACGCCGTCGCCGCTGCCTATGTGGAGGTACGCGACCGCTGCGAACAGCTGGTGCCCGCCGAGGCCTGCCGTGCGCTGCGCAGCCAGCTCGACGACAACCTGGCCCGCCAGCGCGCAGCGACCCGCAACGAACGCGCCGGCCTCGCCGGCGAAGCACGCACGCTAGCCGACAAGCTCGCCGGTTGCTGAGGCGGAACCTGGCCCCGGCAGTCGCCCAGCCACCAGCAGCGTTTCATCCACAGGTTTTTCCGCACAGTTGTCCACAGCGGCCGCGAGCAAGGGCTCACCGATTTGTGGTTAATTGTAATTTTTAAACTTTACCGTCAACATCAGCGCGATTGCGCAAACTTTGCCCAAAGCGGGCGCGGGCCGCGCCGCTGCTAGCGATACGGCGCTTGTACACAGACTTGCTACCACGCTTGTCCACAGGCCCTGTGGATAGTGTCAGCGCACTGGCGAAAACTTAAGCAAAGTGAGCGGGAGCCAGGCAAGCCAAGGGCTGCAGCAATTCATCCACAGGCTTGTTACGGGGGGTTTCCACAGCGGCTGTGGATACTCGAACAAGGTCGCACAGGATGGGACGGCAGGACAGTCCACTGCAGGTGCCTTCGCCCCCGGTGCGGCGCATCAACGGGGCCGGAAAACGGGCGCTGCGGAAATCTTGCGCAAACAGGGAACAATGCAGGCGGGACAAGGCCTGCAGCAATTCATCCACAGACTTGTGCGCGTAATTTCCACAGCGGCTGTGGATAGCCGCCCCGGGCTAGGGCCGCAGCTCCAGCGGCGGACGTGGCGCGTGGCGGCGTTCGTGGTCAAGCAGCCAGCGCTTGGTCGGCAGGCCGCCGCCGAAACCCGTCAAGCTCCCGTTGCTGCCGATCACACGATGGCAAGGCACGATGATGGGCAGCGGATTCGCACCGTTGGCGGCGCCAACCGCGCGGCTCGCATTCGGCCGGCCGATACGACTCGCCAATTCGCCGTAGCTCAGTGTCTCGCCCACCGGGATCGTACGCAGCGCATTCCAGACCTCATGCTGAAAGGGCGTGCCCTGCGCATCACAGGCGAAGTCAAGATCGAGCCGCAGACCGGCGAAGTAGTCGCGCAGCTGTGCCACAGCCTCGGCAAGCCGCTGCACGTCGCGCTGCAGACCGACTTCCGGCATTACGGCCCGGCCATCACGCGGGAACTCGATGTGCCGCACGCCGCGTGTGCTGGCCAGCAGCAGCAGCGGTCCTATCGGCGTATCCGCGAGGTCATAAACCAGTTCTTCGTGCATGACCGTTTCCTGTTTTCTGCTGTTAGCCTGCCGCCCACAGCAGCAGCACCGCGTAGGCGCGAAATGGGCGCCAGGCCTGACTCGCCTGCTCCAACTCCTTCGCGCTCAGTGTCGTGCCGGGCCGCAGCACTTTGCGCAGCACGATATCGCCGGCCGGAAAGGCATCGGCATCACGCAGCGCACGCATGGCCATGTAGTGTGCAGTCCAGTCGCCTATGCCGCGTACGGCGGTGCAGCGTGCAACAAAGCGCGCCAATGTCTGCGCCGGATCGAAGTCGAGCTCGCCGCACAGCAGCGCCCGCGCAAGAGCTCGCAAGGTGGCGATACGCGCCCCGGTCAATCCCAGCCCATCCAGATCGGCGTCGGCAAACACCTGCGCCGGCGGAAACAGGCGGCCGCAAGTTTCCCCCTCCGCCGCGCCGGGAATTGGTTGCGCGTGGCGCGCGATGATCCGTGCAGCGATCGTGCGCGCCGCCGCAACGGTGATCTGCTGTCCCAGCACGGCGCGCACGCCGAGCTCGAATCCATCCCAGCAACCAGGCACCCGAATATCACGCTGCACGCGCAGCAAGGCTCCCAGGCGCGCGTCACGCAGGAAGCAACGGCGTATCTGTGCCTGCGGCGCATCCAGATCGAACAGCGCGCGCACGCGTGCCTGGACCAGATCGGTTGCGGCACTGAGCGGGTGGCGGACTGAAACGCTGCCCGTCGCAAGATCAGCCTCGAACCATCCCGGCACCTGGTCCAGAGCAAAGCTGCGCCGATAGCGCAGGCCGGCGACATGCTCGACACCGGGGATCGCGCGGCGCGCAAAGAAGTTGATGACCGACTCGGCCGGATAGCGCGCCGGCAAGGCGAGATCGAAACAAGAGGAATACATACGCGCAGTCTCGCGGGCCGGCGCCTTCGAGTCCATCACGGGCTCAGAATCCGTAGCGCAGGAAACCGCCGTCGACCGCTATGCATTCGCCACTGACATAACTCGCTGCCGGCAAGCAAAGGAACGCAACCGCAGCAGCTACTTCCTCGGGTTCACCAATACGCTGTAGCGGCGTGCGCTCCAGCACTTCCTCGAGATATTCCGGATCGGCCAGCGCCGCTTCCGAGCGTTGCGTGCGGATGTACCAGGGCGCGACCGCATTGACACGGATGCCGTCGCCAGCCCATTCACAGGCGAGATTGCGCGTGAGCTGATGCAGCGCGGCCTTGGTCATGCCATACGGCGACCCGGTGCGCACATGGGTAAGACCCGATACCGAACCGACATTGACGATCGCCGCCGCGCCATGCTCGGCAAGTTGCGCATGGGCAAGCCGGCACAACTCGAACGCGCTGAACACGTTGGTATCGAACAGCGCGCGGTATTCATCTTCGCTGTACTCCAGGGTCGGCTTGCGCTGGTTGGTGCCGACATTGTTGACGAGCAGGGACAGGCTGCTGCCGCGATCGGCGATCCAGTCGAACAGCTCCAGCCGCTGCTCGTGTTCGGCCATGTCGCCTGCAAAGCCGGCGACATCCTGATCCGGAAACTCGTCGGCCAGTTCTTCGCGCACACTGTCGAGGTGGACCTCGTCGCGTGCGACCAGCAGCACATCAGCACCCAGCAGCGCCAGTTCGCGCGCGCAGGCCAGGCCTATGCCCTTGCTTGCACCGGTCACCAGAGCAGTACGCCCATCCAGTCGCCAGCGTGATGCGGTCATCATTGCAGCAGGCTCCACCTTGTTGTCGCTGTGATCGGGGCGCAGACTTTAGCGCAGCCCTTCGTCGGAGTTACCCTGATGCGTGTTCTTGCTCTCACTGCAGCCCTGCTGGTACTTGCCGCCTGCGCCAGCGACGACAAACCCGCCGCACAAACACCACCGCCAAAACAGACCACCGTGATCGACCCGCAACTCAAGGCGCTGGAACGCGCCAAGGCCGTACAAGGCCAGGTCGACGCGCAAAAGGCGGCCACCGATGCCAAGCTGCGCGAGGCTGAAGGTCAGTAGTGCCGGCCTGTACGGCGATCTGCAGGGAACTGCCGCACGTTCAAGTAACATCGCCTCGAGCACCAGCAGCGCCGGACGTCCTCGGTCACGCGACGTCGTTCCAGTTTGTACGGCGCCTACGCAGTCAAGCGACACGATAGGCCAACCTTCAAGGAGAAGCGCAGATGCTTTGGCAGAAAGGTCGACGCAGTGACAATGTCGTTTCCGCCAGCAGTGGCGGTGCACGCCGATTCGGCGGCGGCCCACGGCTTGGGATAGGCGGCATCGTCGTCGTCGTGCTGATAGGTTGGGCGCTGGGCAAGAACCCCCTGGAAATGCTGTCGCTGCTGACCCAGAACGGCGCTGGTCCCGCGCCGCAGGCACAGACCCAGCAGACGCCTGCTTCGACCCAGACCAACGAATTTGTACGCGCCGTACTCGGCAGCACCGAAGACATCTGGAGGCAGATCTACACCTCCGCCGGCGGACGCTATCAGGAACCGCGCCTGGTATTGTTCCAGGGCAGCGTCAGCTCGGCCTGCGGCATGGCGAGTTCGGCCGTGGGTCCGTTCTACTGCCCCGGCGATCAGCAGGTCTATCTCGACACGAGTTTCTTCAATGAACTCGAAACCCGCTTCAAGGCCAGCGGCGATTTCGCCCGCGCCTATGTGATCGCCCATGAAGTCGGCCACCACGTGCAGCACCTGATGGGCGTGATGCGCAAGAGTGAGGAACTGCGCCGCCGCGGCGCCTCCATGGAGGGTGCTGACGGTCTGTCGGTGCGCCAGGAACTGCAGGCCGACTGTTTCGCCGGGGTCTGGGCCAATCTCGCGCAGCGCCAGTTGCAGTGGCTGGAACATGGCGATATCGAATCCGCGCTCGCCGCCGCTACGGCCATAGGTGACGACCGCCTGCAGAAGCAGGCGCGCGGCTACGTAGTTCCCGACTCTTTCACCCACGGCAGCTCGGCGCAGCGTGTACGCTGGTTCCGCACTGGTCTCGAACGGGGCGACATCAATGCCTGTGACACCTTCGCCACACAACAGCTGTGAGCCGGCTCCAGCCGCGCCGTCAGCGACGGCTGTGCCACACCGAGCGACCTATCAGGAACTGGGCGATCCAGTAGCTTGTGAGCACCCACAGCGCCGATACCGGTAATGGCGTATGAAACCTGTCGATCGCGAGCAAGCCGTCGGACACGACAAAACCGAAGCCGCCAAAACCCGCCAATAACGCGCTGCCTGATCGTAGTTCGATCGCGATGGTCGCCGCCTGCACAGCCATTGCGGCAAGCGCGACGACGTAGACGACGACAGGCAGTCGCAACGCATCCGGCAGACCCGGCCAGAGCAACGCCAACACGGCCGCAGCGAGCAAGGCGTAGGCGAACCAGGGCCAGCGTAACGGCAGCAAAGCCCGTCGCCCTGTGAACGCAACCAGATAGGCCAGATGCGCAAGCAGAAAACTCGCGAGTCCAGCGACAAACGCATCCCAGGGCAGCATCAGCCAAACATCACCCAGCGTCGAGGCAAAAAGCCCCGCCAGCACCGCACGGCGATAGCGGGAATCGGCCTCGACCGCACACCAGACCAGGGCAGCAATCAGCAGCGTCGCCAGCGGTTTGGCCAGGTAATGCAGCCAAAGCAGGCCCGGGACCAACGCACCGAGGACCGCAAGAATTGCCGCAGCCGCGACCGCGGCAGCCCAAGGCAACGGGGACGCAGCTGCGGAGGATGTGGAAGTGGGCATGGCTGCGTCCGGTTCGAGTGGCGCCGCAGCGTAGCGGCGCAGCAACAGAGCCCGCAACACGGGCTCGCGCAGCAGCCCGCATGAGGCAAATGCACAGAAAACGCGAGGTATCCGTCGCCACGCGCCTATGACCGCGACACAGCTGCGCTGCCGACCGGCATACCGGCCAGGTCAAGGGCCGTGCAGCCGGACAAAGCCCGCTACGGGCAGACTACGATTTCTTCTTGCATCCGCTCGGCACGGACACAAAGGGTAGTGCCAGAACATTGGATCGCCCCTGCACTGGCGGCGAAACGATAAGTACATTTGTTCACCATCTGCTCGCGTGCGCCGGCGAAATCGCCAACGCAAGCAAGGAGAGCAGCACTGGCGCCCCTACTGGAAGCCGTTGCGGAAAATCAGATCGCCAGCGCAGGCTACGATCTGGTCCGCCAGCTCGTTGATATAGGTTTCGACGGCCGGGTAACCGCCCGGCAGGATCTGATGTACGTCGCCGGCGGAACTCGGATTCAGACCGCGCGACTGCTCCCAGGCATTGGGCATGCCATCGCTGTCGCTGTCAGGCAGTGCCGTTCCCGGCGTCAGGCCTGCGAACCAGTCAGCTGGCCGCGTGCCCGACCAGGTGCCGCTGCGATTTCGGGTATCGCCAATCGCGCGCGTCGCGGTCTGATCCCGCGGCCAGGCACCAGCCTTGCACAGCACCTCCTCATAGGCAGTGGCTGCATCCGTCGTTTGCGGTACGAGATAGCCAGCCTGCGAAAAATCGAACGGCATAGCGACAAAGTCTTCGGAGCCCACGCGTCCGTCGTAGATGAAGCTGCTGCCATACGCGCTCATGAATGGCGCCGACTGGAAAGGGTTGTCGAAGCCGCCGACCATGGCGCCGGGATGATCGACATAGTTGCCCGCCATGTAGTAGCGGCCTTGGCCCGGATCGTTCTCCGGATCGAGAAAGACCGGCAGCAGGTTCGCGCTCGCACCGTCCTTGTAGTAGTTGCCGACCAGCTTGAAGTCGCCGACCGCTGGGTTGTGGTGCACGAAGCCTTCGCGCGCGTTGAAGATCACGTTGTTCAGCACCTCTGCCGGGCCGTAGGACAACGCCGGAGTTCGCGCGCGCGCATGGGCGAACAAGTTGTGATGCACGCTGATACGGCCGCCGTTGGGGCCGTTCAGCAGGCCGAAGTTATGCGCAGGCCCGTCCGGATGTCCGCCGTTGTGGACCGGAAAACTCAGTATCGACCACTGCACGCTAATGTCGCGCGCGCCTTCGTACAAATCGAGGAGTTCATCGATGCCATGCGAGGCGTCGATATGATCGAGCATGATGCGCCGGTTGGCCGACATCTGGATCGCATCGTGCTGGTCCGGCGGCCAGTCCGCATTCGCAGCCGGCGCGCGCACGCGCAGGTGACGCACGATGATGTTTCCGAACGTGGTCGGATAGGGTGTATACAAATGGCCGGCCAGCGTGATCCCGCCCCCCGGTGCAGTCTGACCGGCAATCGTGAGATCGCCATGGGGAATACGGATATCAGCGTTGATGACACCGGATACGGCAAACACAATGATGCGCGGCCCGGACCGGTTCACGGCTTCCTGCAGACTTCCCGCACCACTCGCGGCCAACGTCGTTACCGTGATGACCTGGCCACCACGGCCGCCACTGGCCATGGCGCCGAAGCCCTCAGCGCCGGGAAACGCGGGCAAACTCTGCGCAAATAGTGGTGCGGCACACAAGGCGCCAGCGAGGCCCACGTAACGCTGGAACAACCGGCGAACGAGGCTTCTGTCCTTCTGAGTCGCCGGCGGGTGTATCAGAGGTCCACCCAAAGCCAATAGCGCTACGGCAAAAGCTTTCAGCGTTGCGTGCACGACGACCTCCCAGCCACGAGTAGCGAACACCCACTTCAGGACACCCACTTTGACACAAGCTGCAACCGCATCGGCGGCACGATCATCTGGACCAGAGACCAGAGCCACATACCGCAGCGCGTCGCCGTCTAGCGCGATCCGCCGCTGCAGACGGTCAAGGGCGCGTTTCGTTTGACGCGCAAAGGTCTCACACCTATTTGCCGCACGCTGAGTGCCGCGACAACAAATCCGGGAGTTAGGGCATGCGGGCGTAGATCCGCACCCAACTACCAGGAGAGACACTGACGTCGATTCGTATTGCATTGCTTGGTGCGGCGCTCACGGCGGGATGGATGAGTGCGGCTGCCACGGCGGATTCCACCCAGTTTGGGACACCCACTTCAGGAAACCCAGCTCAGCTGTTACCCACAGCCGCGTCGCACCCAAACTCGCCCATACCGAACTCGCCGATTTGAAGTTCACTTGAACCCCAGCGAGGCAGGCTGGAATTCCGTCACCACGAGGAATCCACCATGTACTTGCCCAATCCAATACGCCGCGCTGCGGCCTGCTTGCTGTTCTGCCTTAGCACTGCTTCCGCTGGCGCGGCCGACAAGGTCCTGATCGTGGTCAGCGCCGAAGGTCGCGACCAGGGCAAGACACGGCCCGGCTTCGAGATGGACGAGTTCGCCCAGGCCTGGGCGATCTTTCGCGACAACGGCCTGACAGTCGACGTCGCAAGCCCACGCGGCGGCAAGGCCGAGGCTGACAAGTACGATGCGAAAGCCGCCTACAACGCCCGTGTTGTCTCCGATGCGGATGCGATGGCCAAGCTTGCGGCGACGCGAGCAACTGCGGACATAGACCCCAGTGGCTATGCCGCGGTCTACGTGGTTGGAGGCAAGGGTGCGATGTTCGACCTGCCTGCCGATGCGGCGCTGCAGCGCCTGCTCGGCTCCGTCTACCAGCAGGGCGGCGTTGTCGCCGCGGTCTGCCACGGCCCGGCAGCACTCGTCGATGTACGCCTGCCCGACGGCCGGCATCTGGTAAAGGGCAAAGCCCTGACGGGTTTCAGCAACGAAGAAGAGGCGGTATTCGGCAAACGCTGGGCCGCCTCTTTCCCGTTTGCCCTTGAGGACGCCATGCGCGAACGGGGCGCACTCTGGCAGGAAGCGCCGTTGATGATGCCCAAGCTCGTGGTCGACGGTCGCCTGATCACGGGCCAGAACCCGTATTCGACAGCGCTCGTGGCAGAAGCGATCGTCGCGGCCATGGGTCGTACCCCCGTGGCGCGCGAGCCGTGGCGCGACGAACGCAGCCTGCAGCTCGTGCAGCGCCTGCTCGGCGGCGACTCTGCCGGTGCGCAGTCGGAACTCGCGGCGCGGCGGGACGACTACGACATCAACCTGATCGGCGTACTCGGCTACTACCAACTCAAAGCCGCCACGCAACCACCTGCGGTGCGCGATGCGCTTGCTGTGATGCAACTCGCCGCGCCACACATGACACAACCACAGTTGAAGCTCGGCATGGCCGAAGCACATCACCGGCTCGGTGAAGCGGCGCGCGCACGCGAACTCGTCGCAGCAGTACTGGCCGAGACGCCAGATCTGGAGGAAGCTCTCCGCCTGAAAAAGAGGCTAGACGGCTGACAATGTCGCAGCACCTGCACCTGCTCGTGATCGAAGACAACTTCGCACTTCGCAGCAGCCTCGCTGCGATGTTCGAGGCACACGGCCATCGCGCGGACTTCGCCGCCGATGGTCGCACCGGTCTGGCACTCGCGCTGGCCGAACCACCGGACGTGATCGTGCTCGACCTCTCGCTGCCCGGCCTTGATGGACTCAGTCTGTGCCGGCAGCTGCGCGAGCGCGCTGACCGGCATACGCCGGTGCTGATGCTGACGGCCCGGGACAGTCTCGACGACAAGCTCGATGGCTTCAGCGCCGGTGCCGACGACTACCTCGTCAAACCCTTCGCCGGCGCTGAACTGCTCGCACGCTGCCAGGCACTGTCGCAACGCCATCGCCTCGGCACCAGCCACGTATTGCTTATCGGCTCGCTGCGCATCGATCGGCGTAGCGGCGAAGCGTTTCGCCACGGGCACCCCCTGGCACTGCAGCAGATGCCGCTGCGCATCCTGCTCGCACTCGCGGAAGCCTGGCCACGCGCCCTGACACGCAGCGAGCTGACCCAACGCCTGTGGGGCGATGAGGCGCCGTCGTCGGACCCGCTGCGCTCTCACCTGTATCTGCTGCGCCAGGCTCTCGATCGGCCGTTCGCGAAACCCATGCTGAAGACGATACAC
This sequence comes from Rhodanobacteraceae bacterium, assembly GCA_016790075.1. GTDB lineage: Bacteria > Pseudomonadota > Gammaproteobacteria > Xanthomonadales > Rhodanobacteraceae > Tahibacter. The sequence goes on along the minus strand of JAEUPP010000049.1, from coordinate 42,398 downwards.
GGCGTCGGTTTCCGGCTGGAGGCCGACGAATGAAGCGCCGACGCAAACGGCTACGCAACCAGCTGATGCTCGCCTTCGCGGCGTTCACGGCGTTAACCGCAGCGTTATTCGGTTTTTACGCCGTGGTGTTCATGTATTCCACGGAAGACGCGTTCTTCGACAGTCTGCTGCGCCAGGAGGCCGCGATTCAGCACGAAACCCGGGCGCGCACCGGCAACTGGGACACGCCGCGACTGCCCTTTCTTCGTGTCTATACCGGCCTGGCCACACTGCCCGAGACAATTGGCGAGCAACTGGCACAGACGCCCAAGCGTACGGAATTCGCCGGCGCCGAAGGTCGCCACTATCACCTGCACCAGCTCTCAGACCAAGCCGGCGGCACCTGGCTGGTCGCAGAGGTCAGCGCCCAGCTTGTAGTGCGCCCAATTCGTCATCGCGTACTCGTCTGGCTGGCCTGGTCTGCGCTGACCGTCGTTGCGGCCGCCCTGCTGCTAGGGCTATGGCTCGCCCACCGCATCGCCGCACCACTGGCGCGTCTTGCCGCCCGCGTGGATGGTCTTGATGTCAGCGCTTTGCCGGCAGATCTCGCCGGCGAGCCGGCCGAGGGCGAAGTCGGCACACTCGCGCTCGCATTGCAACGGCTGACGCAGCGCCTGCATGACTACATCGCACGCGAACGTAGCTTCACCCGCGACGCCAGCCACGAACTACGCACACCGCTGACAGTGATCCGCGCCGCGGCCGAACGCCTGGCGCACGAACCGTTGTCCGCTACAGGGCAACAGCAGCTCGTGCATCTGCAGCACTCCGTAGGGCAGTTGCAGCAGACCATGGACATGCTGCTCACCCTCGCCCGCGCCGAAGCCAGCACCGACAAAGCCACACCAGTCCGCGTCGCGCCGATCGTCGAAAGCGTGGTAGTCGAACAAGCGATCCTGCTGGAAAACCGGCCAGTCGAGGTGGAGGTCGCCATTGACGCCACGGCGACAGCGACGGTGCCGGCGCCCGTGCTGCGCGTACTGCTGTCGAACCTGATCGGCAACGCCTTTGAGCACACGCCCAGCGGACGCGTCACGATCACAGCAGCCGATGGCCGGCTGCGCATCGTCAATCACAGCGATGGAATCGCAGAAGTGGTCGCGGCTGACTGGTCAGAACCCTATGCACGCCGCGAAGGCAGCGCCGGTTCCGGCTTGGGCCTGACCATAGTGCAGCGGCTCGCCGAACGCTACAGCCTCGGCCTGAGTCTGACGCTTGCCGCCAATGGCGCCGACGTCAGCTTCGCGTTGGAGCCCCCAGCCTCTGGGCTGTGACAGCGCCCAGTGGCAGCTTGCCGCAACAGGGACAGGCGGGTTGCTCAATCTGTCGCGATGATCCTGCCGCTGTTCGCAGCTACCCGTCATCGGTCCCGCCGCAGATTCGGTGCTCCAGGCACGCCCGCTCTCCCCTGCGATTCGGATAGCTGAATCGCCACGACCAGTAGTTCACAACCGTCAATCCCGGGAGTGCTGCAACGAGATTGAGCGGGCGGAAGCGTCGCCTGCCGCCTCTACTCCATCGCGCAGCTCGCGAGTTCAGCAGCCACATATTGCCTGATTCGGGCGAACGGCCATGGGTCGGCAGTTGCGCCAGCTGCCAGCAACGTCTGCTGCCGGAATCAGCAGCTTGTCGTGGGTCGGAAACCATCGCGGAAAAACAGAATCAAGCTGAGCACCCGGCCCGGCCACAGGAGTCACGCGACCTCATCGCATATATATGACATTTTGATGGTGATTTTGTACAAGATATTGCCGAATCTTTTGCTGAAAATGATCCAGCGGCCTCTTGAACCAAAGCGGACGTCGGCACAACGGCGCGAGTGAACGGGGCGCGACCGTCTCAACAAGCATTGCCCCAAGGGAGGGGAAACTATATGTATTACAAATTAATGGCGCCTTCGCGCCATGCGCTGGCGTGGGCGCTATTTGGCCTGGCAACCACTCAAGCACTGGCGCAACCTGGGCCCGGGCACAACGCAGAAAGCGAAGCTCTTGCCGCTCAGCACGGAAAGATAGCTGCACTGGAGCGGCCAGATCACATCCCCCACATACAAAAGACATCACTACGGCCCGACCAGCGCCCGCCATCCAATGAACCGGACCCTCTGGTTTACCGCATGGACTACGACACTCCGGAAGCCACCAGCAAGGCGGCCGGCGTCAACGCCCCATTGGCCGGTGGCCCCTGTGTATTCGGCAGTCTGAGCGATGCAGCGCTCGCCGCCGCCGTGCGCGATGCCGACCCGGCCTGCATGAACAGTTTGTACAGCCTCACCGGCAGCGCGGCCTACAACACGTTCCGCGAAGCAAAAATGGTGACGATTGCAAATGCTTTCGCCCAGAACGCAGCGAGCTATGACGGCACCAATGCCGCCGGCACCCTGCAGCTGGTCGTATTCCTGCGCGCAGGTTACTACGTGCAGTACAACAACAGCAGCACTGTGGGCAGCTATGGCGCCGCCCTGCGCACAGCGATTCGCGCTGCGATGGATGCGTTCGCCGCGAACCCCAACCTGCTTCGCGTCGACAATGTCCACGGCCAGATCCTGGCGGAGTTCGTCACGCTTATCGACAGCACCGCGGAAAATGCGCGCTATCTGGGCGTCGTCAAGCGGCTACTGGCGGACTACAACAGCAGCTACAACCCCCATAGCTGGATGCGCCGGGCGGTGAACAACACCTACACGGTGCTGTTCCGCGGCCATTACAACGCCGATTTCCAGAGCCTGGTCAATAGCGACACGTCGATCATCGATTCGCTCTACGGATTCATGGATCGCAACTGGAACATCCTCGGTAGCAGCAACGACTATCTGGCATCCAACGCTGCCCGGGAAATGGGCCGTTTTCTGCAATACAGCGGAGCGGCGAGGACCGCAACCCGCCCCAAGGCGAAAGCACTGCTTGACCGTTCCTCAGTAGTTGGACAAACCGCGTCCATATGGCTGGGAACCGGAGAGATGGTGAATTATTATGATAATACAAATTGCGCTTATTATAACCTGTGCAACTACAAGGCGCAGGTTGAAGCCGCAGCCCTGCCGGTAAGCCACAACTGCAGCTCGACGTTGAGGATTCGCGCCCAGGCCATGTCGCCGAGCGACCTCTCTACTGCCTGCGCACGCGTCGGAGGTCAGGAGGCATATTTCCACCAGGCACTGCAGACGAACAACGTGCCGGTAGGGCAGGACAACAACACCCGGCTGGAAATGGTCGTATTCGACAGCAGCACCGACTACCAGCGCTATGCCGGCATCATTTTCGGCATCAGTACCGACAATGGCGGCATGTATCTGGAAGGGAATCCAGCAGCCAGCAACAACGTTCCTCGCTTTATCGCCTACGAGGCGGAATGGATGCGCCCCGTATTCGACGTCTGGAACCTTACCCACGAGTACGTTCACTACCTCGACGGACGATTCAACCTGTGGGGCGACTTCGGCGCGAGCATCGCGGAAAGGACTGTCTGGTGGATTGAAGGCTTTGCCGAGTACATGTCCTATTCGTACCGGAACCTGGTCTATTCCGGTGCGGTGAGTCAGGCCAACGCCGCCACGTACCGACTCAGCCAGGTATTTCAGAACGACTACAACAGCGGCCAGACCCTGGTATACAACTGGGGCTATCTGGCCGTGCGTTTCATGTTTGAACGGCACCGCCCCGACGTCAACACGATTCTCGGCCATTTCCGCAACGGCTATTACAGCAACCAGTACCGGCCTTTCATGAGCAGCATCAGCACGCGGTACGACAGCGAATTCACCGCGTGGCTGCCCTGTGTCATCAACCCGAACAACGCCGGCTGTGCCGGCGGCAACGTGCCGCCGAACCCGAATTTCAACTCCAGCGCCAGCGGCCTGACCGTGAACTTCACCGACACCTCGACCGATACGGACGGCAGCATCACCGCACGCCAGTGGATTTTCGGCGACGGCACCGGCTCTACCGATACCAACCCAACCAAGACTTACGCCGCAGCAGGCACCTACACGGTACGGCTCAGCGTGACTGACAACGCCGGCACAACGGCCCTGACCAGCAAGAGCGTCACCGTCGCCGGCACGGGCAGCAACGTCCCGCCAACGGCGAATTTCTCCTTCGCCGCGAGTGGCCTCAGCGTGGCATTTACTGACGGCTCCAGCGACAGCGACGGCAGCATCGTTGCACGCAACTGGGATTTCGGCGACGGCACGGCCTCGACTGCCACCAACCCGAGCAAGACCTACACCACCAGCGGCACGTACAGCGTGAAGCTCACGGTCACGGACAATGCGGGCGCCACCCACAGCGTCACCAAGCCGGTCAGCCTCACGGCACCGGCCAACGTGCCGCCCACGGCCGGCTTCGGCTTCATCACAAACGGTCTGACCGCGACCTTCAGTGACGGCTCCAGCGACAGCGACGGCAGCATCGTTGCGCGCAGCTGGGATTTCGGCGACGGCACGACCTCGACCGCCACCAACCCGAGCAAGACCTACACCACCAGCGGCACGTACAGCGTGAAACTCACGGTCACGGACAATGCGGGCGCCAGCCACAGTGTCACCAAGTCAGTCAGCCTCACGGCACCGGCCAACGTTCCGCCCACGGCCGGTTTCAGCTTCACCACGAACGGCCTGATCGCGACCTTCACCGACGGATCCAGCGACAGCGACGGCAGCATCATTGCGCGCAGCTGGGATTTCGGCGACGGCACCAGTTCGGCCGCAGCCAGTCCGGTCAAAACCTTTGCAACGGCTGGCACCTACAGCGTGAAGCTCACCGTCACTGACAACGGAGGCGCGACCAACACCACAACCAAGTCCGTCACGGTGAGCACCACCTCGTCCCTGCCCGAATGCCCTACCGCTCGCACCGACCAGTTGGGGAAAAATTGCGCCCGGTCGAATCTCAGTCAGACGGCAGGCAGCCGCATCTATTTCTTCGTCTACATCCCACCGGGCGCGGCGCAGCTGAGAATCCGCAGCAGCGGCGGCAGCGGCAATGCGGATCTGTACTACCACCCGAACTACTGGGCGACCGATTATCAGTACGTATTGCGTTCGAATGGCCCCAGCAACGACGAAGAGATCGTTGTCGCCAACCCACCCAGTGGCTACTTGTACATCACCCTGCATGCGCAAACGAGCTTCTCCGGTGCGCGAGTGACCACTGAATTCTGATCGCTGCGCGTATCAGTTTCTCCACTGCTGATCCTCAGCCGGCCCGGTTCCGGGCCGGCTGACCGATGTCGATAGCTGCTATTTCCGCAACCAGAACTCCTGCACGTTCGCATGCGGTCGATTCAACACCTTGTCCGCTTCGCCATCGATCTTGTTCAAGTAACACGGGCCGTCGAAATCGGCGACCGGCCTGTCGCTGTCCAAGTGCGCGAAAACCCGCGCCTGAACGCAAGCGCCATGACGGCTGCAAACCGGTACATCGGGCAATCCGTGCGCAAGCGAGTCGAACCCTCGGCCTAAGCCTGGCCTGGACGGGCCACACGCCGCTTCAGCTGAATCCCATAGCGCGGTCTGAGGCCAGATGAACCTGGCTTACCTGGCCTGTCGCCGCCGCCAAATCGTCCTCAAAAAAAAATTGAACCGCTTCCGCGGTGACGGTGACTCAGCTGCCGATGCGGTCGTTTGCCCCAAGCGGCACGAGCGACGCATCGAACGGTACTCCGGTCGGTCGAATGACCCTCGAAACGACACGCAACCTTCCCTGAGGAAAAAAGGAACAACCATGAATACCAAGATTCTCGCCGCCATGCTGTTCTCGCTGCTGGTCTCCCCGGCCGTGTTTGCGCAGAAAAGCAAGTCGGACGTCAAGATCGACAACATCATCACCACGAATGCCGCAGTAATGGGTTCGACGGCCAAGCAGAACATCGATCTCGGCAATGCCAAGGACGGCGGCACGGCCAAGGTCAACGGCAAGAATGTCATTGTCACCAATGCTGCGGTAATGGGTTCCACCGCCGAGCAGTCCAGCCAGATCGGCAATGCCTCCGACGGCGGCAAGTCGAACGTGAAGTTCGACAACCTGGTGCAGACCAATGCGGCGGTAATGGGCTCGACGGCCAAGCAGAACGTCCGCCTGGGCAATGCCAAGAACGGCGGCGAGTCCAACGTCAACACCAAGAACATCATCGTGACCAATGCCGCTGTGATGGGTTCGAAAGCCACGCAGAACCTCAACGTCGGTAACGCCGAGTAAGCGTCTGGTGGGACTGGGGGATGCACAGCGGGGCTTCACGGCCCCGCTGCTGCCTCCTGCCAGACCTTCCCAATTGCCGGCCGCAGCGGGGAATTCATCACTCTGCGGCGGCCCTACCAGGAGTTGCCATGAGAATTCTTTTTGTCCTGGTTACGTTCCTCATTTCTCATCTGGCGCAGGCCGGCAGCGTCGCTTCCGGCATCAAGGATCTCGACGAAGGCACTCGCGCCAGCGTCGTAAAGGAAATGTCCAAGATGCGCCTGTACGAGGACGACAAGCAGAAAAAACAGGGGCAGCGGCGCGGTGGAAGCCAGACCAGCACCGACTGCGGCGACATGAATGTCGGCAACGCCGAATCTCGACGCGGCCCTGCACCGAGACGAGTCACCACGGTGGTGACAGGAAACATTGTTCAACTTTGCAATAAGTGAGAACCGTCATGCCGCGCAGCGCCTTGATTGGAGTGATTGCCTTAGGAATGAGCGCACTGTCGGGCTGCAAGCTAGCCGATACACGCAGCGATGTCGTCGACGAATACAAACAGCGCACTCGCGAAACGATGTTGCCCGCCACTCGGGTCGTGACAAGCTTCGACGAACCGCTGCGCTGCATGGACGGGCTGCTGGCCAACTACGGCGCCCAGGCCTCGATCCTGGTCGAGGATCTGAACGACAAGACACAGAAAGTGCCTGCGGGCACGACAGAGATGTTCATCTCGGCCATGTCGCAGATGACGCGGCGCAGCCGTGCCATTCGCACCATGGCCTTTGGTGACGACATGAAGAACCTGAGCTCCTACATGGTTCAGTCCAATTCGCTTGCGTCGTTCCAGCCTGAACTGATCCCGACTTACTCCGTGCGCGGATCAATTACCCAGTTCGACGACAACCTGGCGAAGAAAACCGCCGATGCCGGCGTCACGCTCGGCATTGCGAGCAAGAATTTCCTCGGCTTCGGTGGATCAAAGAGCACTTCGATCAACATGCTCGCGCTGGACCTGACCGTAGTGCGCTCGCAGGATTTCTCCATCGTGCCGGGAGTCAATTCCCGCAACAGCGCAGCCATCCTGCAGGAAGGCTCCGGCGTCGACGGCGAGGCCGCCGTGTCCAAGCTCGGCATCAACTATATGACCAGCTTCTCCAAGTCAGACGGCAAGACCGTTGCCGTACGCAACCTGGTTGAACTGTCGGCCATAGAACTGATGGGAAAATTAAACAAAGTACCGTACTGGCGATGCCTCGGCGTGGCATCGACGCAACCTGACGTAGCCGCGGAAATCGAGGACTGGCAGGAAAGCATGACCGGCGCGGAGAAGCTGAGCTTCTACATCCGTCACCTGACTGCAATAGGTCTGTTGCCGGATGACGGCAAGCCGACCGACCCTGAAGCGTTCAAGGCCGCTCTGCGGGAGTACTTTCAGGCGCTCGGCGTGCCCTACAACGGCCAGTTTTCGCTGGAACTGATGCGGGCGCATTTCGATGCGGACCAGTCCCAGCTGATGGCCAAGATCGAAGAAGCACGCCATCCGCAGTGGAAGCTGTCGCTCAATCTGGCGCCGCCGAATCCGGACAAGCCTGATGTCGTCGGCTTTCAGCTGGCCGCCAGCAAGGACTCCAATGTGTATTGCTTCCTGCAGGACGAGGCGGGCACGGTGGCCCGGGTCTATCCGAACCGCTGGCAGAAGCAGTCGCGCATCGCCGCAGGCCAGCCGGTGCCGCTACCACCGCCGGGCCGTTTCGAGATCAAGGCGCACAGCACCACAGCACAGTCGCTGCAGTGCTTTGCCAGCCATAACAACGTCGACGGCAGGCTGGGCAGCTCTCTGGGCGGCGCCGACCTGACGCCGATCACGGCAGTGCCCAACCTGGCCAGCGTTCGCAAGGTATTCGCAACGGTGGCGCCGGAATTCGTCTCCAGCACGATCGAATTCAAGGGCACGGGCAAGTCGCTGGTGGCCGAGAAGCGGGAGAACTAAAGCCATGACTGAGACTTCGATCACCGCGGCGACACGTCGTCGCAGCCGGCTGGCCCTGACCCTGCTGAGCCTGGCCAGCGCCACAGCTTTCGCCGCAACTGCAGTAGAGCCCGGCACGGCGCCTGCCCCGATGGAGGCATCGGTGGAACCACCGCAGACACTAGGCGGCATGGATGAAATCGATGCGATTTCGCGCAAACAGGCGCTTAAGCCGCAGAAGCTGCGCTGCTGGCAGGAAGGAAAACTGATCGTGGAACGCGAGGTCGACCCGGCTTCGGCGGAAGTCTATCGGTCGGTTGAATTGGCCGATCCGCAGAAACAGCCGATGCGCCTGTACGACCTACGCAATGCAACCTGCCTGATCCAGTAGCCAAGTCTCGGCCGGCCCGGCCTGGAGGCTGCGGTGCCGATCGTGCGTAACGTCAGGACCGTGTAGTGGATGTAGATTCTTCACACGCGAAAGAAACCAGATGTTTGGAACTCAAGAATGCCGGGCGGGGTCGCCTGTGCATTCCCGACCGGCAGGGCTACTATTCGCGGCCTTATCGGTCGGAGCGAGTCATGGAATTCGACAACTCGACAGCCTTGTACCTGCTCAAGCGGATCAGCTTGGGCGACCAGGAAGCATTCACAACCCTGCATCGAGCGCTGGGTCGTCGCATCTTCGCCTTTGCGATGCGCCACCTGCGCAGCCCCGAAACATCGGAGGAAATCGTCGCCGACACAATGTTCGAGGTGTGGAAGAACCCGGATCGCTTCAATGGGACGGCTAAACTGTCCACCTGGGTACTGGGTATTGCGCGGCACCGGATACTCAACCGGCTGCGCGCTTCCTCGCTCGACACAGAATCGCTGACCCCGGAAGTGGAGGAAACCATCGGCAGCGAGGCTGAATCTGCCTTCGAGCGGATTGCTGCCGAACAACGCGAAGCTGGCGTACGCAATTGCATGGAAAAGCTCTCATCCAAGCATCGCGAGTGCATGCATCTGGTGTTCTACGAAGGGCTGGCACTGGGCGAAGTGGCGACATTGCAAGGCTGCCCCGAGAACACGGTCAAGACACGACTGTTTCATGCAAGAAAAAGTATACAAAAATGTTTAAGTCTGTTCCTGCGGCGCGAAGAAAGCTCCGCAGAACGAGGAGTGACCAGCCATGCGTGACGACATTCAGGCGCTGCTTCCGTGGTACGTCAATGGCACCCTCAACGAGACCGAGCGCGCCGCGGTTGAGTCCTACCTTGCCGAACATCCGCAGGAACGCAGCGCCCTGGAATTCTGGCGTCACGCCGCAGCCGAGCAGCGGCATGGCGCAGCCGTGGCCGCGGAAGACGTCGGCCTGGACAAGACGCTGGAACGCATCCGGCGCGAAACCACAGGCAAGACAACGCACAGCGAACCTGTCAGTCGCGGCTGGAACTGGCGCTGGCTAGACCACTGGCTGCGCCCAGCGCTTGCCGTGGCGATGCTGGTGGTCGTGGTGCAATCGGTCCTGTTGCTGCGCCAATCAGCGCAACCACCAATCAGCTATCGCGGCAGCACCCCGCCGACACCAGCGGGTGAGGCTGCACGCGTATCAGCCGACCAGGCCTTCCTGCGCGTGACGTTTGAGCCAGCCGCGACCGAAGGCGAACTGCGCGTACTGGTAGCGGGCGCTGGCGGCTGGGTCGTCGGCGGCCCAGGTCTGGCCGGCGAGTATTACCTGGCAGTGCCCAAACAGAGTGTCGTCGCAGCGACGGATGCGCTGCGCGGCAGCCATGCCGTCAGGGATGTTGCGCCGGTCGCCCAGGTACCGCCGCAAGGTTGAGTCAAGGCTGCAGTTCACGGCTACCCGCTCCCGCCGGCACGGTATAACTGCGTGCTTGAGCACTCTGTACGTCGGTGCCGCTACGGACTGGCTGGAACGCCGCAGCGCCGCCCTATGCCCGTTCGCTCAGCGGCCACGCAGGTGCCGGCATTTCACGAAGAAAGGGCGCCGGCCCGGCGAGGCTCAGGCGGGGTTGCCGCTGGCTAGCCTCAAGGCAGCCTCGCGGGAGGGCAAATTGAATTGAACCCTGCGGCACTCCGGCAACATTAAGGGGGACTCAAGCCAATAAGGAGGATGTCGTGAAATCTGCGCTCGCGTTTGCCCTAGTCCTGGGCCTGTCCGCGCTTTCACCGGCCGGCAGCGCCGCACCGCCGAACTACGTCGGAGAAAACGAGGTCCCGCGTCCTATCGACGTCGCCCGCGCCCTGGGCGGCGCCGGCTCCCAACCGCAGATCAAGAAACGCGGCATTGCCTTCGACCCCGCGGCCGCAGCAGCTCCCGCCAACCTGACGGAAGGCCCCAGCAGCACTGCCAGTGCGCCAGAAGCGCCCGCAGCTCAGGCTGTGGCCAAGGCCAAATCGCCACGCAACGCAGCGGCAGCGGCGCCGCCCGCGCCAGCTGAAGAGGGCAACGGAGCAGGGTCGATGGATGTAGCCGTCGCGTTCGCCCTGAACTCGGCCGAGCTGCAGCCCAAGGCTCTGGCCCAGCTCGACAGCATCGCCGAAGGACTGAAACTGCTCGATGTCTCGACCACGATCATCATCGACGGGCACACCGACTCCACCGGCCCGGAGTCTTACAACACGAGCTTGTCGCTGCAGCGCGCGCAAAAGGTCCAGCAGTATCTGGTCGAGCACCACGGTATTGCGATCCAGCGGCTTCAGGCACGCGGAAAGGGCGAAAGCCACCCGCTGGATCCAGAACGCCCCGAAGACGCGCGCAACCGCCGCGTACAGTTCAGCGCCGGCTGACCACGCCTGGCCGCGGCGAAACAGGGGCGCCGCGGTCGCTCTTCTGCCAATAGCTTTGTACAGACCGATGAAATGGTACGCGGCACCATCGCGATTGTGGCCGTGGTGACAAGATCCAAGGAGCTTTGATGAACATCAGTTCGCCCCCCTGTGGGATTCCCCGGTTTTCCGCCACCTGGCGCCTGTTCGCTCTGCAATTGCTGTGGCTGAGCCTGTTGGCAGCGACGCCGGTCACCTGGGCGCAGACCTATGGTGGCGTGCAGGTAGCGCGGACCGGCAGCACCTTCACGTTCGGGGCGCGTAATTTCGGCACGGGCATGACTACCGCGCGATTCAGGCTCGTCAGTACGCCCGACGATAGCGATACGTTTCCCAGCGGTACGGTGCGGCCAATTGACGCCGGTGGCAATGTCAACCTCCCCATCGCCCTGGGGGCAACACCGGGCGTGCGCATCATCCGTTTCTGCGCCGACGATCAGGTGACCGTCTGCGATCCGGCGCTGGGAACTGCCGTGGTTCATATCGGCGCGGTATCGGCGCAATGCAGCCTTGTGGCCAATCCCAGCCCGATGACCGGGTCAGCACCGCTGCAGGGTACGTTGGCGGCCAGCTGCAACATCAACACCGGCGCGAACATACAGCTCTCGAGCAACAGCAACTATGGTTGGGGGTACTCCGGCCCCACCGGACAGTATTTGACCATCGCATCAGACAGGCCCCCGGCCACGGCGACCAGCACCGTCAATTTCACCGCGCCTGGCACGTTCTTCGTAAACATCAACCCTAGCCTTCACTTCCGCATCACGCGCACGGTGCTGTACAGCGACACCACTGACGCAATCAACAACCCACTCACCTATTCCGTCCAGGGCGTGCAAGCGCTCATAACAGCAGCAACCAACCAGCCGCCGACAGTAACGCTCACAGCGCCCGTCGCCGGCAACATGCTGACCGCACCACGCGGCGTGAACCTGGCCGCTACGGCGCAGGACAGTGACGGAACTGTCACCGGCGTGGATTTCCTCGTCGACGGCAACGTGGTCGGTTCCGACACGACACCGCCCTACCAGGCGGTCTGGCAACCTTCCACGCCAGGACAACACACCTTTGCCGCCCGTGCCACGGACAACACGGGCGCAAAAACAGATACGCTGCCGCTGACCCTTACCGTTCTTTCGTCGTCGGGCAACCTGCCGCCAACGGTACGTCTGACCGCGCCTGCGCCGGGGCTGGATATCACCGCACCCGCCAGTGTCGAGCTCGCCGCTGACGCCCAGGACAGCGATGGTACCGTCGAGCAGGTGGAATACCTCGCCGACGGCCAGCTGGTAGCCCAATCCACTACAGCGCCGTTCACCGCACGCTGGAACGCCGTACCGGCCGGCACCTATTCCCTGGTCGCCCGTGTTACCGACAACCTCGGCGGCACGGCTGAGAGCACGCCCGTGCGCCTGGTCGTGCGGCCAGCAGCGACTCAATTGTCGGTCATCACTCTGGCGGCACAACTGCGTTTTGAACCCGGCGTATCGACCGCAGTGATGGTCAGCGCGCGGGACACCCGTGGCCAGCCCGTAGCTGGTGCGCAACTGCGCTGGAGCGTGGCCCGCGCCGAGCCGCTGCCCGCCGCGGCGCCCAAAGCAGCCGCCTGCGATGCCGCCGACTCACCGGCCAGCGGCGAGGCCACAACCAACAGTAGCGGCGATGCCGAGATCCGGTTCCTGCCGGGGTGCAACAGTGCGAACCGGCGCCTGTCCGTTTCCCTGGCAGACACCCCCGGCAACCAGCTGACCGTGGAGTTGCGTGGCCCAGACGCCCAGGTCGGCAACCTGCAGACCAACACGACGACATCCGTAGTGGTGGTGCAGCCACAACAGCCGACGCCGATCAGCGTGGACTTGCTGGATCCAAGCGGCGCCCCCGTGCCCGGCGCCACGGTCGTCTATACCTTGAGCCCGCCCGACGCCGGCAGCATCACGCCCAGCTCGACCTCCGACAGTAGCGGCCACGCCAGCGCCACGCTGCTGCTAAACGCCAACGCGGTGAGTGCCACGATCCAGGCCTGTGTCGCCAGCCGGCCGGATCTGTGCGTCAACCTGCCGGTCAGCAGCAGCATCGCTGCAGTCGCCGATCCCGCCGAGAACCTGATCGGCCCTATCGCGCAGCAGGCGCTGGACGCACCGCGCACCCAGCTCAGCCTGATCGGTAACCGCCTTCAGGCGCTGCGCAACGAAACCGCCCATGGTTTCTCCAGTGATGTCGCGGTAAGTCTCGGCGGCCTGACCCTGCCACTGGCCAAGTCCAGCACGGAAGGCGGCGACAGCGAGTCCAAAGAAGGGGCACGGCCCAGCCTGTTTGCCGCCGGCACCGTGGAGATTGCGGCGCTGGATTCCCGCAGCGGCCGCCGCAACGGCTTCGACGCCACGACACGTGGCCTTACGGTGGGTATGGACTATCGTTTCCGGTCAAGCTTCGTGGCCGGCCTCGCCTTGGGTGGCATGCGCTCCAGCACCGACCTCTCGGCTGGCGGTTCGCAGTCGGCCAGCGGCTACAGTGGCTCCCTGTACGCGTTATGGCTGCCGAGCGAGAAGCTCTATCTCAATACGGCATTGAACCTGGGACGCAGCGATTTCGACAGCGAGCGCAGCGCCTGCGGCATCGACCTGCACAGCGACACCCAGAGCCGCCACCGGGCGCTGCTGCTCGAAGCCGGCTACTCGATGTCAGACAAGGCCTATCGCTTTACCCCGTTCCTGCGCTACGAATATGCCCGCGCCTCGCTCGATGGCCTGCGTGAACGAGGTAATTGCGCCAGCGCGATTTCGGTCGACGCCACCCGCCTCAGCCGCTCGGCCATTAGCGCCGGCTTTTCCGCCGACCGCGCCTTCAGCACCCGCTCCGGCGTATGGATACCCAGCGTCGCGCTGGAGGTATTTGGCGAGAACGAGGATAGGGACGAAATCTTCGCCCGCCTGATCGCCGACAGCAGTACCGCCGTGCCGGTAACGCTGGAGGAGATCGACAAGCGTTACGCCATGCTGCGTTTTGCGGTGAGCTGGATGACTTCGGTCAAGGCCCAGCCCATCTCCGGTTTTGCTGGTTTCGACATGAGCATAGGCCGCAGCAACTATCGCAGCCGCGCCTTCATGCTCGGCGTAAAAATTCCTTTCTAGACAGGTGCACCATGCGGAATTACTTCTGCGGACTGCTGCTGACACTTCTGAGCGCCTGCGCCACCACCCCGCCACCAGCGGGGCGCATGGACAGCTTCGAGATCGTCGATTGCGAACTACCGGGCAAGGTGCTGCATATCGGCACGGCCCATGCCACGACTGGCCGTGTCCGGGCCATCCGCACCAGCGCCGACGACTGCGCCATTCGCGGCGGCTACTACACCGAAGCCAGCAGGGCCAACTATGAAAGCGCCCTGCGCGTATGGCTGCCGCCGGCCGAAGACGGCGATGCCCAGGCCCAGTATTTCGTCGGCCAGATCTACGAGAAGGGTCTGGGCCGGCCAGCAGACGAGGCCAAAGCGGCGCAGTGGTACGAGCGCGCCGCCAAGTCGGACTACGCGCCGGCGCTGACCGCCCTGGCCATGCTGCACGAACACGGCAAGGTACCTGGAGGAAGCCCAGCCCAGGCACTGGATCTGTACCGCCGCGCGGCCAAGCTGGACCAGCCCCTGGCCTTTGCCGGCGACCTGAACGAACGCGACCAGCAAATCGCCGTCCTGCGCCAGGAGCTGGCCGAAACACGCGACAAGGCCGCGGCCCAGCGCGAACAACTGCAGAAGCAGCAACGCAGCCTGGCCCAGCAGACCGCAACGCTCAAGGCCGAGCTCGAAAAAGCCCGCACCGAGGCCGATGCAGAGCGCTCGCGCCGGGTCGAACAGGAACTGGCAGCCAAGCAGCAATCGCTGGACCAGGGTGCCGCCCGGCTCAGTGCGGCGGAGACCCAACTGGCCCAGGCGGAATCCGCCGCGCGCCAGATCGAACGGCCTGTTCCAGCGGCCGCCAGCGGTAACGCGCTGGAGATCGCCCTGCTAGAGCCCCAGCCCGTCGCCGTACGCGGCCTGGTTACCGTGCGCGTGCGCGGTGACGCAAGAACCCAGACCGTGGCTTTGCGCGTGGGCTCACCGGCTGGCATTCGCGAAGTCAACATCAATGGCAAGCCGGTCAAGCCCGACAGTGCCGGCATCGTGCGCAGCGAACTCGCGCTTAGCGGCAAGACCACGCCAGTGGAAGTCACCGCCGTCGACAGCAACAACCAGCGCGCCAGCCTGCCCTTCGTGATCGCCAACGACAGCCTGGTGCCGGCCGGTACGCCAGTCGCCGCCATTCCCGCGGACTTCGGCAACTACCACGCCCTGATCATCGGCAACGCACGCTATTCCGCCTGGGATCCACTCAACACGCCGCATGCCGATGCCGAGTCCGTCGCCCAGCTGTTGCGCGACAGCTACGGCTTCAAGACCACCGTGCTGCTCGACGCGACCCGCGGCCAGATCTTTCGCGCCCTGGCCAAGCTACGCGGCCAGTTGACCGAACAGGACAACCTGCTGGTCTTCTATTCAGGCCATGGCACCTGGGACCGCGGCAATCATCAAGGCTATTGGGTTCCAGTCGACGGCGAGAAGGATTCCAGCGCCAATTTCGTCTCTTCGGCCGACGTGACCGACCTGATCTCGGTAATGCGCGCCAAGCAGGTGCTGGTCGTGGCCGACTCCTGCTATTCCGGTGTCTTCGTCCACTCGGTCGCCGAGCAGCTCGACAACGCCAGTGCCTCCGAGCGGCGGGACTGGCTGCTCAAGCGCTCGCAGATACCCAGCCGTAAAGTCATGAGCTCCGGCAATATCCGCGAAGTCCTCGACGGCGGTGGCGGCAATCACTCCATCTTCGCCGCTGAATTCATCAATACCCTGCGCCGCCGCACCGATGGGCCGTTCGAGGCGCGCGAGCTATACCGGGAAATCACCCCCAAAGTGGAAAATGCCGCCCGCGGCTTCGGCGAGCAGCAGGAACCGCAATACGGCCAGCTCAAGTTCGCCGGCCACGTCGGCGGAGACTTCGTCTTCGTGCCCCGCCGCGAACTGGTCTCGCTGCGCTGAAGCAGGCCCGCCCGGGCGCTGCGGGATGTTCCGCCCGGCGCAGGAATGCGCCGGGTGGAATACTGATGATGCCTGCCGAAAACCCCGATCAAACACCTGCAGCGGTGGCTTGACCTGATTCGCCAGATGCAAGCCCTAGCCCGTCGCGGACGCACCCGGGAGGCGAACAAGATGCTTTTGTTGAAAAGATAAATTCTTGTTGGACTATTTAATCAATCCCACCATCACACCCGCATCAAAGAAGGCTCCTTCCCATGAACCACTTCATCCCTTCGCAGACAAGGGCTTGGCAGGGCCTTCCCTAGGGATATCTGTTCTATTGATGCAGCAAGCGGCAGGGGGCCAGAGCCCTGCTCTGCAGGGCGATCAGGCCTTGGGACGGTGCAGGGCGCAGAGCTTGTTTCCGTCCGGATCGCGTACATACGCCAAATACAACACGCCCATTGCACTCTCGCGAGGCCCAGGCGGCTCTTCGATGGAGGTACCTCCACTGGCAAGGGCGACATCATGAAACTGTCGGACCTGCTCAGGTGAATCACACTTGAAGCCGATAGTGCTTCCATTGCCACAGGTCGCACTCTGGCCATCGAGCGGCTCGCTCACACAGAAAATAGAGCCGTCATGGCGATAGAACAGGCGGCGCTGCCCCGTCTTGTTGGCGTTCTGGATTGCTTCTCCAGCGCCGATAACGTTGAGCACTGAATCATAGAAGCGCTTGGAGCGCTCGATATCGTTGGTCCCGAGCATGACATGGCTGAACAAAGTTGGTCTCCGGAGTTGATAAGCAGTCGATACTGCGCTGGGACTTCCTGCGCCAGCTGATGTTCGGCATGAGCAGCGACTGGAAGCACGCCCAGCATGCCGGAAACCGTCCGCCTATTGGAGAGGTCAGACAGTGTTTGCGCTCACCCATGGCCGCCGCTGCACGTCGCGCACGCTGGTTGGCCGAAGCAGGGAGAATGCTGCGGGCGAAAAAACGCGGCCACGAGGCCGCGTTTTCGAAACAGGGAAAGGATTCCTGTTGTCAGTTGCAATTGGCCGGCATCATGGTCTCGAAGTCGTTCTCGAACAAGGTGTCAGCCGCTTTGCCACCGAGCGAAATGTCATCCAGGAAGAACCCCTGGAACTCGGCACCGGAGTCGGACGAGAAGATCCAGCGGATCTTGACGTTCTGGCCGACGAAGGTCGACAGGTTGCGGGTGAACGGCTTGTACACAGCTACCGCTGTGCCGTTGCCCGGATCGGCATTGCTGCTTGCCGTCGTCACGCCGTTGAAAGCGCCTTGGGACGCCGGGAAGCTACAGCCGTTGCCTTGCGTGTCCGCAAACGAGCTCGGATAGCCGCCGTCCGGTGGCAGATCGGACCAGGTCGCCCCATTGTTGGTCGAGATCTGCATCACGACGCCATCCCAGCGGTGTTCAATGTCATAACGCGCATTGAAGCTCAGCGTGCTGGCGCCAGCCTGAATCGCAATAGGTGCGGTGGTGATGGCCGTGCACAGGTCGGTCGTATACGTGCCGGTTTCCGAGCCCATGAAATAGTTGCGGCCGCCACCCGGTGAGGTCGTCAGCGAACTCAGATGCCAGGGCGTGGCGTACAGCATATACAGCAGGGAATCGGCGTTGTCCGCGTAGTACTGGCTGCCTATGCCGCTGGCGCCGACTGCCGTCGTGCCAAAAATGGTGCTCTTTCCGCCGCTGTTGCCGGCCGCGTCCAATGCTTCGACGCGATAGAAATACGGAGTGCTCGGATCGGGCGTGGTGTCATCGTAGCTGGCGCTGGGATGTGCCGCCGCCAGCACGGTGGGCGAGGTGAAGGCAAAGCTGGTATCGCGTTCGACCTTGTAACCCAGAGCCGCCGCCGGGCAGGAGCTGGCACCCGGATCCCAGCTCATTGCAACATGACAGTTGCTGCCATCGGTTGCAGTCGGGCGTACGCTCTGCGGCTTGAAGGTTGGCTGCAGCGTGCAGGCGGACGTTGACGTCATGCTGATACAGTTGGACGCGTCACCTTCGACATCTCCGGCGACACCGCGAATCTTATAGGCGTATTCGTAGCCGCCTTGCGCCGTGCTGTCGGTCAGCGGGCTGCCAGCGCCGATGCCGACAAGATGGAAGTCGCCGGCAGCCGCCGTGGCGCAGCTGCCGTTCGCGCGATAGAGCTGATAACTCTGTGCGCCACTGGCGCCGGTGAACGAGACGACAGAACCGAAGATCGACGTCGTTGCGGTCGTTGCCGTCGGGGCCGGATGCGCAGCTGCATTGGGCAGTCCGAAGTTGCCACTGACCGCGAGGCCGTAGCCTTGCAGTGTGCTGTTTGCACTGCCGTCGCCCGGAACATTCGTACCTTTGACATTGATCGTATACGCGCCGGCGACCGGGGCCGTCAGCAATACCTGCTCGACCGTATTGCGCGAATCGGCCGTACCGCCCGTGGCGGAAGCGCCGCTGTTCAACACGTTGCCCAGATAGGTACCGTTGGGTGCAACGACTTCGAGATCGAGGTTATTGACGAGCGCAATGGCTGCGCCGGGTGCTCCCGGCACGTCATACCAGGCCAGAGTCGCGCGCAGCGGCTGGCCCGCAGCGACATTGTTGATCGTATAGCTATGCGTCTGTCCGGTCCTGATGCCGGATAGCTGGGTGCGCTCGAACAGGCGCAGGCGGCGGGTATCGTCTCCCCCGGCCAGCGTATTGGCGAAGTACAGATTGTTGTCGAGCCACATGCGACCCCAACCGTAGCTAGTGCCGCCAAAATTCGTCGTCAGCGTATTGGTACCGTTGAGCAACACCGCCTTCATCACCGCGCCGGTCAGGTTGTAGGCATCGGCCACGGTCTTTGCGCCCCGGGGATACCAGCCATCGGTAAAAAACTGGCGCACCAGCGCCGCACCGCCGGAAATGGTCGGCGTCGCCATTGAAGTGCCCGACATCGATTTCGTCAGCGGTGCCTCGGCAACGCCGCCGGAACTTGTATCCCCCGAGGCCGAGATGGTGCTGCTGCCCGGCGCCATGATGTCTGGCTTGACGCGGCCGTCGTCGGTTGGTCCGCGGCTGCTGAAACTCGCTACGCTAGTCGACCCCGCATGACCGAGAGCACCCACCGTCAGAGCGTTTTTGGAATTGCCGGGTGTGCCGATCGAACCACCGGTCGGACCGTCATTGCCGGCTGCGACGACGAACAGCAAGCCCTCGTTGTCGCGCAGGCCACGGTCAGCGAGCACGTCGTTGCCAGAGTAGGCGCTGTTCGTCGATGCTCCCCAGCTCGCGCTGTGAATAAAGGCACTACTGCGCGTTGACTGCGTGAACATGTCATTGATCGGCCCACCCGCAAGGCAGCCCGAGGTATCGTTGCCGATGTCCTGCACCAGCAGCTGCGCGTTCGGCGCCATGCCGTCGGAGAGTTCGTGGTTGAGCGCGGTCGGCGTCGAGGCCAGGTAGGTCGTCGCACTGAACGTGCCGGCCGCATCACCCGCGACCGTGCCGGAGGTATGTGTACCGTGAAAGCCCGTCGGATTGCCGCCGGGGCACGTGGCGTTGTTGTCGCCAAAGGTCGCGCCGGGCTGCACGTAGTAATTGACGATCTTCCGCGTCGGATTCGGCGTGGTCACGGCGGGTGGTACTGGCGACTCGGCGGTTGCGATCGCAGTGACTGGACCGCTGCCCCTGTCGAGCGTTGTGAACCAGGCTTCGTTGGCATCGGTGCCCGAATCGGAGATCGATACGATCTGCCCGGAACCAAAAATGTTGTGGTCGAACATCGGCGCTGGAGTCGTCGGCGCCCCGCTGCCGGCCCCGGCCCCGCTGGTGTTGTTGCCCTGAATCGCGCCTGTCGCCGCGGCATTCGTCGAATAAGGCTGGGTATAGTAGCCTACGAACGACACTCCCTCCAGCGCCGTCGCCGCTTCAATCAGACGCGCCAGCTTGTCGTGACCAACATTGATACGCACATTGGGCAGGCTGGAATGGTCGCCAGTGACCACGACCTTAGCGCCAGCAAATTTTGTCAGCGCACCGGCGATCTGCTGTGCGGACTGACCGGAAAACCCAAATACTTCGATGTCAAAGCCACCCTGAGGTGCTTCGGTCAGCGCGCCGCGGTTGCTGTCATAGAGTTTGGGGTCAAGCTTCATGCCGGGCTGGAAGTAGCCGGCCCAGCGCCCATTGGCACGGCTGCGCAACTGCGTCAGATCGCGCATGTCCTTGAGGTCAACGACATAGGCATAGTTGGGCACGTACGCCACAATCATATAGCCGAGTTTCTCCAGGCGCTCGCGTGCGCCGTGGTCGTCCTTGCCGAACTGAATCATCGCGTAGCGGCTGCTCGCGACCTCGGCAGCGGCACCGGTGCCGCTGTAGTCGATACGCTGTTGGGTCGGGTCGATCAGACCAGAGCGCAGCAACAACAGATTGCCGTTGGCCAAGGTGGCGTCCGTTAGCTGGTCAGGTGTAGCAGCCTGTGGCCGCAGCGACTGCAACGTGGCGGCAAAAGTCAATTGCGAAGCAATGGCGAGCGAAATCGCAGCAGCAAGGCGTAAACGAGTCATAGCAACAGAGTCCCCAAGGACATAGCGAAAGTAGTGTTTCCCTGCGACGGGCAACGGGGTGCAAACGAAACGGCACTCGGTAACGTGGGGCGGCTGCCTTTCCACGGGTCCATCGTTCGAGCGTGATTCGGAAAGCGTTTTTATGTTAGGCGCTGTTCTTGGCTTTTCACAATCCAACTGCAGACGGACCGCGTACCTGTGTGCGGGTGAACCCGGCGTAATGCGGCCACAAGAGCGTTTGCGCATCGCAACATTCATGGATTCCGCAACCGTTATCGTGCTCAAGTAATTTCAAGTCAATTCAATGTGAAAACTCGGCCACATAAGTTCGGGATATCGTGCTGCTGAGCAGCATCGACTGGGAGCTGGCGTCGCCTTGTGGGCCACTGCAGCTAGCACTCGCCGCAGTGAGGCAACGCATCCTCGCGATGCATGCCCTCCATCGCCTCCCAATGCTCCGAACCGAACGATAGACCGGCAATGGCTGCACCCACGTGGAACTCCTCCCTCACACGCGAAGGAAGCAGATGCGACATTCGACCTGATTCCCGACGAGTTGCAACCAAAAATGATTGGTGCGGACCAGTCTTAGTCTGCGGAAAGGAAAAAATACAATATCGTGGAAATGAATCGAGTACTATTTGACTCGATTTCTAATTAGCGCCTTTTCGGAAGCTCATCGACACGGAACATTTGCCCCCCTTTGCTTGTGGCACGTCTCATGCGATTTCCCGCTGGCAACGAGGGATGCGTGACCCGCGGAATCAGGAAGCCGGCATCAGTTCCGGATCAGCGATGCCGCACACCGACCGGCCGCAGAACAGTCATCTTGTCGACAAGCGCTGCGGAGAAGGTGTTTTCGACGTTCCCTCGGGTGCACGACATTCGTCACGACCACTATCCGGGCTTGACTTCGCGTGTGCGTAGGACGACCTTGACGACCAGGCGCGGCACCTGAGCGATCCTTCACATCACAATTGCACAAGGGCAGAGAATGGATTCTCACGACAAACGCATTCCGGAACATCACCGCGTTTGCCCACAATCACCGCTGAGTCTGCGCGCGATCCGCATCACCGCTTCAAACACGCTGCGCCGGTACGCGCAGGCTTCGCTGACGACTTTATCCCGCCGACGGACACCGCCATGACCACACGATCACGCAAGGAGCCGCAGCCCTTCACCGTCGCAGACTATCTGCTCACCCGGCTGAAGCAACTCAACGTCACTGAGGTGTTCCAGATCCCGGGCGACTACGTGAAACACTTCACGCAGGCGCTGGAATACTTCGGCGGCATCCGCACCGTCGGCGCGATCAACGAACTGGATGCCGCCTATGCGGCCGACGCCTACGCGCGCACACGCGGCCTGGCCGCGGTCTCGCTGCAGTTCGGCGTCAGCACGTACAGCGCGCTCAACGCGATCGCCGGCGCTTGGGTCGAACGCAGTCCAGTCGTGGTGATCAGCGCCTGCCCGGGCGCCGACGCCCGCAACATCACCAACATGTACGACGTCCTGTTCCATCACTCGACCGGTGATCTCGATTCGGATCGCAAGGTCTACGAAAACGTCACCGTAAAAGCGATCACGCTTAGCACGAACGTCGGCGCCGCGGAGCAAATCGACGAACTGCTGATCGACGCCCTTACCCACAGCCGCCCGGTCTATATCGCCTGCTACAAGGAAGTGTGGGGGCAGCCCTGTCCGCGGCCATCGAAGACCGCGCTGAAACCGCGCGTTATCCGCAGCCCGGAGCTGGCACTGCGCAACGCCGTGGAGCAGGCCTGGAGCCAGATCACGGCCGCGAAACAACCGCTGATCTTCGCCGGTGTCGAAATCCTGCGCTTCGGGCTGTCCGATCTGCTGCAGAAAATCATCGACGCCAGCGGGTTTCTGTACACCACAACCACGCTCGGGAAAAGCGTTTTTGACGAAAAGGGCGACAAATTCATCGGCACGTATTCCGATGCGGCGTCGATTCAGTCCGTACGCGATGTGGTCGAAGCATCCGATTGCGTGCTGACACTGGGGACAATCATCACTGACGACTATCTCGCCTTCATCGAAAGCAAATACGCGGCCATGGTCCTGGCAGACACCGCCGGTGTGCGCGCGGGCTATTTCAAGTACGCCGATGTGACCATGAAGGACTTCATGGAGGCGCTGCTAGCGAAATTCCGGCAGAACAAGGCCTATCCGATCAAGGCCAAGGCACCACCTCAGCCGAAGTATCCGGAACCGTGGCAGTCAAATTCGGATGCCATCTACGATGATCGCCCTGAAGTCATCACTTTCAATCGGTTTTTCCAGCATTCGATGAAATTTCTGCACGATCACGACATGCTGAACGACATCGTGATGACCTATGGCGTGAGCTCGTCGATGTACGTGGCCACCAACGCTTATGGCCTGAGACAGGGCAGCTATGTCTCGTCGGCTGCCTGGCAGTGCATCGGATTCGAAACCGGCGCCGCCAGCGGTGCGCAACTGGGCAGCGGTAAGCGTGCCTGGACAGTCGCTGGTGACGGCGGATTCATGATGGTCTGCCAATCGTTGTCGACACTGGCGCGCAACAAGCTCAATGCAGTGATTTTTGTCATGAGCAATCAGGTCTATGCGATCGAGCAGGTCTATGTCGACATCACCGCCTTCGAACCCGGTCCGCAGCACCAGTTCGATGCATTCGACATTCTGCCGAAGTGGGACTATGTCGCGCTGGCCAAGGCATTCGGCGCGGAAGGTATCCGCGTCGAAACCATTTCCGAACTGAATGCCGCCCTGTTCCGCATCAAGAAGATCAAGGACAGACCCGTCCTGGTCGAAGTCGTCATTCCGCAGAAGGATCTGCCAGGCCAGATGTATCGCCTGGGCACCGAGTGAATCCAACCATTCATCCCCCATACCAAGCGCATCCGACCATGAGCCAGAAAACCTATTCGATCTTCGGTGCCGGTGCAGCCGGCCTCTACACAGCCTGGCGCCTTCTCGACGGAAAACTGGAGAAAAAGGCGTTCGCCGCGAAGCAGCTGAAAAAGGGCGACACCCTGGAGCTGTACGATTGGGGGCGCTACGATTTCTCAAAAAGCCACCCCGGCTCCCGTGCCGCCGGCGCACGCATCTGCACCTGGCACTATCGCAACGACAAGAACGACTCCTACGTCGAACTCGGCGGAATGCGTTATTCGTTCTGGGATCAGCAGCCACCAAAAGATGCGCCGAATCCGAATGGTGGGCTGGCGCCGGGCCATCGCGTGGTAACCAAGACCATCGAACTACTGGGACTGGACAAGTATTCGGTGCCGTTCAATGTCACCGGCAACCAGCTGTACTACCTGCGTTCGCGCAACTTCTACCTCAACGACATCACGTCCAATCGTCCGGCACCCTACGCCGTCAACAATTTCGGCGCCAGCACCACTCCGGACCAGGGCTTCACCACGGTGCAGAATCTGGCGACGACGATCCCCTGGGACAAGTTCACACGCCGCGACTGGTGCCGTTTCTACCAGGATGGCCGGATCACGGCCGAACTCCCCGCATCGAGCGTGTTCCAGAAAGGCGATCTGCTGAAAGACACGGGTTACTGGAACCTGCTCTACGATCAGCTCGGATCCGAAGGGTTCGAGTATGCCGCCGACGGCAACGGTTACAGTTCCAATGTGATCAACACGCATGCGGGCGTCTCGTTCAACATCAACAACGAATTCACCCCCGGCAGCCAGTACCGCACGCTTTCGATCGGCTATTCGGGCATGTTCAATGCCCTATTCGACGAGATCGTACGGCTGGCAAAGGCCAAAGGCATCCATTTCAGGTATCACCCCGACACTCGCCTGCATTCGATCCTGTGGAAAAACGACAAGGCGGTGTTCACCTACGCCGACCGCGACAATCCGAACATCGCGGTGGGCACACGCGAAGCCGACGCTGCCTGGTTGGCCATGCCGCGCGCCGCCATTGATCTGGTCGCACAAGCGACGCGCTTCCGCAAACCGGCGCACAGCGAAGTGGATGTGCTCAATCACGAAAAAGTGAACCTCTATCTCGAGTCCACGATCATGCAGCCTTCGTACAAGGTGGGCATGTTCTTCGATTCGCCATGGTGGGCGCCCGACGCGGACAATCCAGCTCCATACCCCGCTCAGGTGATTGGTTACACGATCACGCCCGACGCCATCGCTACCCTCAAGAAGCAGAAATTCCCAGCCTCGGCGTTGAAGGCGATGACGACACTCATCGATGTCCCATACACCTCGCTGCAGGACATGGTGGGCGCGATCGAGGGCATTACTGAACAGGCACTCGGCATCAAGCAGATCAAGCAGCTGCAAGTCGCCGCACGCAACGACACCATCGGGCCGAGCGTGACCAACTCACCGATCCGCATGGTGGTGTATTTCGGCAACAACGCGCGCGAACAGAAGAAGACGCCGATCTACGGCATCCTCGCCAGTTACGACGACGAGGACAACACCGCGTTCTGGCAGGAGCTTGAACTCGGCCCCGACCAACAACGCAGGATTCCCATTTCGCAGGATACACAGCCGCTGGAAGGCCCCCGCAGAGTGCCTTCCAGAATGGTCAAGATGTTGCGCAAGATGCTCGCGGAACTGCATTTCGGCCCGAATTCGGATTTTTCCTGCGTACCGGAACCGCTCGAAGCGGCGTACATGGACTGGTCGTTGCCGCCCTTCAATGCGGGTTATCACGAATGGGCGCCCCACTTCGACATCGGCGACGTCCAGCGCATGATCCGCAAGCCATCGCAGCTGATCCCCGACACGGACGCCGACATTTTCATCGTCGGCGAGGCGTACTCGAACGATCAGGCCTGGGTCGAAGGCGCTTATTGCACCTCGGAATCCGTCTTGAACACATTCTTCGGCATCAAACCAATCATCGACGACGCCCAATATCCGTTCATTTGCCCGGAATGAGCACGTTATGAAGGATGCGGCGGGGTGCGCGTATTCGCGCCCCGCTTGGGGTGATGCGCACGAGTGTTCCGGGACCCGGAACAGCGCGCACCGGATCATGCCTGCGCCATGCAGACCCCGATGTCGACCGCGCTGTGCATACGCCCCGCCGATATCGTGGTTGATCCGGTCGAAGAACTTGGCCAGGTCCACGTCAAGGCGCACCCACTAAAAAAGCCGCTCAGCGAGCGGCTTTTTTAGTCATCCCGAGCCCTACATAAGATTCAGAGCCCGAAATTGTTCGCAAATATCACATCACTTGCAGCGCTAATAATGAAGTTGGGCGCGGAGATGTTGAAGAAGATATTCCCAACACAGGACACGCGCACACGCGCCTGGGTCGTCGCCACATTCGGCACCGTGATGTTTGCACTGCCATTGTTCGGGAAAGTACCGACGTTGCGCGTATAGGTAAGGCCGCCGTCGATGGAGATATCGATACCGACCTGACTGCAGGAAATCGGTGCTGCAGTGGTGCCAGCTACATCCCAGGTCACAGCCTGCGTACTGCCAGCTGCCCAGTTCACGGCCGAGTTGGGCGTATTGACCTTGAACGGCCCCGAAGTCACCACCGACTGCACGGTCATATCCGCACTATTGGTACTACCAAAGCCCGGCACGTTATCGCGCACGGTCAAACGGAACGTCATGGTGCGGTTTGTTGTCGGCAGAACTTCTCCCGCCAGCGAAGTACCGGCGATCAGGTTGGACAGGCGTGGAATCACGCGCACTCCACTCGCGGTCGGGTTCAGCGAGCGAATGATGGGGCCGTTGCCCGGATCAGTCGTGAGACTGTTGTTGGCTGCACCGGTGTCATTTTGCTCCCAGGCGTAACTCAGCACGCCACCACTGGTCGTCGTCGCCGACCCCGTCAACATAAACGGCGTACGTGCCGGAATGATGAAATTCGACAGCGGTCCAATCGCCGGTACCGCATTGGGGTTGGTTACCGTGTCGGAACAGCTCGCGCCGCCAGCGAAGGTATAGGTGCGAATCTCGTTGAGGCTACTCGCGGTGAAATATGGATCAGAGTTCGGCTGCAGATCTCCCGCGTCACAGATACCGGCATAGGCCATCACCGTCGAGCCGCTGCCAGGCTCAAACGCAGTAGGGCCGTTGCGATTGCCGTTGCAGGCACCAGTCGTGCCATTGAAGGTATGGTCGCCGCCGAACTGGTGGCCGAGTTCGTGCGCCACATAATCGATCCAGAACGGATCACCAGTAGGACTGCCCGAGCCCGTCGTGCCAGCGCCCTTTTCGCCATTGATGCAGATCACGCCGAGGCCGGCGACTCCGCCCGAGCCGGTCGTCAGCACATGACCAACGTCGTAGTTGGCCGCACCGATAACCGAGTCGATATGCTGCGTGTTCACGTCAATCGCCGTGTCGTCATTCGGATACGGATCGCCGGCGGCGGCCGGATAGATCAGCAGATTGTTGTTCGCGACCAAGGTCATATGGATCGCGAAATCTTTTTCATAGACCTGATTGACACGATTCACGGTCGCCACCACACCGGCCAGGCCGGTTGCTACCGTTGCGCCACCGGAGGGGCTGACCGCGATGACATACTGATGATTCGCCGCCATCGCCAGCGCGTAGTTGCGCTTGACTGTACCAGTCGTGGTCATCGGTAACGGCCCCGAGCGCAGTGCAGCATCAAGGTGATTGGGCGTAGGTCTACCGTGCACGCCGCAAGAGAAGTCGCGACCTGCTGCAACGTCGCTGCGCGCGAAACTGATATGGCTGATCGGGTTCTCGCGGCTTTCGGGCTGCACCATCCAGACACCGTCGGCCGCAAACACCATGGCCTGCAGACCCAGTGGCGACACATCAATGCGAGCCTGCGTACCGTCGGCTGCAATGCCAAGATAGCTCTTGATCTCGGGAAACTTCACTGCAAGTTCTGACGGCATCACGCCCGAATCCCTGAGCACAAATTCGGTCAGACCGCCCTGAGGTTGCGGCAATGCCAACGGTTCGCCGCGGCGCGCGCCGGTGTCAAGAAACGCACTCAGCGCGGCAGTATCGAGCGCGACCACGCGAACCTGCGCCACTTTGGGCACATCAGCACCAAGCTCGCGCCGCGCCGAATCTGTCCACAGCGCAGGACCCGCAGCAGCCTGCCCCGCTGTAACGCCAAACGCGAGCAGCAGCGCTGCGCGCAAGAAGAATGTGATACGCATACCCCCCCCCGAAAGAAATCAAACAAACACAACACTCCGCAACGGTGCGAGACGCCAGCTGAAGCCGTCGCCCGGACATTCTGACCAGTAATTCAGTATCACGCCGTGATCACCTGCACGAGCAGGACCAAGAGGCGGAGTACGGCCCCAACACGAGGCGGACCCAGCGACCCGGCAGATCTGGGAGCACACAATGCGAACGCAGCTCCAGGCACATACTTTGCCTCACGATCAGCCCCCCCCCGTGAGCGCCACCGCAACACATAGCGGAAACGCAGCAAAGGGCATGCCTCTTCGTGTATCGGCGCAAGCCTGCGTGAAACCCATTCTTGAGCCCGCTTTGCGTCGGCGACAGAAGTCGCGCACACACACCCCGCCCCCCCGGGACACGCACTCCGGGACACGCACTCCGGGACACGCACTCCGGGACACGCACTCTGGGACACGCACACCCCGGCCGCCGCACTCTGGGACACGCACTCTGGGACACGCACTCTGGCACGCACTCTGGCACGCACTCTGGGACACGCACCCCGCACACCTCGGGACGCACACCCCGGCAGCTTGCCCACCACACAAGACACCCCGACCCAGAGCACTCCGCCGCGACCAACACCACAGAAACGCAGCGAAGCACATGCCTTTTCGGGCATTGCCTCAAACTGGCGCGAAACCCACTATTGAGCCCGCTTGGCCTCGACGGCTTGCAGTCGTCGGCGCACGCCCTTTCGCCCCCCTCAGGAACGCAACTCATGATCCAACGCTATGAAACAGGACCGCGCATGTCCGAAATGGTCGTGCACAACGGCACGATCTACCTCGCCGGCCAGGTCGCCGACGACGACAGCGCTGATATCACCGGCCAGACCCAGCAAGTGCTTGCCGCGATTGACGCATTACTGGCACGCGCCGGCAGTGACAAGACCAGAATCCTGCGCGCGCAGATCTTTCTCGTCGACCTGGCGGACTTCGGCGCAATGAACAAGGTCTGGGAGTCCTGGGTCGTACCGGGCCAGACACCGGCGCGCGCGACCGTACAGGCCGGGCTCGCAAACCCGCAGTGGAAGATAGAAATCGTCGTGACCGCTGCGGTTTGATCGCGGCAGCTCTTACTGGAATCCGTTGGCGAAAATCAGGTCAGCGAGCGAACTCCAGACCGGACCGTCGTTCGTGACCTGCAGACCTTGCACGCTCGCGTACAACGCAACCGGGGCGGCCGCGCCGAATGTCACGCTGCCGCCGGTAGAACTCATACCCTTCTGTAGCAAGATACTGACCGTACCCTGCTGCGGATCACTCAAACTCAGGGTCCAACTACTGCCGTTGTCAGTCAGGCTGGCCGTGAGTGCGGGCGCTCCCACATCGCGACCGTGCACGACATTGAGGAAATAGCTCTCGACGCTGCCACTGCTGTCGAGTTCCAGCCGGTGCTGACCGTAGAGCTCGGCACCGGCTACGTCTTCGTTGATGACGCGGTAGGTCGGATTCGCCGGCAGCAACGTGATGAGGTCGGCGATCTGCTCACCAACCACGGCGCTGGCGCGATTCGCGCTCAAGGTCGGCGGCGTCTCAAAATGCATAAGGAAGGTGCGCACGACCGCAGTTGCAGTCACATGCACGGCCAGCGGGTCGGGCGTGCCGGTACCTTCAATGGTGTTGATCCAATTCGCCGTCAGATAGAACGGCAGTTGTGAGTCACCACTTGTGCGCAGGCGATCGAGGATCACCAGTGCGTTGTAGCGGCGCAGGAACAGGAATTCGCGCACGGCCTTGTCCGCATAGGGCCAGTCGACGCGGCGGCCCGTGGTATTGCGGTAGCTGCGCGAAAAATCTGTTGCGACATAGCCGAACCCCGGATCATGGTGTACCCGCACGACCTCTGGCAGACCATCGGGCTGGTCACCACGATCAGCGCCGGGTGGAATCACGATGGGTCCTGTGCCTACCCAGCGGCCGGTGGTACGGCCCTGGAACAGCAGCCCGTTATGCGCAACGTGATGCTCGGTGTCGACCGTGCCGTTACCGCCAAACGCGGCGAGCGGCTTGGAATAGCCGGCACTCTCCCGCGTGATCCAGCGCCCCTTGCGCCAGAACTGGAAATTGCCGGCGTCCCGGTGCCGGTGCTGCACGCCGCCGGGCGTGCCGAGTTGCAGATGAAGCGCGCTGGCGTTCGCATCGTGCGCGCTGCGCGCATAGAACACGGCTGCGCCGGGGGCGAAATAGTCCAGCGGCAATGCCCCAAGGTCAGCGGCCTGCCCGCTGCCGCCGAGGGCATCGAACATCCAGCTCCGCCCCGCATTGGTTGCGGCCAGCCAGGCACGCATATGCCGCGCATTGCCGCTGGCCGCGTTACGCTGGCCGAAGTAGCGCGCGACATCGCCATAGTAGGTTCGCACGTTGATCGGGCTGCCGTCGAAGAACGTCGCATCGTCGTTGAACGGAAACAGCACGCTGCCCGTAGGCGGCACACCGGTAGTCCGTGTCGGACCCGGCGTCGTGCCATAGATCAGTGCGTAGATGGCTTCGCGAAAGTACGGCGTCTGTGCGTAGGGGTCGTAACCGAAATCCGCAGCGCTCTGGAACGGCACGATGGGATAGGACAGCGTGACCGAACCATAGTCGGCGCCTTCGGGAAACACGCCGCCGCGGCCGAAATCCTGATACCAGGAGGGGAACCAGCTGCCGAGCCGGGTTTCCAGCGCATTGTCGATGAATTCCTGCGCGCGGGGATTCTCGCCATGGCTTGCAATGCCCCAGAGCAGGTTATTGCGTACGCGGCCCCAGAAATAGTTGTTCGCCTCGGAGCCCTGGTTCGCGAAGTCATCACCATTGTCGCGATCCATATAGCCGTTCCAGCGCGCCACCAGCGTGTTTATCTGCGCCGTGCTGAGCCGGTGATGGCACCAGTCGTAGATCAGTAGCAGCGCTTCACCCTGCTGTCGCGTCGCATCCCGGAAACCGCCGATGCCAGCCGGTGCTTCCCAGGTCGCGAGATAGCTGACGGCCTGATCACAGTCGGCATTGTTGTTCGTCAGCAGCCCACGCAGTGCGCGGCCAAAATTCAGCGTCGTGAGCTCGCCCGCAGGTGTGAAGGGTACCGTTTGGTAGTAGTTGCGCGCCTGGGTCAGCCGCGCCGCATTGCCATACCAGTTGCGCGGATGAGCCGTCGGAATATTCAGCGACACTGCCTGGGCGAGTAGCGGCAGTACCAGCAACAGCAGTGCAAGACAGCAGCGGCTCGCGCGGGAAGGTAAGGCGTTAGGGTAATCAGTAGTTTTCATGGCGCGGCATGGTAGTGGCGATAGCCAGGGGAACCTGTGGCGGGCACCGCAGTTCAGGTCTACGCCCCGGTGCCCGGCGCCAATTTTCCGCCAGGCGGTGCGCATACGGACAGCGCACCGCCGCCACCGCTCGGCGCGGCAGTTCATTGTGCGATGGCGGCATGAAGTCGGCGAGCATTTGCGTTGCCGTGTGACCGGACCGCCGGGTGCGGCAGCCTTCATCCTGCCGTTGCCCGGGAGTGCAACCAGCGAATCCGGACACTCGCCGCCGGTGACCGCGCGCGCCTTGGCAAGCAGCGCTGCGCGTCGGGCCTGGCGGCCACAGCGGCCAGGTTGCTTGACAAGAACACCGACAACAGCGACAGCACGTGTACAAACCTGATCTTCTCCCGTTTTCTACTGCGGCCAGCGCTACAACACGCCACCGTGGACAAGGCCGCATCCATTGAATATGGTTCACAGAATTCAACGATGGCCAACCAACCGATGACCCAGTCCCGCAAACCACGTACAGCCGCTGCAAACCGCGCCGTGGAAAAACCACGCGAAATCGCCCTGCTGGCCGCACCCGCGCGCCGGGAGCTTGTCGACATACTGGAGGCGCTGGGGGGCGAAGCCTCGGTCGCCACGCTTGCGGCGCAGCTAGGCCGGCCGGCCGACGGCCTCTACTACCACCTGCGCCTGCTGGTCCGTGGTGGACTACTGGAAGAACTGCCAGACCGGGGTGAAGGACGCCGCTACCGGACTCGTGCCGACAAGGGTGAGCGGCTGCAATTGCGCTATCGCGGTGGCCGCAATGCAGGCGCCGCCGCCGTGGAAAAAGTCGGCACGGCCATGATGCGCGTCGCCGTGCGCGATTTCGCCGCAGCACTCAAGCGCAACGACGTGGCTACCGAAGGTCCGCAGCGCGACGTCTGGGCCTCGCGCAGCAAGGGCTGGGTCGACCGGCGCGATCTTGCCGAGATCAACCGGCTGCTTGCGCGTGCACTCGAACTTGTACAAAAACCGCGCAGCAAATCGCGTGACAAGCTCGTCGCGCTCGCCTGGGTGCTAGCACCGTTGCCGGTGCGGCCAAGCCGGCGTGGCCAGGATGAGGACTGAACCCAAGACGAACCTGTGGCTTATTGAAAACCGTTGGCGAATATCAGATCTGTCGCACGCTCGTAAGCACCTATATCGATGGAACCGTCGACCACACGCACGGGCGCAGCATCCGGCGCGATTGCGCCGCGCAACGGCACGGATGCCGGCGGAAACAAGGGACCGGGAAAAGCAAACGCGGGATTGCCGGCTGGCGCGCCGTTCCCGGCATCACGCAGCGCACTGGCCTGCATGGGCCGCAAGTCATAGCTGGCCAGATCGGTGAAACCAGGGTTGGTACCAGTCAGGGTACCGGCCCACTCACCCGCCCCGGGCACGAAGGTAGCTGTGCTTTCGATCCAGTTGTTGCTGCCGCGAATCTGGCGCCCGTCAGTCCAGATCAGTTCGCCGTCGACCGCGCGGATGATGCGGGGAATGCCGCCAGCGGTCACGTCGATCACGTTGTTGTGCATTTCTACCGATTGCATTTCCTGGAAAATGCGAAATACCGTTGTATCCTGCCCCGAAGCCAGCAATATCGTGTTGTTGACGAAACGTGCGCGCCCTTTGCTGACGCCTGTACCGTCGCCGCCGACGCGTATCACGGCGCCGAACGCCGGGTTGCTGTGCACGATTACGTTGCCGACCACGTCCTGGTCTTCACGCACGAGGTCGCGCGTCCAGCCTGCCTGCTGAGTGTTCTCGTCCGGACCTATGAGCTCCAGTTCGTGATAGGCCGCGCCCTGGAACCAGTTGTAGAAAATCTCGGCACGCTGGTGGCGGCACTTGAGCAAGTTGCCGCCATTGCCGTCATGAACATAGTTGTAGCGCATGCGAAACACCGCATTCGGCCATGCGATCTCGTCGCTCTGGATGTACAGCGGATGCTGCGAGGTGCCCGCGCCGGCGTTGTAGATCTCCGAATATTCGAGCGTGAACGAGCCGGAAAGCTGATCGGTACTGAGGATACCGTGAGCGGCACAACCGTGAATCACGCTATCACGCACCGTGACCTCATGCGCCGCCTGCAGGATGCAGCGTGCGGTGCCGCCGGTGACTTCAAAGCCGTCAAACACCAGGTAGTTTGATTGCCGGAACTCGACCGTATTCGACGCGCCCTGTATGCGTGGACGCAGACCATTCACCCGCAGGCCGCGAATGATGACGGGATTGCCGGGGCTGCCGCCGTCGGCTGCCGGCACGATCACGCCGCCGGCATAGGTCGTGTTCCCGTCCACTTCGACGAGATCACCCCCCTCAAGATTGACCGCCGCAAAAAGCTGGTTGAGCGAAGTGAACGTTCGTGCCGGGCCAACCTGATAGGTTGCGGCACCGGCAGGGCCTAGCAGCAACAGAAGAGACGCAAGATAACGGCGCATGCAGAGGCTCCATCAACGATCTGGGCGTGGCGACGCCGCTTGTCCACGCAACATCGCAAAAATTGTGAAACGCCTGGCGAGGCCCACAACGAACAACCTCAGCAGCAAGATGCACCAGATCGCCAGCGGATGGCGTTTTCGCCTCCGGGCGGCACGTACTGCCCTGCGCTAAGCTCGGCCAATCCCTTGCTGTGGAACATTGTAATGAGATTGACAGAACTGATCCGCTCCGTCGTGCACACTGACAACCGCATACAGGTCGAGGTCAGCGATGACTGGATGCAGGGCCGCAGCGTGTTTGGCGGCCTGCAGGCCGCCATCGCGGTCGCCGCCATGCGTTCGCTGGCGCCAGATCTGCCACTGCGCACCTTGCAGATGACCTTTATTGCCCCAGTCCCCATGGGCACGGTACGCGCTGTAGCCGTCTTGCTACGCAGCGGCAAGAGTACGCAGCACATACAGGCACGCATCGAAGACGGAAGCGGCGCGCTGCTCGCGTTGGCGATCGGCGTATTCGGCAGCGGTCGCCCTTCGCGCGTGCAGCGCGAACTACCGATTGATCGCCTACATGAAACGGGCACCAGCACAGGGCTGCCTTTCCTGCCCGGCAATACGCCCAACTTCCTGCAGCACTTCGGCGTTACTCTGCATGAAGGTGCGCTGCCGTTCGCCAACACGCCAGTACATACGAACCGCTATTCGCTGGACCTGCACGACGAGGGCACCACGACCGAATGGCACCTGCTGGCCATCGCCGACTTCGTGCCGCCGGTCGCGCTGTCCTGGATGGACAGCGCCGTACCCGGCAGTTCGCTGACCTGGATGCTGGAACTCCTCGTCGAGGACTACACAACCCAGCCGTTGCAAGGCTGGCAGATCGGCGCTGAACTCGTCGCCGCTGGCGACGGCTATACCAGCCAGTCAACCTGGATCATTGCACCCGATGGCCGCGCTGTGGCGCTAAGCCGGCAGAGCATGGTGGTGTTTGCATAGCGCGGTGCTTGCGTTCGGCTACAGTGGCGCCTCGACCTGGTAGCCGCGCGCGCGCAGCGTTGCGATATAACCATCCTCGCCGAGGATTTCGCCGATCGGGAGCACGGCGAGCGATACCGTGTTGTCGCGCAAGGTCGCCTCCGCTGCCGCCAGCCAGACGGCGGCAACACGCTCGTTGATGTCGCCCATCCCGTGCTCCTGCACGGCGCTGTTGCGCAGCATGGCGTCGCGGCAAGCCTGGCCCTGATCGACGAACGGCAACGCGCGCAGCGCCTCGATATCACCGACCGCCCAGGCGTTGGCGCGCAATTGCATGGCGGGCAGGTCGGTTTCAAGACGTTCGACCGTCTTGCGCAGGCAGTCCAGATCGTCGAGCTCCGAGCGAGAGAATTCGCGCAGGACCTGGCGTGGCGCGGCGAGCTTGATCTTGATGCTAGGCCGCTCGGTAGCGACCCGGTGCTTTTTCGCGAGTTTTTCTACCGTATCACCGACGCGGCTATTGAGGCGCAAGCCAGCACTTTCGGTAGCTTGTTCGTAAAGCTCCAGTGCGGCGAAAATCGGCCGGCGTTTTTCAACCGCGCCGCTGCTGCCTATGTACTTGCGTTTGAGCGGCAGCCAGCGGGCATAGAGCTCGGCCGGCACCACATCAGAAAGCCGCTGCTTGTCCGGGTTGTTACGCGCCTTGAGCAGGCTAGGCAACAGGAATACGCCGGCCAACGCCCCACCCTCGATGTCGACCGATGCCTGCGGCGAGAGCAGTACCCGCTGCGCCCCGGCGACCACGCGCTCGACCTCGCGC
This sequence comes from Rhodanobacteraceae bacterium, assembly GCA_016790075.1. GTDB lineage: Bacteria > Pseudomonadota > Gammaproteobacteria > Xanthomonadales > Rhodanobacteraceae > Tahibacter. The sequence goes on along the minus strand of JAEUPP010000049.1, from coordinate 7,068 downwards.
GAGACCCACTCCATGCGCTTGGGCAGCGGCGACAAGGTACCTAGCACCCAGAGCACATGATCGTCCTTGGTCACACGCCAGAGTCCAGGCCCTGGCTGCTCGCCGCTGACGACCACGGTTTCGAGCACGGCGGCCGGCGCAGGTGGCGGCAGTTCTGCAGCGTGGACGAGTGTGGACGCAAACAGCAGACAGCCAAGCAGGGCAGCGCGCATGGATCGCCTCAAATTCGAGTTGGAATAGCGGGAGGGAAAAGGCCGGCAGCGAACTTATCCGACGGCACATGAACACTGCTCGTCCGTGCAACCGGCATTCAAGAGCAGGCAATACGGCATCATGCACATGCGCCCTGACAGGAAATACGGATATGAACGATAGCGTCGCCATTCGCCCCGCCTGTACTGCCGACGCGGATGCACTGGCCGCGCTGCTTGACGAACTGGGTTATCCGGCGAACGCCGCGCAGGTTGGCCTGCGACTCGCCCGATTCACGGACGACGCGCAGGCGATTGCACTGGTCGCCTGCCGCAGCGACAGCCTCTGCGGATTGGCAACCGCGCACGCACATTACGCGCTCAACCGCGATGAACCCTCGGTACAACTGAGCTTGCTGGTGATCGCAGCGACCGCACGCAGCAGCGGCGTCGGCCGCGCACTTGTTGCTGCAGCCGAGGCCTGGGCCGAACAACATGGCGCACGGCGACTTGTCGTCACGACAGCCAGCCATCGCGATGTCGCACACGCCTTCTACGAACGACTGGGCTATCTGCTCACGGGCCGGCGTTATGCACGGACCTGGTAATTCAGCTTATATGCGTGGCAAGACTCTCAATATCCCCACTCCAGATACCGAAGTAGCTGCGCCCACGACGCTCGGCCGGATGGTCCGGCCCCCGCGGCAGCATCTTCAGCGCGCGCTTGCCTTCAAGCCACAGTGACACGGTGTTGATCACGCGCGTGTCGCGGCAGACACGGCCGTGGTCTAGCGCGCCGGTAAACGCCGCGAGCGTGACGCCGGCCACGGCAGAGCTGCGCAGATGCACACGGCCGTCGCCGAGTTCGTCCTTGCGTGCGCCGGCAAAGTCGAACCAGTTCGGATTGTTGGGGTTCGCCCGCTGCACGGTGAACTGATAGGCGGTGGGCACCCCTACGCCCTGAAGGATCAGCAGGTTTTCCGCATTCGTGGCGAGCGCTGCATCGTCAAGCAGGGCTGCGGGCCTGCTGCCGCCGTCGCGTCGCCCGCCACGGGCGAAGGCCTCGGCATCGGCGACAAAACGCGCGTCGAAGCCGCCGCTGCCGTCGCGCACATTAGCCTGCCAGTTGGCCGCGTCGAACAGATCGACCTGAGCTCCCTGCTCGTCGACGCTGCAGCCGGCGAAATGCGGCGTCATCTGATAGACCGAGGGAAAGCTGCGTGCGATCTTGCGGTAGTCCTCGTCGGTGCCGAACCAGCCATCGCGCTCGCCCGCCACCAGCATTTGTGCCGCCGCCACCGAGCCGCGGAACGGCGGCGCGATAAAGACCACGCGACCTATGCCGGCAAACGGTTGCGAGCGATTGCGCAGCGCCAACATGGCGCGCAGTACGAGCCCGCCCATGCTGTGCGTAACGAAATTCAGCTCGGTCGAACGTTTGAGGCGAGCCTGGCGCCCTTGCAGCTCGTCGCAGAACTCCAGCAGTTTCTGTGCCGCATGCTCGATGGGCCGGCGCCAGTCATAGGTGAACACATACAGGGATTGCGCCGGTTTCCAGGCGCGCAGCTTGCCAACCATTTCCCCGTAGGCATAGCGGATGGGGCGCGATGGCAACATGCGATGACCATCGTTGGCCTCGTAGCGGCCATCCAGCAGAGCGAAATCGAGCGGGTTCTCGAATGCATCGCCGAAGACCATGTCTTCAAGGCTCCAGCGCACCGGCCAGTCCAGCGGATAGCTGTCGGCGAGTTCGCTGCCTTTGATGCCCGGGATCAGTACGGTAGCCATGCCTTGCTCCCTGCACTCGTTGCTGGCGCCGACTGTAGCAGGCCTGCGCCGCTACAACGGCTGCGACGCTGGCTGATTGTGGCACCTGCGCGGCATTATCCGCGCTCGTCCCGGAGCCTCTGCAATGAACGATAGCTTGAGTCCTGTACCAGAGCTTGAGACTACGCGCCTGTGCCTGCGCACGGTATGGCGCAGCGATCTCGATGCAATCTACCGGTTGCACTCCGATACACGCGCCATGCGGTACTGGAGTTTCGCGCCCTGGACCCAGCGACAGCAGGCGCAGGACTGGTTCGAGCAACGCCGCCACCTCGGTGAACGGGAAGAAATCTGGCCCTGGGCTATCACCTCGCGCCGCAGCGGCGAGTTGCTCGGCCTCACCACACTGTACTCGGTCAACCGCGCACAGCGACGCGCCGAGATCGGCTACCAGCTGAGTTCTCCGCACTGGGGTCAGGGCTACGCGCAGGAGGCTCTGCGCGCCTCACTGAGCTACGCCATTGACGCACTGGAACTCGGCCGCATCGAAGCCGATATCGATCCGCGCAACGAACCGTCGTGCCGCCTGGTCGAGCGCCTGGGTTTCCGGCGCGAGGGCTATCTGCGCGAACGCTGGCAGGTGAACGGCGAAGTTTGCGACACAGCGCTGTACGGCCTGCTCGCGCGCGAGTTCCTGCGCTGAACGACAGTGCGCGCTCAGGGCAGTGCACGCGTCTCCAACGCGAGCCGGCCGTCTTCTGCGCGCAATACACTGCCCTGATCGTACCAGTCGCCGAGCACGATGCGCTCCGCGCTGCTGCTCTCAAGTTCGACGTGGTGGCATGCGGGCCTATGCGTATGGCCGTGGATCAGGCGAGTGACACCGTGGGCCTGTAACACGCTGTGTACCGCCGCTTGCGTTACATCCATGATTTGCGCCATGGCCGCACCTGTGTGCTGCCGGCTCTGCTCGCGCGCGCGCGCGGCGAAGGCACGGCGCTGCGCAAGCGGTTGTGCGAGAAAGGCGCTCTGCCAGGCCGGGTCACGTACCTGGACGCGGAATTTCTGATAAGCCAGATCGTCGGTGCACAGCGTATCGCCATGCATAAGCAAGGTCGGCACGCCCCCCAGGGTTATCACCGCCGGATCCGGCAGCAGCACGACGCCGCTGCGCGCAGCGAAGGCATCACCGACGAGGAAATCACGGTTGCCGGCCATGAAATAGGCCTCGACCCCGCTACGCGTGAGCTCGGCCAGCGCTTGCTGCACGTCGAGCGCCAGCCTTGAGTCATCGTCATCACCTACCCAGCTTTCAAACACATCACCGAGCAGGTACAGCGCCTGCGCCTCTCGTGCCTCGCCACGCAAAAACTGCAGCAGCAGCTCGGTCACACGCGGCCGAGTGTCGTCGAGGTGCAGATCGGAGATAAAGAGAACGGCGGACATAGCCTGGGACAATAGCGGTGAACGCGCTGTTTGGAAATTGCCGCTACGGAAAGCCAGTGCAGGCGCGGCAGGCTCGTCACTGCATCACCCCCTGCTGCGGGCAGTGATCATCGCCGCAGTCGATCAATCTTCGCCGGGCTCGTTGGCGACGTTATTTGCCTTAGCGAGAGGCAAAACCCCTCCCACCGAGGGCAAGTTGTCTTTGGCCTGGGCGAGGCGGGAGCCGTCGTATGCGCCGTGATATCACCGGCAAAGACGGGCTGCGCCAGCGCAACAGCGAACAAAAAGCGGCTGGACCGGCAGCGGAACGGGTTGAAGCTGAGCATGGCAGGGCTTCTGTTTTGATGCACCGCACACATGACCTGCGTGCTGCAGGCTTCCGCTGAAACGAGCGCCAAACGCCAATACGAGCACAGTTTTCGCGCCTTGTGCCTTCTTGGCCCGACCAAGCCCGAAATTCGGGCGGAAAAAATGGTGCAGTCGCACAGTCAGACTTTTAGACGTCTAGACGTCGGTCTATAGACCGAGCACGAATCATCCTGTAAACAATCGCCCGCTCGCGCTTCGGGGGAAGCGCGGCACCGGCAGCTACGCCGATATCACAGTTGGCAACTGCCATTTCGGGGGCGCGAAGAACTTGTGACGGCATCCACCCGGAGCCTACGGCTCCGGTGCCATCAAACGTTCGTTCGCGCCGGGAGGCGCCGGGCCATTCCGGCGAATTTGTGCACAAATGGAGAGAGTAAATGATAACGTCGAAGTTCGGCCGTCTGCCGCTGCTCGTAGCTGCAGCACTGGCCTGCGGCCTCACCACTGCAAGCTATGCCGAGGAAGAATCCGTCGCTGGCCGCGCCGTCGAGTTCACCATCGATGCAACCAAAGGCGTCGACAAGCGCGTCGACTACGCCGCGCTGCAGGCGCTGGGCCCGTGGGACGATCGTAACTACGCCCTGACCGCCGAGGATCTCGCCCTACTGTCCAAGAGCGAAGCAGACACCATCATCGCGATTCCGGTGTTCTACCGTGTTGAAATGCGCAAGGCGAACAAAGACCTGCCGAAGTTCGGGCCGGTGCAGTACCCGCGTAGCGCGCTCAACGGCTACCTCGCGAAATACCAGGGCTATCGCATCAACGGCGTTACCTATACCGCGATTACCGCCGATACCGGTGGCCGCTTCCGCGTGCACGAAACTGCACGAGATGCGGAAAGCAGCCGCGGTCAGATCTTCCAGAACTTCCTTGGCGGCGAGAAGCGCATTACCACGCCGGCAGGTGCTGCCGAGTCAGCCGTCGCCATCAATCCGGTCAACCCGAATATCGTGATTGCCGGGACCAACGGTCCTGGCGGTGGCCAGAAAATGTGGCGGTCCACCGACGGCGGCGTAACCTGGGGCAGCGCGATCTCACTCCCGGACACCTGCTGCGACCCGACGGTCGGCTGGTCGCCCGATGGCACTGTCGGCTACGCAGGCGCACTTTCGACGGTCGTCGGAAGTGGCACAAATGTCTACTTCTATCGATCCACAGACAATGGTGCCAGCTGGACGCGCAGCGCGACCCTGTCCAACCAGAACACATCCGACAAGGAATACCTCCACGTCGACATGCACGCGTCGTCGCCGCACAAGGGCAATATCTACGTCTCCTGGCACGACAACAATATCCAGAAGATCGCACGCTCGACCAATGGCGGCGTTTCGTTCGGATCGACCATTACGATAGACGGCAGCAACCGCGGCATCGGCAGCGACATCACATCCGACACGGCCGGCAATGTGTACTTCTTCTACCCGGCGACATCGGGCGGAGCGGTCGGCAAGGCCATCCGCCTGTCCAAGTCCACCGACGGCGGCGCGACGTTTGGCGCGGCGACGACGGTGAGCACGACCAATGCCGATTTCGACTTCCCGATTCCGGCGATGGAAGCGCGGCGCGCCTTCGTCTACACCTCGGTCGACACGGACCGTTCCGGCGGCTCCTTCAACAACAGCATCTACGTTTCCTGGACCGACACCTCGACGGTGGAGAACAACACCTCGGCGACGGCGAACCACGCCATCATCCGCGTCGCACGTTCGCGTGACGGTGGTGCGACCTGGCAGATCTCCTCGCCGCATTCCAGCAGCGACGTCAGCACGGTCGACCGCTTCAACCAGTGGCTCTCGGTCGACCGCAACGGCCGGGTGTTCGTGATGTACTACGACACGCGTCATTCGAGCAACCGTAGCGGGACCGATATCTACTACGCGGTCTCGACGGACGGTGGTGTGACCTGGGGTACTGCGCAACGCCTGACCACGGTAACCTCGCGCAATATCGCCGACAGTTTCGAGTGGGGTGACTACAACGGCATGGATGTCGCGCTTAACGAGATCATGGCGATCTACACCGATAACCGCGATGAATCCGGTGGCACCGCTGAATCCAAAGACGTTTACGCCATAGGAGGTTTTGCCGGCCCGACAGGCAATCAGCCGCCCGTAGCCAACTTCAGCAGTACGGCCAACGGCCTTACGGTCAACTTCACCGACTCCTCGACCGACAGCGACGGCACCATCGCCTCGCGCAGCTGGAACTTCGGCGACGGCTCCACCTCGACCGCAACCAATCCCACCAAGACCTACGCCGCAGCCGGTACCTATACGGTCACGCTGACGGTGACGGACAACGCGGGTGCGGCCAATACCAAGACCGCCTCGGTCACGGTCAGCAGCGGCCCGGGCAATGTGCCGCCGGTGGCGAACTTCACCTCCAGTGTCAGCGGCCTGACCGCGAACTTCACCGACACCTCGACCGATTCCGACGGCACGATTGCCTCGCGCAGCTGGAACTTCGGCGACAGCACCACCTCGACCGCGACCAACCCGAGCAAGACCTATACAGCCGCCGGCACCTATACGGTCACCCTGACCGTGACCGACAACGGTGGGGCCAGCAACACCAAGTCGGGCTCGGTCACGGTGACCGCGCCGCCGACGGATACGGTGCTGCAGAACGGCGTGGCCAAGACCGGACTCGCCGCAGCAACAGGTGTGAACCTGGCCTACACCATGGTGGTGCCGGCGGGTGCAACCGGTCTGAAGTTCGTCACCAGCGGTGGCACGGGGGATGCGGACCTGTATGTGAAGTTCGGTTCCGCGCCGACCACGACGACCTATGACTGCAAGTCGGATGGTTCGACCAATGCCGAAACCTGCAACATCGCCACGGCCCAGGCCGGTACCTACCACGTGCTGGTGCGTGCCTATGCGGCGTTCTCGGGGCTGAGCCTGACCGGCAGCTACACCACCGGCGGCGGCGGCGGCAGCGCTCTGCAGAACGGTGTGCCGCGTACGGGTCTGTCGGGTGCACTCAATGCGACCCAGACCTTCACCCTGGCCGTGCCGGCCGGTGCGACCAACCTCAAGTTCGTCCTGAGCGGTGGCACGGGTGATGCGGACCTGTATGTCAAGTTCGGTTCAGCGCCGACCCTGAGCAGCTACGACTGCCGTCCGTTCCAGGGTGGCAACAACGAGACCTGCAACATCACGACCGCGCAGGCGGGGACTTACTACGTGATGCTCAACGGTTACGCCGCCTATTCGGGCGCCAGCCTGACCGGCAGCTTCACACCGTAACTGTCATTGCACGAATGGCAATCCCGGCCCAGGCCGGGATTGCCTGC